>CAYREH010000014.1:0-135724 GCA_964423245.1 uncultured Bradyrhizobium sp. | reverse complement strand
CGGGATGCACGACACATACGACATTTCCGAATTTCGGTAAAGTGGAATATTTTTGATGGGAGGGGTTGACGGGGGCGACACAGAGACCGAAGCGATGAGCGCTCTGCCACAGGTCATCCTCGAAATGCCTGTCACTGTAATGATCGTGTCTCACTTCGGGGGTGCAGTCCAGCAGTGTCACCGTAATTCCCGTAATTCCGCAAGAAGCCGGCGAGACGAGCGTGACCGTGCCGTTCGTCCGCCCACGGCCGCGGGCTCACAGCGGGGACAGGCCGACCTACCGACCAGAACTCATGGTACCATTCGTTCCTGAAAGATGCGCAGGTCGATCTTAACGAAGCTGGGCTGCGGCCGATCGGCAACGTTGAATTCCACCCGAGCGCGCCGACCCTCATCCTCGATCCTGTAGGTGAAGTCGAAGAAGTTGCGTTGAGCCTTTACGCTGTGCTCGATCCTCGTAATCTTGCAACCCTTTCGCGCGTCGTAGAGGAAAACCTGGTGCTCGACGGTCGGGCCCGAATGAAGATCCACGCGCCGGTCGATGCCCGAAGTATAGAGCGAGCAATCCGCAGGCGGCGGTGGCGGGAGCGTCGCAATGAAGCGATCGACTGGCACAGCGAGCGCGCGCGAGGATCCCAATTGGTTGGTAACTATCGCCACTAACCGATTGTTCTTGTCGAACAATCCGGAGCCGCTGTTTCCTTCCACAACAGCCATCCGAACCGTCAACAGGTCGCCGAAACGTCCACGGTCGGTCGGAACAAGGTCGCCGCTTACAGGCTCAGGCACATTGTTATCCGGATCCCAAAGTATGCCTACCACCGAGTTCAATTCGTCGATCCGCGTCTCCGCCAGATTTACCTCGGTGAGGTTCGAGGCACTTATACTCAGCAGCGCGATATCGATACCAGGGAGGACGCGTACCGTTGCAGTACCAAGCGACTGCTGAACGCCAAAACTGTTGAGATTGAAGACCTCGACTCTTCGGTCACGCTTGCCGCCGGGCAGCTCAAACCAATCTTCGTCCTTCCCGACAACGTGCTGAGCAGTGACAAGGCTACCGTTTGCTCGAACAATGACACCCGATCCGGTACGCGCCCGCACAGTTTGGCCGCTGGCATCGCGTCCGGTGACCGTAATCTTGACGACGGATTGTTTATTGAGTGACAATACCATATTGCGGTCTATTGACTGCGCGCAGAGCGGCACAGAACCACAGCAGAAGACGAGTGTCATAAGCAAAAGTCTCAAGACCTGCACCTGTTTGCGCTTTGGCAGACTTAGCGATTGAGGCATTCCTCGTGGATCTGCACGAGTTCGTCTCGGCTCAACACCCGCTCGATGCTGCCCATCAATGTTGTTCCTGACCAGCCACCTGGGCCGAAGGGGCGGTTGGGTGTTTCGCAGCGCAGTTCGGCCGATACGTGCACAACGCGATCGCCATCTTTTCCATAGACGATCGGCCCAACCTCGCCGTAGTTGGTCTGATCCGCTTTGCTCACTTGATCTACGATGACGAAGTTTGGCGGCGCCCTGTAAACGGCAATCCCGCGCCTGCTGTCGCCCATGTTTTCGCAGCGAACACTGTTGGATACGCGAAAGGGCTGACGTGCGGCACGGCTATTGCGGAGCTCACTTTCACAGATTGCCACTTCGGCAGAGCTTCGTTGGGCGCGTGTCGGCGGCGGCAGGAAGGGATAGAACGCATGAACGGGCTCGGCCAGCGCTCGTGTTGCGTCGATACGTTTACTGATTATACCCACCAGTTTTCCCAAAGCGTTGAACACGCCGGCGCCCTCAGAACCTTCAAGCGACGGCATTCGGATCGTGATGACATCGCCGTAACGTCCTGAGTCAGTTGGCACGAGGTCACCAGTTACAGGCTCAGCCCTTCCTGCATCAGGCTCCCATATCAGCGCGACGACCGATGACTGTGAAGAGGGCGGCGTGAGCTCGATGGCAGCTTCTCGGAAATTCTCGCCCGTGATGTTCAGCATTACAACATCGCGCGCCGGCACCATAGTAACAACGGCGCGCCCGAGCGGACGTTCGACCCCTTGCCCATCCGGCGCCGATACATCGATGAAACGTTCGCGCCTTCCGCCGGGTTGTTCGGCCCAGTCTTCATCGCGCCCCACTAGATTCAACGAGGTAAGAATACGGCCACTCGCGCGCACCATCACGCCAGTACCACGACGACGTTCGACTGGCTGGCCACTTGCATTACGCCCAGTGACGGTCACTCGCACCACTGCTTGTTTGTTGGCTTCAAAGATCGCCCCGCGATCGACCGTCTGGGCGCCGGCAGAGCCGATGCTCAGCAGCATCGCCGAGATGATCATCCGACTAGTCGATGCGGAGACTCTCATCGGGCCGCCAAGACCGTCAGATAGATGCTGCGTGTTCCAGCGCCCGGTATCCTCACATCGATGCGGTGGGTGTTTTCCTCTTGCGGGGCCGTAACCGTCCCGCGAAACGTGAGGCGGCGCAGCGCCTCGTCATCTGCTGTGGTCGTTTCCATCAGCGAAATGGGCGCTTGCTGGGCGTACGAAGTCGCATCCGGCGTGATGCGACCACGCGTGACGGCGGTGTTGAATTCGAGCGTTATGAAGAGCGCGATTGTGGCACCCGGTGTTGCCATCGACGATTCGAGCGCAACAGAAACCAAATCCAGTCCGAGGTCGCGGAAATCCTCCCGGTTTACAGGGGGCGGCGCGTCGCTGACGAACTCGCGCGCCAGTCTGTTGGCAACCCACTTGTCGGTGAAGATCGTCGCATGCTCGACAAACGACGGGTTGGTACCCTCCGTACTCCGGAAATCGTTTACAGCGCTCCACACTGGCACTGTGCCGTCGCCTCGACTGAGGGTGAATATCCAGTCTTTCCAGCCCTGCTTTTCCCGCGGTACGTACAGCCAGAGCTTCGTATCGATTACATCGCCAGCAAATTTCAACTCCTGCACGCCGCTCAAATCGCGGTGCATCAGGGCATCTAGCCTACGCGCCCGTTCGAGGTTTTTCAGAAACGCGGAATTGCGCGCGCCGGAGCGATGCTCGCTCGGGAGCCAATCGCGATTGGTCCAAGTGTCGGCGTTGAGAATGTCGAGGAAGGCGTGTTGTCGCTGGTCGCCGAGCCGGCAGCATTTGTCATAGCGGGGCAGCAGTTCGATCAGGCCCGGAAACGACATGGACACGCGCCGCACGGCGTCGAGCCCGCCCGCCATGGCATTGGCGAATGGCCCCCATCCGGCAGACAGAGTACCAAGGGCGTTCATGCTTCCCTGGAAGGGCGTACCCAGGAAGATTGCCTTGCGGACGCGCTGTGCCCCATCGTGTTCGAGCATCCATATTTTGCCGACTAGGCCACCCATGCTGTGCATCAGCACGTCGAATTTTGCGCCGCGCAGAGCCGGTGTCGCGTTCACGTATGTGGCGAACTTTGACGCTGAATCGAAATTGCTCTGCCGCCAGTCGTAGGGAAAGACGAACAGCGTATGACCATCGACATAACCGAGCTTGCGCAAGTTCTCCAAGAGGCTGTCGTACTGGTGCACCGTCCAGAACGGGCCAAGTACGTTGATTGCCTTGACCAGGCCGTCGGCCTGGAAGGGCGTTGCCACATCCGGCTTCAGCTCCAACTCAGTATAGTTCAAGAGCGAGTTGCGCTCGCCCCAGACCACGCGACCGCTCGCATCCACCAGCCGCGAGCCGAGAATGCCGGGGATGAATACCAGGGGGCGCTCGGGTCCTGCCGCCAACACGGGCAAAGGAGCCCCCAAGGCAACTAGCGCCAGCAGCAACCCAAGCGTCGGCAAGAGACGCCGGAAGCAAGTAGGCTTGCATTGCCACATCTCTTTTAAATCTCTCCGTTGATGGCTTCGTATTTCATCGCGGTTGAGCTTGGGCGATATAGCGATCGATGGCGCTGTTAAGCCGGCGCAGTTTGCTCACCAACTCGTCGTAGCGGCCGACCAGCCTTCGCAGCGAGGCTAGTTCAGCATCGGTCTGCGGCTCCGGGAGCTGTTGCATGCGAGTCATGATACCTTGCCGGGCGTACAGCACGCCGACAAGGTTGCTGACGAGGTCAGGCCCGGTGATGCGGACGAGATCACTCGAAGAAACATTGATCTCGCTCAGAATTCCATCCATGATCTGAGCGACTGCTTGCATCTGATCGACAACATCGCGCCAACCATCCGGCGAGGGTCTGTCCAGATACTCAGTGAGAGAGGAGATCAGATATTCCTTGCGCCCAACAGCATTGGCGAGCCTTCCGTCGATGTCGCTGACCCGGGAGCGAATGTCTTGCACTCTGGCATCGGATTCGAACCGTCTGCGCGCGTCGGCGGCGCCTTCGAGGCCAGTGACGAGGTTGCCCATGGCCTCATTGGCATTCGCGAAAAAAATGGAGACCGGCTCTACTCGGTTCTCCTCAGCAGCTGCCAGCACCGGCAGAGATGCAAGCAGCAATACAATCGTGAGACCCCTCAATATCACGGCGCTCCCTCGATCATCAGCAAGGAAGCATAGCCGAAAAAGGGGATGATGCAACTACAGCGCGCAACGACGTAGACCAGAATCGAGCCACCCGAGGAAGGCGCCTGCCGAGATCGATCCTCCCCTCAATGGGATAGCTGGATTGCGATTTGGGCGATGTAGCGACGCCCGAGCTTCCCCCTACGAGATCGCGAGGAATGACCAGGGCGATCTCTTCAATTGCTCCCCCCTAGAAAAAGCGATCCAGCCAAACGAACACAGCACCTACTGCAACGACAGAACGAATGCGATCATCAGGCGGATGAGGCGTCGATTGCACGCATGAAACACTTTGGATTGCTCGCCTGCGCGAGGCCGCCTGAGCATCAGTTACCGCGCCACGAACGCGCCGCTCCGGCTCGCCCGAATGTTAGGACCCATCACCCAGAGGATCGCAGCGCACGCTAAATCAATGGCAAAATGCAAATCAGATCGTGAAGGATGACCATCGGATGTAGGGAGCTTTGGTAGCGGGGGAGGGACTCGAACCCCCGACCCCAGGATTATGATTCCCGTGCTCTAACCAGCTGAGCTACCCCGCCACAGGGATCGCGGCGGCGCAAACGGCCGTTTCTCGCGAACGCGCGGCATATAAGGAAGGGGGCGGGGGGAAGTCAATCCGCCTTCGCTCCGCTTCGCGCAGCTTCCGCCGTTGCCCGCGGGGGTCGGCGGCGAGGTTGGCGCGGCGGGTTCGGCTGGGGCTGGTTTTTCGACGGATTTTGCGATTTTCGGGGCATGGGACTCGCGGAGAGGCCCCCTCACCCGGTCTCCGCGCGGGGCGCGGAGTCCGGCCTCTCCCCGGTGGGGAGAGGCGAAGGAGGGACCGGTTGCGCGGCTGCGGGGTTCGTCAGGGCCGGGCTTGTCGCGGCCATCCAGATCTTCATTCGCCGATCCGGGGACATGCATGCCCGGGCCTTCGCCGCGCCGAAGGGGCTTCGGCCCCGCAGGCGGGACAGTCCCGGGCATGACGTTGGTTGGGAGCAGCAGACGGGGCTATTTCGGCCGCACGGTCGGGTCGCCGCCGGGGCTGCCGGGGGGCGGGATCACGGGGGTGGTGCCGGTGTCGGGGGCCGGGGCGTGCATGTCGGGGTCGACGCCGGAGGGCGGGCAGAGCACGCCGTCGGTCTTGGCGAGCCTGTCGCCGAGCGGTTCCCGCGACTGGCCCGTGGTGGCGCTGCCGTCGGTAGCGGTGGTCAGCCGGTCCGAGGGCGCGCAGCCGCTGCGTTGTGGGGAGGTCGGCGCGGTCTGCTGCGGCGAGGTTCCCGGGGCGGGCGGGGCCTGCGCAATCGCGCTGCCGGAGGCGGCGATCAGGGCGGCGGCGAGGATGAGGTGTGGGGTGCGCATGGGAGGGAAACGCGCGGGGGACGCGGGGTGTTCCCTGGCGGAGGGCGAGATGTGATGAAGGGGAACGATGGCGGTGCTGCCCGCGTCATGGCGGAGCGACTCGCGAGATATCGCTGGTGGAGAGAGCCCTCACCCCAACCCTCTCCCGCAGGCGGGAGAGGGAGCGCAGCGCCGTTGTGGCTGGCTGCCCGGCGGAATCGCGATCACGCCTTGACGTAGCGGATCAGGGAGAAGTGGCCCATGGGGGGCATGGGGCGGCGCTCGGCGAGCGTGACGCCGCCGTGCTTCTTCGACCAGTTTTCCAGGCGCGCCCACGGGAATTCCGGGCGCCAGCCGAGGCGGCGCGCCAGAGGCGCGAAGGCGAGTTCGGACAGGCGGCGCAGGCCCGTCTCGGCGCCGATGTGGTTGACGAGGATGAGTTCGCCGCCGGGCTTCAGCACGCGGACGAATTCGTCGAGCGTGCCTTCGGGATCGGGCACGGCGGTGATGACATATTGCGCGACCACCGCGTCGAAGAAATCGCTCGGAAAGGCGAGGTTCTTGGCGTCCATCACCGAGAGCACCTCGACATTGGACAGCCGCATCGCGCGCACGCGCGCCTGCGCCTTGCGCAGCATCGGCTCGGAAATGTCGACGCCGCAGATCCTGGTGGTGCGCGCATAATCCGACAGCGACAGGCCGGTGCCGACGCCGACATCGAGGATGCGGCCGCCGATGCGGTCGGCCTCGGTGATGGTCGACTGCCGTCCGGCGTCGAACACCTTGCCGAACACGAGATCATACACCGGCGCCCAGCGGCCATAGGCCTTCTCGACCCCGGCCCGCGAGATGTCTTGAGCCATGCCCCCCTGCCCTTACCTGATGCTCTTACTTAATTGTGACGGTCATTGGTGATATCGGTCCTCGCCGCGAACGCGGTCTGCGCCTCTCCCGCTTGCGGGAGAGGTCGGCGCGCAGCGCCGGGTGAGGGTTCTTTCCGCTCGCGAGATATCGCTGGTCGGGAGAGCCCTGTCCCCGACCCTCTCCCGCAGGCGGGAGAGGGGGCGCACTGCCTTCGCACCAGCAGATGGGCCCAATCTCGACAAGGTCAGCCGCGCACGGCTTCGGCGAGCGGGCGCGCGGGGCGGCTTGCGACCTTGGCCGCGGCGCTCTGGATGAAGCCGCCGCCGAGCACGCGGGCCTGGCCAGAGGCGGCGTCGTAGAACACGCAGGCCTGGCCGGGCGAGACGCCCTCCTCGCCGGCGACGAGCTCGACCTCGTAATGGCCGCCGCCGCCGCGCAGCCAGGCGGGCTGCGGGGCGCGGGTGGAGCGCACGCGCACGAACATTTCGAGGCCGTCGCCGATCGCGGCATCGATGTCGCCGTCGCCGATCCAGTTGACGTCGCGCAGGGCGATGCGGTGCATCTTCAGCGCCTCGCGCGGGCCGACCACGACGCGGCGGTTTGCGGCATCGAGCCTGACGACATAGAGCGGCGCCTGCGCGGCGATGCCGAGGCCGCGGCGCTGGCCGACGGTGAAATTGGCGATGCCGTTGTGGCGGCCGAGCACGCGGCCGTCGCCATCCACGATGTCGCCGGGGTCCATCGCGTTGGGGCGCAGCCGCGTGACGATGTCGGTGTAGCGCCCGGTCGGCACGAAGCAGATGTCCTGGCTGTCATGCTTGTCGGCGACCGCGAGGCCGAAGCGGCGCGCGAGTTCGCGCGTCTGCGGCTTGGTCATGTCGCCGAGCGGGAAGCGCAGATAGTCGAGCTGCTCCTGCGTGGTCGCGAACAGGAAATAGCTCTGGTCGCGATCGGCATCGGCGGCGCAGACCAGCGCGCGCGCGCCGCTCTCGAGGCGGCGCGAGGCGACGTAATGGCCGGTGGCGAGCGCCTGCGCGCCGAGTTCGCGCGCGGTCTTGAGCAGGTCGCGGAACTTGACGCTGCGGTTGCACTCGATGCAGGGCACCGGCGTCTCGCCGAGCGCGTAAGCGTCGGCGAAATTGTCGATCACGGACTCGCGGAAACGGTCCTCGTAATCGAGCACGTAATGGGGAATGCCGAGCGTGGCGGCGACGTTGCGCGCGTCATGGATGTCCTGGCCTGCGCAGCAGGCGCCCTTGCGATGGGTCGCGGCGCCATGGTCGTAGAGCTGCAGCGTGATGCCGACGACGTCGTAGCCTTCCGCCTTCAACAGCGCAGCCGTGGTCGAGGAATCGACGCCGCCCGACATGGCGACGACGACCCTTGTATCCTGCGGACGACCTTCGAGATCCAGACTGTTGAGCATGGGCCTAAAGTGGTGTGGCGGCAGCGGGGGTGACGAATTCCTGTGCTTGCGGCGGGACGCGGATCGTCCCCGGGACGGCTTGTTCCCGCAGGGCGTGGCTGGCCCGGTCGAAAGCTTCTGAGAGCGTCTCTTTCATATAGGCGGCCCTGCGGCGACGCAATCACGGGGGACGGAAGCTTAGGGCAATTCTTGCCGGGGCGGCAGAAATGGCGGGGCCCGGAGCGAGCGGCGACGGCCGGGGCGAACCCATCAAGCGGTTGATTTCATTGCATAATGATCGCTCATGGCGGGCTGGCCCGCTCCTTGCTGACCTCCGATGCCGGATTTGTATCGAAAGGGTCTCCCGTGGTCGGTCGGACGTCGGATGTCGTGGCAAGCGTGCAGGTTCCCAGCACGCCGGCAAAGTCTGCGCGCACGCAGGCGCCGAAGGACAGTTCGTCGAACTCGCCGTTCGGCGCGCTGGTCGACAGCAACACCCAGGCGATCAGCAACAGCGCGCAGAGCCAGGACACCGCCCCGCGCCGCAGCGACGCCGCCTCGGGTTCCGACAGGAGCACCCGCGACACCGCCGCGAGCGACACTCCGGCGCGCGACAACGCGAATGATGCGACGGATTCCGCGTCCGCGGGCAACGACAGCACGGCGGATGCCGCCGGCAAGGCCGACGCCAAGACCGACGCGAAAACGGACAGCTCTGCGAACGCCGGCAAGGCCAAGGACGGCTCGGAGACCTCGGATACCGGCACGACCGACAAGAGCGATGCGGACAAGGCCGGCACCGACGGCCTCGCCGCCGCGGTCGACGGCGCCGCCGCGCAGGCCGACCTCGCCGCGCAGGCCGCCCTGCCCGATCCCAATGCCGCCCTCGTCGCCCCGCCGGTGGTGCCGGTCGATCCGAACGCGGCCGCCGTCCAGACCCCGGACAAGGCCGCCTCGCCGCTGACCATCGCCGCCGCCGGCCTCGCCGCCAGCGCCACCACCGCGGCGCAGATCCAGGGCGGCAAGACCGACACGGCCAAGACCACCGACAAGACGGCCGGCACCGCCGGCGCCACGGTCGAGTCCGACAGCTCGGCGACGCCGGCCGATGCCGCGACCGGAACCGGCGATGCCGCCGCGGCCGAGGCCAAGGGCAATGGCGGCCTCGTCGCAATCGCCGACCAGGGCACGCCGAAGACCTCCTTCAAGGCGGCCGTGGCCGCGCAAGGCCAGAGCGACGTCTCCAATATCGGCCAGGACGGCAACACCGCCGGCGACAAGGCCGGCACCGCCGGACCGCAGGGTCCCGCCGGCGCCACCGGCAATGCCGCGCACGCAGCAAATGCCAAGGCGCAGAGCGAGGCGGCGACCGCCGAGGCCAAGGCCGGCGCGACCGAGCGCGCCGGCGATGCCGCGCCGGCAACGCCCGCCACGCACAGCCATGCCCAGGCCCAGGCCGCCGCCCCCGCCGACACCGGCGCGCAAGGAGCCGCCGCGCTCCAGGCCCCGGTGACCACGACCAGCTCGACCGCGAGCGCCTCGACCGCCACCCTCACCGCCACCGCGGCGACCGCGACCACCGTGCCGATCAGCGGCGTGCCGATCGAACTCGCGGCGGCCGCGCGCGCCGGCAAGACCCGCTTCGACATCAGCCTCGATCCGGTCGATCTCGGCCGCATCGACGTGCGCATCCATGTCGACCGCAACGGCCAGGTCACCTCGCATCTGACGGTGGAGAAGCCGGAGACGCTGCAGATGCTGCGCCAGGACGCGCCGCAATTGCAGCGCGCGCTCGACGATGCCGGGCTCAAGACCGGCAGCAACGGGCTGTCCTTCAGCCTGCGCGACCAGAGCTCGTCGGGCCAGAATTCCGGCCAGGGCAACGACAATGGCGGCAATGCCCGCCGGCTGATCATCAGCGAAGACGAATCGGTTGCCGCGATCCCGGTCGGGCGCGGCTATGGCCGCATGCTCGGATCGAGCAGCGGCGTCGACATCAGAGTGTAGGGAGTTAAAGGGTCATGGCCACCACCAATGCCGTCACTGCCCCGACGCCGGTCTCCGGGACCACCCAGACCTCGTCGTCCTCGTCGTCGACGAACTCGTTGAGTTCGACCACCGGCACGACGCTGGCCGGCAATTTCCAGACCTTCCTGACGCTGCTGACGACGCAGCTGCAGAACCAGAACCCGCTCGATCCGCTCGACACCAACCAGTTCACCCAGCAGCTGGTGCAGTTCGCCGGCGTCGAGCAGCAGCTCAAGACCAACGATTCGCTGTCGCAGCTCGTCACGCTGCAGAAGACCACCCAGGCGACCGAGGCGCTCGGCTTCGTCGGCAAGACCGCCCTCGTCGACGGCTCGACCGCGACCATGACCAAATCGTCGGCGACCTGGCATCTCAACGTGCCCACCGATTCCACGGTCGAGATCTCGATCGCCAATTCCTCCGGTCAGACGGTGTTCACGGGCAAATATTCCACCGCCGCCGGCAGCGACATTCCGTTCACCTGGAACGGCCAGGGCAATGACGGCACGCAATGGCCCGACGGCAAGTACACGATCTCGGCGACCGGCAAGGACGTCGCCAACAACAATGTCGGCGTCGCGGCGCAGGTGCAGGGCACGATCTCCTCGGTGGACCTGACCCAGTCGCCCCCGCTGCTCAACATCGACGGCAACAGCTATACGCTCAGCCAGGTCAAGAGCATCATCGCGACCAGCAATTGAGGGCGATGACGCCGCAACATTCTCGGCGTCATCCCGGCGCAGGCCGGGGTCGCTGACCACGGTGTGAGCGGCGGCTCACGCCGAGTCATTCTCCCCTGCTGGGGGTCTGGTCCCGGCCGGCGCCGGGACGACTATCAGGGCCTTGTCGACCCCGCGCGCGGGCCCGTTTCGTTCGTAAAGTCTTAACGAAGACCCCCTCGACCGGCCCGGACGCAACCGTTCCGCCGGCCGGGTTGGCGGCGTTCCCGCTCATTTCAACGAGAATTGTATTGATGCCTTAGGCTTAGCGGATTTTTAAGCCGCCGGGCGTAGGGTTGTGTCGTGAGTTCAGTGGTTGAGAGTTTGTGAGTACGCCATGACAGAACCCCATCGCCCGAGGGTAAAATACGTCATCGGGCCGGACGGCAGTCCGCTGACGATCGCAGACCTGCCAGCACCCGGCACCAAACGCTGGGTCATCCGCCGGAAGGCCGAAGTCGTCGCAGCCGTTCGAGGCGGACTTCTGTCGCTCGAGGAGGCCTGCAGCCGTTACACCCTGACGGTAGACGAATTCCTTTCCTGGCAGTTCTCCATCGACCAGCACGGTCTGGCGGGCCTTCGCACCACCCGCATCCAGCAATATCGCCAGTAAGCGATCCAGAGACTCTGCGGCTTTTGACGAAAATCGGCCTTGCCCCGCGAGGCCGATTTTTTTCATGCCGGCAGAAAGCGCGCCTTTTGTCCGACCTCTTAACCGCCGTTAACCATATCGAAACCATCACCTAGGCAATAATTGCCCAGTCGACCGCGCCGGCGTGCGGATCGAATCTGGTGGGGCGGTTGCTTGCAAGGTCTTGCGGACTTTCTGAAGAGTATCGGTGCCGCCCGGTTCGGGGCGATGATCGCGGTCACCGCCGCGCTCATCGGCTTCTTCGCGTTCGTCATCATGCGGGTGACGACGCCGCAGATGACCACCCTGTTCACGGACCTGTCCGTGGAAGATTCCTCCAGCATCATCAAGGACCTCGAACGGCAGGGCATCCAGTTCGAGATCCGCAATGAGGGCACCGTCATCATGGTGCCCAAGGACAAGGTCACCCGGCTCAGGATGAAGCTCGCCGAGGGCGGCCTGCCCAAGGGCGGCGGCGTCGGCTACGAGGTGTTCGACAAGTCGGACGCGCTCGGCACCACCTCCTTCGTCCAGAACATCAACCATCTCCGCGCCCTCGAGGGCGAACTCTCCCGCACCATCAAGGCCATCGACCGCATCCAGGCCGCCCGCGTCCACCTTGTGCTGCCGGAACGTCCGCTGTTCGCCCGCGAGGCGCCGGAGCCGTCGGCCTCGATCGTGGTGCGGGTCCGCGGCTCGCTCGAGGCCCAGCAGATCCGCGCCATCCGCCACCTCGTCGCCTCCGCCGTCAACGGGCTGAAGCCGCAGCGGGTCTCGATCGTCGACGAAGCCGGCCAGCTGCTCGCCGACGGCGCCGCCAGCGACGCCGACCAGGCCATCGGCGACGAGCGCCGCACCGCCTTCGAGAAGCGGATGCGCAAGCAGGTCGAGGACATCGTCTCCTCGGTGGTCGGCTCGGGCCGCGCGCGCGTCCAGCTCTCGGCCGATTTCGACTTCAACAAGATCACGCAGACCTCGGACAAGTACGACCCCGAAGGCCGCGTGCTCCGCTCCAGCCAGACCCGCGAAGAGCAGAGCATGACCGCCGACAACAACGGCCAGGTCACCGTCAACAACGAGCTGCCGGGCAACCAGCAGAACAGCGGCTCGACGGCCAAGGACCAGAGCAAGAAGACCGAGGAGACCAACAATTACGAGATCTCCCGCACCACCAAGACGGAGGTGACGGAGGTCGGACGGGTCAACCGCATCTCGGTCGCCGTGCTGGTCGACGGCATCTACAGCAAGAACGACAAGGGCGAGCTGGCCTATCAGGACCGCACCAAGGAGCAGCTCGACCGCATCGCCGCCCTGGTGCGCTCGGCGATCGGCTTCGACCAGAAGCGCGGCGACCAGGTCGAGGTGGTCAATCTGCGCTTCGCCGACGCCCCCTCCACCGCCCCCATCAGCGAGCCCGCCGGCTTCCTCGGCATGCTGCAGTTCACCAAGGACGACGTCATGTACTTCGTCGAGCTGGGCGTGATGATGCTGCTCGGCCTCGTCGTGCTGTTCCTGGTGATCCGCCCGCTGGTCAAGCGCATCCTCGCCTCCGACGAGGTCGCCGCCGCCATCTCCGGCGTGCTGACCGGCCCGTCCGGCTCCGACGAATCCGCCGCGGGTTCGAGCGGAACCCCGGCGCTGCCGGGCGCCGCCGCCAGCGCCATCGACGTCGCCACCATCCAGGGCCAGGTCCATGCCCAGTCCATTCATCGCGTCGGCGAACTGGCCGATCGCAATCCCAACGAAACCGTCGCCATCCTCCGCCAGTGGCTGAGCGAACCCGCCAAATGATCGAACCGGACAACCGCGCCAAGCGAATCGAGAAGTGACCTGACATGGCCGCCGAGATCCAGAACGCCAACTCGAACGACATCACCAGCGTGATTTCCACGCTCGGCCAGCGCGCCGGCAGCCGCACGGGCAAATCCGAGACTGTCGCAGGCCCCAAGCGCGCCGCGATCCTGATGCTGGCCCTGGGCGAGCAGTATGGCGGCAAGATCTGGAGCATGCTCGACGACGACGAGGTGCGCCAGCTGTCGCTCGAGATGTCGACGCTCGGCACCGTCGAGGTCGATACGGTCGAGGACATGCTGCTCGAATTCGTCTCGCGCATGTCGGCCTCGGGCGCCCTGATGGGCAATTTCGACGCCACCGAGCGGCTGCTGCAGCAATACCTGCCGCCCGAGCGCGTCAACGGCATCATGGACGAGATCCGCGGACCTGCCGGCCGCAACATGTGGGAGAAGCTCTCCAACGTGCAGGAAGAGGTGCTCGCCAACTACCTCAAGAACGAATATCCGCAGACCATCGCCGTGGTGCTGTCGAAGCTGAAGCCCGAACACGCCGCCCGCGTGCTCGGCATCCTCCCCGAAGAGCTCGCGCTCGACGTCGTCAACCGCATGCTGAAGATGGAGGCGGTGCAGAAGGAGGTGATCGAGAGCGTCGAGAAGACACTGCGCACCGAATTCATGTCCAACCTGTCGCAGACCCGCCGCCGCGACGCCCACGAGGTGATGGCCGAAATCTTCAACAATTTCGACCGCCAGACCGAGACCCGCTTCATCACCTCGCTGGAAGAGGACAACCGCGAGGCCGCCGAGCGCATCAAGGCGCTGATGTTCACCTTCGACGATCTCGTCAAGCTCGATTCCGGCTCGGCGCAGACACTGATGCGCAACGTCGACAAGGACAAGCTCGGTGTCGCGCTCAAGAGCGCCAACGAGGACGTCCGCAACTTCTTCTTCGGCAACATGTCCTCGCGCGCAGCCAAGATGCTGCAGGACGACATGGCGGCGATGGGCCCGGTCCGCCTGCGCGACGTCGACGAGGCGCAGGCGCTGCTGGTCAACCTCGCCAAGGATCTCGCCGCCAAGGGCGAGATCATGCTGACCAAGAACCGCGCCGACGACGAACTGGTGTACTGATGGCAGCTCCCGCGAAATTCCTGTTCGACACCGACTTCGCGGCGCCCGAGCGCACCCGCGAGAAGGCGGCGACCGCGGCCGAGATCGCCCAGAAGGTCGCCGAGGCCGAGGCGCGCGCCTACCAGGACGGCTTTGCCGCCGGCCAGCGCGAGGCCAAGGCCGAGAGCGACCGCCGCGTCGCGCTCGCCCTCGAGGAAATGACGATCGCGATGCGGGGCATCGCCTCGGGCATCGGCAGCATCGAATCGAAGATGGAAACGGAAGCCGTCGAGGTCGCGGTCGCCGTGGCGCGCAAGCTGTGCGCCGACCTCGTCGCCGCCGAACCGCTCGGCGAGATCATGGCGCTGGTGCGCGACTGCTTCTCGCATCTGGTCGCGACCCCGCACCTCGTCGTGCGCATCAACGATTCGCTCTACGACAGCGCGCGCGAGAAGATCGAGCGTCTCGCCAAGCAGAGCGGCTTCGAGGGCCGGCTGGTGATCCTGGCCGAGCCCGAAATCGCCACCGGCGACTGCCGGATCGAATGGGCCGACGGCGGCGTCGTGCTGGAGCGCAGCGCCATCACGGCCAAGATCGATGAAATGGTCGGACGCTACATCGCGTCCCGCAAGGGGAGTTAAACCATGAGCGATACCGACGGACAGGTCCCGCTTCCCGATCTCAACGGCCCGCTGCCGCCCACCGGCACCGACGTCGACTACAACGAGGACGAATATGCGGCGCGCGTCGCCGCCGATCTCGAGGCCGTGTTCGACGTTCCGGTACAGGTCTCGGCGGTGCTCGGACGCTCCAAGATGGATGTCGGCGAACTGCTCAAGCTCGGTCCCGGCACCGTGCTGGAGCTCGACCGAAGGGTCGGCGAGGCGATCGACATCTACGTCAACAACAAGCTGGTCGCGCGCGGCGAAGTCGTCCTGGTCGAGGACAAGCTCGGCGTGACCATGACCGAAATCATCAAGGCGGAACGCGGCTAACGCAACGCAGGGAATGACGCGCGACGGCGCGAACAGACGGACAGGAGACTGACATGCGGCTTCTCATCGTTGGCACATTGAAGGGCCAGCTCACCACCGCCACCAAGATCGCGATGGAGAACGGCGCCACCGTGACCCATGCCGAGGATCTCGAACAGGCGATGCGGGTGCTGCGCGGCGGCAAGGGCGCCGACCTCCTGCTGGTCGACGTCGCCCTCGACATCCGCGACCTCGTGATGCGGCTGGAGGCCGAGCACATCCACGCCCCGATCGTCGCCTGCGGCATCACCAACGACGCCCGCGCCGCGGTTGCCGCGATCCATGCCGGTGCCAAGGAATACATCCCGCTGCCGCCGGATCCGGAGCTGATCGCCGCGGTGCTCGCCGCGGTCGCCAACGATTCCCGCGAACTGGTCTGGCGCGACGAGGCCATGGCCAAGGTGATCAAGCTGGCCCAGCAGATCGCCGGCTCCGACGCCTCCGTGATGATCACCGGCGAATCCGGCACCGGCAAGGAGGTGCTGGCCCGCTACGTCCACACCCGCTCGGCCCGCGCCAAGCGGCCGTTCATCTCGATCAATTGCGCGGCGATCCCCGAGCATCTCCTCGAGTCCGAACTGTTCGGCCACGAGAAGGGCGCCTTCACGGGCGCGATCGCCCGCCGCATCGGCAAGTTCGAGGAAGCCACCGGCGGCACGCTGCTGCTCGACGAAATCTCGGAAATGGACGTCCGCCTGCAATCCAAGCTGCTCCGCGCCATCCAGGAACGCGTGATCGACCGCGTCGGCGGCACCAAGCCGGTGCCGGTCGACATCCGCATCATCGCGACCTCCAACCGCAACCTGGCGGAGGCGGTGCGCGAGGGCACGTTCCGCGAGGACCTCCTGTTCCGCCTCAACGTCGTCAACCTGAAGATCCCGCCGCTGCGCGAGCGCCCCGCGGACATTCTCGAGCTCGCCCAGCACTTCGTGAAGAAATATGCGGATGCGAACGGCGTTCCGCTGCGGCCGATTTCGGCCGAAGCACGCCATGTGCTCTCCACCAATCGCTGGCAGGGCAACGTCCGTGAACTCGAGAACACCATGCACCGCGCGGTGCTGATGGCGCAGGGCGACGAAATCGGCTCCGACGCGATCATCACGCCGGACGGCGACCGCCTCGACCTCGCCAAGACCCCGCCCGCGGTGGCCCATGCCACCATGGCCGCCGAGCAGGTGACCCGCGCGCTGGTCGGCCGCACCGTCGCCGACGTCGAACGCGACCTGATCCTGGAGACGCTGAAGCACTGCCTCGGCAATCGCACGCACGCCGCCAACATCCTCGGCATCTCGATCCGCACGCTGCGCAACAAGCTCAACGAATATGCCGACGGCGGCATCCCGATCCCCCCCGCCGGTACGCCCGGCGAATATCCGCGGATGCCGATGGTGGGCGCGTAGACGGCTCCACGCCGGTTGAGACTGCAAATGCCCGGGCCCAACCCGGGCATTTTGCTTGAATGCAAGCTGCCAATCTCGTCACTGCGAGCGCAGCAAAGCAATCCAGAATCGTTCCGCGGAAACCAGACTGGATTGCTTCGCTACGCTCGCACTGACGGCGGAGAGAGAACTCCTCGCATAACGGGGCCGCATCCCGCGACTAGGTCACGCCCGCGCGACGCCCTATAAGCGCCTTCGAGAACCACGCGAGGGGACACATGTCTGAAGCTCAAATCACGGACTGGCTGGCGTCGCAGCGGCAGGCGATGATCGACCTGTTGCGCGACGTCGTGAACATCGATTCCGGGTCCTACGACAAGGAAGGCGTCGACGCGGTCGGTGCGCGGTTCGAGCGGCATTTCGCCGAGCACGGCATTCCGTTCCGGCGCGAAGCCCATGACAGCTTCGGCGATGCGATCCATGCCGAGGTCGCCAAGCCCGGCAGCAACGAGAAGCCGGTGCTGTTGATGGGCCATCGCGACACCGTGTTCGGCAAGGGCGAGGCCGGACGGCGTCCCTTCACGATCCAGGGCAACCGCGCCTATGGCCCCGGCGTCGCCGACATGAAGGCCGGCGTCGTCATGAACATCTTCGTGGCGACCGCCTTCCACAAATTCGGCGGCAGCCCGCACCCGATCAAGCTGCTGATCACCTCGGACGAGGAGATCGGGTCACCCTCCTCGCGACCGGTGATCGAGCGCGAAGGACGGGCCGCACGCGCGGTGTTCAATTCCGAGCCGGGCCGTCCCACCGGGAACGTCGTGACCGGCCGCAAGGGCGGCATCTTCATGCACATGGCGATCACCGGAAAGGCGGCGCATTCGGGCGCCAATTTCGCCGCCGGCGTCAGCGCGATCGGCGAGCTCGCGCACAAGGTCGTGCAGATCCATGCGCTCACCAATCTCGACAAGGGCATCACGCTCAATGTCGGACTGGTCGCGGGCGGCCAGTCCGTGAACACGACGGCGCCTTTCGCCGAAGGCCAGATCGATTTTCGCTATGTCGATCCCGCCGACCGCGGCACCGTGATGGCCGCGATCGAGACCATCGTGGCGACCTCCTATGTGCCGGGCACCAGCGCGACGCTCACGATCAAGGGCGAATTCGTGCCCGTGGTGCAGAGCGAGGCGTCGAGGGCGCTGTTCGAGACGTACCAGGCTTCCGCGCGACAGGCCGGCCTCACCACGCTTCAGGGTGAATTCTCCGGCGGATGCGCCGATTCCGGTTTCACCGCCGCGGTCGGCACGCCGACCATCTGCGGCCTCGGTCCCGTCGGAGGCCTTGCACATTCCCCGGAGGAATATCTCGAGCTCGACAGCATCGTACCGCGCGCGCAGGCGCTGGCGCTGGCGATCATGCGGGGATGATTGCCGCTCACTCCGTCATGCCCGGGCAGGACGCGCTGAGATAGCCGTCACGAATAGCTCGGCGCGTCGGGCTTGCGGAAGATGTGGATGGGATCGCCCGGAATGATCACGGGCTGGCCGCTGAAGGTCGCATAGGCGAACAGGGCCAGATAAGCGATCGCGAGCGCGCCGACCAGATAGAAAGCCCAGGTCGCGATCCGCTTCATCCTTGCGCTCCGTTGCCTTGCCCGAAGGGAAGGCTCGCAGCGCTTCTAGAGCGGTGAGGCGAAAAAGACCAGCCCGGGAGGGCCGGCCGTCGCGCCATCACGCGCCGCGGCGGCCCTGCGCGGGAAGGCTGACGTCGGCGAGCCGGGCGGCGTCCTCGTCCTGGTCGACCGCCAGATAGCGGCCGTGCCAATAAGCGAGCGCGGCGGTGCGGGACGAACTCCTGATGTTCCTGATGCGCCCGATGACGATGCCGTGCGAATGCCGCTCGACGATCTCCTCGACCTCGCAATCGAAGGTCGACAGGGCCCCCACCAGCAGCGGCACGCCGGAGACCGCGGTCACCCATTGCGCGCCGGCGAAGCGGTCGGCGCCCTTCAGCCCGCCCTTGCCGGCAAAGCGTTCGGCGATGTCGAGCTGTTCGGCATTGAGGATGTTGACGCCGAAGGCGCCGTAGCGCTGGATCAGCGGGAAGGACGAGGCGTCGCGGTTGATGCTGACCAGCAGCGTCGGCGGTTCGACCGAGAGCGAGGTCACCGACGTCACCGTCATGCCGGTGATGTCCTTGCCTCGTCCGGCCGTGATGACACTGACGCCACCGGCGAGGTGGCGCATGGCGCCGCGGAAATCGGCGGCGGAGACGGGCGTTTCGGTCATGATCTCGCGGGGTACTTGGTTCATGGCATATGCATCCCCGAAGACCGGGTTCCTCTTAATCTAGCTACGATCGTCCGCCGACAAAAGGTGGCTCAGGATCGAACCTTCCAGGGCGGCAAGCTCGGCAGAGCCCCGCTCGCGCGGGCGAGGCGTGTTAACCATGACGTCATGGGCGATGCGGCCCTCCTCGATCACCAGCACGCGGTCGGCGAGCGCGACCGCTTCGGCGACGTCGTGGGTGACCAGAATGGCGGTGAAGCCCTGGTCGCGCCAGACCCGTTCGAGCAGCCCCTGCATCGAGATCCGGGTCAGCGCATCCAGCGCGCCAAGCGGCTCGTCCAGGGCGAGCACGCGCGGCCGGGAGACCAGCGCCCTCGCCAGCGCCACGCGCTGCTTCTGGCCGCCCGACAGCACCGCAGGCCATTGGTCGCGCTTGTCCGTCAGACCGACCTCGGTCAGTGCCTTCTCGGCCCGCGCGTGCGCATCGGCGGAGGCGCGATCGCGGCCGAGACCGACCTCGACATTCGACAGCACACGCGCCCAGGGCAGGAGCCGGGGCTCCTGGAACATGACGCGGATGTCCTCGGCCTTGATTTCCTGACCGAAGCCGATGCTGCCGCCATCGATCTTCTCGAGGCCAGCGATCAGACGAAGCAGGGTGCTCTTGCCGCAGCCGCTCTTGCCGACGATCGCGACGAACTGGCCGGCGGGAATGTGAAGGTCGATGCCGCGCAGGACTTCGTTGTCGCCGAAGGATTTGCGCAGGCCGCGGATGGTCAGCGGCAGGCCATCTGCCTGTTCGGCCCGGTCCTCGCGCACGACGCGGGCGTGAGCGGCGACGTGGGCACGGCCGGCGCGTTCGGTGTCCGGAAGAGCTGTGCGAAGGGCTGTCTGCATGGGATTCTCGGTCTGTCTGCTCAGCGTTTCTGGAAAGCGGGGTGCCAGGAGAGCGTCAGGCGCTCCAGCACGCGGGAGGCGCTGTCGGCGAGCTTGCCGAGCAGGGCATAGATCAGGATCGAGAGCACGACGACGTCGATCAGCATGAATTCGCGGGCCTGCATCGCCATGTAGCCGAGGCCGGAGGATGCCGCGATGGTCTCGGCGACAATCAGGGTCAGCCACATGATGCCGAGCGCGAAACGGATGCCGACGAAGATCGAGGGCAGCGCGCTGGGGAAGATCACGCGGCGGAACAGTTCGCCGTCGGTCATGCCGTAGATGCGGCCCATCTCGATCAGCTGCGGATCGACGGTGCGAATGCCGTGCAGCGTGTTGAGGTAGATCGGGAAGAATACGCCGAGCGCCACCAGGAACAGCTTCGCGCTCTCGTCGATGCCGAACCACAGGATCACGAGCGGGATCAGCGCCAGATGCGGCACGTTGCGCACCATCTGCAGCGTCGTGTCGGTCAGCCTGGCCGAGAGCTGCGACAGGCCGTTGGCGAGACCGAAGGCGAAGCCGATGCCGCCGCCGATCAGAAAGCCGATCGAGGCGCGCCAGAACGACACCCAGATGTTGCGGACGAGTTCGCCCGAGAGCAGCAGCTTCCAGCCGGCGAGCACGACGTCGCTCGGTGCCGGCAGCACGCGCACCGGCACGAAGCCGGTGACGCTCGCGACCTGCCAGATCGCGACGATGGCGAGCGGCACGATCCACTGGATCAGGCCGTCGACCCGCGGCAGGCGGAAACTGCGCGGAAGGGAGACGCTGTCGATCAGGCTCATGACTGGGACACCCGGTGCTGCGGACGGAAGTCGCTGCCAACCGTCTCGCCGAAGGGACCGCCGTTGTAGTGAAGACGGGTGACGTTGCTGCCCTGCTCCAGCGAGAGCAGCGGGAACACCAGTTCGGCGAAGCGATAGGCTTCCTCCAGATGCGGATAGCCCGACAGGATGAAGGTATCGATGCCGAGATCCCTGTATTCCCTGATGCGGGCCGCGACCGTCTGGGCATCGCCAACCAGCGCCGTACCGGCGCCGCCGCGCACGAGGCCGACGCCGGCCCACAGGTTCGGCGCGATCTCGAGCTTGTCGCGCTTGCCGCCATGCAGCTGCGCCATGCGCTGCTGGCCGACGGAATCCATGCGGGCGAAGTTCTTCTGCGCCAGCGCGATGGTGTCGTCGCTGACATGCTTGATCAGCTCGTCGGCCGCGCGCCAGGCTTCCTCATTGGTCTCGCGCACGATCACGTGCAGGCGGATGCCGAAGGAGAGCTTCCGGCCGCGGGCGTCGGCGACCGCCTTCACCTTGGCGATCTTCTCGGCGACCAGCGCCGGCGGCTCGCCCCAGGTCAGGTATTTGTCGACGGCGTCGACCGCGACGTCGATGCCGGCATCGGAGGAGCCGCCGAAATAGAGCGGCGGGCGGGGCGACTGCACCGGGGGGAACAACAGCTTGCCGCCCTCGACATGGATGTGCTTGCCCTCGACATTGACGGTCTCGCCGGCGAGCAGGCTGCTGTAGACGCTGAGGAACTCGCGGGTGACCTCGTAGCGCTCGTCATGGCCGAGGAAGATGCCGTCGCCCTTGTTCTCGACGGGATCGCCGCCGGTGACGACATTGACCAGCAGCCGGCCATTGGTGACGCGGTCCAGCGTCGATGTCATGCGCGCGGCGACGCTCGGCGATTGCAGGCCGGGCCTCACGGCCACGAGATAGCGCAGGCGCTCGGTGAAGGGCGCGACCGCGGAGGCGACGATCCAGGAATCTTCGCAGGACCGTCCGGTCGGCAGCAGCACGCCGAAATAGCCGAGCTGGTCGGCCGCCTGCGCGACCTGGCGCAGATAGTTGAAATTGACCTCGCGGCCGCCGATGCCGGTGCCGAGATAACGGCCGTCGCCGTGGGTCGGCAGGAACCAGAGGATTTGGCTGTTGAGTTGGCTCATGGATCGAAACTCCGGGAACTAGCCGTAGGTCGTGCCGACGGCGGCCGCGACGATGCCGATCGACAACACGATGGCGTCGATGACGCGTCGAACGATGCGTTTCATGGAAAGACCTCTGCGGATGGGAATATCGGTCGGCACAATCACGCTGCCGGGTTGCGCCAGACGATGTCGCGGATCGCGACCGGCTTCGGGATCAGGCCGAGCTTGTAGAAGCGGTCGGCGACGCCCTGCTGGGTCGCGGCAATGTCCTCGGTGACGGGCCCGACGCGGAACGACGAGCGGTTGGCGGCCACCGTCTGGATGTCGAGCGGAATGCCGGTCACCGCGGCGAGCGCCTTGGCGACCTCGTCGCGGTTCTGCTCGGCCCAGGCGGCGGTGGCGGTGGTGACGTCGATGATCTGCTGCAGGATCGCGCCGTGCCTTGCGGCGAAGTCGCGATTGGCGATGTAGAACGAATTCGTCTTGGTGACCTCGTGGGCGTTGACGAGGATGCGGCCGCCCTGCTTGGTCTCGCCGATCGCGAAGTAGGGATCCCAGATCGACCAGGCGTCGATGCTGCCATTGGCGAAGGCGGGGCCGGCGTCGGGCGGCGTCAGATAGACCGGCGTGATGTCGGCATAGGAGAGGCCCGCCTTCTCCAGCGTCTGCACCACGATGTTGTGGGCGCTGGAGCCCTTGGTGAAGCCGATGCGCCTGCCCTTGAGCTCGGCGATCGTGCGGATCGGCGAGTCCCTGGGAACCAGGATGCCCTGGCCGTTGGTGATGGGCTGGCCGGCGGCATAGACGATCGCCGCACCCGCGGCCTGCGCAAACACTGGCGGGGAATCGCCGACCGCGCCGTAATCGACGCTGCCGACATTCATCGCCTCCATCATCGGCGGGCCCGAGGAGAACTCGACCCATTTCACCTCGATGCCCTGCGACGAGAAATGTTTTTCCAGATTGGCGCGCTGCCGCGTGATGACCAGCACGCCGTTCTTCTGATAGCCGATACGAATTTCCTTCGGGGCGCCCTGCGCGATCGCAGGCGCACCCAGCGCGGCGAGCGCGGCGGTTCCGGCAGACAGTTTCAGGAAGTCCCGACGTTGCATTCCACAACTCCCGGCCAGCACGGCCGCGTTTCCGGTGCGTTGTGAAATGATGGTGCGGGTCAGGAGGGCTGTCGAGACATCGGGAAAAATAGCGATGCGCGCACTGCTTTCGTGGCGAGGCGCATGATTAATCTTTCAAGCCAAGGGCCCGATGCAGGCTGATTTTTCCGCACGGGAATGTGAGTGCGACACGCTGCAACAGCCGGCGGTCCCGGCAGCGCCGCCAAACGCGCGAAAACAACCCCATGCAAAGGCGCCGGGGGTGCGGCATCAATGAATTACGAATTATCCGAATTTCATTTGACCTGTCGGGCAAAACAGGAGCATGATGGCATCATCGCGGCGTTGGGAGTTGGGGGACAGATCTCCTGCCACCACCTCGCTGTCATCAACCGCGAAAGCGGGGAACCGAGTGGTCCAGAGGCACAGACGCTTCTCACGACCGCCGCGGCGTACTGGATCTCCCGCTTTCGCGGGCGATGACACCGCCGTCGCGGCAAGCACGTGCCGAGGCACGGATACCTTCGAGCTAGTGCCACCGCACCGGCAGATTCTGCAAGCCCCGGAACGCCCAGCCGCCGATCCGCACGGGCTCGTCATCGGCGAGTTCCAGACGGCTGGCGCGCGCGAACACGGTCGGCAGCGCGACGTCGGCGATCATGGCGCGCGAGGCGAAGGCGCCGGCGCAGAAATGCGGGCCGGCTCCGAAGGCGACACTCTTCGAAGTGTCGCGCCGCACGTCGAATTCGTCCGCGCGCGCGAAATGCGCCTCGTCGCGGTTGGCGGAGCCGAACATCAGGAACGCGCGCTCGTCGGTCTCGAACGCCACGTCGCGGATCGACCATGGCTTTGCGATGCGGCGCGGCGACATGCCGATCGGCGAGATCCAGCGGGCATATTCCTCGAAGGCCTGCAGCCAGGTCACCTCGCCGCTGCGCACGCGATCGAGCTGATCGGGATGGGTCAGCAGCGCCCATACCGTGCCGGCGATCGCCTTGCGCGGCTCGTTCTGGCCGCCCGAGATCGCGAGCTTGACGTTGGCGCGCACGCTCTCCATCGGCATGCCTGAGGCGAGCAGCACGCCGAGGATGCTCTGGTCGGGATGTTTGCGCATCACCGGCAGGATGTCGTCGATCGCGGCATCGATGCCCGACGTCGCCGCATGACAGCGTGCCTCGACCTCGGGGTCGCCGGCATAATTGGCGATGCCCTCGATCATGCCCTGCGACCACGCATCCATGTCCTGGTAGCCGATATTGGTGAGGCCGGTGATCGACTTCAGACATTCTCCGGAGAACGGCAGCGCGAAATCGCGCATGAAGTCGATCCGGCTGCCCGGTGCGATGGAATCGATGATGCGGTCGGCATGGGCCTGGAACAACGCGGTCCAGTAGCCCTTCACCGTCTTCGGCGACACCGTGGGGAACATCGCGCGGCGCTCGGCGAGATGCGCCTCGCCGTCCTTGCGCATCATGTTGTGGCCCATCAGCCGGTTCATCAGGCCGGCCGGCTGGTGCGAGGAGAACACGTCGATCTGCTTCTCCGACACCGAGATGTCGTCGCGGCGCGTCAGCAGCGTCGCGCCGAGCTGCGGCACGAAGGCGATCGGCGCCTCCTGCCGCATCGTCGCGAGCACCGGATAGGGGTCGGCCCAGAAGGCGGCAGGGTCGATGTCGATGCGCGGCGCGGTGCTCAAGGCGGCGTTTCCCGGGCTTGTTGGTTGTTGCGATCAGAGTAGCGCAATCCGGCGCCGGCGTCTGTCCCGCGATGACATCGAGACCGCCAAAATTTGCCGGGGTGGCCGACTGCTGTACACTCGGCCCGTCCATCGAGATCGGGGCCGTCATGACCACACTCTTCATTGCAGGCGCGACGGGGCTGGTCGGCGGCCGCGCACTGGCGCTCGCTCTGGCGGATCCTCGCATCACGCGCGTCATCGCCCCGACGCGGCGGACGATCCCCGCACAGGACAGGCTGGTCAATCCCCGGCTCGATGATCTCACGGCCGATCCCGGTCACGCGGACTGGCGCGCGGATGCCGCCATCTGCGCGCTGGGAACGACGCGGGCCGCCGCAGGGTCGGCCGCAGCCTTTCGGGCGGTCGACTACGATCTGGTGCTGCTGGTGGCACGGCGGCTGCGTGAGGCCGGCGTCAGCCGCTTCGCGCTGGTGTCGGCCCTCGGCGCCGACCCGCGCTCGCCATTCCTGTATCCGCGCACGAAGGGCGAGGTCGAGCAGGCCATCGGCGCACTCGGCTTCCCGTCGCTGACGATCCTGCGTCCAGGTTTCCTGGATGGGGAGCGTGCCGAAAGCAGGCCGATGGAACGCATGGCGGGGACCCTTCTGCGTTTCGCATCCCCGCTGTTGCCGCGTGTCGCGCGGGTCAGTCCGGTTGCCACCGTGGCGCGACGGCTGATCGAGGCGGCCGTTGCCGGTGAACCCGGCACGCATGTCATCGGCGCAGCGGACCTCTCGGAGATCAGCGTCTGACAGCTCCAACGCTGCCGACCTGCGCTACTGCGCCTCGGCGATCCGCGGTCGGGAGGACGGCATCTGCGCATTGGCCGCCAGCGCCCGCTTCGATAGCGCGGCCGAATCCGGCAGGCGGAACGCGGCGTCACGCGGCGCCTCAGGGGACGGCCGGCGGGGCGAGCCCGACGGCAGCACGATCACCTTGGCGCCGACCTTCACGCGGTCATAGAGATCCGTGACGTCGTCATTGGTCAGCCGGATGCAGCCGGACGAGACCTTCTTCCCGATCGTGTCCGGATTGTTGGTGCCGTGAATGCGGTATTCGGTCTCGCCGAGATACATCGCCCGCGCGCCGAGCGGATTGCCGGGACCGCCCGCCATGAACCGCGGCAGATAGGGCTGGCGCCCGATCATCTCGGTCGGCGGATGCCAGTCCGGCCATTCGGCCTTGCGCGCCACGGTCTGCTCGCCGGACCACGTGAAGCCTTCGCGGCCGACACCGATGCCGTAGCGCAGGGCCTGCCTGTCGTTCAGGACGAGATAGAGAAAAGTGTTTCCGGTATCGATGATGACCGTGCCTGCGGGCTGCCGGCTGGCATAGTCGACCACCTGCCGCACGAGGGCGCCGGGGGCATCGGCACTGGCCTTGGGCGGTTCGACCAGGGGCGCGGGAGCAGGGACCGGCGCCGGCGCGGGAGCCGGCGCTGCGGCGGCGCGAACCGGAGGCGCCACATAGACCGGCGTCGACGAGGCCAGCGCCTCACGCGCGGCCGGCTTGCGCGCCGGCTGCACGCCGGATTGGGAGGACCACAGACCAAACCCCGCGATGGCGACGGCCACGGCGCCGAGGGCGACCCGCGCAGCCATGGGCAGCACGACATGATCCGCCGTCTTGCCGCGTTTGGCCCGCTTGCTCATCTCGGTCTCCGGGTCACCCTGACCGACAGGGTTACCCGGGAATAATTTAAGAAACTTCGAACCCAATTTTCGCAGGGGCCGGTGACGTCGGTTGTGGTTAACGGGAGACCTGCGGACGGTCTCCGTCACCCGGGCGAGCAGACGTCGGCAAGGGCGGTTGCCGACGCATGGGTCCCGGCTGTGCGCAGCAGCGTTGTACGCTGCAGCGCGTCCCGGACACGTGCCTCGCGATCACTCCTCGTGAACCCCATCGATGACATGCCGCGGGCGAATCTTCGTGGATTCACTTGGGTCATTCACTTTGATCATTCACTTGGGCGATTTACCCGGCACATCGCCTCGCTTCCTGGCGAGCTCCGCGCGGATCGGACCGAACGGCCCGAACATGTGTTGCTGCTGATCGAAGCCGTCGGCGTAGGGGCCGTAGGGCGCGTCGACGGGCTTGGACAGAAGGTCAGGAAAATCCTTGTCGAGGCCCGCTTTCGTCGGTCGCGGCTGGGAGATCATGTAGGCGGCGACGTCCCAGGCCTGCTCGACCGTGAGCTGCGGATTCAGATAGTCCGTCCCGTGCGGCATGTTGAAGTGGACGAAGTTCGCCGCGGTGATCAGCCGGGCCATGCCGGCGCCATTATTGAAACTGTCCGGGCCCCACAGCGGCGGCACCATGTAGCCGAGATCGGCGGCCGGCAGGCTGCGGCGGATGCCGGAGCCGTCGGTGTTGTGACAAGCGAGGCAGGCATTGGCGTAGATCGCCTTGCCACGCACCGGATCAGCCGCCCGATCGAGTTCGGGCATCGCGCCAGCGCCCAGCCCCGACAGGACCTTGCCGGCTGGGACGCCCGACGACAGGAACTTGATATAGGCCACGATGGCCTGCATGTCCGGACCGTCGGACGGCAGCGCGCGGCCATTCATGCTGCGCGACATGCACGAATTCACCCGGTCCTCGATCGTGATCTCGGCGCCGAGGCGGGCGCTGTATTGCGGAAACAGCTCGACCAGCCCGAACAGCGGCAGGCCGAATTTCTTCGTACCCGCGTCGAGGTGACAATTGCTGCAGGCGAGATTGTTGCCGGCATACCGCTTGGCTGGATCCGGCACCTCCGGCCCGACATGGGCGTAGGTCGCGGTGATCAGGTCGCGCCCGCGCCGCACGAGGCGGCCATGAGCGTCTTCGGGCAGCGCGCCGACCTCCGGCACGGTCCAGACAGAGGGGGAGATGGCTTGCGCTTGCGCACGCGCCGCTCCTGTCGCGACCATCAGGACGGCGATCGCAGCAGCCAGACGCACGGTCCAGGAGCCGCGGGGCACGGAAGCAGTGGGGACCATAGATCTCTCGACATCACAGCTGATCAAATCGACATCATTGTCCGCCGTCGGAGGTTAATGTCGGGTTCGTCCTGCTTTTCCGTCGCCCAACGGCAGCTTCACACCGCATGGCAAGGCGTGCCGCCTGCGGCTTCGCTGTCATTTTCCGCTCCAACACGCCGCGATCCGGTCGGGCTGCGGGCACCCTTATGGGTCAAGCTGCCCGTGTGGCCATATCATCGGGATCAGAGAACAGGGCATGTGCCAGCGCTCACCAGCTCAGGCTGACACCGCCGCGAACCATCGTGACTTCGTTGGTAAAGCGCGTCCTGTAGGCCAGCACGGGATTGTTGAAGCCGATCGAGTTCACCGTGCTGTCGGGGAATTTCATCCAGAGGCCCTCAATACGGGCCGACCATTGCCTGTTGAACTTGTATTCGACACCGCCGCCCACCACACCCGTGGTCCGAACGCCGCCGTCGTTGGCAACGAAGCCGAAAATCGTCGGGTCGCTGCGGACGTTGTTGATGTCGGCGATGGCGACGCCCCCGGTCGCGTAGAACAGCCAATTGTCGAACGCGAAGCCGAGCCGCCCGCGGACCGTCGAAAGCCATCGGATCTGGGTCGTCAACGTTTCGGGGTTGCCCAAGCCGGCAGGGCCATAGGACGTCGATCGCTGCTGGCTCGGCGAACTGATGTCGCCCTCGACGCCCAGCACGATCCGGTTGATCTGCCAGTTGTAGCCGGCGTGGGCGCTGACGAAAGCCGAGGTCGTGCTCAACGATCCGCTGTAGCCCGGCGCAACGCCCGATTCGTCATTGGAGCCGGCGTTGTGAAAATATGCGCCTACATCGAGGCCAACATAGGGACCGGTCCAGAGAGCCACGGGAGCGGCGAGAGGTGGCGCCTTGATCGCGAGATCAGCCGCCCCAGCGCCGACGGCCAATGAAAGCCAGGACGCCGTGGACATCAACGTGGTGACAATTTGACGCATCAATCGAGCCCCTGCTGCTCGCGGCCAAGACCCCACTCTACCACAGCGCGAGCGGATTGCTGTATCGGGAAAGCAACACTGCTAAAGTCGGTTCAACGAGGCTCTGTCGAGCTTTCCCATGGCGTTGCGAGGCAGACTGGAGACGCGCTGAACCGTGTCCGGAAGCAGTTCCGCGGGAACAAGGCGCCGGCACAGAGCGCGGAAACTTTCGGCGTCAAAGGAGGCGTCCGCTACGACGGCGATGCGAAGCCGCTCGACCCCCATGGGGTCGAGCTCGCCGAAGACAGCAGCGTCCGTCACCCCCGGGAAAGTCTGGAGAGCACCTTCCAGGGTCTCCGGATTGATCTTGTCGCCGCCTAGGTTGATCACGGTGCTTTCGCGCCCGCCGATCACGAGCAAGCCGCCCGCGGTCAGGATCCCCGTGTCACCGGGATAGAACCAGCCATCCCTGAAGGGACCTGTCTGGTGGTCGCCGACATAGGAGTTCACCATGCTCTCGGTCCGGATACGGATGCGTCCCTCTTCGCCGGCCGGGCGTACATCCCCTGCCCCCGACACGATCTCGACCATCGCACCCGGCAGGACGTAGCCGACAGCGTTCGGCTCCCTTTGGACGACATGCGCCGGCGCAGTCGCCACCATGCTCGTCTCGGTCGATCCGTAGAGCGAGATAAGATTGGCGCAGAGCCTAGCCCTGATCGCCGTCGCCAGTTGGGGCGCGAGCCGGCTGCCCGCACTCACGATCATCCTGAAGGGTGAGTCGAACTGGGGCGACTGCTCGAAATAGCCGAGAAACTCCGACAAGCCGGCGGGCGAACCGATCATGGCGTCGATACCGTAGAGGCCGAATGCCTGCATCGTCTGCGAGGCGTCGGCGCCGCGCCAGAGCAGCATGCCGCCCCGCGTCAGCACGTGGATCAGGAACAGGAAGCCCAGCGACGTGCTCAAGCCCAGATCGCTGAAGATCCGCGTACAGGACGGCAAGGCATGGCCCAGCGCGAAATTGTGCAGCATCAGGCGCTGCCAGACCCGGTCATGAGTCAAAGCAACGCATTTGGCATCGCCGGTGGTCCCCGACGTGAGGATGAGGCGGCATACCCCATCGGGACCAAGCTGGATCGGCTCCGGTGCCGCCACATGCTCGGTGAGCCAGTCCGGGCCCGCCTTCAGCACTCTTGTTCCGGCAGGAAAGGCGACGTCGCGGTCGGACAACACCAGATCGATCAGGACTCCCGAAGGAAGCCGGCTGCTGCGCAACGACATCGTTGCGAGGCCGGCATGCGTCAGCCCAAGCAGGAGCGCGGAATGCAGGATGGGGTCTTCGCAGGAGATGGCGGCCATCATACCGCTCCGCAGCCCGAGCCCCCTCGCTCGTGCTGCCACCGACCTGATGAAGCGCTCGAGCCTGCCATAGCTGACGATGTTAAACGAGGTGCCCGGCGCACATAGCGCGGGCAAGGCCGGGTTGATGCGGCATTGGTACAGAATCGCGTCGAGAACGTTCACAATGCGTATCCGGTGGTGATCGCGTCGATATCGCCTTCAACCAAACCAAGAGTTGTGGAGAAAGTCCACCCGATCGCGAAGAGGTCGCGCGCGGACGACGCGCGCCGCTGCTCGCGCCGCGGGCGCCGGGCGCAGGCCCTCGCGCGAACGCTCCTCAGCCCGCCGCCGCCGTCGCCTTGGGCACGTTGATCGCGAGCTTGCCGTAGCGGTCGGTGAAGGCCTGGGTGTCGATCTCCTCCAGCTTGATCTCGCCGCTCATCACGCCCCGCTTCCATTCGGCCTGGGCCGGATCGTTCTGGAATTCCGGCATCACCTCGCGCGCGAACAGCTCCAGCGATTCGCAGATGTGCTCGTGGCTGTTCTTGCCGGCCTGGTTGAGCAGGATGACCTGGTCGATATGCGAGGACTGGAAGCGCCGGAGCTTCTTGCGGATCGTCTCCGGCGAGCCGATCAGGCCGCCGCGCAGCGCCGCCTCCTGCGCCTCCGGATTGTCGCGCTTCCATGTGTTGTACTCGTCCCACATGTTGACGGTGTAGGGCGCGGGACGCTGGCGGTTCTGCGAGGCGCCGTAGAAGCGCAGCGCGAACTGGAAGAAGGTGGCGCCGTCGGCGCGCGCACGCGCCTCCTCGTCCGTCTTCGCGCACATGAAGAACGACACCAGCGCCATGTTCGGGTTGATCTGGTAGTCGGCGAGCTTGGTGAGGCGCTTGGTCATCGCGTTGTAATAAGCGTGCACCCAGGCATGCGCGGCGTCGGCGCTGACGAACTGGAAGCCGAGCGCGCCGAAGCCGTGGCGGCCGGCACGCTCGATGGTCGGCAGTTGCGAGCAGGCCATCCACAGCGGCGGATGCGGCTTCTGCACCGGCTTCGGCACGACGTTGCGCAGGGGAATGTCGAAATATTTGCCGTGGTGCTCGCTGCCCGCGTCCTTGAACATCGGGAAGATCGCGGCGACGGCCTCCTCGAACACTTCCTTCTTGGTCTCCATGTCGCGGCCGAACGGCGTCAGCTCGGTGATCGAGGCGCTCTCGCCCATGCCGAATTCGCAGCGGCCGTTACTGAGCAGGTCGAGCACCGCGACACGCTCGGCAACGCGCGCCGGATGATTGGTGGTGAGCTGGAGGATGCCGTGGCCGAGCCGGATGTTCCTGGTGCGCTGGCTCGCGGCGGCGAGAAAGGATTCCGGCGAGGGCGAGTGGGAATATTCCTCGAGGAAATGATGCTCGACCACCCAGGCGTGGTCGTAACCAAGCCTGTCGGCAAGTTCCATCTGCGAGAGCGCGTTCTGGTAGAGCGCGAGCTCGTCGCCGGCCACCCAGGGCCGTGGCAGCTGCAGCTCGTAGAAGATGCCGAACTTCATGACGCCTCTCCCGATGTCTTCTTGTTGCACGCATCTTAATGCGTGAGCACGCGCTGTCCATGCAGTCGCCATTCCGCACTGCGGGAGATGCACAAGGCCATTGCGCGATGGCGCTCGGGAGGCAGTTCGACGCCGGCAGTTGATCCAGATCAACGCAATTTCCGGCCGATGGCGGCATGAGTGCAGCAAGGCGACGGCCCGGATGCCGTCTCGATTCCCCCCTTACATTTTGACGAGACCGGATATGTCGGCCCCTGACGACACGCGTTCGCGCGTGCGCCGCAAGCGCATGGAGATTTTCGCGTTCCTGTTCCTGACCGCGGTCGTGATGCCGGCTCTCGCGGTCGGCACGGTCGGCTCCTACGGGCTCGGCGTCTGGATCTACCAGATGTTCGCCGGCCCACCCGGCCCGCCGCCCTCCCGGCATTGATCTTCCTCGCGCGAAAGGCAGCCACCATGGCCAATTCCACATTCGACCGCCGCGCCCTGATCACCGGCCGCATGCTTCGCGCCGACCGCGTCGTCGCCCCGCCCGGCTGCGAGATCGCCAGCATCATCGTGCAGGCGCGTCCCGAGCGCCTTACGCAGCTCGAAGCCGAGATCGCCGCCCTGCCCGGCTGCGAGATCCACGCCCGCGATCCCAAAGGCAAGCTCGTCGTCGTCACCGAAGCGCCCGATGCCGGCAGCCTCGGCACGATGCTCAACACCATCCAGTCGCTGCCCGACGTCTATTCCGCAGCGCTGGTGTTCCACGCCATCGAAACCGCCTGAGCGAAGGGAAGAGCCATCATGACATCGCCGAAGCTCGACCGCCGCCAGATGCTGAAGCTGGAAGCCGCCGCGATCGCGGCGGCCGCAGCGGGCATGCCGGCCCCGGCGCTCGCCGCCAATCTCGTCACCGATCGCAACATCGCCGAACTGAAATGGGACAAGGCCGCCTGCCGCTTCTGCGGCACCGGCTGCTCGGTGATGGTCGCGACCAAGGACAACCGCGTCGTCGCCACCCATGGCGACACCAAGGCCGAGGTCAATCGCGGCCTCAACTGCGTCAAGGGCTATTTCCTCTCCAAGATCATGTACGGCCATGATCGCCTGACCCAGCCGATGCTGCGCAAGACGAACGGAAAATACGACAAGAACGGCGAGTTCACGCCCGTCAGCTGGACCGAAGCCTTCGACGTCATGGAGGTCAAGTTCAAGGACGCGATCAGGAAGCGCGGGCCGAACGGCGTCGCCATGTTCGGCTCCGGCCAGTGGACGATCTGGGAGGGCTATGCGGCCTCGAAGCTGTTCAAGGCCGGCTTCCGCACCAACAACATCGATCCCAATGCGCGGCACTGCATGGCCTCCGCGGTCGCCGGCATGATGCGCACTTTCGGCATCGACGAGCCGGCGGGCTGCTATGACGACATCGAGGCCACCGATGCCTTCGTGCTGTGGGGCTCCAACATGGCGGAGATGCACCCCATTCTGTGGACGCGGCTGGCCGACCGCCGGCTGTCCGCGCCGCATGTCCGCGTCGCCGTGCTCTCGACCTTCGAGCACCGCTCGTTCGACCTCGCCGACATCGGCATGATCTTCAAGCCGCAGACCGACCTCTACATCCTCAACGCCATCGCCAACCACATCATCAGGACCGGCCGCGTCAACAAGGACTTCGTCGCCGCGCATACCGTGTTCAAGCGCGGCCAGACCGACATCGGCTACGGCTTGCGGCCCGAGCATCCCCTGCAGAAGAAGGCGACGGGCGCGGCCAAGGCCAACGACGCCACCGACATGAGCTACGACGAGTACGTGAAGTTCGTGTCGGACTACACGCTGGAGAAGGCCGCCGAAATGTCGGGCGTGCCGCTGAACCGGCTGGAAGCGCTGGCCGAACTCTATGCGGATCCCAAGACGAAAGTGGTCTCGTTCTGGACCATGGGTTTCAACCAGCATACCCGCGGCGTCTGGTGCAACAACCTCGTCTACAACATCCATCTGTTGACCGGAAAGATCTCCTCGCCCGGCAACAGCCCGTTCTCGCTGACCGGCCAGCCCTCGGCCTGCGGCACCGCGCGCGAGGTCGGCACCTTCTCGCATCGCCTGCCCGCCGACATGGTCGTCACCAACAAGGAGCACCGCACCAAGGCCGAGCACATCTGGCAGCTGCCAGAGGGCACCATTCCGGACAAGCCCGGCGCGCATGCCGTGCTGCAGAGCCGGATGCTGAAGGACGGGCTGATCAACGCCTATTGGGTGCAGGTCAACAACAACCTGCAGGCCGGCCCCAACGTCAACGAGGAGACCTATCCCGGCTTCCGCAATCCCGACAATTTCATCGTGGTCTCGGATGCCTATCCGTCGGTGACCGCGCTGGCCGCCGATCTGATCCTGCCGACCGCGATGTGGGTGGAGAAGGAAGGCGCCTATGGCAATGCCGAGCGGCGCACCCAGTTCTGGCACCAGCTCGTCACCGCGCCGGGCGAATCCAAATCCGATCTCTGGCAGCTGATGGAGTTCTCCAAGCGCTTCAGGATCGAGGAGGTCTGGCCCGAGGAGCTGATCGCGAAGAAGCCGGAGGTCCGCGGCAAGACGCTGTTCGACGTGCTCTACAAGAACGGCCAAGTCGACAAATTCCCCGTCAGCGACATCGAGGCCGGCTATCTCAACGACGAAGCCAAGGCGTTCGGCTTCTACGTCCACAAGGGGCTGTTCGAGGAATATGCCCAGTTCGGCCGCGGCCATGGCCACGACCTCGCGCCGTTCGACACCTATCACAAGGAACGTGGACTGCGCTGGCCCGTCGTCAACGGGCAGGAAACCAGATGGCGCTTCCGCGAGGGCAGCGACCCCTATGTCAAGCAGGGCGCGGAGGTGCAGTTCTACGGCCATGCCGACGGCAAGGCGCGCATCTTCGCGCTGCCCTACGAGCCGCCGGCGGAATCGCCCGATGGCGACTATCCGTTCTGGCTCTCGACCGGGCGCGTGCTGGAGCACTGGCACTCCGGCACGATGACGCGCCGCGTGCCGGAACTCTACAAGGCCTTCCCCGAGGCGGTCTGCTTCATGCATCCCGACGACGCGCAGGAAGCAAAGCTCCGGCGCGGCGACGAGGTGAAGGTGGTCTCGCGCCGCGGCTTCATCCGCGCCCGCGTCGAGACGCGCGGCCGCGACCGGCCGCCGCGCGGGCTCGTGTTCGTGCCATGGTTCGACGAATCCAAGCTGATCAACAAGGTGACGCTCGACGCCACCGATCCGATCTCGCTGCAGACCGACTTCAAGAAATGCGCCGTGCGCATCGAGCGGGTGAACCTGTCATGATGAGGAACTTCGCCATCGCCCTGCTCGTCGTCGCGATCGCCGCCGCTGCGAGTTCGCTGACCGCGCAGACGGTCACCTCCGGCCTGCGCGGGCCGACGCCGCTCAATGACGAGGGCCCGGCGCCGCCGATGCTGCCGAACCGCAACACCTCCGAGCGCGAGGTGCGCAACTATCCGGAACAGCCGCCGGTGATCCCGCACAGCATCGACGGCTACCAGGTCGATCTCAACGGCAACAAGTGCCTGTCCTGCCATGCGCGGGCGCGCATCGCGGAATCGCAGGCGCCGATGGTCTCGATCACCCATTTCATGGACCGCGAGGGCCAGTTCCTCGGATCGATCTCGCCGCGGCGCTTCTTCTGCACCGAATGCCACGTGCCGCAGAACACCGCGACGCCGCCCGTCAGCAACGATTTCGTCGACGTCGACACGCTGCTGTCGCGCGCCAACCCGGGTGGCCGGCGATGAGCACGACGGCGGACGGAAAGGACGAGCCGGCGGCCGGGCGCGGCGTCGTCGGGCGAAGCCTCGCCTTCGCGCGCGAGCTCTGGCAGGTGCTGGTCCGCCCGAGCTCGGTGTTCGGGCTCGGCGTGCTGGTGCTGGCCGGCTTTGCCGCCGGCGTGATCTTCTGGGGCGGCTTCAACACCGCGCTGGAATTGACCAACACCGAGAGATTCTGCACCGGCTGCCACGAGATGAAGGACAACGTCTACGCCGAGCTGAAATCGACCATCCACTTCTCCAACCGCTCCGGCGTGCGCGCCACCTGCCCGGACTGCCACGTGCCGCACAACTGGACCGACAAGATCGCGCGCAAGATGCAGGCCTCCAAGGAGGTCTGGGGCAAGCTTTTCGGCACGATCGACACCCGCGAGAAATTCCAGGACAAGCGGCTCGAGCTGGCGGCGCACGAATGGGCGCGCTTCAAGGCCAACGACTCCCTGGAATGCCGCAACTGCCACAGCGCCGATTCCATGGACATCACCAAGCAGTCGCCGCGGGCCTCGGTGGCACACCAGCGCTTCCTGTTCAGCGGCGAGAAGACCTGCATCGACTGCCACAAGGGCATCGCGCACCAGCTGCCCGACATGCGCGGCGTGCCCGGCTGGCAGTAACCAACGGCTAACCTCGTTCGGCGACGCGTACGCGTCTGCGCGCGCCGTTGCCGATTCTTGATAGCGAAAGCGCTACGCGCGGCCTCATTCTACCGCTCGATTATCCGCTGTTTAAGCTGCGCGCGCGATGATGCCCAGAGACGGCCGAAAGCCGTCATGAGTCTCACTGCCTCGGCCAGAACAGCGCAATGCAACCGCAGACGAATTCGATCATCGACGAACTCGAAGACGCCGTCCGCAACGGCTCCTCCGCCAAGCGGGTGGAGACCTTGCGACGGGTGACGGACCTGTTTCTCGATCAGGGAGAACGCCTCAGCGACGATCAGGTGGAGGTGTTCGATCATGTGCTCTCGCACCTCGTCGCGCGGGTCGAAAGCCGCGTCCGGGCCGAGCTTGGCGATCGCCTCGCGACGCTGGATTACGCACCGATGGGCGTACTGGAGAATCTCGCCTGGGACGACGAGATCGCCGTCGCCGGCAAGGTCCTGACCGAGTCCAACCGCCTCAGCACGCCGACGCTGGTCGAAATCGCCAAGGCCAAGGGCCAGGATCATTTGTTCGCCATTTCCGGCCGTGCCGATCTGCCCGAGGACGTCACCGACGTGCTGGTCGAGCGCGGCGAGCGCAAGGTCATCCGGCGGCTCGCCGACAACAGCACGGCCCGCTTCTCCGAGGCCGGCTATGGCGGCATGGTCGCGCATGCCGAGGCGGACGAGGCACTCGCCGAGTCGCTCGGGCTGCGGCTCGACCTTCCCATCAAATATCTGCGCGACCTGCTGCAGCGCGCCACCGAAGCGGTGCGCGCGCGCCTCGCCACCATCGCGCCGCCCGAACTGCAGGCCGAGATCAAGCGCATCCTCGCCACGATCACCAGCAAGGCGGCGCCGGCCGTGCCGAAGCGGGATTTCAGCCTCGCGGAAGCGGCCGTCAAGCGGATGAAGGGACTGAACGAACTCAACGATGCCGCCATCGCCCGCTTCGCGGAGACCAAGAAGTTCGACGAGGTCGCCGCCGCGCTCGGGGTTCTCAACAACAGCGCGCCGACCGAATTGATGGCGCGGGTGCTGGAAGGCCCGCGCGCCGATCTCGTGCTGATCCCCTGCAAGGGGGCCGGCCTCGGCTGGCCCACGGTCGAGGCGATCCTGGTCAATCGCCCGGCCAAATACCGCATCGACCAGACCACCCTGAAGCAGGCGGGCACGGACTTCACCAAGCTCTCCGCCCCGACGGCCGAGCGGACGCTGCGCTTCTGGCAACTGCACGACCGCATCGACAAATAGCGCGACCGTGCGGATCGCGCCCCGCGCGGCTTGAACGGGCAGGCGGAATGGTTAGGTTTCCGGAAGCGGCGAATCGCCGGTTCCTCCTCCTCAAGAAGCCATGCCGACCTTCACCCCGCATCAGGACGCCGCGCTCAAGGCGGTCGGCGACTGGCTCAAGGCCAGGCCCGGCCGCAACGGCACGCCGCCGGTGTTCCGCCTGTTCGGCTTCGCCGGCACCGGCAAGACCACGCTGGCCCGCCACATCGCGGACGGCGTCGACGGCGAAGTGAAGTTCGCCGCCTTCACCGGCAAGGCCGCGCTGGTGATGCGCAACAAGGGATGCGACGGCGCCTCGACCATCCATTCGCTGATCTATCGGGCCCGCGAATCCGGCGAGGAGCAGCCGAGCTTCGAATTGTGGGACGACGCGCCGGCCTCCAAGGCCAAGCTGATCGTGATCGACGAATGCTCGATGGTCGACGCCGAACTGGGCCGCGACCTGATGTCGTTCGACTGCCCGCTGCTGGTGCTCGGCGATCCCGCGCAGCTGCCGCCGATCCAGGGCGGCGGCTTCTTCACCAACACCGAGCCCGATGCGATGCTGACCGAGGTGCACCGGCAAGCCCAGGACGATCCGATCGTGCGGATGTCGATGGACGTCCGCGAGGGCCGCGACCTGGATATCGGCCGCTACGGCGAGAGCGAGGTGGTGTCGCGGAAAGAACTCGACCCCGACCGCGTCATGGGCGCCGACCAGGTGCTGGTCGGCCGCAACAACACCCGCCGCGCCTACAACATGCGGGTGCGCCAGCGCCAGAACATCGAGGATCCGTTTCCGGTCGCCGGCGACAAGCTGGTCTGCCTGCGCAACAACCGCAAGAAGGGCCTGTTCAACGGTGGCCTGTGGCGCGTGAAGTCGCGCAACACCGCGCGCTCGAAATCGCGCATCCTGTCGATGCGGCTGTCGCCGGACGAGGATTTCGGCCACAAGGTCACCAAGGTCTCGGTGCGCGCCGACTGTTTCGAGGGCGGCATCGAGCAGATCGGCTGGGAGCAGCGCAAGCCCTATGACGAGTTCGACTACGGCTACGTGCTGACCGTGCACAAGTCGCAGGGCTCGCAATGGGACGACGTGGTGCTGTTCGACGAGAGCTTCGCGTTCGGCGAGAGCCGCGCGCGCTGGCTGTACACCGGCATCACCCGCGCGGCGAAGCGGCTCAGCATCGTGGTGTAGCGACGACGGCTTGGCGGCGCTGCGTGCCTTAACCCGCCACTGTCGTCCCGGACAAGCGAGGCGCAGATCCGGGATCCACACCCGCAGGGAGACATTTGGCGAAGACAGAAGTTTGGCGAAGACTCGGAGTGGGCGCCTTGCCTCGCACGTCTCCCTGTGGTTATGGGTCCCCGCCTTCGCGGCGGGCAATCGCATATGGTCTTCCGTTCCTCGACGTCATGGCCGGCTTGTCCCGGCCATCCACGACCTTTCCCGCAGCACGAAGAACGTGGATGCCCGGGACAAGCCCGGGCATGACGAGCTTGTGGCCCGAGCATCTCCAACCAACGCAATCTGCCATATGCGATTGCCCTGGCCGTCGCGGGGACGACAGCGGTCATGAGGCTCCGCCGTCGCGCCCCATACGCCGCTCACTTCCCCGCCACGAAATAGAAATCCTCTCGTCCCGGCGGCGAGCCGTAGGTGAAAGGCTGCTGCTGGTGCTTCGTGGCGGCCCAGACCTCGTCGCGGACGATGTCGAACAATTTCCTGACCTCGACCTTCGGCGCCTTGATCTCGCGGGCGAGCACGGCGGCGAAGGGGCTGTCGGCGCCGCCGTCGCCATCCAGCGCGGTCTGGCCGTGCTTGGCGGCATAGACCACCATGAACCCCACCCCGGGCTCGATGTTCGAGAACCCCTTGTCGACCAGCTTGAGCGAGAGTGTCTGCTTCATCGTCGGCGCGAACGGATTGTCGCGACAGGCATCGAGCATCACGAGACGCAGTTTTCGGGCGGCGCCGACCGCAGCTACCACCTGCTCGAGCGCAACCGCTTCGGTCTCGGCATCCTTGTCGACGGACAGCCGGGCGTCGATCGGAACCAGATAGTTCACCCCGCCGATCTCGAATCCGTGCCCGGCATAATAGACCACGGCCCAGTCGGCCTTCTCGGCTTCGGCCGCGAAGGCCTGCAGCGTCTGGAAAAACTTGTCGCGGGTGAGGTCGGTCGCCGTCATCACGGTCTGGAAGCCGACGTCGCGCAGCACGCCGGCGATCAGCTTCGAATCGCGCGGCGGATTCGGCAGTGCATGCACGTTCCGGTAGGCGCCGTTGCCGATCACCAGCGCCACCCGACGGCCGGTCGGCGGCCCCGACGTCGTGAGCGCCGCAAGGCGCTCCTGCGCGATCGCGCGGGCGCGGGACACGTCGATGTCGTCGAATGCCGTCAGCGAATAGGCCGCCGCGCGATAATCGGCGCGGGCCAGGGCCTCCTCGCGCCGGCGCTCGTGGATCTGCCCGCGGCCCGAATGGGCGCGAACATTGTTCGGATACATCTCGATGACCGCGCTGTAGTCCTTCAGCGCGGCGTCAAGATCACCCTTCATCATGTTGACGTCGGCGCGGTTGTTGAGCACGAACGCGTTCTTCGGCTGCTTCTGGATCAGGCCGTTGCAATCGGCGAAGGCCTGGTCGAACTTGCCCATGAGGCCGTAGGTGATGCAGCGGTTGCCGGCGATCTGCGGCGCCGCCGGATCGATCTTTTCCGCCTCGGCGAAATCGGCGAGCGCGCCGTCGAAATCCTTCATGTAGCTGCGCACGCGGCCGCGATTGGTCCAGCCGAGCAGGAATTTCGGGGCGTACCGGACGGCGAGATTCAAATCGTCCAGCGCACTCTGCAAGGCGCCACGGCGCAGCTCGAGGGTCGCGCGGTTGCTGTAGGGAACGCCATAATTGGCACGCTTGTCGATGGCGAGGTTGTAGTCGGCCATCGCCAGACTGTCCTGGCCCTTGCGCTCATAGGCGACGCCGCGCAGGTTGATGACGCCCACATTGTCGGGATCGGCGGCGATCGCGGCCGAGAGCACGTCGATCGCCCGGTCATAATCGTGCCTGTTGACGAGGGTGTTGCCGCGCACGCCGAGCGCGACCGCCTTGTCCTTGCCCGTGACCCTGTCGGTATCGAGCAGCCGGTCGCAGGCCGCTGCACGCGCCTGGGCTTCGGCCTGGCGGTCGCGACAGACGGCGAGATCGTCGCCGGGCTGCGGATCGGCGGCCCATGCGGCGCCTGATGAGACCAGGAGGACGAGGGTCAGCGAAACGATGCGCAGCATGTTGTTCAGGTCAGCTCCCACCACCAAAGGTCTGTCGGTCGTGCATCCTTCGGGTTCATCTAGCGCGGAGTTCCCCGCGACGCCAAGCCGGCCCCGCCGCGGCCGCTGGCTGCCGACTTTTCACGGACTCGTGTCCGTTCGCCCGTAACGATCGCCGCCGGCCTCCGTATCTCGGTCATGCCACGCCGCGGCCCTGCGGGCTGTTCGATCGCGCCCGGCCGCCCTACACTGTCACACCTTCCGAACGAGGATCGCCATGCGCCGACCTGCCTTCCTGTCCCTGCTCGCCGCAACCGCCGCCCTGACGCTGGGCTTTGCCGCGCCGTCCCGGGCGGCGGAGGAGGCGGTGGTGATTCCTGCCCCCGCCATCGACGCCGCACCCGCCACCGGGACTCAGACCGCCGTGATTGCCGGCGGCTGCTTCTGGGGCGTACAGGGCGTGTTCCAGCATACGGCGGGCGTGATCAACGCCGTGTCCGGCTATGCCGGCGGCACCAAGGCCACGGCCGACTACCAGACCGTCTCGACGGGCCGCACCGGCCATGCGGAATCGGTCGAGATCAAGTTCGACCCGAAGAAGATCTCCTACGGCAAGATCCTCCAGATCTACTTCTCGGTCGCGCATGACCCGACCCAGCTCAACCGGCAGGGCCCCGACACCGGCCCGCAATATCGTTCGGCGATCTTCACCACCTCGGACGAGCAGAAGAAGGTGGCCGAGGCCTATATCGCCCAGCTCAACGCCGCCAAGGTGTTCAGCAAGCCGATCGTGACCAAGGTCGGCCCGCTGGAGGCGTTCTACGCGGCGGAGGCCTATCATCAGGACTATCTGACGCTGCACCCGAACCAGCCCTACATCGTCTACAACGACATTCCGAAGGTCGAGAACCTGAAAAAGCTGTTCGCGGATAACTACATCGAGAAGCCGACGCTGGTGAATGCCAGCAAGGCCACCAACTGATCACCCAACAGGACGGGAGACCGATGCCCGACACCAGGACCAAAGCGACCGACGACAAGGTCATCAAGAGCGAAGAGCAGTGGCGCCGTGAACTGACGCCGATGCAGTATGCGGTGCTGCGCGAGAAGGCGACCGAGCGCCCCTTCTCCGGCGAATACGAGCACGACCACCGCCCCGGCACCTATGTCTGCGCCGGCTGCGGCAACGTGCTGTTCGAATCCGACGCCAAGTTCGATTCCGGTTGCGGCTGGCCGAGCTTCACCCAGCCCGCGGTCGAGACCCATATCGACGAGGAGCGCGACACCAGCCACGGCATGATCCGCACCGAGGTGCTCTGCGCCAAATGCAGCGGGCATCTGGGCCACGTCTTCCCCGACGGCCCGGGGCCGACGGGCCTGCGCTACTGCATCAACTCGGCGGCGCTGAAGCTCGAGCCAAAATGACGGCCGGGACGGGAGGGGTGGCGGGAACCGGGCGGTGCCCCCCGTTTCGCGGGGGGCCTTTATCCCCCCACCTCCGCGCCCGGCCGGCGCGGCGTCGGCCACCGATCCAAGCATTTGATATATTTGATATATTTTTGGATGCGTGGCTGCCATGCGCGGATTCATCATCTCGCGTCGCAGGGGTCGCAATTTTGTCAAATCGGCCTATATTAGAGGACGAAAATGACACCTGCGGCGGGCCCGTTCGAGTGCGGCTCCTGCCCTCCCAAACCCCAACGCGCTTAAAGCCCCAGAGAAGATCACGAGGTCTTTGACCATGCGTCCAATGCGTCCGTTCAACTTCAACACCTCCGCCGAACTGTTCCCTGCCGCCATTCGCAAGAAGAAGCGCGCGGGATTCACCTACCGCCGGTTCGGCACCGCGGCCGAAGCCGTGCAGTTCGCGATGGAGCAGTTGCCGACGGATTCGCTGAACGGCGCCTATCTCCAGGTCGAGGAGGCGCGCTTCGACCAGAACGGCATCCGCTCGCTGTATGAGAGCGAAGCCTTCCCGCTGCCGCGCCGCCCCAAGCCGGCGCCGACCGCCGAGACCGACGCCGACGCGGCGTAAGTTTTCGCAAGCCTCCGATGTGCGCGAAGGGCGCGATGGCCGAAAGGTCGTCGCGCCCTTTGTGTTTTGGGGAGTCTGTCTTCGCTTCCCGTCATTGCGATCGCAGAAGCAATCGGGAGTCCCGCCGCGGAAAAAGGCTGGCTTGCTTCGCTGCGCTCGCAACGACGTCTCAGATCCGCGGCTGCTTGTCGAGCCAGCGGCGCAGCAGGCGCACGTTGCGCATGTTGGCGCGGAACATGACGTCGAAGGCATCGCCGGCGAAGGGCACGAGGCCCACCACGCCGTCGACCGCGACGTTGCCCAGCATGCGCGCGGTGATGTACCAGGGCGCGCCGAGCGCCCTCGCCTCACGCACCAGCCAGAGCGAGATCGCGGTGGTGATGATGTCGCCGACCACCGGGATCAGGCCGATCAGCCCGTCGATGCCGTAGCGGATGTTGGTGCCGGGCAGGATGAAGGCGACGTCGAGCAGCTTGGCAATGGCCTCGAGCCGGGCGATGCGCTGCTCGCGCGTCAGATTGGCGAACGGGCTGGCCTGCCCGAACTCGAAGCGAAACTCGCGAAAGCCCTGTTCCAGCGTCTCGGGCCGGATCGCTTCGGGACGAACTTCATGGCCGTCCTGGTCGATGATCGGGCCGCGCGCCTCGCGGCCGGAAAAGGTCGCGCGCGAAGGCCGCTTCGGACCGGCGCCGGGTCTGGTTACGATGTCATCGTCGGACATGGTCATGGCCCCGGGGAAACGCACAGGTACGGCATAGGTTGCTTCGGCGCGCGCGAAGGTCGCGGCAATCAGGTCTGCGCCGCGACCGGCTGCGCTTCCTCGACATAGCGGTGCACGAGCCAGGACGAGATCACCGCCGGCACGAAGCCGACCAGCCCGTAGAGGACGAACTGGAGCGTGCCGGAATCCGGCCCGCGCGAACTGTAGGTCAGCGAGGCCAGCACGAAGGCGAACAGACCGACCAGGACCATGCGCAGCGCCGGGGGTATCCGCCGGATGTGGATCAGGATGTCGTCGACCGCGCCGATCATCAGGGACGGCAGCAGGCCGAACAGATAGCTGTATTGCAGCGTCTTGAAGAACACGGCGAACAGCTTGCCGATCTCGCCCAGACTGGTCTGGGTCCAGTAGCCGGACTGATAGGTCGTGGTCAGCAGCAGCAGAAACCCGCCCACGAACGGGCCGACCAGCGCAAATACCAGATAGCGTTTCATCCAAAATCCTCGCTCAGGACCGCTTTATAGCAGCGCGCCGGGAAGCTTGAACAGCAGGTCCCGGGGCCCCCGGCCTCGCCGGCAGGAACAAGCGGCATGACGACGAGTTGGACAGGACCTGAATTCATAGCCGAATGCGATTGGAGCTCATCGATGTCCCGCAAATCCGTTCTTCTGGCGACCCTGGCCCTGACCGCCCTGAGCAGCCTGCCGTTCACGCCCGCTCTCGCGCAGGGTCACATGGGCACGCCGCAGGAGCAGAAGGCCTGCTCGCGGGATGCCTCGCGCTTCTGCCGCAAGGATCTCGGCAACGACCTGGCCGTGCAGGGCTGCCTGCAGGCCAACCGCGCCAAGCTGTCGAAGTCCTGCAACAAGGTGTTCACCAGCCACGGCATGTGAGGATCAGGTTCCACCCGTTTCGGAGATTGCGGCCATGCTGCGCGACGAACAACTCTCGATCCTCAGGGATATCAGCCAGTCCGTGGCGTTCGCCGACGAACGTCACGGCCAGATCGGCACGTTGATCGCGGACGGTTACGTGATGAAGGACGGCGACCTGTTCGAGCTCACGGCGAAGGGCGCGGCCGCGGTGGAGGACCACGCCGCGATCGCCGCCAACGACGAGGACTGATCGCGCGCGTCATCCCTCCGGATGACACCACCGCGCTGCAGGCGTGACGTCCGCGCAACAATCGCGAATTCCTTCGCGCCTGTCCTTGCAGCTTCTTGCGGTTGACGCATACTCGGGTCGGGCGGCGCAGCACTTTTCGATTCGAACATCACGAGAGATCGAGCATCACATGCGGGATCGAGGTCCCGGCGTGCCGGATGCAACATGCGGCAGGTCAAGCCGCGTGCGGCGCCTCAACGGCAAGTGGCTGAAGCCACGGAACTCGGGGATGCATTCGACATGACACGCAACCAGACCATCGCCACATTGTTCGCTGTGGCCACCGCCACCGCGCTTTCGACCTCGCCCGGCCTCGCCTTCTCCTCCGAAGCGCAGCAGATGTGCTCGGGCGATGCGATGCGGCTGTGCTCGAGCGAGATTCCCGATATTCCCAGGATCACGGCGTGCATGGTGCGCAACAAGTCGCAGGTCAGCCCCAGCTGCCGCGCCGTGATGGACCGTGAACATGCCGCCGCGAACGCGTCGCGCAAGCGGGAAGCCGCGGCGCAGTAGGCCCATCGCGCGATGCGAACGGGAAGGCTCGCTGCACCTCTCCCGTAGGGAGAGGTGAGAGCTCAGTCGCCCCACTGGGCAAAGGCCTCGTTGAAGGCGCGCTCGCCGGGGGCACCCTTCTCGATGGCGATGATGGCGCGGCGCTGATTGGCGTAGACCAGCGGCACGTCGAACCAGGAGCGCTCCTTCAGGAGCTGGACGTTGCGGGCGCGGTCGGCATCGACGTTGGAGAGCCCGACCAGGAAGAAGCCGTCGGTGACCTTGACGGCGAGCCCGGCCAGCGGCGTGCCGCGCGCCTGCTCGTTGCTCTTCATCAGGATGCCCGGCACGTTGGAGACGCTGCCGCCCGGGAAATCCGGCGGCAGCATGAAGGTCAGTTCCGCGGTGTGACTCGCCGGCAGCGAGGAATCGGTGTTGCGGCGGAACGACATCGTCATCTTGAACTTGCGGTCGGGGATGTCGATGTCGGCGCGCACGGCGACATCGGCCTTCTGGTTGCCCGAGGCCTTGATCGGCTCGAGGCGCCATACCACCGAGCCGACATACTGCTTGCCCTTCGGATCCGACGGATCCTCGTCATAGAGCACGACTTTCTGCGCCACCGGCGCGACCGGCTGGTCGGCCGAGGGCTGGCCCACCCGATCGGCAATCTTCGGCCGGCTCTGCGGCTGCGAGGCATCCTTCGGCGTCTCGGCCACCTGGGTCGGCGAGGACTTGAACAGACCGGTCACGGTCTGCATCAGGGGCTTGCCCCACAGGATGCCGGCCCCGACCAGGATCAGGACGATGCCGACGGCGATCGCGCTCTTGAACGGGAAGATGGACCCGGTGCGGGCGCGCTTCTTGACCTCGCGGTCGGCGGCGATCCGCGGGCGCGGCGAGGGCGCCTGGGGCGGCGATGGCGCGTAGCGCTCGGCCTCCCCGATGGCCTCGTCGTAGGAATAGGGCGCATCCTGTTCGCCGGCCCGGTTTTCCAGGCTCGGCTCCAGCCGGTCGAATTCCGGCGTGGGCGACGGCACATTGGCATAGGTGCGGCGCGCGGCCCGGCTGGCCTGCGCGGCGGCGCCGCCGAGATCGTTGACGTCGGCGGTGATGTCCCGGAAGCCGCGCACGCCGGGCGATGGCGGCAAAGGCGGCGGCGGTCCCATGTCGGGCGGACGTCGACCCGGCGCGCGATCACGTCCGGCCGGCGGCTCCGGCATCGGCGGCGCGGGCGGCCCCGGCTGGCGGGGCGCATCGAAACGGGGGGCCCGCGGCGGACGCGGCGCCTCGCCCGGATCCTCGACATTGACGGATGGCCGGTCGGCGCGCGGCGGCATCGGGGCCGGACGGGTGCGGGGCGGGGCAGCCGGCGGGGGCGGCTGGGACGGCGGCGGCGGGGCGCCCTCGCCAGCCCGGTTGCTCGCCCGGCGGAACGCATCGCCGTCGCCCCCGCGGGTACCGGCCGCCCGGGGCGGGGCCTCGCGGGCACGCTGTGCGGCTTCCGATTCGACCTTGCGGACGGCTTCTTCCAGCGACAGCCGTTCGCGGGTGATCTCGGATTCGGAGAGCGGCGGCTGGACGCTGCGGAGCTGGGCGATCAGCGCGGTCCGCGCCCGTTCATAGAGCGCGCGACGGCTTTCGCCGGGAGCATTGGGGTCCAGGGCGGCAATAGCGCGGGCGATCAGCGGATAGTAATCAGCCATTTCAACTCAACTATATCCGCGTCCTGGTAAGAGATCGTTAAGCCTCAAACGGATTTTGTACGAGGATAGTATCCTCGCGTTCGGGGCTGGTGGAAAGCAGGGCGACCGGGCACCCCACCAATTCCTCGATCCGGCGGACATATTTGATGGCCTGAGCCGGCAGCTGGGCCCATGACCTCGCATTGGCGGTCGGCTCCTTCCAGCCCTCGATGGTCTCGTAGATCGGCTCGACCCGGGCCTGGGCGCCCTCGCCGGCCGGAAAATAATCGATTTCCTTGCCGTCGAGCTTGTAGCCGGTGCAGACCTCGATGGTGTCGAAACCGTCCAGAATGTCGAGCTTGGTCAAGGCGAGGCCGTTGATGCCGCAGGTCCGGACCGCCTGGCGCACCAGCACGGCGTCGAACCAGCCGCAGCGGCGGGGCCGGCCGGTGTTGGTGCCGAACTCGCGGCCACGCTCGCCGATCTTGCGGCCGATCTCGTTGTCCTGCTCGGTCGGGAACGGGCCCTGGCCGACGCGGGTGGTGTAGGCCTTGCACAGCCCGAGCACATAGCCGACCGCGCCGGGGCCGAGGCCCGAGCCGGTCGCGGCCTGCGCCGCCACCGTGTTGGACGAGGTGACGTAGGGATAGGTGCCGTGGTCGACGTCGAGCAGCGCGCCCTGCGCGCCTTCGAACAGCATGCGCTTGCCTTCGCGCCGCTTGATGTCGAGCAGCCGCCACACCGTCTCGGCATAGGGCAGCAGCTTCGGCGCCAGCGCCGTGAGCTCATCAAGGATCACCTTGCCGTCGAACTGCGGCAGGTTGAGGCCGCGGCGCAGCGCGTTATGGTGCGCCAGCAGCCGGTCGATCTTGTGCGGCAGCGTGTCGAGGTCGGCAAGGTCCATCAGGCGGATGGCGCGGCGGCCGACCTTGTCCTCATAGGCCGGGCCGATGCCGCGGCGCGTGGTACCGATCGCGGTCGCCGCATTGGCGGATTCGCGGTGGGCGTCGAGCTCGCGGTGCAGCGGCAGGATCAGCGTGACGTTCTCGGCGACGCGCAGATTGTCGGGCGACACGGCAACGCCCTGCGATTTCAGCTTGGTGACCTCGTCGAGGAAGGCGGCGGGATCGAACACCACGCCATTGCCGATCACCGACAGCTTGTTCTCGCGCAGAACGCCGGAGGGCAGCAGCGCGAGCTTGTAGGTCTTGCCGTTGATGACCAGCGTGTGGCCGGCGTTATGGCCGCCCTGGAAGCGAACGACGATGTCCGCCTGCTCCGACAACCAGTCGACGATCTTGCCCTTCCCTTCGTCGCCCCATTGGGCGCCGACGACGACAACATTGGCCATTCGCGGGATATCCTTCGCAGAATTTAGATGCGCCCAGCCCAATTCCCGGCCAAGGCCGTTCGCACGCGAGGCAGCTCAACCGGATAAAGGAAGCGGCCCCTCTAGGCAAGCAAGAACGGGGCTTTTTCGAGGCCCAAAAGGCGATCCAAGCCTTTGATATCCCCTTAAAATCCTCCCCTCGCCGGGGCTCTGCGCATCCTCAGGCGCGGATGCGGCCGTCGATCACTTCGATGATGCGGTCGCAGCGCCTGGCCAGCTCGATATTGTGGGTGACCAGGAGGAAGCTGGTCCCGCTGTCCCGGTTGACCTGGCGCATCAGCGCGAACACGGCATCCGCCGAGTGGGTGTCGAGATTGCCCGTCGGCTCGTCCGCCAGCACGAGGTCGGGATTCATGGCGAGTGCGCGCGCCACCGCCACCCGCTGCTGCTGGCCGCCCGACATGTTGTTGGCGAGGTTGTCGGCGAATTTCTCCAGCCCGATCTGGGCCAGCAGCCGGTTCGCGCGCGCCTCGATCTCGGCATTCGGGAACCCGCGATCGACCAGCATGGGCATCATGACGTTCTCCCGCGCCGTGAAGGCGGAGATCAGCAGGTGATACTGGAACACGAAGCCGATGGTGTGGCCGCGCAGATGCGTGATCTCGGCATCGCCGAGCGCGCCGGTGTCCTGGCCCTTGATCAGGAGCCGGCCCGAGGTCGGCCGGTCGAGCAGGCCGACGATGTTGAGCAGCGTGCTCTTGCCCGAGCCGGACGGGCCCATCAGTGCGAGGAACTCGCCGTGACCGAGTTCGAGGTCGATGTCGTGCAGCACCTCGGTCTCGTTCGGCTGACCGACATTGTAGGCCTTGCAGACCTTCTCGAGCCTGAGGATTTCGCTGGAGCCTTGTCCGCTCCGATCAGATCGAAACGGGGCTCCGGCCTGTTGTCGTGAGGCGTTGTCTTCACGCGAACCGGTTCCCACTCCGCTCGAAATCGCCTTAGCCACGGATCGCCACCACCGGATCGAGCTTGGCGGCGCGCACCGCCGGCGCCATCGCCGCAAGCAGTCCCGTCACGGTGGCGAGCAGCGCGGTGTAGACGAACAGGCTGCGCTCCATCACCAGCGGAAACAGTTCGGTGCCGTCGGCCTGGCGCGCCATCGCATGCCAATAGAACAGCGCCACCGCCCCCAGCGCCGCGCCGAACACCGAACCGATGAAGCCGAGCAGCCCGCCCTGGATCAGGAACACCCGCAGCACCTGGGCGCGCGAGGTGCCCATCGCGCGCAGGATGCCGATGTCCTTGGAGCGCTGGATGACCGAGACGACCAGCACCGCCGCGATGCCGAAGGCGACCGACATCCCGACGAAGATGCGGATCAGGGTGTTGGTGTTCTGCTGGGCCTTCACCGCGCTGAAGAACTGCGCATTGGTCTTGATCCAGCTGTCCGCCTCGACCAGATGGGCGGCCTGGATTCGCTGGGCGATTTCCTCGGCCGCGTAGATGTCGGTGACGGTGACGTCGATGGTGGTGATGCCGCCGATCATGCCGAGCAGCGACTGGCCGGTGCGCAGGGCGACGTAGCAGACGCGCTGGTTGACGCTCTTGTTGCCGAGGTCGACCAGGCCGGAGATCGTGAGCACGCGCGTCGCGCCGGACGCGGCCCTGATGTTGAGCTTGTCGCCGACGGTGGCGCCGAGATCCTTCGCGAGTTCGATGCCGATGATGACGTCCTCGCTGGTCAGGCGCGCATCGCCCGCGACGATGTAGTCCGGCACCCTGACGATCCTGAAATAGGAGTCCGGCTCGACGCCCGACAGATTGACCGAGCGGCTGGCGTCGCCGCGGATCGCGAGCACCGAGCCGAGAATGGTCGGCGAGACCGCGACCACCTCGGGCATGGCCTGCATCTGGGCCCTGATCTTGGGCCATTGATCGATCGAGAGCACCCGCTGGCTCGGACGCTGCACGGCCGCGTCCTCGATCTCGCCGGGAGCGTTGCGCAGGGGCCGCGCGACCTGATCCGGCGCCAGCAGCTGGATCTGCGCCTGCGACGTCAGCACGCGCTTGATGAAATTGGACTGCAGCCCCGCCAGCATCGCCGACATGAACACGATGACCCCGACACCGATCGCGATGCCGCCGATGATGAAGATGGTCTGGAGCCGCCCCTCGCGCAGGAAGCGCACCGCCATGGTCCATTCGATCGGCAGCCAGTGATTCATTGGAAGTGATTCATGGAAGAACGGGACGCACGCGCTGGCCGGCGAGGATGCCGGAACTCTGCGGGATGGCGAGGTCGCCGACGGCCAGACCATCGGTGATCTCGACATGGGAATTGCCGCGCAGGCCGACCTTCACCGGCCGCTGAACCGCGCGGCCGTCCCTGATGCCGAGCACCCAGGGATTGCCGGACAGGATGTCGTGCACGGCGCGCAGCGGCAGCACCAGCGCGTCGTCCCTGGCGGCCGTCTCGATGTCGACCGACACGGTCATGTCCTGACGCAGATAGTCCGGCGGATCGGCGACGGTGAGCTTCACCTCGACCGAGGCGCGCGAGATGTCGATGCCGGGATTGATGTAGGTGATGGCGGCATGAAAGCGCCGGTCCGGATAGGCATCGGCCGAGGCGATCGCCTTCTGGCCGAGCGCGATCTTGCCGAGATTGCGCTCGTCGATCTGCAGCACGAGCTGCGTATCGCCGGCCGGGGCCAGCACCAGAAGGGTCTTGCCGGGCTGCACCACGGCGCCGCGCTCGACATTGCGGGTGATCAGGACGCCGTCGCGCGGCGCGACGATGGTGGCATAGTCGAGGCGGGATTCGGCGGTATCGAGATTGGCGCGGGCCTGGTTGAGCAGGGTCTGCGCCATCACATAGTCGCTGCCGCCGGGACTTGCGGTGTAGACTTGAAATTCGGCCGCGCGCATCTGGGCGCGGGCGACGTCGAGGATCTTCTGCGCCTCGTCGAGCGCGGCGCGCGTCGCATAGCCGTTGTGTTCGAGCTGGGCGGTGCGGTCATGGGTCTGCTGGGCATTGAGGAGCGTTGCCTTCGCCTGCGTCAGCGCCTGCTGCGCCGAGGGCAGGGTCAGTTCCTGAAGCTGGCGGATGCGGGCTTCGGCCTGGGCCACCGCGCCCTGCGCCTGCACCACGCTGGCCTTGAGCTCGCGCGATTCCAGCGCGATCAGCGGCTGGCCCTTGACGACCTTCTCGCCCTGCCGGACCAGCACGTCCTGCACCGTGCCGGTGAGCTGGCTGCCGATCTCGACGCGGAAAGGTGTTTCGACATGGCCGCTCGCCACCACGGTCTCGATCAGGCGCCCGCGCGTCACGCCGTCGACGACGATGGCCGGCCCCAGGATCGCGCGCACGCCCTGCCAGGCACCCAACGCCAGCAGCACGGCGACGGTCAGGATGAACCATTTGTGACTGAGGACTCCCGCCCATAGCGTTGCGACGGAGAACCGTTGCTTGTGCTGCGGCAGGAGGATGGTTTGCTCGGTCATGACACGCCATGCGGATCGCGCCGGACCTGCCGGCAGATCCTGGTTTGCGAATTCGACGCCCCGGCTCGCCCGGGTGCTGGATGCGACGCTAGCGCGCGATCGGAAAGCCGGCTTGTTCTAGGTCAAGAGGCTGCGCCGAATTTGGATGCATTGCGGCAGGCAGGATGCCCTCGAGCCGGGAGCTTCGCTTGCTGGACAATCAAACGCATGCCGAACCCGACTTCTGGCGGCGCTCTCCCGCGGAACTCGCCGGCCATCTCGGCTGCGGCCTCACCGGCCTGACCTCGGCCGAGGCGGCCGAACGCCTCGAGCGTTTCGGGCCCAACAGCGACGCGCCGGCGCGGATCGAGGGCGCGATGCGCGCCATCCTGCGGCGGCTGCTCGAGCCGCTGTCCCTGATCCTGCTGGTGGCCGGGCTCGTCTCGATGGCGACCGGCGACGAGATCGGCGGGCTCATCATCGTGCTGATCCTGACGCTCTCGATCGGGCTCGACACGATCCAGGAGGGTCATGCGGTCCGGGCCGCCGAGATTCTCCGCCGCTCGGTGGCGCTCAAAGCCGACGTCAAGCGCGACGGCATCTTTTGCGACATCGATGTCGATCACGTCGTGCCCGGCGACCTGCTGCGCGTCCGTTCCGGCGACATCATCCCGGCGGACGCGCTGATCCTGGAGAGCAACGCATTCACCGCCGGCGAAGCTGCGCTCACCGGCGAACCCTACCCGGTCGCCAAGCGCGCCGGCGCGGTCACCGATCCCGACGACAGCTCGAACGCCTTGTTCCGGGGCGCCGTCGCCCAGACCGGCGAGGCGCTTGCGCTGGTGGTCCGGACCGGCCGCGACACCGTGTTCGGGGCGGCGGCTTCGGCGCTGGCCGAAACGCAGACGCCCTCCCCGTTCGAGCGCGATCTGCGCGAATTCGGCCTCGTCGTGGCGCGCGCCACCCTGGCGCTCGTGCTCATCGTGCTGACCGTGCGCGTGGTGTTCGGCCGTCCGGTGCTGGACTCGCTGTTGTTTGCGGTCGCGCTCGCGGTCGGGCTGACGCCGGAACTGCTGCCGATGATCACCACGGTGACGCTGTCGCGGGGCGCGCTGCGCATGGCCGGACGCAAGGTGATCGTGAAGCGGCTTGCCGCGATCCACGATCTCGGCGCGATGACGGTGCTGTGCACGGACAAGACCGGCACGCTGACGTCGGCACAGATCACGCTGGCGCGGAGCCTCGATGCCGCAGGCAGGGACGCCCCGCGCGCCGCGCAACTCGGCGCCCTCGCCGCTGCGCTCGGCGGCGACCGCGGCTCGCTCGACGCCGCGCTGGTCGCCGGCCGGCCGGACGCCGCCGAAGGCTGGACGCTGGCCGGTCGGCAGGCGTTCGACTTCTCGCGCCGGCTCGGATCGGTGCTGGCGACCGGCCCGGAGGGCGCGCTGCTGATCGTCAAGGGCGCGCCGGAGGCCGTGCTCGATTTGTGCCGCATGGACGAAACGGCGCGCGAAGCCGCGATGGCCCGCGTTCACGCATTGGCCATGGACGGCCTGCGCACCGTGGCGATCGCCTCGCGGGCATGGACCGGCGCGCTGCGCGACGTCGAGAGCGACGACGAGGCCGATCTCCTGTTCGAAGGCTTTTGCGCCTTCGCCGATCCGCCGAAGCCAACGGCGGCTGCGGCCATCGCCCGGCTGGCGGCGAGCGGGGTGCGCCTCAAGATTCTCTCGGGCGACGATCCCGTGGTGGTGAAGCGGCTGGCGGGCCTGGTCGGCCTGAACGCGGAGCGCGTGCTGTCGGGGGCCGACATTGCCGAGCTGAGCGACGACGCGCTCGCGGTGCAGGTCCGGTCCGCCGATGCCTTCGGCCGGCTCGCGCCGGACCAGAAGTCGCGCATCGTCAAGGCGCTCCAGGCCGGCGGCGAGGTCGTCGGCTTTCTCGGCGACGGCATCAACGACGCACCGGCGCTGAAGGTCGCCGATGTCGGCCTCTCCGTGGAGGGAGCGACCGGCGTGGCGCAGGCCGCCGCCGACATGATCCTGCTGGCCTCCGATCTCGAAGTCGTCGCCGACGGCGTCGCGGAGGGACGGCGCACCTTCGCCAACATCCTCAAATATGTCCGCATGGGTGCCAGCTCGAATTTCGGCAACATGCTGTCGATGGCGGCGGCCTCGATCGCGCTGCCGTTCCTGCCGATGCTGCCGACACAGATCCTGCTCAACAATCTGCTCTACGATCTCTCCGAACTCGGCATCCCCTTCGACCGCGTCGCGCCGGAGGCGACCTCGCAGCCGCAGGTGTGGAGCATGTCGCGCCTGGTGCGCTTCGCCGCCATCATGGGACCGCTGTCCTCGGTGTTCGACGTGCTGACCTTCGTGGGCCTGCTGGTCCTGTTCAAGGCCTCGCCCGAGGAGTTCCGCACCGCCTGGTTCGTGGAATCCATGGCGACGCAGATCCTGGTGATCTTCGTCATCCGCACCTACGGGCGGCCCTGGCGCAACTGGCCCGATCCCGTGCTGGCGGCCTCCTCGCTGATCGCCCTCGTCGCCGCGATGGTGCTGCCGTTCACGCCGGTCGGGAGCTGGTTCGGCTTCGTCACCCCGCCGCCGCTGATGATGGCCGGCATCGCCGCGCTGGTCGTGATCTATCTCGCCTGCGCCGAACTGCTGAAGCCGTTCGCGATCCGCGTCCCCGGCAAGCCCTGAGTTCCCGCATCGCCCGCGCATGGAGGCGATGCACGGCGCACCGTTGAAATCGGAACCGTTTCCGTGTCTCTGGACGGGCCGGGCGACGATCCGGCCCGGACCACCGCCGGGCCGGGGCCCGGCTCATGCGGGGCCAAAACAACCACAATGTCCGCCACCGGCCAGACCACCAGCGCGGAGACATCCGGCCACAGCTGGATCGCGAACCAGCCTTATCTGCTGCTCAGCATCACCGCGCTGTGCTGGGCCGGCAATGCCATCGTCGGCCGGCTCGCCGCCGGGCATATTCCGCCGGTGACGCTGTCCTTCCTGCGCTGGACCTTCGCCTTTCTGCTGGTGCTGCCGTTCGCCTGGAAACATCTCGCCCAGGACTGGCCGGCGATCCGCGGCAGGCTCGGCCTGATGATCACGCTCTCGATCACCGGCATCGGCGCCTTCAACACGCTGCAATACTGGGCGCTGGAACATACCCAGGCGCTCAACACGCTGCTGCTGCAGTCGGCCGCGCCACTGGTCGTGGCGCTGTGGTCGCTGGCCCTGCTGGGCGTGCGGCTGACCGCGGCGCAGGCGTTCGGCGTCGCGCTGTCGATGTGCGGCGTCCTCACCATCGTGCTGCATGGCGACTTCACGACGCTGTCGAACATCGATTTCAACAAGGGCGATCTGATCTTCCTCGTCGCGCTGATCATCTTCGCGCTCTACTCGGTGCTGACTTTGAAGCGGCCGCCGATGCATGGCCTGTCCTTCCTGGCCTTCACCTTCGGCGTCGGCGCCGCCTGCCTGATCCCGCTGGAGATCTGGGAGCTGTCGGCCCGGCCCCTGATGAAGCTCGACGGACCGAACCTCCTCACCCTGTTCTATGTAGCCGTGTTTCCGTCCACGCTCGCCTATCTCTGCTTCAATCGCGGCGTGCGCCTGATCGGCGCCAACCGTGCCGCGCCGTTCTTCCACGTCGTGCCGGTGTTCGGCTCGCTCATGGCGATGGCGTTCCTCGGCGAGCACCCGCAAATGTTCCACATCATCGGCTTCGCGCTGGTGCTGTCGGGCGTGTTCGTGGCGTCGCGGAAACAGGCGAGCTAGGTCGCCTTCGTTCGCCTTCGCGCTATTTCGCGGCGGTCTTCAGGAGTTCTTCCGCGGCGCTGAAACCGGTCTTGGCCTTCAGGGTCAGAGCGGTCGGCTGCGCGCGCCATTCGGAGACCAGCTTCTCGGCCTTGTCGAGCTCCGGCCTGGACAACATGGACGCCATCTCGTCCACATTCTTCTTCGGCGCCAGTTTCGACAGCTTGAAATAGGCGTAGGACAGCGACATGTCGCGCGGCGTTCCCTTCCCTGCCGAGTGCGCCATGGACAGGCTGTAGAGCGCCCTCGGATAGCCCTGATCGCCAGCCATCTTCCACCACTTCAGCGCTTCCTCAGGATTTCCCTGCCTGTCATAGAGATTGGCGACATCGTGCTGCGCGAGCGCATAACCGGCCCTGGCGGCAACGAGCTTGAATTTCAGGGCTTCGTTCGCGTCGGACGGCACGATACCCGCGCCCTGGCCGTCGTAATAGCAACCGAGCTTGTAGGCGCCCAACGGATCGTTGGAGGCAGCGGCCTTCTCGAACCACGCGAAGGCCTGCCTCGGATTCTGTTCGGTGCCGATGCCGTTATTGTGCATCATGCCGACATGGTACTGCGCCTCGGCATGTCCCGTATTGGCCAATGCCACCATCGCCTTGAAGGTGTCCGCATCGCTCGCGCCGGCCGGCATGGAGAGGGCCAGGAGACATGAAAAAACCAGGGCGATGAATTTCACGTCAATCCTCCGATCGGACGGAACGCCGGCCGCGCTTCTTCCGCGGTCAAGATATTAGCCGCACGAGCCGCCTCCCTGGTTCACGGACGCATTGTAGCCCTGCGACCCCGTGACTTGCGTCGCGGCCATGGTCCGTCGCAAGTTCCGCGACACCCATGACGACCGCCCCGCCCGCGCCACCGGCCTTCCGACCGACCGGCTGGCTCAACAACCAGCCTTATCTGCTGCTCAGCCTGAGCTCGCTGTTCTGGGCCGGCAACATCGTGCTCGCGCGCCATGTCGGGGCCCATGTGCCGCCGCTGACGATGACCACGATCCGCTGGTTCGGCGTGTTCCTGATCCTGCTGCCCTTCGCATGGCCGCACCTGAAGCGCGACTGGCCCGCCCTGCGCGGCAGCCTGCCCTTGATGCTGTTCCTGTCGCTGGTGGGGTTCGCGTTCAACAACGCCATCTCCTACTGGGCGATGCAGTACACGCAGGCGCTGAACGCGCTGCTGATCCAGTCGGCCGGACCGCTGTTCGTGGCGCTGTGGTCGCTGGTCCTGTTCGGCGTGCGGCTGACCGGCGCCCAGCTCGCCGGCATCGCGATCTCGCTGGCTGGCGTGCTGATCATCATCCTGCACGGCGATCTCGCGGCGCTGGCGACCATCAGCTTCAACCGCGGCGACGTCATGTTCGCGTCCTCGCTGGTGGCGTTCGGGCTCTATTCGGCGTTCATCCCGCGCCGGCCGAAGATCCACCAGCTCTCCTTTCTCTCCTTCACCACCTGCTGCGGGGCGTCGATGCTGCTGCCCGCCGCGATCTGGGAAGGCTTCAGCGGCGCGGTGCTGCATTTCGACGGGCTGACGCTGGCCACGCTCGGCTACATCCTGATCTTTCCCTCGACGCTCGCCTATCTGTTCTTCAACCGCGGCGTGGCGCTGATCGGCCCGAACCGGGCCGCGCCGTTCTTCCACCTGGTGCCGGTGTTCGGCTCGGCGATGGCGATCCTGCTGCTCGGCGAGACGCTGCAGCCATTCCACCTGATCGGCTACGCGCTCGTGCTCGCCGGCGTCGTCATCGCCTCGCGACGGGGATCGGCGGTCAAGTAATTCCGCGACGCGGATGTTACTCGGCGTCTCGCGTCCCGGGCGCAGCGCAGCGCGCAGTGATGCGCTGCTGAAGAAGCGCTGCGCTGCGTCCGGGGCACAAGAACAAGTGAATTCGCGTCTTCCGGTTTTGATATGGATTGGCTAGGTTCCCCGCCAACGAAAAGAGGGAACGTCCAGACATGCTTTCAGCGTTGATCCGCCACCTTCGCAGCGCCGGTGCGGCCGTGCTGTGCCTTGCCGCCGCATCCGCCGCGCAGGCCGACAATTATCCCAGCAAGAACATCACGCTGGTGCTGCCCTTCGCGGCCGGCAGCGGCACCGACACCACGACGCGGCTGATCTCGCAGCATCTGTCGCAGGCTCTCGGCGTCGGCATCGTGATCGAGAACAAGGCCGGCGCCAACGGCATGCTCGCTGCGACCTATGTCGCGCGCGCCGCGCCGGACGGCTACACGCTGCTGGTCACGACCAACACGACGCATTCCGCCAACCCCTATCTGCTCAAGAGCCTGAGCTACGATCCCGTGAAGGATTTCACGCCGATCGCCCGCACCGGCGACCTGCCCTTCATGCTGGTGATCAATCCCGAAGTGCCGGCCAAGACCGTCGCCGAGCTGGTGGCCTACGGCAAGGCCAATCCCGGCAAGCTGAGCTATGCCTCCGGCTCGTCCTCTGCGATCGTCTCGGGCGCGACCTTCGCGCACAATGCCGGGCTCGACCTGCTGCATGTGCCCTACAAGAGTTCGCCGCCGGCGCTCAACGACGTCATGGGCGGGCGTGTCTCGATGATGTTCGTCGACATCCTGACCGGCCTGCCGCACGTCCAGGGCAACGCGCTGCGCGCGCTCGCGGTCACCACCAAGGACCGCTCGCCGCTGGTGCCGAACCTGCCCTCGATGCAGGAGGCCGGCGTGCCGGACTTCGACATCAGCTCATGGCAGGGCTATTTCGGACCGGCCGGGATGCCGAAGGAGATCGTGACGCGGCTGAACACCGAGATCCGCAAGATCGTCGAGAAGCCCGAGATCAAGGCCCAGCTCGCCACGCTGGGCATGGATGCCTTCTCCGGCACACCGGAAGATCTCGCGGGATTCGTGAAGGATCAGCTGGTGCTGTGGGAGAAGCTGATCACCAACGCCAAGATCGAGAAGCAGTAGGGCGCAGCCCACCCCATTCTCCGTCATGGCCGGGCTTGTCCCGGCCATCCATGTCTATCCTCATACGCGGTCGCCAAGAACGTGGATGGCCGGGACAAGCCCGGGCATGACGACAGGGTGCAATGCCGCAGCTTACGCCGCCCTCACCTTGGCGAGGAAGCCGTCGACGGCGCTGCGCAGCGCGCCGGACTGGTTGTCCAGCTCGCGGGCATTGTTGAGCACGTCGGTCGCGGCGCTGCCGGTCGCTTCCGCGGCCGAGGTGACGCTGCCGATATGGGCGTTGATCTCGTTCGAGCCGGCCGCGACCGACTGGATGTTGCGGGCGATCTCGCGCGTCGCCTCGCCCTGCTGCTCGATCGAGGCGGAAATGCCGGCGGTGATCTCGCTCATCTCGGCGATGGTCTGGGTGATGCCGGAGATGGCCGCGACGGCGTCGCTGGTCGAGGTCTGCATCGCCGCGACCTGGGCTGAGATTTCCTCGGTCGCCTTGGCGGTCTGGTTGGCCAGCGCCTTGACCTCGGAGGCGACGACCGCGAAGCCGCGGCCGGATTCCCCGGCACGCGCCGCCTCGATGGTGGCGTTGAGCGCGAGCAGGTTGGTCTGCGCCGCGATCGAGTGGATCAGCTTGACCACCTCGCCGATCTTCTCGGCGCCGGACGACAGCACCTGCACGGTGGCGTTGGTGCGCTCGGCATCGTTGACGGCCCTGCTCGCGACCTCGGTCGAACGCGTGACCTGACGCGAGATCTCTGCAACCGAACTCGACAGCTCCTCCGCCGCAGCGGCCACCGTGCCGACATTGCCGGAGGCCTTCTGCGAGGCCGCACCCACCGTGGCGGCACGCGAAGAGGCATCGCTGGCGGTCGCGGTCATCGACTGCGCGGTGCTCTGCATGCCCGCGGCGGCCGAGGAGACCGAGCGGACGATGCCGTTGACGCTGCGCTCGAAGTCGTTGGCGATGCCTTCCATCGCGCTGCGACGTTCTGCCGCGGCCCGCTCCTGGGCTTCTGCCTCGACCCGCTCGAGATCCCGCATCCGGACCGCGTTGTCCTTGAAGATCTGCACGGTCGCCGCCATCGCGCCGACCTCGTCACCGCGGCCGACGCCGGGGATGTCGCCCTCGAGCTTGCCGTCGGCGAGCTCCTTCATCCGGCCGCCGAGCAGCGCGAGCGGACGGCTGATGCTGCGGCCGAGCAGCCAGGCAACGCTGCCGGCGACGATGACGATCCCGAGCATGGCAAAGCCGAGCAGCCAGTAGACGGGTGCCATCTTGGCGTCGATGTCGTCGAGATAGGCGCCCGTGCCGAGATACATGTCGAGGCCGGGGACGGCGACGGCGTAGCCGAGCTTGCGGATCAGCCCTTCCTGGCCGGGCTTGGCGAATTCGTAGTAGAGCAGGATGGAGCCGTTCGCCTTGACCCCATTCATCAGCTCCCAGGACAGCTTGCGGCCATTGGTCAGGACTTCCATGCGGTTGGTGCCGATCTGTTTCGGATCGGGCGCCAGCTGGGTGATGCCGTCATAGGAGGTGCCGAACAGATAGCCGGCGCCGTTGTCATAGGTCATCGCGTTGCCGTAGCGACGAAGGTCGGCGATGGCCGCCTCCTTGGTCAGTTCGCCGGCGTCGACCCGCTTCTTCAGCGCGAGGGCGTAGTTGCGGCCCATCTCGACGATCGCCTTGGCCTGGTCGATGCGCGCATTGACCATCTCGCGCTTCATCAGATAGCCGGCCAGAACCCCCGAGATGCACAGGCCGAACAAGGTGACGCCGACGAGGATACCAAGCTTGGGGGCGATCTTCAGATTGCTCAACTTCACGGGATGGCTCCAGACATGTGAGGACGCAAGGCACGCGAGATGAATCGAACTTGAATCAACTTTTAGTGTGCCAGACCTTATCAACCCCTTACGGCTTCTCCGTAGAAGCCCGGACCCGGCCGCGCCGGCCGCCGCACAAAAGCCCCGGCGGCAACCGGCGATTGTACGCAACCGCCGTGATTTCGCGTAAAAGACGCAAGGGCCAGCCGCGTGCGAGCAAGGCCACACCAAGAAAAAACAATCGGGAGCAGGAAATGCCGAAATACAGGGTGGTGACGCCGAAGGGCGCGAGCTTCACGGTCGCGGGCAGCGACTATTCCTATGAGCGCGAGGCGCTCGATCCGATCGAGGCCGAGATCGTGGAAGCACCGGCCGACGAGGCCGGCTTCATCGCCGCCGCCAAGAACGCCGACGCCATCTATGCCAAGGGCATCCCCATCACCAAGACGATCATCGACGCGCTCGACAGGTGCAAGGTCATCACGCTCGGCTCGGTCGGCGTCGACAGCGTCGACGTCAAGGCCGCAACCGCACGCGGCATTGCCGTCACCAACATTCCCGATACTTTCATCGAGGAGGTGGCCGATCACGCCATGATGCTGCTGCTCGCCGGCTTCCGCCGCCTGATCGAGCAGGATCGGATGGTGCGCACGGGGCGCTGGTCCGAAGGCCGGCCGGCGCTGCTGAAGATCCCGCGCCTGATGGGGCAGACGCTCGGCTTCGTCTCGTTCGGCCGCGTCGCCCGTGCGGTGGCCAAGCGCGCCGCGCCGTTCGGACTGCGCATGATGGCCTACGATCCCTTCATCCAGGAAACGCTGATGTATGATCACGGCGTGATCCCGGCGACGCTGAACGAGGTGCTGTCGCAATCAGACTTCGTCTCGATGCACGCCCCGGCACGGCCCGAAGTGCATCACATGCTCACCGAGAAGCACTTCCGGCAGATGAAGAAGGGCTCGGTCTTCATCAACACCGGGCGCGGCGCGACCGTGGACGAGGAGAGCCTGATTAAGGCGCTGCAGGAGGGCTGGATCGCCCATGCCGCCCTCGACGTGCTGGAGACGGAACCGCCGTCGCACAACAACCCCCTGCTCGGCATGGAGAACGTGACCCTGACCGCCCATGTCGCCTCGGCCTCGGCACGGTTCGACGAGGCGCGCAAGCGGCGTGTAGGCTACGAATTGTCACTGGTGCTCCAGGGCATGTGGCCGGTAAGCTGCGTCAATCCGTCGGTGCTGCAAAACACCGCGCTCCGCCGCTGGCAGCCCGTCAGCATGGATCGCGGCCCCAACAGCTAGGCGGCCGCGCGGCACCCGCGCCGGACACCGGCAAGAGACTGAAACGGCCCTTCACCGGCGATCAACGCCGGGAGGGGAGACATCATAGGGAGGAACTGATGAGGAACGACCTCACGCGTCGTGACGCTTTGGCGCTTGGCCTATCCGCAGCGACGTTCGCTGCCACCGGTGCTGCAGCGCAAACACCGCAATCGACCATCAAGACCGCCGACGTCCCGGCGCCCAAACGCGAGATCGAGAAGGGTGCATCCCTGCGCATGCTGCGCCCGGTGCGCTTCGTCCAGGCCGACGAGGACGTCTTCCGCGCCAACGCGGCCAAGTTCTCCAAGGAGACCGGGGTCGAGGTCAAGGTCGACTTCGTCGGCTGGGAGGACATCAACCAGCAGACCGCCGTCACCGCCAATTCCGGCGCCGGCCCCGACATCATCATCGGCTTCTCCGATGCACCGCACATCTACATCGACAAGCTGATCGAACTGACCGACGTCGCCGACTATGCCGGCAAGAAGTATGGTGGCTGGCTGCCGCTGGCGCAGCGCTACGGCAAGAAGAACAAGAGCGACGCCTGGATCGGCCTGCCGTTCGGCGCCACCGCAGGTCCCCTGATCTATCGCAAGTCCATCCTGCAATCGGTCGGCTTCGACAAGGTGCCGGAAGACCATGCCGGCATTCTCGATCTCTGCCAGAAGCTGCAGAAGGCCGGCAAGCCGGCCGGCTTCGCCCTCGGCAATGCCAAGGGCGACGGCAACGGCTTCGCCAGCTGGGCGCTGTGGTCGCACAATGCCGCGCTGCTCGACGAGGAGGGCAACGTCACCATCAACAGCAAGGAGACCATTGCCGCGCTGAACTGGGTGAAGCAGCTCTACCCGACCTTCATCCCCGGCACGACGTCGTGGAACGACGTCAGCAACAACCGCGCCTATGCCTCGCAGGAAATCGCGCTGACCGCCAACGGCGTCTCGCTGTACTTCTCTCTGAAGAACGATCCGGCCACCAAGGCGATCGCCGAGGACAGCGAGCACCAGCTGCTGCCCAAGGGCGTCGCCAAGGTCTCGCCGATGGCGGGCCTCACCCTGAACGCGATGGTGTTCAAGCACAGCCAGTATCCCAATGCCGCGAAGGCCTTCCTGCAATTCATGCTGGAGAAGGACCAGTACGAGCCGTGGCTCAACGCCAATTCCGGCTATTGGTCGCAGCCGCTGGCCGCCTATGCCGACGCCGCGGTGTGGACGCAGGACCCCAAGGTCAAGCTGTTCAAGGACACCATGAACAGCACCTATTACGACGGCTATGCGGGACCGATCTCGACGGCGACCGGCGCGGTCAGCGCCGATTACGTCCTGATCCAGATGTTCGCGGCGGTGGCGACCGGCGCCTCCACCCCGGAAGCCGCCGCGGCGGAGGCCGAGCAGCGCTGCAAGCGGTACTTCCGGCGGCAGAAGTAGCGACCGACGAACAGTGACCGTCATTGCGAGGAGCGAAGCGACGAAGCAATCCAGACTGGTGCCGCGGAAACAGACTGGATTGCTTCGCTTCGCTCGCAATGACGGTGGGGTGACCTTCAAAATCGGGACAACAACGCGATGTCCGTGACCACACTTCCCCCTCCCGCGCTCATACATCGGCAGCCGGGCTGGATCGTCCGCCTGTTCGACTACAAGCCGTTCCTGATCGCGATGTGCCTCGCGCCGGCGATCGGACTGCTGACGGTGTTCCTGACCTACCCGCTCGGTCTCGGCATCTGGCTCGCCTTCACAGACACCACGATCGGAAGAAAGGGAGTCTTCGTCGGCTTCGAGAACTTCCAGTACCTGCTCACCGATCCCCTGTGGTGGAACGCGGTGTTCTACAGCGTGGTCTATACGGGGATCGCGACCTTCGGGAAGTTCGCGCTCGGCTTCTGGCTGGCGCTGCTGCTCAACAACCATTTTCCGTTCAAGAGCCTGCTCCGCGCCATCATCCTCTTGCCCTGGATCGTGCCGACCGTGCTCTCGGCGCTGGCGTTCTGGTGGATCTACGATCCGCAGTTCTCGATCATCTCCTATCTCCTGGTGGACGTGCTGCACTGGCGCACCAGCAATGTCGACTTCCTCGGCTCGCCCTGGCCGGCGCGCTTCTCGCTGATCGCCGCCAACATCTGGCGCGGCATTCCCTTCGTCGCGATCTCGCTGCTGGCGGGCCTGCAGACCATCTCGCCCTCGCTCTACGAGGCGGCAATGCTCGATGGCGCCAGCGCCTGGCAGCGCTTCCGCTACATCACCTTCCCGATGATGATGCCGATCCTCGCCATCGTCATGACCTTCTCCATCATCTTCACCTTCACCGACTTCCAGCTGGTCTACGCCATCACCCGCGGCGGCCCCGGCAATTCGACCCATCTGCTGGCGACGCTGGCATTCCAGCGCGGCATCGCAGGCGGCGAACTCGGCGAAGGCGCGGCGATCGCGGTGTCGATGATCCCATTCCTGGTGTTCGCGACGCTGTTTTCCTATTTCGGCCTGGCGCGCCGCAAATGGCAGCAGGGAGAGAGCAATGACTGACACCGTCGCGCAGCCGTCCGTCGCCGACTCCAAGGCCGTACCCGACACGATGGAATGGGATTCCGGGCTGCGGCGCCTGATGATGATCTATCTGCCGCTCGGCTGCTTCGTGCTGATCCTGCTGTTCCCGTTCTACTGGATGGCGATCACCTCGTTCAAGCCGAACGCCGAGCTGATGAACTACAAGGAGCACAACCCGTTCTGGATCTCCTCGCCGACGCTGGCGCATATCAAGCACCTGCTGTTCAACACCGCCTATCCGCGCTGGCTGTGGACCACGATGCTGGTCGCGGTCGGTTCGACCACGCTGTCGCTGATCGCGAGCACGCTCGCCGCCTACGCCATCGAACGGCTGCGCTTCCGCGGCAGTCCCTATGTGGGGCTCGGCATCTATCTCGCCTATCTGGTGCCGCCGTCGATCCTGTTCATCCCGCTCGCGACGGTCGTGGTGCAGTTCGGCCTGTTCGATTCGCCGCTGGCGCTGATCCTGGTCTACCCGACCTTCCTGGTGCCGTTCTGCACATGGCTGCTGATCGGGTATTTCAAGTCGATTCCCTATGAACTGGAGGAATGCGCGCTGGTCGACGGCGCGACGCGGCTGCAGATCCTGCGGCGGATCACGTTGCCGCTGGCGGTGCCCGGCCTGATCTCGGCCGGCATCTTCTCCTTCACGCTGTCATGGAACGAGTTCATCTACGCGCTCGCCTTCATCCAGAGCGGCGCCAACAAGACGGTACCGGTCGCGATCCTGACCGAGCTCGTCACCGGCGACGTCTACCAGTGGGGCGCGCTGATGGCGGGCTCGCTGCTCGGCTCGCTGCCGGTCGCGGTGTTCTATTCGCTGTTCGTCGACTATTACGTGTCGTCGCTGACCGGCGCGGTAAAGGAGTAAAAGGCGGCTGCGGCGTTTCGCCCGGTTTCACAAAACTGCAATATGCCGTCCGCATAAGACGTCCTCCTCACACAAGGAGACGCACATGCGCGCGACTTTTCTCAGCACCGTCGCAACCGTCATTCTATCCGCGAGCGCCGCGTTCGCGCAGAGCGAGGGCGAATTCCCCGCCAAGCTCGCCGGCCACGTGGTGATGCCCGCCGAAACCTTCATCGACGCGCCGGCCGATGCGCCGGCCGACCTCAAGACCTCGGGCAAATACACCACCGGAAAGCGCGTCGACGCGCTCGGCACGGTGATGGGCAAATCCTACGAGCGTCCGACCGGCGTGTCGCTGCCGTTCAAGGGCCAGCCGCTGCAGGGCCATTCCGGCATCAAGACGATGCCCGACGGCACCTTCTGGGTGATCACCGACAACGGCATGGGCGCGCGCGCCAATTCGCCGGACTCGATGCTCTATCTGAATCGCTACAAGATGGACTGGGCCAATGGCAAGATCGAGCGCCTTGAGACGATCTTCCTGCACGATCCCGACAAGAAGGTGCCGTTCCGCATCGTCCACGAGGACACCGCAAAGCGCTACCTCACCGGCGCCGATTTCGACACCGAAGGCTTCCAGATCATCGGCGATGTCTTCTGGATCGGCGACGAGTTCGGGCCCTACATCCTGAAGGCCGACAAGAGCGGCAAGATCCTCGGCGTGTTCGACACGGTCGCCGACGGCAAGCCGGTGCGCTCGCCCGACAATTGGGCGGTGGCGACGCCGGGCGCGCCGGGCGCGACCTACACCAATGTCAATCTTCGCCGCAGCAAGGGCTATGAAGGCTTCGCCGCGTCGAAGGACGGCAAGTTCCTCTACGGCCTGCTCGAAGGGCCGCTGTGGGATGCCGAGAAGAAGGACTGGGAAAAGGTCGACGGCAAGGAAGCTGCGCGCATCCTCGAATTCGACGTCGCCGCCGAGAAGTTCACCGGCCGCTCCTGGCAGTACGTGTTCGAGCAGAACGGCAACGCGATCGGCGACTTCAACATGATCGACCAGGCCTCCGGTCTCATCATCGAGCGCGACAACGGCGAAGGCACCGCCGACAAGGCCTGCCCGCAGGGCCAGCGCGGCGAGAACTGCTTCCCGGACCTCGCCAAGTTCAAGCGCGTCTACAAGATCGAGCTCACCGACGCCAATGTCGGCAAGCCCGTGCGCAAGATCGGCTATATCGACCTGATGAAGATCAGGGATCCCGACAAGAAGGCGCGCAAGCCGCTCAATGACGGGGTCTACACCTTCCCGTTCTTCACCATCGAGAACGTCGACCGCGTCGACGAGACGCACATCATCGTCGGCAACGACAACAACCTGCCGTTCTCGTCGAGCCGCGATCCCAACAAGGCCGACGACGACGAGTTCATGCTGCTCGAGGTCGCGGACTTTCTGAAGGCGAAGTAAGGCCCGGCTCTCTCCTCTCCCTCTCCCCGTTCTTACGGGGAGAGGGTTGGGGTGAGGGGCTGCCTCCACGATCACGGTGAGAGACGGAGTGGCGGAGAGTCCCCCTCACCCGGATTGCATCTTCGATGCAATCCGACCTCTCCCCGCAAGCGGGGCGAGGTGAAGACGACCACTACCTCACCGTGAACTCCACCGGAATCGAGAAGCTCATCACACCGTTCCCGATCTCGTCGGGGATCGGCGGGAACGGCGAGGCCTGACGGATCATCGCCATCGCTTGGGCATCGAAGGCAGCGACGCCGGATGAGCCACTGAGGCGGCTGGACGTGACTTGGCCGCTGCGGCCGAGCGTGAAGCTCAGCCTGGCAACGCCGCGCTGGCCGCCGCCACCGGACGGATAGGAATGAAAGCGCATCAGATGCGCGCGAACGCGTTGATTGTAGGACGCGATCGCGGAGGCCGTTGCGCCGGGGCTCATCGCGGAAGCCATCGGTGCCTCGCGCTCGGCACGCGGGGCCGCGCTGGTGCGCGGCGCGGGCGTCGCCTCCGACGGCTTTTTCGCCTCGCGGCGAACCATCTTCGGCTTCACCGGTGCCGGCTTTTCGGCCGGCACGATCTTCGCAGGCTCAGGCCTGGAAGGTGACGGTTCCGGCTTCTGCTCCGGCGGCGCCACCACGTCCGGCTTCTCCTGCGGCGGCGTCGGCGCGAGGGTCTCCTCGCTGGTCTGAAGCTGCACCGGCTCCGGCGGGGAGGCGTCTGCCTGCTGCATCACGGGTCCCGGCGCGATGTCATCCTGCATCTGCTGCGGTGCCGCGCTCACCGGCGACATGTCGATCAGCACCGCCGGCAGGCTGACGCCGTGCTCGGGCTGCGACCTCAGCCAGCTCGCCGCCAGCAGCGCGGCGGCAACATGCAGCGCCACGATCACCGCCGCCGATCCGCCCCATCGCGCGGTATCGCGCTCTCCGGGCGGCTCGTACAAGGCAAAGGCGTTCGCACGCATCAACTGCGTCCGTCGAGGCCGACCAGCGCGACCTTGAGATAGCCGGCGTTGCGCAAGGCGTTCATCACCTCCATCAGGTCGCCATAGCTTACGGCCTTGTCGGCGCGCAGATAGATCCGCTCGTCCTTGCGGCCCCTGGTGGCGGCATCGAGCGCGGTGACGAGGCCGTCGCGTGCGATCGTATCCTCGCCGACGGCAATCGTGAGATCCGGTTTCACGGTCACGAAGGTCGGCTTGTCCGGCCGCGGCTGCGGCTCGACGGCGGTCGCCGGCAGTTCGACGCCGATGTCGACGGTGGCAAGCGGCGCGGCCACCATGAAGATGATCAGCAGCACCAGCATCACGTCGATGAAGGGCGTGACGTTGATCTCGTGGGTGACGTCGAGATCGTCGGGGTCGCCGCGCTTCAGCGGCGATCGCGCGCCCGCGCCCAGCTTCGCTGCCATGACCTACTCCGCGGCTCGCGCCAGGCGGAACTCCCTGTGGTCGCGCTGGCGGCTGACCAGCAGCATGAGCTGCGCCGATGCATCGGCGAGCAGCGCCCGGTAACCGGCGATGCCGCGGACGAGATGGTTATAGATCACGACCGCCGGGATCGCGGCGACGAGCCCGAGCGCGGTGGCGAGCAGTGCTTCGGCGATACCCGGCGCGACCACGGCAAGGCTCGTGGTGTGGCTCTCGGAGATGCCGATGAAGGCGTTCATGATGCCCCAGACCGTGCCGAACAGGCCGACGAACGGCGCCGTGGCGCCGATGGTCGCAAGCACGCCGATGCCGCGCGCGATCTGCCGCGACATCGCCGCCTCGACCCGTTCCAGCCGCAATGCGACTCGCTCCTGAAGGCCGTCATCGAAGACGCCGCCGGACAACTCGGCCTCCTTCGCGCAGGACTGGATCAGCTGGGCGACGGCATCATGCGCGTCGCCGGCCCGCTCCGCCGCCTGCGCCAGCCTCATTCGGCCCTCGAGCGCCCGCATTCGCTCCGCGGCAAGCGCGCTCTTGCGGCGGAGCTCGACGGTCTTGGCGAGCCACACCGTCCACGTCACCAGCGATGCGATGGCGAGCCCGATCATCACCGCCTTCACGACAATATCGGCGCCGGCGAACATGCCCCAGGGTGACAGATGGCGGGGCAACAACGCCTCGTCGATCGCGAGAACCGGCGTCGGCGCGAGCGCCAGCGCGATCGTCAGAACCACGTGCCGAATCCTCGATTTGCTCAGCATCCCGATCTCCCGACAGCCGGCACGAAGCTATGTCGCGGGCTGCGCCGCGATCCGGGCGGCGAGCTGCCGGAACCGCGACAGCTGGTCCGCTCGCAAGGCCCGCGCCTCGTCGCGGCCGACAAAGACCTTGAACATGATGCCTCCGTCCGTATTGACGAAGGCGATGAAAGCGGAGGCCTTGCCCATGAAGGGACGCTCGACGAAGGCGACCGCATCGCAACGCTCGTGGCGGAGATGGCCATGCAAGCCCTTCGGCTGCATCAGGTTGAAATAGCCGCGGCCGATCTCGCCCGCGGGGAGTGTCCCCGTGAACTCGAAGATCGCGTCATCCGTATGCACGATCAGCGTGACCTCGCCCCATTCGGCGATGTCCTGCATCGCCGCGGCGAAATGCTGACCGCTGCCGATATGCACCATGGAGGACGGCAGCGCCTCGATCACCGTACGCGGCGTGAACTGGCGCTCGCGCGCGACGTCCTCGATCACCGCGCCGGGATTGTCGGCCATATGCGCCCTGAGGTCGGCAAGTTCGGTACTCAGCATCTCTGGCTCCCTGTTGTCTGCGCGTGCTCAGGCCGCCGCGGCCCTGCCTTCGCTCTGGATCACCTCGAAGCCCTCGAACCTGGGGTGACCGAGATAGAGGCTCTCGCCGGTCGGATTGTCGGCACGCGCATGAGCACGGCGAAACTGGTCCGAGCGCGTCCAGGCCTCGAACGCCGCCTTGTCGACCCAGAGGGTGTGCGACGAATAGAGCGTATGGTCGTCGGCCTCAGGGCCTTTCAGCAGATGAAATTCGACGAAGCCCGGCATGCTGCCGAGATGGGATTCGCGGGTGGCCCAGACGGTTTCGAACGCGGTCTCCGCGCCCTTCTTGACCTGGAAGCGGTTCATGGCAATGAACATGGAAGTCTCTCCTTTATATTCGAGGCGACACGCCGAGGCCGCGCTGGGGGCATCAGCGCGACCGGACGGAGGTTGACGGTGTGGCGGGGCTTTCGGCTTACGCTCCTCCAAAGTGAATCTTCATGCCGGCCTTGTAGACCCTGCCCGCACCCGCGCTCGTCCACAGCACGTCGTTCTGCGAGGTGCCGTCGGTGGAGCTGCCGGGGACGGCGTAAGGCCGGTAGTACTGGTTGAGCAGATTGTCGATCGAGGCCGTGAACACGATGTCCCTGGTCGCGTTGTAGGTCATGTAGAGGTTGACCAACTCGTACCCGGTCGCGGGCAGATAGCCGGCGGGCACGTCGTTGTTCGGACCGTAGGACGCCCACTGCGCCGACAGGACCAGCGTACGGTCGAGCAGGCGCACGCCGCCGGTCGTGACGACCTTGCGCGGGGTGATGGTCGCGAGTCCGATATTGGTCGCGACGTTCTTGCCCTGGATGTAGTGGCCGGCGACGCCGACGAACCAGTTGCCGGCATCGTACATGGTCTCCGCCTCGAAACCCTGGATACGGGCCTGCGCGATGTTCTGGTACTGGTAGTACTGGCTGTACGAGCCGAACCCGGTCGGAACCGGCGTCGAAGCGACGAGGTCGATGTAGTCGGAGACGTCGTTGCGGAACAGGTTGATCTTGCCGCGGAACGAGTCATTGGCGGTAAAGATGTTGTCGTATTTCAGGTTGACGCCGACTTCCTTGTTCCTGCCGACCTCGGGACGCAGGTTCGTGTTGGGCAGGAAGCAGAACAGGCCGCTGGTGCCATCCGGGCAGACGAAGAAGGCCGGTCCGCCGCCGGTCGCATGCGCTCCGGAGATCACCGTCTCGGTGATCGACGGCGCGCGATAGCCCTCGGCATAGCTGACATAGGGCTGGAAGCCGGCAACCGGCGTCACGCCGAGGGTGATCTTCGGCGAGAACCGGTCACCGCCCGTGCTGGTCCTGCCGGAATCGAGGTCATAGCGGTCATAGCGGATCGCACTCACCGCCTCGAACCAGTTGCTGTAGTTCTGCTTCAATTGCACGAAACCGCCCGACACGGTCCGGATGCCGCTCGGCGTGGTGATGTTCGAATTGCCGCGGCTGTCGGTCGTGATCACGTCATCCTGGAACGCATCGACGCCCCAAGTGACGGCATTGCGCCAGTCTCCGACGTTGAAGCGCGTGGTGTTGTTGGCATCGATGCCGTAGGTATTGAGGACATAACCGCGCTTGTCGCCGACGCAGCCCGAGATGTTGTTGCCGACATTGCCGGCGCCGCAATAGGCCGAGCCCGCTGTCGAATAGTGATAGGTCTTGGTCTGGTCGTTATCGACACGATTGCCGTAGACCGACATGTGCCAGTCGAACAGATTGTCGCTCGGCAGCGCGTAGTTCCAGGTAATGGTCCCGGTGTAGTTCTTCGTATCCGAGGCATAGACCGACGAGCCCTGATAGAGCGCGCGCTGCGCCGCGGTCGTGACCGGCCCCCTGTTGAACTGGCCGATATCGTATTGATAGTCCTGGAAGACGGCGCCGAACTTGACCTCGTGACCGAGGGCAGGCCGCACCGTGAGCTTCATCAGCCCGCTCTCGACCTGATTGCCGGTGTTGCCGATCTCGGTGCCGTTGCCGTCCTTGTAATTGCCCTGGGTGCGGTAGACCGCGCCGCCGAAGACGTCGACGTCGGGCGTGGCACGGACGCCGCCGAACACCGAGCCGAGGCCACGGCTGTTGTTGGAGCCATAGGAGCCGGAGAGATCGACACCCCAGCGTTCGCCCGGGCGCAACACGTCGTTGATGTCCTTGGTGCGGAACGAGACGAGGCCGCCGATCGCGCCTGAACCGTAGATGTTGGCGGTCGGGCCGCGCACCACGTCGACGCCGCCGATCAGTTCGGGATCGAGGAAGAACGAGCCGTTGGCGTTGTGGCCCGTGCGCTGATAGTTCTGCCGCGCGCCATCGACCACCACGGCGACCCGACCGAAATCCTGCAGGCCGCGAACGTTGATGACGGTCGCGGGATCGTCGCCCCGTTCCTGGAACGACACGCCGGGCACGGCATGGAAGACATCCGACAGCCGGTTCGGCTGGAGCCCCTGGATCTGGTCGAGCGAGATCGAACTGACCGGTGCGAGCGCGTCGATCGCGCGCTCCTTGGTCTTGGTTGCTGCGACCGTGATGGTATCGAGCGTCTGCACGGCAGCGCCAGCGGCGACCTGGGCACGGGCGTTCATCACCTCGGCCGTCGCCTGCTGCGCAGCTAGCGGCTTCGCCGGCTTGCGCCTGGCCTGCTTCGGCCGTTCCGACGCAACATTTTCCGCCTGCGGCGACGCGGTCTGCGCCAGACCGCTCTCCGCCGTCATTGCCGCAATTGAAACCACCGACGCGCCCAAAATCAGCGCGCGCGAAACCCTAGCCCCGTCAGCCATATCAGCCCCAGCCTGCACTTCATTCTAGTTCTTGGAGTCTTTGGCTGGCGTGCGTTCGCAAGGCGAACGACTGGCTGGCTGATTTTTTAAAACGCGGACAAGCCGTCCACGGCCATGATTGGTTACGTGGCAACATTCCGACGGTCAATGTCGGCAAGCTGCAGTTTACATCGATTGTAAATTGCGGCGGTTGGAATGCGCCTCGCACCGCTTGTACAAACAAGCGGCATTCAACGATCTCGAAAGCACATCACGACGACAATGTCAGAAACGTCCGGGCACGACGGCAGCGGAAGCGCAGGGCCGGCACAAAGCCCTCCAGTAACCACCAGAATCTTGACCATGCGTGGCAGCCGGATCGACAGCCGCGAGCTGTTCGCCACCGAGCGCGAGATCGTCATTGCGCATGGCGAGGACAGCTATCGGCTCCGTCTGACCTCGCAGAACAAACTGATCCTGACGAAGTGACACGCAATGACGTTTTGTCGCATTCTCACGCATTTACTGCTCGCCGGTACGATCGCACTCTCCTCTTCCGCAGATGCGGCCGGCATCACCGTGCATGACGCGCGCAAGCGCGACGTCAGTGTGGCCGATGTGGCGCGCACGGTCTCGATCGGCGGCGCCATCACGGAAATTCTCTACGCGCTCGGGCTCGAGAGCCGGCTGGTCGGCGTCGACACCACGAGTCTCTATCCGGCGGACGCGCTGCGAGACAAACCCAATGTCGGCTACATGCGGCAGATCTCCGCCGAAGGCGTGCTGGGCCTCCATCCCACGCTGATCCTGGCGACCCAGGGGTCGGGTCCACGCGAGACCATGGATATCCTGGAGACGGCGAAGGTGCCGCTGGTGCTGGTCCCCGAAACCTTCAGCGAGGAAGGCCTGGTCGAGAAGATCCGGCTGGTCGGCCATGCCATGGGCGTCGATAAGCGCGCAGAATGCCTGACCGCGGCCGTCGATGCCGATCTTGCCCGGCTCCGCGCGCTGCGCGCCAGGGTGACCAAGCCGGTCCGCGTGATGTTCGTGATGTCGCTCCAGAACGGGCGGGCCATGGTCGCCGGCCACAGGACCGCTGCGGACGAGATCATCCGCCTCGCCGGCGCCACCAACGCCATCGACGATTTCGACGGTTACAAGATCATCGGCGACGAGGCGATCGTGGCCGCAAGGCCGGACGTCGTGCTGTCGATCGAACGCGGCAGGGACTCGCTGCAGGCCGATGCGATCTATGCCCATCCGGGCTTTGCCCTGACTCCGGTCGCGGCCGGCAGGAGCTTCGTCACGATGGATGCGCTCTATCTGCTCGGCTTCGGCCCGCGCACCGCTGCCGCGGCGCGCGACCTCGCGGTCAGGCTCTATCCCGCATTGGCCGATGGCGGTGCGTTCGCCTCGGCTGTGGCGGCGGCGAACTGCCGGCAATGAGCGTGACGATCGGAACGGCGGAAGGGCGCGGCCGGCAACATGCGCGCGCGGGACGCAGGTTCGCGTCGATGGCGCTTCCGCTGCTCCTCGCCCTGCTCGCGGCAACCGGCCTCGTCGCGCTGACCGTCGGCGCAGCCGGCATTCCCCTCTCTCGCCTGCCTGCCGCACTCGGCATGGCCGGCCACGCGACCGCCGAGGCCGTGACGGCGCGCGACCAGCTCGTGCTGTGGTCGATCCGCATTCCCCGGATCGCGGCGACCGCAATGGTCGGCGGCCTGCTCGCCGCGGCCGGCGCGATCATGCAAGGCTTGTTTCGCAACCCCCTCGCCGATCCTGCCCTGGTCGGCGTCTCCAGCGGCGGCGCGCTGGCGGCGGCAAGCACGATCGTCCTCACCGATTCGCGCCTTGGCGAGAGTCTGCACTTTCTCCAGACCGAGCTGTTGCCGCTCGCGGCCTTCGCCGGCTCGCTGGCGACGACCGCGATCCTCTACGCCATCTCCAGCCGCGCGGGGCGAACCTCGATCGCGATCTTCCTGCTGGCCGGCATCGCCATCACCGCCATCACCAATGCCGGCATCGGACTCCTGGTGTTCATTGCCGACGACCGCCAGCTCCGCGACATCACGTTCTGGATGCTGGGTTCGATGAGCGGGGCCACCTGGACCAAGGCCGCCGTGCTCGCACCGGCTCTGGCCGTCGGGCTCGCCGTCTGCGCCTTCATCGCGCGTGGTCTCGACCTCCTTGTGCTGGGCGAAGCCGATGCCTTTCACGGTGGCGTCGATGTCGAGCGTCTCAAGCGGATCGCGATCGTCCTGGTCTCCGCCATGACCGGCGTCGCGGTGTCGATCAGCGGCGTCATCGGCTTCGTCGGCATCGTCGTGCCGCATCTGTTGCGTCTCGTCATCGGGCCGGCGCACCGGCTGCTGCTGCCGGCTTCGATGCTGCTCGGCGCCATCCTGATGGTCGGCGCCGATACGCTGGCGCGAACCATCGTGGCGCCGGCCGAGATCCCGATCGGCATCCTGACCGCTGCGGTCGGCGCGCCGGTCTTTCTCGGCATTCTGCTGCGGCAGCGCGGACTTGCCTCACCATGAACGCCGTCATCGAAGCACGCGGCTTGAGCAAGCGCGCAGGCCGCGCGACGCTGCTCGACGGCATCGACCTGAGAGTTGGGGCGGGTGAGCTGGTCGCGATCATCGGCCCGAACGGCGCCGGCAAGTCGACGCTGCTGCGGCTGCTCTCCGGCGATCTCCACCCGAGCGGGGGCGAGGTCTTGCTGAAACAGCGCGATATCGGCAGCTATACGCCGCGCGAGCTCGCCGCCCGGCGCGCGATCCTGTCCCAGCACGTCAATGTCAGCTTCCCCTTCACGGTCGCGGAGATCGTGCTGATGGGTGCGGGCGATCGCAGCCCGCGCGAGGCGAACGGGCTGGTCGACGCCGCACTGGACGAAGTGGGACTGGCGCATTTCCGCGAGCGGCAGATGCCGACGCTGTCCGGCGGCGAACAGCAGCGCGCCCATTTCGCCCGCGTCCTGGTGCAGCTCGCCTGCGGCGAGGCCGAACACGGACCGGGCCTGCTGCTGCTGGACGAGCCGACCTCGAGCCTCGACCTGCGCCATCAGATCGACCTCGTCGAGGCGGCGCGCCGCCGCGCGGCTGCCGGCACGGCCGTAATCGCGATCCTGCACGACCTCAATCTCGCGATTCGCTTCGCCGACCGGCTGGTCGTGTTGAATGGCGGCAGGCTCGTCGCGGACGGACCGCGAACGGAGATCGTGACGAGGAAGACGATCCGTGACATCTTCGAGATCGACACGGTTGTCCACCAGGTCGACGGCGTGCCTTACGTGCTGCCGCAATCGATGCGCACGGTGGTGTCGCCGCGGTGACGGTGCGCTCCTCGCCCGGCTTGTGCGGAGAGGTGAAGAGACCCGCCTAACCCGCCGGCATGATGACCATGCTCTTGTCCTTCGGCCAGCGGACGCGCCAGGCGAAGTTGATGTCACGGACCTCGCCCGGCTTGGCGTCAAACGACCATTCCAGCACGCCGCGCCGGTCGCGGATGTTGCTCGCGGTCGGCGGCGTGGTCGCGGGCAGCATCTCGACCACGATGTCCTCGTTCTCGCTGACCGGCAGCTGATCCTCGATCGCGACGCGAATCGGAAAGTCGTGGCCGTTGCGGATCGTCGTCTTGAACGAACGCTCGTCGGTCTTCGACGTGGTCACGAGCAGCCCGGCCGAGCCCTCGTTGCGCTTGAGCACGGCGCGCTCGATCCTGACCTTGTCGTCGGCACCAAAGCCGAGGCGGACCGTCTCGTCCTTGGCCGAGGCTGAAATCCTGCCGCGACCGACGAAGACGCCGTCGCGGTAGATCGCGACCTTGCCCGGCAGCAACGTCGCGTCGTCGGTCGGCCTGAAGCTGGCTTCGAGGAAGGCGGTGGGGTCCATCACCGGCGCTGCGCGGACCGACAGATCCGCCGGCACGTTGATGGAGGCGATGCGCAGGCTCTTGGCACCTTCGGCGGCGCCGAGGCTGACGCGGCCCGGAATCCTGAAGGTGGCCTGGAAGTCGCCGACCTCCGCCACCGCCTGCTGCTCGTCGGCGCGCTCGCGCTCGACCGCCTCGGCGACCTTCGCCATCGCCGGCGATTGAGCCTGGCGCGTCATCGGAGCCGGGCGTGCGAGGTCCGAAGCCGTCCCGAGCGCCATCGGCTTCGGCACCTGCGGATATTGCGCGACCAGTGTCGTCAGCTCCGGCGCGCTGCCGCCGCGACCGATGCGCACCGTGGACACGCCGAGCGTGACGTTGGACCAGTCCTCGCCGGTCGACTGCGTGACCTCGGCGCGGCGGACCAGTTCGAGCTGCGGCTTGCGATCCTTGCCGCCGGTGTCGAGCCTTGCATCATAGAGCGGGACCCAGCGCGCATTGCGCACGGCATAGGTCACGCGCAAGGTCGCTTTGGTGGCCGCCGCGGAGGCGACGTCGATCCGCACCTCCATCCGGTTCGGCGGCTTGGCGGAGCGCTCCGCCTCGAGCTGAGCGAGCTGGCGGTCGAGCTCGCGCTGCTTGCGCGTGGCCTCGCGGATCGCGGTGTCGGCGGTCGCGACCTCCTCGGCCACCGCCGCAAAGGCCGCACGCCATTCGCTGATCGGCCGCGCCTCGCCCTTGTCGCCGAGACCGGCGGGGGAGGCTTCGGCGAAATGCTGTGCGAATTTGCGCCGTGCCGTGGCCGCGTCGATCGCGCCCTGCAGGTCGGCCCGCTGGTCCCGGAGCGATTCGATGCGCTTGTCGAGCTCGGGCAGATTGACCGGCGGCGCCGTGCGCGGCGGCCGCGCATCGATCGTGCCGATGGTGAGTTTGGCGCCGGCCTCGCCCTCGACGCGCAGCGAGGACGGATCGAGCGACAGCGGAAAGTCCCTCGCGACCAGGGTGCTGTCCCCCGAAGCGAGGTCGACCGCGATCACCCGGGTCACGGTGGCCCCGTCGGGATAGACGGTGACGGTATCGATGGCCGAACTGGCGTCCAGATCGGCGGCCCATGCCGGCAGCGCGAACACGGAGGTCAAGAGAACCAGGCTCGTCGTCGCCAGAGATTTTGCGGTGATGCGCATCGATGTCCTCCTGCCGGTCTCGTCGCGCCGCCAGCCGGACGCGCCGATGGAATGCCTCGCCACGTGATGAGACGCGGCAGCGAAGGAACTGGTTCGATTGGGGTTTCCGTGAGGCACGTCCGCGGCGAGACCAAGGCCGCAAAAGGCAGCCTCGGCCCCGGGCGGGGCAGCAAAGCCGAGCGAGGTTTCGCGCCGGTTCAGTGGACCGGCACGGTCACGCCCATCGTGGCGAGCGAACGCCGCCGGCTGCCGGCGAGGAGCGGACCGAACGCGACCGCATAGCCGAGGAAGGCCGCGAACCACGAGAAGGCGGCGACATGCAGCAGCGCATCGGCATGCGCCGGCAACACCACCGCACAGACCCGCGCCAGCGCCGCGACGATGATGGCGGCATAGATCGCCTGCGTGGCCGGCGACGCTGTCAGGAGTTGGCCGGTGTGGCCGAGGCTCGCGCGCGTCATCACCGCCAGCGTCATGGTGCCGGCGGCACCGCCCATCCAGGCATGGATGCCGGCACTGGGCGGCAACACACCGAAGACGGCCAGAGCCTGCAACAGAAAGCCGAACGGAAGGAACGCGTAGCCGACATGCAATATGCTCAAGAGCCGTTCGCGCAAGGTGCGGTCGCCGGCCCAGCGCGCCAGCCGCACCAGATGCAACCCGCCTGTCAGTGCCATCATGACCCCGGTGATGCCTGCCAGGGGCGCGCTGATCCACGCCACCAGCGCCAGCGCGCTGCATCCGATCACGGCCGCGTCGAACCGGGCAAACGGCACAGGCAGCCGCCCGGGGTTGACCTTGACCAGCCAGTTGCGGGTGAAGCTCGGGATGATACGTCCGCCGATCAGTGCGATCATCAGCACGACCACGGCGATCCCGACCCGGATCGCGACGTCGGCGGCACCGACAAAATGCGCTTCAAGATGAAAAGCGATGTTGCCTGCGAGCAGCAACAGGACGAGCAGCACCACCGGCAGATTGCGCCAGTTGCCGCCGGCGATGATCTCGCGCGTCGCAGCCGCGACCACCAGCGCCAGGAAGGCGGCGTCGACAACCAGCGCGACGGTCCAGCCGAGATCGGCCGACAGCGTGATCGCGACGCGGCCGGCGAGCCAGACCGCAAGCAGCGCCGCAAGCGGCTTGCCCCGGATCGGCAGCCGACCGGTCCAGTTCGGGATGGCCGTGAACAGGAAACCCGTGATCACGGCGGGCAGGAAGCCGTAAAGCATCTCGTGGATGTGCCAGTCCCGTGGCGCGAAGGCGGAACTGACCGACACCTCGCCATGGAACATCGGCAGCCAGACCAGGATCGAGAGTCCGGCCTGGATCGCGCCGAACAGGAAAAACGGCCTGAAGCTGTTCGCAAACAGGGGCCAGCCATCGACGTCGCGGGATCGGACACCAGCCATGAGGGCAACTCCTGTGAGACCTGATCTTTGCGCGAAAATAGGGACCGCCCGCCCCCGTCGTTTTGCGCTAGCGCAAACAGGCGGACGATTGCAGGTGCCATGACACTACCGAGCCGGGAGGCAGGATGGCCAAGGTCGACACATCGCTGGTTGCGCATTTGCCGTTGTTCGGCGGCGTCAAGCCGGACGACCTCGAGGAGATTCTCCGCGAGGCACGTTCGGCGCGTTATCCCCGGAACACCGCGATCTTCGAGCAGGGCGCCGACGCGACGTCCTTCTTCCTGCTGCTGCACGGTCACGTCCGCGCCGCGAAGACCACGCCGACCGGTGAACAGATCGTCGTGCGCTACGTCGCGCCCGGAGAGACGTTCGGCCTCGCGATGGCGATCGGCGCCGCGCATTATCCGGCAACCGCGCTGGCCGTCGATGACAGCGTGGTGCTGATCTGGCCGACAGCGGCCTGGCCCCGGCTGGTCGAGCGCTTTCCCGCGCTGGCGGCCAATACGCTCCAGACCATCGGAACACGGCTGCAGGAAAGCCATACCCGGATCCTCGAAATGTCGACCCAGCAGGTCGAGCAGCGCGTGGCCCATGCGCTGCTGAGGCTCGCCAAGCAATCCGGCAGGAAAGTGGACCGGGGCATCGAGATCGACTTTCCGATCAGCCGCCAGGACATCGCGCAGATGACCGGCACCACGCTGCATACGGTGAGCCGCCTCCTGAGCGCCTGGGAGGCGCAGGGCCTGGTCGAGAGCGGGCGTCAGCGCATCATCCTGCGCGAACCGCACAGGCTCGTCGTGCTGGCCGAGCGCAGCGCCGACAGCGGCGCGACCTAGACGAGGATGAGGGGAGCTTGCGCTTACGGCGCACCCGCCCTCACTTGGCATCCACGCGCCGCGCGCGAGATGCGGCTCTCGTCACGCCGGCACGCATTCGCAGAGCGCCGCAAGGAACTCGGCGCGGTCGATGCCGTGTTCGCGACAGGCATCATCCACCGTGTGGAAGGTCGCGATCGGACAGCCCACGCAGGCCATCCCGAAGGCGATGAACACGTGAATCGTGTGCGGCGCCGTCCGCATGACGTCGTCGACCAGATCGTCGGACCGGAAAGCCATCGCCGAACTCCATGATGGAACGACGATAAGGATGCGGTCGCGGCGCATCTTTGCGGAGGCGCAAGCTGCGCGCGGGTTCTTCAACGCGACGAAAAGATCCTGGCAATCGCGACAGCCCGGCGGAAATTTCAACCGCTTGTCTAGACCGCGCGGCTATGCAGCTGCTTGCCGGGATCCAGATGCGCATCGAAGGCGGCCGCGACGCTGCGCACCAGGAAGCGGGAATCCTCCGCCACGGCGAGCCGGGCCCCTTCGAGCCGGACCACCCCGTCCGAGATCAGCGGCTGCAGGCGTGCGGCCGATCGCAGCATCGCCTCCGGCTCGGCACCATGGCGCGCGCAGATGTCGCCGAGATCGGCGCTGAACTCGCACATGATGCGCTCGATGATGTCGGCGCGCAGGCGATCGTCGTCGGTCAGACCATAGCCTTTCGCCGTGGCCAATTGTTCGCCAGCGATGGTCTGCGCATAGGTGCCGATCTGCACCTCGTTCTGGACATAGCCTTGCGGCAGGTGGCCGATCGCGCTGGCCCCGAAGCCGAGCAGCACTTCGCCGTTGTCGGTGGTGTAGCCCTGGAAGTTGCGCCGCAGCGTGCCGCGCGTGAAGGCGACCGCCATCGCATCATGCGGGCGCGCGAAGTGATCGAGCCCGATCTGGACATAGCCGGCTTCCTTCAGCGCGTTCGCGATCGCGCAGGCCTGATCATGACGGGCGAGGCCATCGGGCAGATGGCCCTCGTCGATCATCCGCTGATGCCGCTTGAAGCCGGGCACATGGGCATAGCCGAACACCGAGAGGCGATCGGGCGCGAGCGACAGGCTGCGCCGGACCGTGTCGAGGCAGGAGGCGACGGTCTGGTGCGGCAGCCCGTAGATGAGATCGAAATTGATGCCCTTGATGCCGGCCTGCCGGAGCATGGCGACGACCGCGGCGGTCTGATCGAAGGTCTGGACCCGGTTGATGGCCCGCTGCACCACCGGATCGAAGCTCTGCACCCCGAGACTGGCGCGGTTGACGCCGGCGAGCCGCATGGCCTCGACCATGTCGGCCGTCAGCGTGCGGGGATCGATCTCGACCGCAATCTCGGCCGACGGCAGCACGAAGAAGCCGCGCCGGATCGCCGCCATCACCTCCGAAAAGGCTTCGGGCGCCATGATCGTCGGGGTCCCGCCGCCGAAATGAATGTGCTCGACCTTGATGCGGCGGCCGATCGTCCCCGTCACCTGCGCGATCTCGCTGCACAAGGTCTTTTGATAGGCCTCCACCAGTTCGTCGCGGCGGACGATCTGGGTGTGGCAGCCGCAGTACCAGCACATCTCGCGGCAGAAGGGGACATGGAGATAAAGGGAGGCCGAAGTCCCCGCCGGAAGCTCCGCCAGCCAGCCGGCATAGGTGTCGGCATCGACCGCCTTGGAGAAGTGCGGCGCGGTCGGATAGCTGGTGTAACGCGGCAGGCGCTCCTCGCCGTAACTGGCTGCGAGATCAGTCCTCATGTCTCCACCCGATTTGTCAATCTCGGCCGCGAACGGGGCGCGGCGGGGCCTCGATAAGGAACAAGATTAGCCGCTTCCGGACCGGCGACCTTGCGCTCGCTCAAAGTCTGGCCGGCCGACCGGGGCCATGATGGTGGTCAGCAATCCCCCTGGAGACCCCGGCATGGCCGTGTTCGCGCTCGATCTCGTGCTCTGGCTTACGGGCGTCCGCAGCCATCTCCCCCGCTTCGACGATTTTCCTCCGGTCCCGGCCACGCGGGCTGCCGGTCCCGGCAACCTGCTGCGCGTCCTGGCCATCACCCTCGCCGTGTTCGCCGTGCTGTCGGCCGCGCTCTGGTGGATCGTCAGGCTCGCCATCGAACTGCACTGACCGGCCTGCGGCCCCACCAATTTCGCCGCGCCCCGCGGCATCGCTCGCCATTCCTTTGAGGACTTCTACGGAGGCGAAAGCGGCCGGAAGGTTGTTGCAGCGCAAATCGACCTTCCCGGATCGGCGCAGACTGCATCCCGTCATCACGGTCTTTTTCCAGATGAAGGATGCTTCCGATGTTCACCCGCAGAGCCGCATTGATCAGCGCCGCCGCGACCGCCCTGTTGCTGGCCGCTCCCGCTTTGGCCGCCGAGGATCTGAAACTGCCGCGCCAGAAGATCGACCTGGTCGCACCGCCCTTCGTGCATGCGCACGAACAGGCCACGAAGCAAGGCCCCAGGATCATCGAGTTCAAGCTCACGATCGAGGAGAAGAAAGTCGTCATCGACGAGAAGGGCACCACCTTCCAGGCGATGACCTTCAACGGCTCGATGCCGGGGCCCCTGATGGTCGTGCATGAGGGCGACTATGTCGAGACGACGCTGGTCAATCCCGCGACCAACACCATGCCGCACAACATCGACTTCCATTCCGCCACCGGCGCGCTGGGCGGCGGCGCGCTGACCCTCGTCAATCCCGGCGAGCAGGTCGTGCTGCGCTGGAAGGCGACCAAGACCGGCGTGTTCGTCTATCACTGCGCGCCGGGCGGCCCGATGATCCCCTGGCACGTCGTCTCCGGCATGAACGGCGCGGTGATGGTGCTGCCGCGCGACGGCCTCAACGACGGCAAGGGCCACGCGCTGAAATACGACAAGGTCTACTATGTCGGCGAGCAGGACATGTATGTGCCGCGCGACGAGAAGGGCAATTTCAAGTCCTACGACTCGCCAGGCGAAGCCTTCAGCGACACAGAGGAGGTGATGAAGAAACTGATCCCGTCCCATGTCGTGTTCAACGGCAAGGTCGGCGCGCTCACCGGCAAGAATGCCCTGACCGCCAATGTCGGCGAGACCGTGCTGATCGTACACTCCCAGGCCAACCGCGACAGCCGTCCGCATCTGATCGGCGGCCATGGCGACTATGTCTGGGAGACCGGCAAGTTCGGCAATGCGCCTGAGGTCGGGCTCGAGACCTGGTTCATCCGCGGCGGCTCGGCGGGAGCTGCGCTGTACAAGTTTCAGCAGCCCGGCATCTACGCCTATGTCACGCACAATCTGATCGAGGCCGCCGATCTCGGCGCCACAGCCCACTTCAAGGTCGAGGGCAAGTGGAACGACGACCTCATGACCCAGGTGAAAGCGCCTGCGGAGATACCGGCTCCCACCACCAACTAGAGCGACAGGGGCCGGCGATGACCGGCCCCTTTTGCTTCGGGGATCATCATGTTCCTGGCATTCAAACTGAAGCTGCTGCTCGCCTGCGCCGCGGGGCTTGCAGCCCCGATGACAGTCCTGCCGCTCGTGCCCGGGACAGACGCCGGCAGCAGGGGGGCGGAGCCCCCTCTCGTCGAAATCGCCGCGGGCAGCCTTGCCTATCGCGAGGCCGGCGACTTCACCCGCGGCGGACGGCAGGCCGAGGCACCGCTGCGCATGCTCCGCTTCGCGCGGCCGCTCCACATCATGCGCGACCAGGTGTCGTCGGGCGACTACCGTCTTTGCGTCGAGGACGGCGCCTGCCGCGCGCTCGACCGGAACGTCGTCGTCGCGCCGGACCATCCGGCCGTGCAGGTCAGCTGGCACGATGCGCAGGCCTATTCGGACTGGCTATCGCACCGGACCGGCCAGACCTGGCGCCTGCCGAGCGACGCGGAATGGGCCTTCGCGGCGGGCACGCGTTTCCAGGACGACGGCGCGGCGGGCGATCCGGGCGATCCGTCCAAGCGCTGGATCAGCCGCTATGAGCGCGAGTCTGAGCGCGATCTCTCCGACACCAGGACCTATCCGTTCGGCAAGTTTGGCGTCAACGAGCACGGCGTTGCCGATCTCGCCGGCAATGTGTGGGAGTGGACCTCGACCTGCTTCGTGCGCTCGCGGACCGATGAGGCTGGGAACGCCGAACGTTCAACGGTGAATTGCGGCGTGCGCGTCGCCGAAGGCGCTCACCGCGCCTATGTTACCGACTTCATCCGCGACGCCCGCGCCGGCGGCTGCGCCCAGGGCGTGCCGCCCGCCAATCTCGGCTTCCGCCTGGTGCGCGAGGAGCCGTCATGGCTCGCGGGCGTGTCCGCAAGGTGGAGCAAGATATGGTCGGCGCGGTCTTGATCTGCACCCCGTCATCGCGGCCCCAGCGAAGCAAGCAAACCTCCTTCAGCTGAGAGAGCGTGGATTGCTTCATCGCAAGAATTCTTCGCGACGACGGCTTAAGGGCAGCGTGCCAATGCCTCTCCGGCGTCGTCCTGGCGAAGGCCAGAACGACACCGGGACTGAGGGGAGAGGCCTTTTCCAAACGAAGATGGCCGGGACGAGGCCCGGCCATTCGCATTCGTTAAGGTCCCGCCGCTTTACGTGTTCTTCAGCGCGACGCGGAATTCGGCTTCGGTCTTGGACTTCACCTCGTCGAGCGTGACGCCGTCGGCGAGCTCGATCAGGGCCATACCGCCACCGCCGTGCTTGTCGATGGTGAAGACGGCCAGATCGGTGACGACCATGTCGACGACGCGCTCGCCGGTCAGCGGCAGATTGCACGTCTTCAGCAGCTTGGAGCCGTCCTTGGCCGAATGCTCCATCACCACGATGACGCGCTTGACGCCGGCGACGAGGTCCATGGCGCCGCCCATGCCCTTGACCATCTTGCCCGGGATCATCCAGTTGGCGAGGTCGCCGTTCTGGGCCACCTGCATGGCGCCCAGGATCGACAGGTCCATGTGGCCGCCGCGGATCATCCCGAACGAATCGGCGCTGGAGAAATACGAGGTCGAGGGCAGTTCGCTCACGGTCTGCTTGCCGGCGTTGATGAGGTCGGCATCCTCCTCACCCTCGTAGGGGAACGGGCCCATGCCGAGCATGCCGTTCTCGCTCTGCAGGCTGACGTCGATGCCGTCGGGGATGTAGTTCGAAACCAGCGTGGGAATGCCGATGCCGAGATTGACGTAGTAGCCGTCACGCAGTTCCTTCGCAGCGCGCGCGGCCATCTGTTCACGGGTCCAGGCCATCTTGGTCTCCTGTCGATTCTTCAGTGGCGCATGATCTGAGCGGACAACCGGCTTCCAGTTTTCCGGATCACGCGCTGGGGCGCGGGCGGGTGTTGCGGAATTCGATGCGCTTCTTGGCCTTGCCGACCTCGACGATGCGCTTCACGAAGATCCCGGGCGTGTGGATGTGGTCGGGATCGAGTTCACCGGCCGGAACCAGATGCTCGACCTCGGCCACGGTGATCTTCGCGGCGGTCGCCATCATCGGATTGAAGTTGCGCGCGGTCTTTCGATAGATGAGGTTGCCGGCGGTGTCGCCCTTCCAGGCATGCACGATGGCGAGGTCGGCGAACAGGCCGCGCTCCATCAGGTACTTCTCGCCGTCGAATTCCTTCACTTCCTTGCCTTCCGCGATCAGCGTGCCGACGCCGGTCTTGGTGTAGAAGGCCGGAATGCCGGCGCCGCCGGCGCGGATGCGCTCGGCCAGCGTACCCTGCGGGTTGAATTCGAGTTCCAGCTCGCCGGCCAGGAATTGCTGCGCGAACAGCTTGTTCTCGCCGACATAGGACGAGATCATCTTCTTGATCTGCCGGGTTTCCAGCAGGCGCGAGAGGCCGATCCCGTCGACGCCGGCATTGTTGGACACCACCGTCAATCCCTTGACGCCGGACTCGCGGATCGCGTCCGACAGCTCCTCGGCGATGCCGCAGAGGCCGAAGCCGCCCGACATGATCATCATGCCGTCCTTCAGGACGCCCTCGAGAGCCGACTTGGCGTCGGGATAGACCTTGTTCATGCAGATAACCTTCGACTGAACCTTCGGCGAGCAGGCCTCGCGCCTCATCGGCGGCGATTATTAGGCGAAATGGTCCAAAGCCGTCAATGAGACGGGGGTTCTCCGGTCCCGGTCCCAATGATAGAAGCTGCCCACGCCGTGGGCAGTGACGCCCCCGGCCTTGAAAGCGACAAGAAAACCCATCAAGTTGCGGGAGTTGGATGTGGGGGCGCGGTTTTCCAGGCCTGCCTTTCCGGCTCCAACGACCAACCCGATCAGGACATGCCATTGACCATGGCCCAAGGAATGAAGCGCCTCGGGACGCCGATCGCGGCGCTGCTCGGAATCGCGCTGATCGCCCTGATCGCGACCTCCTGGCTCATCAACCGCGACGCGCTGCGCAAGGCGGTGGAAGCCCAGATTCGCGCCGTCACCGGGCTCGAGCTCGGCGTGGCCGGCACCATCGACATCTCTGTCCTGCCCGCGAGCTACATCTCGTTCCACGACGTCGGCCTCAAGGGCGGCGGCGCGAGTGCCCCCGCGCTCCAGGTCGATGTGCTCACGGCCAATCTCCGGTTGCTGCCGCTGCTGCTGCAACGCTTCGAGATCGCCGACCTGACGCTGCTCCGCCCGAAGATCCATGTCAGCCTCAGGCCGGACGGCGAGAGCAACTGGACGCCCTTCATCCAGACCATCGCGCGCACCATGAAGCCCGGTGCCGACAACCAGGTCTCGTTCTCGGAGATCCGGATCCAGGATGGCGTGCTCAATTACGAGGACGCCGCGACCCGCGCCACCGAGACGTTCGAGGACATCGACCTGTCGCTGGCCTGGCCGTCGATCTCGCGATCATTTGCGGCCACCGGCCAGTTCGACTGGCGCGGCGAGCGCGTGGACGGCTCGATCAGCTTCTCAGACTTCGTCGCCGCCCTGTCTGGCGACCGCTCCGGCCTGAAGGCGCGGATCGCGAGCGCGCCGCTGAAGCTCGCCTTCGACGGCAGCGTCGCCAACCGCACCAGCCCGATGATGGAGGGCACCCTCACCGTCGACAGTCCGTCCCTGCGCAATGCGCTGCGCTGGACCGGCCAGCCCCAGCCCGGCAGCGGCGGCTTCGGGCGCTTCGCATTGAAGGCGCGCGCCAACGTGGTCGGCGCCTCGATCGCGCTCACCAACGTCAATGTCGAGCTCGACGGCAACGCCGCCGAGGGCGTCATGACCTATGCCAACAATGGCCGGCAGGCACTGCAGGCGACGCTTGCCGCCGACACGCTCGACTTCACGCCCTACATCTCGACCTTCCGCCTGCTCGCGAGCGGCGCGCGCGACTGGAACAGGCAGCTGTTCGACCTCAACGGCCTGTCGAGCACCGACCTCGACATGCGCCTGTCCGCCGCACGCCTGACGGTGGGCCCGACCAAACTCGGCCGCACCGCGATCGGCGCAAGCCTGCGCAACGGCACGCTGGCACTGTCGGTCGGCGAGGCCCAGGTCTATGGCGGCATCGCCAAGGGCTCGTTCGGCATCGCGCGCGCCGACACGGTCGCCGACATCAAGGCGCAATTGCAGTTCACCGACGTCGACCTCCAGGCCTGCGCCACCGAATTGTTCGGCCTGACCAAGCTGTCCGGCCGCGGCAACATCAACGTCGCACTGACCGCGTCGGGCTCGAGTCCGTTCGGCCTCGTGCAATCGCTCGACGGCACCGCGACCGTGACCGGACATAGCGGCGCGATTTCGGGCTTCAACGCCGAGCAATTGCTGAAGCGGCTGGAGCGGCGTCCGCTGTCAGGCGGAGGCAATTTCCGCAACGGCTCGACGCCCTACGACAATCTCACCATCGCGGTGAAGTTCTCCGACGGCATCGCCACCGCCGAGGACATCCACATCGAAGGTCCCGCGGCAAAAATCAGCCTGACCGGGACCGCGTCGGTGCCCACCCGCGAATTCGACATGAAGGGCGTGGCGAGCCTCAACACCTCGTCCGGCTTTCAGCTGCCCTTCATGGTGCAGGGCCCCTGGGACGATCCGCTGATCTTTCCCGACCCCGAGAGCCTGATCCGCCAGTCGCCCGCCGCGACACCTTTCCTCGACCTGCTGAAGCAGCGCATCACCGGTGGCGGCAAGCGTCCCGCGCAGGACGGATCGCCGACGGCGGACGACGTCAAGGACAACGCGAAGTCCAACTGAGGACCGCGGCGATCCTGCACAGCACGATCGGGCATGGATCGATCCGGCCGAATTGATGCGGCGATTGGATTGATACGCACGTCAAGCATCCCCTCGGACCCGACATCCCACGACCACGGTCCGACAAGATGCGTTGATTGCGCTACCATCCTGCGCTAGTGTTTTGTCCGACCGGCTAAAACACCGGCGGCTTGAGGGAGAAAAACGTGAAATCCAAGGTTATTGGCGCAGTTTCGTTCGCGGTCGCTGCGGCCGGGCTGCTCGCAGCCGCTGCACCCGCATTTGCGCAGCAGAAGACGATTACGGTCTGGTGGGGCAAGGGCTTCTACCGCTCCGAAGACGACGCATTGCTCGACACCATCAAGAAGTTCGAAGCGAAGACCGGCATCAAGGTCGAATTGTCGCAGTACGCGATCCAGGACATGATCCCGAAGACGGTCGCAGCGCTCGACGCCGGCACCGTGCCCGATGTCGCCTATTCCGATTCCTACGACGTGCAGGCGCAGGGCAAGTGGGCCTATGAGGGCAAGCTCGAGGACCTTTCCGACGTGATGGAGCCCATCAAGGGCCGTTTCGTGCAGAACACGCTCGACGCCTCGATCCTCTACAACGACGTCGCCAAGAAGAAGGCCTATTACGGTTTCCCACTGAAGCAGCAGAGCATGCACGTCCAGATCTGGGGCGACATGCTGGAGAAGGCCGGCTTCAAGCAGGCCGACATCCCCAACGACTGGGAAGGCTACTGGACGTTCTGGTGCGACAAGGTCCAGCCGGGGATCCGCAAGGCGACCGGACAACGCATCTACGGCGTCGGCCAGCCGATGGGCGTCGAATCCACCGACGCATTCCAGTCGTTCTACACCTTCATGGACGCCTATCACGTCAAGCTGGTCGACGACGACGGCAAGCTGCTGGTCGACGATCCCAAGGTGCGCGATGGGCTGATCAAGGCCCTGAAGGACTATACCGACACCTACATCAAGGGCTGCACCCCGCCGTCCTCGACGACCTGGAAGGATCCCGACAACAACGTCGCGTTCCACAACAAGACGATCGTGATGACCCACAATTTCACGATCTCGATCGCGGCCAAATGGTTCGAGGACTCCAACAACCAGGCGCTCACGCAGGAGCAGCGCGACGCCGGCAAGAAGGCCTATGAGCAGGACATCATCACCGCGTCCTTCCCCAAGGGTCCCGATGGCTCGACCATCCGCTATCGGTCCGACGTCAAGACCGGACTGATCTTCACCGCGGCCAAGAACAAGGCCGAGGGCAAGCAGTTCATCAGCTTCCTGCTCCAGGAAGAGAACATCCGCCCCTATATCGAGGGTGCGCTGGGCCGCTGGTTCCCGGTCACCAAGGAGAGCCAGGAAAGCCCGTTCTGGCAGGCTGACAAGCATCGCAAGGCGGTCTACGCCCAGTTCAAGGGCGGCACCGCCGCTTTCGACTTCACCAAGAACTGGAAGTTCACGATCCTCAACAACGAGAACGTCTGGGCCAAGGCGATGAACCGCGTGGTCAGCGAGAAGGTTCCGGTCGACAAGGCCGTGGACGAGCTGATCGCCCGCATCAAGCAGGTCGCAGGCTAAATCGCATCCCTCCCTCTCTCTGCGGAGAGAGGTATAAGGAGAAAACCGGCCGCCTCGTGCGGCCGGACGTCCTTTTTGAAGAGTCCGAAAAGAATGGCGATCACGCTCTCTGGCGACCAGGCCCTCCCCGCTCCGCCCTTGTCGTCGCGGCTGACCCCGGCGCAGGTCTGGGGCATCGTGCTGCTCGCACCCTATCTGCTCGTCTTCCTCGCCTTCGTGGTGTATCCCGTCTGCTACGGGCTGTGGCTGGCGCGGGCGCCGGCGAACTACGTGGCGCTCTACCACGATCCGATCTTCGCGCGCGCCGCGATCAACACGCTGATCTTCCTGGTGATCGGCATCAACATCAAGATGCTGATCGCGCTGTTCCTGTCCGGCTTCTTCGCGCAGCAACGCACCTGGATCAAATGGCTCTCGGTGATCTTCATCCTGCCCTGGGCCGTGCCGTCGATCCCGACCATCCTGTCGGTGCGCTTCATGCTCAATCCGGAATGGGGCGTGATCAACCACCTCATCTTCTCCTTCACCGGCGATGACGGCCCGAACTGGCTGAACGACCCGACCGTGGCGCTGACCATGGCGATCGGCGTGCACATCTGGAAGTCGCTGCCGTTCTGGACGCTGATCCTGATCACCGGCCGCCTCGCGATCTCGCACGACCTGTTCGAGGCCGCCGAAGTCGACGGCGCGAGCTGGTGGCAGAAGTTCCGCTACATCACTTGGCCGTCGATGCAGACGCTCTACGTCACCTGCACGCTGCTCTCGATGATCTGGACGCTCGGCGACTTCAACAGCGTCTACTTGCTCACCGGCGGCGGGCCGGCCGACCTGACCCATGTGCTGGCGACGCTCGGCATCCGTTATCTCCGGCTCGACCAGCTCTCGCTGGCCATGGCGTCGATCGTCTGCGCGATGCCGTTCGTCCTGCCCCTCGTGTATTTCATGATGAAGCGGTTGTCGCGATGAAGCTCCCCGGCACAAGCGAATTTTCCTGGCGCAGCGTTGCGACCGAAGCCCGGCTGCTGCTGATCGGCATCCCCGTCTTCATCTGGACGATGATCCCGATCTACCACATGTTCCTGTTCGCGATCTCCCCGAAGGAGGACGCGTTCTCGGGCAAGCTGTGGCCTGATCATCCGACGCTGCACAATTTCGAAATCGTGTTCAAGCAGCAGCACTACTTCCTGCGCGATTTCTACATCCAGTTCTGGAACTCGCTGGTGATCGCAGTCTCCGTCGGCGTGCTGACGCTGGTGATCGCGACCGCCGCGGCCTTCTCGATCTCGCGGCTGCGCGTGCCCGGCGGGCGCATCGTGATGAACCTCGCGCTGTTCACCTATTTCATCCCCGCGGCGTTCCTCGCCGTGCCGATGTACCGCACCATGGGCAATTACGGCCTGCTCAACAACCATTGGGCACTGATCCTCGCCATGGTGACGATCGCCTCACCTTACGCGATCTGGGTGCTGAAGCAGGCCTCCGACAAGCTGCCGGTCGAACTCGACGAAGCCGCCGTGATGGACGGCGCGACCACCTTGCAGATCTTCCGCTTGGTCTATCTGCCGCTGATGATGCCCTCGCTGGTCGCGATCGGCACCTATGCAGTGCTGCTGGCCTGGAACGAATATCTCTACGCGTTCCTGCTGCTCTCCAACGATCGCGAGATCACCCTCCCCGTCGCGCTCGGCAACTTCCTGGCCGCCGACGATTCGCCCTGGGAGCTGTTGATGACGACCGGCTTCATCTACGCCCTGCCGCCGGCCGCGATCTACTACGCCTTCCGCCGCTACATGGTGGGCGGGCTCACGGCGGGTGCGGTGAAGTCCTGACGACGCGGCGTCGCTAGAGCGGCGCCGCGCTCTCGCCCTGCTCGCTCGACAGTTTCGAAGCGAGCGAGGCGACGACGATGACCACCGCGATCAAGCCGATCACCAGCGTGCAGATCGCGTTGATCTCGGGCTTCACCCCGAGCCGCACCTCCGAATAGATCCGGATCGGCAACGTCGCCGAGCCGGGACCCGTGGTGAAGCTGGCGATCACGAGGTCGTCCAGCGACAGCGTGAAGGCAAGCATCCAGCCGGCGACGATCGCGGGCGCGATCAGCGGCAGCGTCACCGACACGAAGGCGCGGACCGGGTTGCAGCCGAGGTCCATCGCCGCCTCCTCGAGCGAACGGTCGAGCGAGCCGAGGCGCGACTGCACCACCACCGCGACGAAGCACATCGTCAGCGTGGTGTGGGCGATCGTCACCGTCCAGAAGCCGCGCTCGGCGTTCAGCGCGACGAACAACAGCAGCAGCGACAGTCCGGTGATCACCTCCGGCATCACCAGCGGCGCATAGAGCATGCCGGAGAACAGCGTACGACCGCGAAAACCTTCGCCGCGCGACAAAGCGATTGCGGCGAACGTCCCGAGCAGCGTCGCGATGGTCGCCGAGGACACCGCGACCTTCAGGCTCATCCAGGCGGCCTCGATCATGGCGCGGTCGTTGAAGAATTCGTGGTACCAGCGCAGCGACCAGCCGCCCCACACCGTGACCAGCCGCGAGGCGTTGAAGGAGTAGATGACGAGGATGAGGATCGGCAGATAGAGGAAGGCCAGTCCCAGCGCGAGCGAGGCGATGTTGAAGCGGGACAGGCGCGAAACCTTGCGCATGGCGTCAGCGTCCCTGTTCCAGCTGGCGGCGCTGCACGCGTTCGTACAGCAGGAGCGGCACAAGCAGCACTGCCAGCAGCACGATGGCCGCCGCGGAGGCGACCGGCCAGTCCTTGTTGGTGAAGAATTCGAGCCACAGCGTCTGGCCGATCATCAGCGCATTGGAACCCGCCAGCAGATCCGGGATGACGAATTCGCCGACGATCGGAATGAAGCAAAGCAGCACGCCGGCGCCGACCCCGGGCAGCGACAGCGGAAAGGTGACCAGCCAGAACACCTGCCAGGGCGGCGCACCGAGATCGGCCGCGGCCTCCTCGAGGGCCGGCTCCATCTTGGCCAGCGTCGCATAGAGCGGCAGGATCATGAAGGGCAGATAGGAATAGACGATGCCGATATACATCGCGGTATCGGTCGAGAGCCACACCACGGGCTGGTTGACGAGGTGCAGCGCCAGCAGGATCCGGTTGAGCAGGCCATCGTGCTGGAGGATGTTGATCCAGGCGTAGATGCGGATCAGAAACGAGGTCCAGAACGGCACGATGACCAGCACCATCGCCACCGCCTGCCAGCGCGCCGGCAACCGCGCCATGCCATAGGCGATGGGATAGCCGATCAGCAACAGCAGCGCGGTCGCCGTCACCGCGACCGTGAGGCTGCGAAGATAAGCAAAGATGTAGATGTCGTCGGAACCGAGCAGGCTGAAATTATCGAGCGACAGCGCGGCAAAGGCCGTCTTCAGCGCCTCCCATCCCGCCGCCAGGTCGAACTGCGGCTCGTAGGGCGGCTGCGCGATCGCGGTCTGCGACAGGCTGATCTTCAAGACGAAGCCGAACGGCACCAGGAAGAACAGCACCATCCAGAGATAGGGCGCGATGGCGGCGAAGCGCGCCGGACGCGCGAAGATCCGGCGCGTGCTCATGACGGCAAGACCACGCAATCGTCGGGGGTGAACCAGGCGACGACATGCTCGCCCGCACTGTAGGCGTCGGCCTCGGTGCGCGCTGTGTTGGCGACGGAGGCCTGCACGAGGCCGCCGGCATCCAGCCTGATCTTGTACGAGGTCGTGCCGCCGAGATAGCAGATGTCGGCAACGACGCCGTCGAGCCGGTTGATCGCGCCGTCCTGGCCCGGCCCGGCGACCGGACCGCGCCGCGACAGCTTCACCTTTTCGGGACGGATCGCGACCGACAATTGGGACTCACCGAAAGGCTCGCGAGGTTCGGCGACGACCAGCGTCCCCGCCGCATTCGTGCCGATGACCAGGCGATGGCCGTCGCGCAGCCTGAGCTCGCCGTCGAACAGGTTGACGTTGCCGACGAACTCCGCGATCCAGCGCGAGCGCGGAGCCTCGTAGAGCTCGCGCGGACTGGCGACCTGGGCGAGCTTGCCCGCCTTCATCACGCCGATGCGGCTGGCCATCGTCATCGCCTCCTCCTGGTCGTGAGTGACGATGATGAAGGTCATGCCGAGCCGCCGCTGCAGCTCCATCAGTTCGGCCTGCGTGCTCTCGCGCAGCTTCTTGTCGAGCGCGGCGAGCGGCTCGTCGAGCAGGAGCAATTGCGGCCGACGCGCGAGAGCGCGCGCCAGCGCCACGCGCTGGCGCTGGCCGCCGGAGAGCTGATCGGGCCTGCGCCGCTCGAGACCTTCGAGCTTCACCAGCGCCACCATCTCGGCGACGCGGGCGGCGATGTCCGCGCGGGACATCTGCGCCCGCTTCAGCCCGAAGGCGATATTGTCGCGCACCGACAAATGCGGGAACAACGCGTAGTTCTGGAACATCATGTTGATGGGGCGCTCATGCGGCAGCGCCTGCGCGATGTCCCGGCCACCGAGCAGGATGCGCCCCTCGTCAGGCGCCTCGAAGCCGGCCAGCATGCGCAGCAGGGTGGTCTTGCCGCAGCCGCTCGGCCCCAGCAACGCGAAGAACTCGCCGGCCCTGATGTCGAGCGACACGCCGTCGACGGCGCGGAACGTGCCGAACGCCTTGACGACGTTCTCGATGCGCAACAACGGCTGCCCCGCAGCGACTTCAGTTTCCGACGACTCGCCCGTCATGTTCCCTGCCACCCCCGATTCCGGCGCACGCTAGCGGCCGATCAGCCTTTGCTCAACCGCTTCGAGAGGGCCGTCTCGCATGGCCTCCGCCATGAACTGCGCCAGCGCGTCGCGATCCGGCGCTGCCATTGTCAGGCCAAGCTTGGACCGGCGCCACAGCACATCGTCCGGAAAGCGCGCCCATTCGCGGCTCATGAGATAGCGTACCTCGGCGCCGGTCAGCTCCGGACCGAAGGCCGGGCCGAGTTCGTCGCGGCTCTTGGCCTCGCCAAGCACCGCCTGAAGTCGTGACCCGTAGGCCGCGACCAGGCGCCGGGCCTGCGGCTCCGACAGGAAGCGCCAGCGGTCGCGGGCGAGGTCGACCTCGGTCTCGAACCGGTGCCAGGCGAAGTCGCCACCGGGCAACGCCGCGCCGGCGGTCCAGCGCGGCGACATCGGATAGAACGGCGTCAGCCGCGTCACCGCGCGCTCGGCGCGCAGCCGCGACGTCGTGACATCGCCGCCGATCATCGTGATCAGGGGCGCCTTGCGGCGGGGTGCATGGAACAGCAGCGTGCCGTCGCGCCGCGCGGACGCCGGCGACAGATTGACGCCCGACACCGCGCGCACCACGTCGGTCGGGGTCACGCGCTCGCGGAAATAGCGGCTGGCCGCCTCGCAGAGATAGCTGACATCGCGACTGGACATCGCGACGACCGCCGGATCGCCGGTGAACGCATGCGTCACCGTGCCGATCAGCGTGAAGTCGCGCTCGAACGGGCTTGCGAAGATCAGCCGGCCGTCTTTGTTCTGGAAGACGTAGACATTGTCGGTCTCGAACAGGCGCGGCACCACGATCTGACTCATCTGCACCGCGACCATGGGAGAGTGTGGCTGCCGCAGGACGGTCTCGGCGACGCTCGACGTCCAGCCACCGGTCGCGTTGGCGAGCGCCCGCGCCGTAACCACGCGGCGATGGCCGCGATCGACCACCGCGAGCCGCCAGGTGTCGGTCCGGTCGGCGCGCACACAGCGCGCGCCAGTGCGGATCGCGGCGCCCCGCTCGGCGGCATCGAGCGCCGTGAGCACCACCAGGCGGGAATCGTCGACGATACAATCCGAATATTCGAAGGCTGTGCCGAACGGACGCTTCAGCGCATCGCCGACCGGATGATGCGTGATGTCGAGCGTGGCCGCGCCCGGCAGGCTGCTCCGGCCGGTCAAGGCGTCATACAGGGACAGGCCTGCGCGCAGCAGCCAGGGCGGGCGCTCCTCGGAATGGGCAGGGATCACGAAGCGCATCGGACGGACCAGATGCGGGGCGATCTGCAGCCAGGTCTGCCGTTCCACCAGAGCCCGGCGCACGCGCCGGAAACCGCGGCGCTCCAGCACCGAGAGGTCACCATGGATCAGTCGCGGCGTCGCCGAGGAGGCCGCGCCGCCGAGATCGCCCTGCTCGAACAGCACCACGCGAAGACCGCGGCCGACAGCATCGCGCGCAAGGCTGACCCCGTTCAGGCCGCCGCCAATGATCGCAAGGTCGTAATCCGCCATGTACCGTCGGGTGTGCGAAAGAGGACGTTCGCCATCACTAGCCGGTCTTGAGCGCAAGCTCCATGATTTCGGCGCGGCCGACCAGGCCGGCATACTGCCCGATCGGCAGCGGCTTGCCGAGCAGATAGCCCTGCACGCCGTCGCAGCCTTCGTGGGCGAGGAAAGCGAGCTGATCGACCGTCTCGACGCCCTCGGCGACGATCGACATGTCGAGACCATGACCGAGATCGATCACGGCACGCACGATCGCGGCCGATTGCGGGTTGCGGCCGAGGTTGATGATGAAGGCGCGGTCGATCTTGATCTTGTCGAACGGGAACGCCTGGAGATAGCTCAGCGAGGAATAGCCGCTGCCGAAATCATCCATGGAGATGCGCACGCCCAGCGCCTTGAGCCGGCGCAGGAGCGCGAGGCCGCGATCGAAATCCTCGATCAGCACGCCCTCGGTGATCTCGAGCTCGAGTCTGTCGGGCGCAAGCCCGGTCTCCAGCAGGATGGAATGGACCAGCCCGACCACGTCGCCGTGCATGAACTGGGCCGGCGACAGATTGACGGCGACCTGGAGCGGTTTCGGCCAGGAGGCCGCCTCGCGGCAGGCCCGGCGCAGGATCCATTCGCCCATCTCGACGATCAGGCCGCTCTCCTCCGCGATCGGAATGAACTCGGCCGGCGAGACCTGGCCGCGCACCGGATGCTGCCAGCGCGCCAGTGCCTCGAAGCCGATGATCTCGCTATCGGCGACGCTGCCGCGCGCGATCGCCTGGGGCTGGAAGGCGAGCGAGAGCTCGCCGTTGCGGATCGCGTTGGACAGATCCTGATGCAACACGCGACGGTCGCGGATCTGCTGGTCCATCTCCGGCTGGTAGAGGCTGATCGTGCCGCGCGACTTCTGCTTGGCGCGGAACAGCGCCGCTCCGGCATTGGCGAGCAGCGCGGCGGCGTCGGTGCCGTTGTGCGGGAACACCGACATTCCGGTGGTGACGCCGGCGCGGACCGCCCGGCCCTCGATCTGGAAGTCCGGGGCGAGGGCCTCGCCGAGCTGATGGGCGAGCGCAAGGCCCGCGTCCGGCTGCTTGCCGTCGATGATCAAGCCGAATTCGTCACCGGACAGACGCGCGACCAGGCCGCCGCGGGCGGCGTCCTGGAGCCGCTGCGCCACCTCGATCAGGAGTTCGTCGCCATGGGCGTGACCGAAGACATCGTTGACCTCCTTCAGTCCGTCGAGATCGACGCAGAGCACGGCGAATTCCTCGCTGGTGCCCTCGCAGGCCTCGATCATCTGGGTCAAGGCCTGGAGGAAGGCGGCGCGGTTCGGCAGGTCGGTGAGGCCGTCATGGTACGCCATGTGTGCCATGCGCGACTCGGTCTGCCGGCGGTCGGTGACGTCCTCGTGGGTCTTGATCAGATATTGCGGTTCGCCGGCATCGTTGAGCACGGTGGCGCGGCGGGTCAGGAACAGCCGCAGGCCGTTCTTGGTGGAAATCGGGTGCTCCTCGGACACCATCCCGCGTTTCTTGATCGCGGCCTCGTCGCGCGCGATGATCAGCTTGGCTTCCTTGGGGTTGAAGATGTCGGCGGCCGTCAGCCCGGTGGCTTCCTCTCGCCTGCGATTGAGGATGGTTTCCGCGCTGCGGTTGGCGAGCAGATAGCGGCCATCCTTGACCTGCTCGACGATCAGCGCGACCGGGATATTGTCGACCACCAGTTCGAGGAATTTCTTGGTGCTCTCCAGTTCCTGCGACAGCGAGCGCCGATCCGTGACGTCGTCGAAAACGGCGATCAGGAACTCGGGCTGATCCGCATCGTTGCGGGCGAGGACCCGCACCGACGACAGCATGCGCTGTTCGGAACCGCGTTCGACGGTGAACTCATTGCGGAACTGACCGTCGGGTGCCCTCAGCGCGGCACGATCGGCTTCCTCGATGCGAGCCGCGGTCGCGGGCCGGAAGATCTCGTCGGCCCGGTTGCCGACGATGCGGTCGCGGGACAGCCGGGAGAACCGCTCGAAGGCGCGGTTGGCGAATATGTAACGACCGTCCTCGATGCTCTTGGCGGCAACGCAGACCGGTACGTTGTCGAGCACCTGCTCCAGGAACTGCTTGGTCGAGGCGAGCTGCCGCGACAGCCGGCGCTGCTCGCTGACGTCAAGATGCGTCGCCACCGAGCCGCCATTGGGCAGCACGAAATATTTGACCAGGATCGCACGGCCACCGGGCAGCTCCGTGATCAGGCCGTTGGGGCTGGCCGCCTTCTCGTAGAAATCGTCGTCGGAGACTCCGAGCACACCCCGCTTGCGCCGCAACTCCAGGATGTCGTAGCCGGTCATGCCGGTCCAGAGATCCGAGCGCGACAGGCCGTAGATCTCGAGATAGCGGTCGTTGCAGAAGATGATACGACGCTGGGCGTCCGTCATCACAACGCCCTGGTTGAGATTGTTCATCGCCGAGGAGATGAATGCGTTGCGCCGCAGCTGTGCGCGCCGTGTGCGCCGCAGCGCGGAATGGATCCACAGCGCGACCGCCGCGAGAAACGCACAGACGACCACGCCCCCGATCAGGGCTTCCCAGACGATGTGCGGATCGAGCGTGCCCAGATAGCTCGGCGGCTCAAAGCCGTCAGCCAGCGCGAGGGCACGCGCCGGCGCGACCGCGCCGGCCAGGCACAGCGCGGCCTGCACAGCAATCGCAATCGTGCTGCCCGCGTGCCAGTTCTTTTCAGCCATCAGCCACCCGAGATTTCAACGTCGGATTGTCTGGCCTTGCGGGTTTGGATCGGGTAAACGCCTGTACGCGCAACGGAATAATGTGACGCCAAAAACGGCAATTGCCCTGACATGATAAATGCTCCGTTAACGGAAGACGGCCGGTCGGCTCGTTTTCCAGGCAACCCGGCTCCGGCACGCTCGGCAGCATCAGCAAGAAGCCTTCGCAATCATGGATAGAGTCGACTGTGTCGTCGTGGGGGCCGGCGTCGTCGGTCTCGCCGTGGCCCGGAAACTGGCGCAGGCCGGCCGCGAAGTGATCGTGCTCGAGGAGGCCGAGGCGATCGGCACCGTCACCTCGGCGCGCAACAGCGAGGTGATCCACGCCGGCATCTACTACCGGGCCGGAAGCTGGATGGCGCGCATGTGCGTCAGCGGCAAGCAGGCGCTCTATCGCTATTGCGCCGAGCGCGGCATCCCGCACAGGAACTGCGGCAAGCTGATCGTCGCGACCAATGCGAAGGAAACCGAGAAGCTGCAGTCGATCAAGGCGCATGCCGAAGCCAATGGCGTGCTCGACATGCAACTGCTCGGCGGAGAGGCCGCGCGCGCCCTGGAGCCCGCGCTGGCCTGCGATGCCGCACTGCTCTCACCCTCGACCGGCATCATCGACAGCCACGCCTACATGCTGTCGCTGCGCGGCGAGGCCGAAGCTGCCGGCGCCGCCTTTGCGTTTCACACGCCGATGATCCGCGCCAAAGCGGCCGGTGGGGCGATCGAGATCGAGGCCGGCGGCGAAGCGCCGATGACGCTGCAATGCGACCTGCTCGTCAACGCTGCGGGACTCTCCGCGACGACGGTGGCCCGCAACATCGACGGCATGCCGGTCGACCGGATTCCACCGGCCTATCTCGCGAAAGGCAATTATTTCAGCTGCAACGCCAGGGCACCGTTCTCGCGCCTGATCTATCCGGTGCCGGAGCCGGGTGGGCTGGGCGTGCATCTGACGCTGGACATGGCCGGGCAGGCACGGTTCGGTCCCGACGTCGAATGGATCGAGACCATCAATTACGAAGTGGATCCGTCGCGCGCCGAACGCTTTTATCCGGCGATCCGGAAATACTGGCCGACGCTGCCCGATGGCGCGCTGATGCCGAGCTATTCAGGCATTCGGCCCAAGATCGTGCCGCCGGCCGTGGCCACGCAGGACTTCCTGATGCAGGGCCCGCGCGAGCACGGCGTCGACGGCCTGGTCAATCTGTTCGGAATTGAATCGCCGGGCCTGACGTCGTCCCTGGCGATCGCGGACCACGTCGCCGAACTCGCGCAGGTCTAGTCGAAGGCAAGTCAGCCCGCACGATCCGTTCTTGAGCAGGGATGAGCGCAATCGCTCTCATCCCTGCCTGAAGGGTACGATCAACTCTACGCTGTTACGGGGGGTGACTAGTGAAGCGTGTTGCCGTGCTTCAGACGTTCGATCTGGTCCTTGACCATCAACTTCCGGCGCTTCAACTCAACAATTCTCAGGTCGTCCGTTGAAAGGTGTACGAGCGCGTCGTGCAGTTCGTTTTCGAGAAGTTTATGCTTCCGTTCCAATTCAACGAGATGTGCCTGAATTGTCATTCGAAACCTCCTCGGTAGGGTTGAACCTTTAGGATTCGATCCGGACAAGGAAGTCTACATCACCGATTCGTTCTGTCGATGGGTATCCATCGTCGCAGGGTCATTTTTGAAAATTCATATGTAACGAAGCGTGAGCACGGAACCACGCGGAAAAATCCATGATATCAATGTGCCGGCGCAGCCGTGAAGCACACCGTGGAAGTATCCCGCGACAGATCGGTGAGCACAAGTTCGAGAGCGCTTGCGATCATGCGTCGCAAGGACGATAATTTCCACAGGGCATCCACAGCCTCCATGTCACGCCTATCGGTTTTCGGCCACCGCACACATGACCAATGAAGATGAGCGTGAGCTCGAAGCCGAGCTCACCCGGTTGCAGCAGGAACACCGAGATCTCGACGCGGCGATCGATGCACTGCATCAATCGCCTGCCCCCGACCTGTTGCGATTGCAGCGCCTGAAGAAGCGCAAGCTTCTGCTGCGCGACCGCATCGCATTCATCGAAGACCAGATCACGCCCGACATCATCGCCTGATCCACAAGGGCGCCGAGCACGACCGCGCGAGGTGCAGGAATCCGCTTGACTCGAAAGGAACAAAAGAGGAACATTTTTGACATACCGATCGCCTCAAGACACGCCGCCCCAGACAACGAGGACAACGCAGATGTCGGCCAACGCCCTTTTCGACACCAGTCATTACGAACAGGCCTGCGACCAGGCCATCGCGATGTGCGACGGCAATCTGCGCAGCACCATCAAGGCGCTGATCATGGCCAATGAATATCTGGAAGCGGAGCTGGAGGAGTTGCAGGCCGCGATTGCGGCCGGCTGCATTCCCGAGACCTCGCGCAGCCGGATGCGGGGCAACGCCGCCTGACTTCAACACCGGAGCAACGCGATGTCGGACGTGACCTATTACGTTGCCATGCCCTTCCTGATCGATGCCGATGGATCGCCGGTCGCGGGTGCGGCCGAGGAATGCCAGAGCTCGACCGCCGCCTTGCGACGCGCGGAGATCCTGTCCCGCGTCACAGGCCATATCGGTGCGGTCGCCTTCAGCCGCAGTGGCGATCCCCTGACCGGCGAATTCGGCGACGCCAGGCTGCTGCGAAAGTTCGGCAGCGTGCCCGAGGATCTCGCCACGCTGTAGAGATCAGCTGCTGACCAGCCTGATCCGCGGCTCGTGCCGCCGGTGCGCCTTGCGCACATACATCGCGGCATCGGCCTCCTCCAGCGCATGAGCGGCATCGGCCTGCGGTCCCAGCAACGCAACGCCGGCGGAGGCGCCGGCCGTGACGTGCTGGCCGCGAAAGGTGAACGACAGATCGTCGATCGCCTGCTCGAACATGGCGGCCTTCGCCTTGGCGTCGGTCTCGCTGAGATTCCACAGCAGCAGCGCAAATTCGTCACCGCCAAGCCGACCGAGCACGTCCGATGCACGCACCTGCCGCTTCAGCGTGCCCACGATGGCCTTGAGCACCTCGTCTCCGGCGGCGTGGCCGAAGGAATCGTTGATCGGCTTCAGCCGATCGACATCGAGCACGATCAGGGCGCCGCTGGCGCGATAGCGTGTCATGTAGGCGATGGCACGCGCGAGTTCGCGCTCGAAGCCACGCCGGTTCGGAACCTCCAGCAGAAAGTCGGTATCGGCGGCGGCCTCGAGCTCGGCAATCCTCCGTTCCGCCTCCTTGAGCTTGCTCCGCAAGGTTCGAATGGTCGCCCTGGACCGGCTTCCGGGATCAACCGCAACGGATGCCGACCGACGCGCCGGCCCGACCGGGCGCTTGGAGACGGCCTTAGATCGGGTCCCGCTGGCTTTTCGGCCCTTTTTGGCCTTCGCGGCGGTCGCCCTTGTTGGCTTCTTCATGGGCTTCCTGCTCAATGAAGGCTTGCGGGGATTCACCAAGACAGGATAGTGCATTCCCTCCTCCTTGCCACCGCCTTGCGAGCCACCGGCCGGAACCGATACTCTGGCCTATCTTTCTGTTTTCCGGGCATAATTGACGTCATGACCGCGCCGATCGCCATCATCATGGGAAGCCAGTCGGACTGGGAGACGATGCGGCATGCCGCCGACACGCTGGCTGCGCTCGGCGTGGCGGCGGACACAAGGATCGTTTCGGCCCATCGCACCCCCGACCGCCTGTTTGCTTTCGCAAAGGGCGCCAGGGCGGCCGGCTACAAGGTCGTGATCGCCGGCGCCGGCGGTGCGGCGCATCTGCCGGGCATGGCGGCTGCACTGACGGAGCTGCCGGTATTCGGCGTTCCCGTCGAGTCCCGGACGCTGAAGGGCATCGATTCGCTCTATTCCATCGTGCAGATGCCCGCGGGCATTCCGGTCGGAACCCTGGCCATTGGCAAAGCCGGCGCGATCAACGCGGCGCTGCTCGCGGCCGCCGTGCTGGCCCTGTCCGATCCCGCCTTGTCCGAGCGGCTTGCAGCCTGGCGCAAGGCGCAGACCGATGCGGTGGCCGAACGCCCGGAGGACCAGGCGTGACCGACTCAAGGCAGGTGAAGCTCAAGCCCGGCGACACCATCGGAATCCTCGGCGGCGGACAATTGGGACGGATGCTGGCGATGGCCGCGGCGCGGCTCGGCCTGCGCTGCCAGGTGTTTTCGCCCGATCCGGACTCCCCCGCCTTCGACGTGGTGCTCAACGCCACCTGCGCCGAATATGCCGATGTCGAGGCACTCGAGCTGTTCGCCAACGACGTCGACGTCATCACCTACGAGTTCGAGAACGTGCCGGCCGCGGCCGCGATGGTGCTGGATTCCAGGCGTCCCGTTCTGCCCAACCGCAAGATCCTCGAGACCACGCAGGACCGGCTAGCCGAGAAGGATTTCGTCACGCGGCTCGGCATCGGCACCGCGGCCTATGCCGATGTCACCTCGGTCGCCTCGTTGCGCGAGGCAATCGCCAAGATCGGCCTCCCCGCAGTGCTGAAGACCCGGCGTTTCGGCTATGACGGCAAGGGGCAGTCCATCATCCGCGAGGGCGACGACATCGCCAAGATCTGGACCAGCCTCGGCACGAAATCGGCGATCCTCGAGGCCTTCGTGCCGTTCGAGCGCGAGATCTCCGTGATCGCCGCGCGCTCGGCGTCCGGCGAGATCGAGTGCTTCGACGTCACCGAAAACGAACACCGCGATCATATCCTGCGCGTGTCCCGGGCACCTGCGCGCATTTCGGACGCGCTCCAGCAGGAGGCGCGTGGTATCGCCGAGAAGATCGCCGGCGCGCTCGACTATGTCGGCGTGCTCGCCGTCGAGATGTTCGTGCTCGCGGACGGCAATGGTCCCAGGGTGCTGGTCAACGAGATCGCGCCGCGGGTGCACAATTCCGGCCACTGGACGCTCGACGGCGCCTCGGTGTCGCAGTTCGAGCAGCATATCCGCGCGATCGCGGGCTGGCCGCTCGGCAGAGCCGTTCGCCACGGCGACAACGTCACCATGACCAATCTGATCGGCGACGAGATCAACGATTACGAAACCTGGCTGACGGTGCCGGGTGCGACCGTCCATATCTACGGCAAGGGCGCGCCGCGTCCCGGCCGCAAGATGGGGCATGTCACCGAGGTCAGGCCCGCCAGGCAAGGCTGAGGCAGGCTTCCGCGGGCAAAGCTTCAAATTCCCGCCAGAGCGCGGAAACTGGCGGTATTTCGTCCTTTTCGGGGGGTCGAAATCGCGCGAAAAACCCGCTTGGCCGGTGGACATGGCAGGTTTTGTCTGATACATCCGCGCCCTCAAGGTTAAGGGCTTGCGCGTTTTGCCAACCCCTTCGTCTTACCAGAATTCAAATCCGATCCACTGAAGAGGATGCCGCGTGCAGGTTCTCGTTCGCGATAACAATGTCGACCAAGCCCTCAAGGCGCTCAAGAAGAAGATGCAGCGCGAGGGTATCTTCCGCGAGATGAAGCTCCGCGGCCATTACGAGAAGCCGTCCGAGAAGAAGGCCCGTGAAAAGGCCGAAGCCGTGCGCCGCGCACGCAAGCTTGCCCGCAAGAAGCTGCAGCGCGAAGGTCTGCTGCCGATGAAGCCGAAGCCGGTGTTCGGCGCTGGCGCCGGTGGCGAGCGCGGTGGCCGCAGCGGCCCGGGTGCCGGTCCGCGCGGACCGCGCTGATTTTACCGGACTTGCAACACTGAGTTTTCGATGACGCGGGCCCCGGGCCCGCGTTATTGTTTTTGGTGAGCAGTGCCTCTTCTGGGACGGGCACGACCGAACGCGGCACCAGCGCGAGCCAACCGTAGATGGCCTTTTCCTTCCCCGAGCGCCGCCTGGCGCGGTTGCGCCCGAGATGGCTGCGACCGCTCGCGCTGGCCCTCGCCGGGGTTACGCTGTGCGGCTGCTCCTTCGACCTGGGATCGCTGATGCCGGAGAAGGACAAGCCGCAGGAGACACCGAAGGCGGCGGTAGCGACCGACAGTGCGGTCAGCGCCGGCAGTGTCGTCGAGGCCCAGGCTCACACCGCCAAAGGCCAGGCGCTGGCAAAGTCTGGAGACAGTGTCGCAGCGCTGGCCGAGTTCAACAGCGCGGTCACGCTCGACCCCTATAACGCGCAGGCGCTTTACGGCCGCGCCCTGCTCTACCAGGCCAACGGCCAGCACGATCTGGCGATTGCCGATTTCACCGCCGCCAACGGGCTCAATCCGCAGAAGTCGGACCCGCTCCTCGGCCGCGCATTCAGCTATCTGGCGACCGGCAAGGTGAAAGAGGCGGCGGCCGATCTCGATGAAGCCTCCGAGGCAGACCCGCACAATGCCCAGGTCTGGACCACGCGGGGACAGGCCTATGAACGGCTCGGCGACAAGGTGAAGGCCGCGGCGTCCTACAACAAGGCCGTCGCCCTGCGTCCCCGCGACGAGGCGGCCCGCAGCGGCCTCGCCCGTGTTGGCGGCTGATTGGCAGGCAGCAAGATCGGATCAGTCGGGAGTCGCGCTCTTCGGCAGCACGGCGTGGAACATCGACTTCACGCCCGACAGCATCTCATCGGCCACGTTGGTCTTGGGACGCGGCATGGTGGCCCCGGCGTCGGCGCGCAGATCCAGCGGCGGGGCGATGACCGGGACCGGAATATCGGCGGGCGGCGTGACCCGGTTGGGATCACGGGACTCGACCGAAGACGTGTAAGGCGGAATGGAGGTGCTGCCGGCATAGGTCTCGGCCGGGGGCGTCGACACGGTGATCGGTGGCGGCAACGGACGCACCGCCGGGGGGGCAGCGGTGATGACGCGCGGCGACTCCTGCGTGCGGGCGGCTTCCTGGATCGCCGGCTCGGGCACGCGTTCGGTCGGCCTCGTCTCGGCGGCCTTGCTCTCGGGCGATTTCCGCAGCCGCTCGATGGCGGCGCGCGCCAGATCGTTGGCGTCGGGCGTCGCGGCCGCGGGGGCCGGCGCCGAATTGGCCTCGACCACCGGCGACGGGGTCACGGCCGGGCTGGATTTGGCGGCCGCCTTCTCGCGTGCCGGAGCATTGCGGCCGTGCGCGACGGTCTCGGCGGGAGCCAAGTCCGAAGCCTTGCTGTCCATAGCCTTGCTGTCCGCAGCCTTGGTATCGGCAGCTTTGGTATCGGTCGCATGATCGGCCGCGGCCTTGTCGGAAATGCTCTTCTCCGAGATCCCCTTGGCCTTGACGCCGGGCGCCGGAAGGTTGGCGAGATCGGCCGGCTTGCCGGCCTTGCCGCCATCGGCAGGCGCCACCACGGCCACGGGCGCATCCGCCGCCGGCTTGGCGTTGATGTAGTGATTGACGATGTACGCCCCGATGATCGTCGCGAGCACCGAGGGGAAAATATCCATCGAGATCTTGGCGAGGTATTTCAGCATTCCGGCCACTCCCCGCCGATCAGATGCGGGAACTTTGAGGCATAGTAAGGGATCAACTGCGACGGATCGATGGCAAAGGTAACGCGCAGCCTACGGCTTCAGCTCGACCTCAAGGAATACGATCTCGGTTGAGGTTTCGTTAAGCACGTCGTGCTGGACGCCGGCCTTGCGGAAGTAGGACTTGCCCGCCGCCAGTTGGGCCTTGGACCGTTGGCCGTCGGGCGCCACGATGGTCATCTCGCCGGCCACGACGGGAACAATGACGTAGTCCATCCCGTGGGTGTGATGGCCGGTGGCGCTGCCGGGGGCGAGACGCCATTCGGTCACCCGCACCTCGTCATTGTCGACCTGAACCTCGGACGTGGCGGCAAGCATTGGACGGCTCCTAGGGCACGAAAACCATGAAAACGTAGACTGCAAATACCACCATATGCACCAGCCCGAACAGGACGTTCGTCCTGCCCGTGCCGAAGGTCAGCATGCTCAGCAGGAAGGTCAGGAGCAGAAGGACGCTGCTCTGCGGATCCAGGCCGAGCTTGAGCTCCTTGTCCAGCAGATAGGTCGCGATCCCGACGGCGGGAATCGTCAGGCCGATCGTGGCCAGCGAGGATCCCAGCGCGAGATTGATGCTCTTCTGCAGGTCGTTCTTGCGCGCCGCGGCGATGGCGGAAACGCCTTCAGGCATCAGGATCAACAGTGCCACCAGAACACCGGCAAAGGCTGGCGGGGCACCGATCTTGAGCGAGACGGCGTCGACGACCAGCGAGAATTTCTTGGCCAGCAGCACCACCGCCAGCAGCGAGACCAGCAACAGCCCTATGGTCAGCGCGAGCATCCCGCCCGACAGCCGCAGCTCTCCGCTTTCGCCCTCGCCGCGGTCATGGACGAAATAGTCCTTGTGCAGCACGGTCTGGGTGTAGAGGAAGACACCGTAGAGTGCGAGTGTGACGACACCCACGAAGCCGAGTTGAAGCGCGGAATAGAAGGGTCCCGGCGTCGTCGTGGTGTAGTTCGGCAAGATCAGCGTGATGGCGGCGAGCGCGAACAGGACGCTGAGATAGACGTTGGCGCCCGAGAGTTGAAAACCCTGCTCTCGATAGCGCAAGCCCCCGATGAAGATGCAGAGCCCGACCAGCCCGTTGCAGACGATCATGACGACCGCAAACACGGTGTCGCGCGCCAGTTCGGGCGCGGGCTTCTCGCCCAGCATGATCGTGGTGATCAGCGCGACCTCGATGATCGTCACCGAGAGTGTCAGCACCAGCGTTCCAAAGGGTTCGCCGACCAGCTCGGCGATCACCTCGGCGTGATGGACGGCCGCGAATACCGTGCCGAACAGGACGATCAACAGTACGATTGCAAAGGCGAGTCCGCCCAGCGACAGCGAGAACATGTAGCCGGACGCGCTGACGGCCGCGAACATCAGCATGGCCAGCGCCGGAAAAATCCACGCCGACCGCGGCATCGGGCTATGCGCGCTCATCCATCTCTCCGGTTGTCACGACCAGCAGTAGCAAATCGCGCGGCCAATTCAATGCCAGCGCAGGATCGGAGACACCGGCAGGACGGTCAGCAGCAGGAACAGCGGGATCAGCACCGCGCCGGCACGCAGCAGATAGCCGAAGAAGCTCGGCATGGCGATGCCGCTCTCATTGGCGATGCTGCTCACCATGAAGTTCGGCGCGTTGCCGATATAGGTCAGCGCGCCCATATAGACCGCGCCCATGGAGATCGAGGCCAGCGTGCCGGCAAGACCGTGCATCAGCACTTGGGGATCTCCCCCCGCCAGTTCGAAGAACAACAGATAGGTCGGTGCATTGTCGAGGAAGGCCGACATCAGGCCGGTGAACCAGAAATAGGCGGCTTCGCGCGGCGTGCCGTCGGGTGCCGTCACTGCCGAGAGCAGCCACGCAAATGAGCCGTGCTGGCCGGCGTTGAGCATGGCGATGACCGGGATGATGGCGACGAAGATGGCGGCGAACAGCTTTGCGACCTCGCGGATCGGCTCCCAGGTGAAGCCGTTGGCCTGCCGGTGCTCGTCCGGCGTCAGCCAGACCGAGAGCGCGGCGATGGCGACCAGCACGACGTTGCGAACGGCGTCCTCGAGCTCGACCGTCGTTCCCATGACGTCGAAAACGATCCCGGGCTTCCACACCGCCGAGCCGAGCAGGCTGGCGATAATAGCCGCGATCAGGAACAGGTTGACGAGGCCTCGGACCCGGATCGGCTCTCCGGCAGCCGCATCGTGCGTTACGGGCTCACTGCGAAAGCGCCAGGCATCGACCGCGACGAAGATGGCGAGCAGCAACCCCGCGACGATCAGGGTCTGCAGCCAGATGTTGCGCGTGGTCCAGAAGAAGTCGACGCCATGCAGGAAACCGACGAACAGCGGGGGATCGCCGAGCGGACTGAGTGCGCCGCCGACATTGGCCACCAGGATGATGAAGAAAACCACGACATGAGCATTGTGGCGCCGCGGCAGGTTGGCCCGGATCAGCGGACGGATCAGGATCATCGCGGCGCCCGTGGTGCCGACAATGCTGGCCATGGCCGTGCCGAGCGCAAGGATGCCCGCGTTGGCCAGCGGCGTGGCCTTGATGTCGCCGCTGATCAGGATGCCGCCGGCCACCACATAGAGCGCGAGCAGCAGCACGATGAAGCCGAGATATTCGGCGAGCAGCGCATGGACCAGCGCCGCCAGCATCACCGTGCCACCCGCCAGCCAGAGCAGCGATCCCAGCGACAACAAAGCCCAGGCCGCGGCGATCTTGCCGTAATGATGATGCCAGAATTTCGCGGCCAGCAGCGGCCCAAGCGCGATCGACAGCAGAAGCCCGACGAACGGCAACGCATAGGGCCAGTTCATCGCCGCACCGTCGAGCCCGGTGGCGGCCGAGGCGGACTGAGGAAACAGGGCCGCGGCTGCTGCGATGACAAGGGCCGCGGACCTTGCGGCAAGTCGTATGGATGGCAATGAAGGAACTTCCGTTACGATCGGGATGCGTGTGCGCGAACGCCAGCAAACTCCGAACGAGGCCGGATTGGCAACCCCGGGACTGCCATGCGTCACTGGCCGCGGCACGGTGACGCGTGCGGCTTCGACCGCGCTACATCGCCTTGACGATGTTCTCGGTGACCTTCTTGGCGTCGCCGAGCAGCATCATCGTGTTGTCGCGGTAGAACAGCGGGTTGTCGATGCCGGCATAGCCGGAGGCCAGCGAGCGCTTGATGAACATCACGGTTCCGGCCTTCCAGACCTGGAGCACCGGCATGCCGTAGATCGGCGAGGTCTTGTCCTCTTCGGCCGCCGGATTGGTAACGTCGTTGGCGCCGATCACGAAGGCGATGTCGGCCTGCGCGAATTCGGAGTTGATGTCCTCGAGCTCGAACACCTCGTCATAGGGCACGTTGGCCTCGGCCAGCAGCACGTTCATGTGGCCCGGCATGCGGCCCGCGACCGGATGGATGGCGTACTTCACCTCGACGCCTTCCTTCTTGAGCATGTCGGCCATCTCGCGCAGCGCATGCTGGGCCTGCGCCACCGCCATGCCGTAGCCCGGCACGATGATGACCTTGGAGGCGTTCTTCATGATGAAGGCGGCATCGTCCGCGGAGCCGAGCTTGGCCGGCTTCTGCTCGCCGGTTCCGCCGCCCGCCGCGGCGGTCTCGCCGCCGAAGCCGCCCAGGATCACCGAGATGAAGGACCGGTTCATCGCGTGGCACATGATGTAGGACAGGATCGCGCCCGACGATCCGACCAGAGCGCCGGTGATGATCAGCGCCGAATTGCCGAGCGTGAAGCCGATGCCGGCCGCGGCCCAGCCGGAATAGGAGTTCAGCATCGAGATCACGACCGGCATGTCGGCGCCGCCGATCGGAATGATCATCAGCACGCCGAGCACCAGCGCGATGATGGTGATCAGCCAGAAATCAACCGCGCTGCCGGAGCGGACGAGGCCGAAGATGAAGAACACCAGAGCCAGCGCCAGCACGATGTTGATGATGTGCCGGCCGGGCAGGATGATCGGTGCGCCGCTCATCCGGGCCGACAGCTTCAGGAACGCGATCACCGAGCCGGTGAAGGTCAGCGCGCCGATGGCGACGCCGAGCGACATCTCGACGAGGCTCGAGGCGTGGATGTTGCCGGGGGTGCCGATATCGAAGGCCTCGGGCGCGTAGAACGCACCGGCGGCGACCAGCACCGCGGCCATGCCGACCAGCGAGTGGAAGGCGGCGACGAGTTCCGGCATCGAGGTCATCGGCACGCGGCGGGCGATCACGGCGCCGATGCCGCCACCGATCGCGACCGCGAGGATGACGAGCAGCCAGGCCACTCCGTCGGCCGGCGGGTGGCTCGCCAGCGTGGTGGCGACCGCGATCGCCATGCCGATCATGCCGAAGAAATTTCCCTGGCGCGAGGTCGCCGGGCTCGACAACCCGCGCAGCGACAGGATGAACAGCACGCCCGCCACGAGATAAAGAACTGCTGCCAGATTGGCGTTCATCTCAGGTCCCCTTTGTCTTCGTCACCCCGAGGTGCACGCCCTTCACTTTACCTTCTTCTTGTACATCGCCAGCATGCGCTGGGTGACAAGGAAGCCGCCGAAGATGTTCACGCAGGCGAAGATGAGCGCAACGAAACCGAAGCCGCGCGCCCAGCCGGAGCCGCTCGAAATCATGCCGACCCCGACGGCAAGCAGCGCGCCGACCACGATCACCGAGGAGATGGCGTTGGTCACGCTCATCAGCGGCGTATGCAGCGCAGGCGTCACCGACCACACCACGAAATAGCCGACGAACACCGCGAGGACGAAGATCGAGAGCCGGAAGACGAACGGGTCGACGAGCTGTGCAGCGTGCTCCATGGCGGCTCTCCTTAACTCTTCGGCTGGAAGTTCGGATGGATGACGGCGCCGTCCCTGGTCAGCGCGGTCGCCTTGACGAGTTCGTCGTCCCAGTTGACGGCAAGCTTCTTCTCCTTCTTGTCGACCATCGTCTCGATGAAGGAGAACAGGTTGCGCGCGTAGAGACTGGACGCCGAGGCCGCAACGCGGCCGGCGACGTTGGTGTAGCCGACGATCTTGATGCCATCGATCTCGACGACCTCGCCGGGCCTGGCGCCCTCGACGTTGCCGCCGCGCTCGACCGCGAGATCGACCAGCACGGAGCCCGGCTTCATCGACCTGACCATCTCGGCCGACACCAGCTTCGGCGCGGGCCGGCCCGGGATCAGCGCGGTCGTGATCACGATGTCCTGCTTCTTGATGTGCTCGGCCGTGAGCGCGGCCTGCTTGGCCTGATACTCTTTCGACATCTCCTTGGCGTAGCCGCCGGCGGTCTGCGCGTTCTTGAACTCTTCGTCCTCGACCGCGAGGAATTTGGCACCGAGCGATTCCACCTGCTCCTTGGTCGCGGGCCGGACGTCGGTCGCGGTGACCACGGCGCCGAGGCGGCGCGCCGTCGCGATCGCCTGGAGCCCGGCGACGCCGACACCCATCACGAACACCTTCGCGGCCGGCACGGTGCCGGCTGCGGTCATCATCATCGGAAAGGCGCGGCCGAAGGCTTCGGCGCCCTCGATGACGGCGCGGTAGCCGGCAAGGTTCGCCTGGGAGGACAGCACGTCCATCACCTGCGCGCGCGTGATGCGCGGCATCAATTCCATCGCGAAGGCGGAGATGCCGGCATCGGCCATCGCCTTCAGCGCGGCGTCATTGCCATAGGGGTCCATGATGGCGATGACGAGCGCGCCGCGCTTGTACCGCGCGAGTTCCGATGGCTCGGGTCGCTTGACCTTGATGATGATGTCGGCGTCTGCGAGCGCATCGGCACTCACATGGGCCCCGGCGGCGGTGAATTCGGAATCGGGCAGGCCGGACTTGACGCCGGCGCCCGGCTCGACGGCGATCTCGGCGCCCAAAGCCTTGAACTTCTTCACCGTATCAGGCGAAGCGGCGACGCGCGGCTCGGACGGATCGATTTCCTTGGCAACGGCGATCTTCATGGGCCCTCCGGCGACGCGGGACGAACGCGCACGCAAACCTGGCGTTACTCCCGCAACGTTGGATACCGGTTTTGTAACCGGCTTGTCTGCAAGTATTGAAGGCACCGCCGGGTTCGGCGGGGCCGCGGGCGTGGATCAGGTCAGGAAGATCGCCATCAGGATCACGATGAGCGCGACCGAGATCGTGCCGTACTTCACCAGCTTGATGAAGCCCTCATAGGTCTGCTCGTGGGCCACGTAGTCATTGCCGTCGGCGGTGGTGTACGCCACTTCGCTATGGTCAGCCATGGATTGTCCCCAGTCGAAAGTCGAATTCGAGGGCTGGGATACCGCAAAGCTCCCGGCAGGGCAACGGCACCCTGCCGAGGTTTCCCGCAAATCGGATCATTTGGCATCCAAATCGATTGACGCGCCGATGGCCCTCACCCCATCGCCTCCAGCTCGTCGATCATGCCGGCGATGACACTCAGCCCCCCGTCCCAGAACTTCGGGTCCTTCGCGTCCAACCCGAACGGGCGCAGCAGCTCGGAATAATGCTTGGTCCCGCCGGCGGCGAGCATGGCGAGATAGCGCTCGGCGAAACCATCGGCCGCGTGCTCGTAGACCGCATAGAGCGAATTCACGAGGCAATCGCCGAAGGCATAGGCGTAGACGTAAAAGGGCGAATGGATGAAGTGGGGGATATACATCCAGTAGTTCTCGTAGCCCGGCTTGATCTCGATCGCCGGCCCCAGGCTGTCGCCCTGCACCGACAGCCAGATCTCGCCCAGCCGCGCTGCGGTGAGTTCGCCGTTCTTGCGCTCGGTATGGACCGCGCGCTCGAACGAATAGAACGCGATTTGCCGCACCACGGTATTGATCATGTCCTCGACCTTGCCGGCGAGCAGCGCCTGGCGCTGCTTTGCGCTCTTGGTCTGGGCCAGCAGCCGCTTGAAGGTGAGCATCTCGCCGAACACGCTCGCGGTCTCCGCCAGCGTCAGCGGGGTCGGCGCCATCAGGGCGCCGTTCCTCGCTGCGAGCACCTGATGCACGCCGTGACCGAGTTCGTGGGCGAGCGTCATCACGTCGCGCGGCTTGCCCTGGTAGTTCATCAGCACATAGGGGTGGGCCGACGGCGTGGTCGGATGCGAGAAGGCGCCCGGCGCCTTGCCCGGCCGCACCGGAGCGTCGATCCAGCGATCCGTGAAAAAACGCTCGGCGATATCGGCCATCTCGGACGAGAAACCGCGATAGGCCGTCAGCACCATGTTGCGCGCATCGGGCCAGCCGATGGTGTCGGTGGCGGCAAAGGGCAGCGGGGCATTGCGATCCCAATAGGCCAGCCGCTTCCTGCCGAACCACTTCGCCTTCAGCGCGTAATAGCGATGCGACAATTTCGGATAGGCGGCCCGCACGGAATCGACCAGCGCGTCCACCACCTCACGTTCGACGCGGTTGTTCAGATGCCGGGAATCCGCGACATCCTTGAAGCCACGCCAGCGATCGGAGATGTCCTTGTCCTTGGCGAGCGTGTTGGTGATCAGCGCGAAGGTGCGCTCGTTGGCCTTGAACGTTTTCGCCAGGGCTTCCGCCGCCATCTTGCGCTTGGCGCCGTCCCGGTCCTGCAAGAGATTGAGCGTCGGCTCGATCGCGAGGTCCTTGGCTCCGACCTTGAAACGCAGGCCCGAGATGGTCTGGTCGAACAGCCTGTTCCAGGCGGAATACCCGGTTTGCGCCTTCTCCAGAAACAGCTGCTCGAGCTTGTCGTCGAGCTGATAAGGCTTCTCCTTGCGCAGATCCTCGATCCAGGGACGATAATGCGCGAGTTCCGGCACCTGCATCGCACGGGTCAAAATATCGTCATCGATCCGGTTGAGCTCGAGCGCAAAGAACAGAAGATGCGTCGACGCCGCGGTCAGCCGCTCCGAGACGTCGCCGTAAAACTTTGAAATCTTGGGATCAACGCTGTCGCCGGCATGGGCGAGGCCGGCGAAGGAGCCGAGACGGCCGGCGAGATCGTCGATCGCCTCATAGCGTCGCACCGCCTCGGCGAGCCACTTTCCGCCATTTTCGTTTGCTGTTCCAGTCGCGAGCTTGCCCTTGTAGTCGGTCTCGAACGCGACGCAATCGGCATCCATCTTGTCGAGATCACGCGTCACTTCCGGTGCGTCGATGCCGGAATAGAGATCGGCAAGGTTCCATTCGGGAAGCTTGACGGTCTTGCTCGCAGTCTTCGCGGGTGACGATTTGGCGGAGGATTTTGCCTTGGCGGCGGATTTGCTGATGGCCGGCTTGCGAAGAGCAGCCTTGGCGGTGGCGGACTTCTTGAGAGCGGGCTTTTTGAGAGCGGGCTTGGAGCGCGAATTCATTGTGTGGGAAACCTGTGTTCAACAATCGCGGCGACGAGCGGAGGCATCAAGGTTTAAGAGTGCGTTAATCGGCTTCGGCCAGAGTGCCCCGATTCGAGACAGATAGTTGTAGCGTGCGGGGAACACCATGGCTGCCAGTATTTTGATCGCCGACGACGACGCTGTAGCCCGCCGGCTGGTCGAGAACATGGTGCAGAAATGCGGCTATGAAACGCTCGTCGTGGACTCCGGCGACGCCGCGGTCGCCGCCCTCACCGCCCCCGACGCGCCGGCCATCGACGCCGTCATCCTCGATCTCGTCATGCCGGGCCTCGACGGCATGGGCGTGTTGGCCAAGATCCGCGAAGCGGGCCTGACCGTGCCGGTGATCGTCCAGACCGCCCATGGCGGCATCGACAATGTGATCTCCGCGATGCGCGCGGGCGCGGCCGATTTCGTCGTCAAGCCGGTCGGCCTGGAGCGCCTTCAGGTCTCGCTGCGCAACGCCCTGAACGTGTCCGCGCTGAAAGGCGAACTGCAGCGCATCCGTCACAGCCGCGAGGGACGGCTGACCTTCTCCGATATCATCACCCGCGCCGAAGCCATGGCGCCCGTGATGCGCGCGGCGCAGAAGGCCGCGAATTCCTCGATCCCCGTCCTCATCGAAGGTGAATCCGGCGTCGGCAAGGAGATGTTCGCGCGCGCCATCCATGGCAGCGGCGACCGCAAGGCCAAACCCTTCGTCGCGGTCAATTGCGGCGCGATCCCCGACAATCTCGTCGAGTCCATCCTGTTCGGCCACGAGAAGGGCGCCTTCACCGGCGCCACCGAACGGCACACCGGCAAATTCGTCGAGGCCCATGGCGGCACGCTGTTTCTCGACGAGATCAGCGAATTGCCGCTGGCCGCCCAGGTCAAGCTGCTGCGCGCGCTGCAGGAAGGCGCGGTCGAGGCCGTCGGCGGACGCAAGCCGGTGAAGGTCGACGTCCGCATCATCTCGGCGACCAACCGCAAGCTGCTCGAGCGGGTCAAGCAGGGCCATTTCCGCGAGGATCTCTTCTATCGCCTTCATGTTCTGCCACTGACGATCCCGTCGCTGCGGGCGCGGCGCGAGGATATCCCGCATTTGCTGCGGCACTTCCTGGCGCGATTTGCCGCGGAGGAAAACCGGCAGATCACCGGCATCAGCGGCGAAGCCATGGCGCACCTCGCCCAGCTCGACTGGCCCGGCAACATCCGTCAGCTGGAAAACGCGGTCTACCGCGCCGTGGTCATGAGCGAGGGCGACCAGCTCGGTCTTCATGATTTCCCGCTCCTCGCGTCGCAGCCGCAGTCCGCGACGGACATGCCAACCGCGCCGCTGATGCTTGAGCCGATGGCAGCCCCTTCGATGGTGTCAGGTAGCGAGATACCCATCGCGCCCCTGCCGCTCACGGGTGGCCTGAACATGCTGACCGCCACCGGCGATGTCCGTCCGCTGGAGGAGATGGAGAACGAGATCATCCGCTTCGCGATCTCGCATTACCGCGGCCAGATGTCAGAGGTGGCGCGGCGCCTCAAGATCGGCCGCTCCACGCTCTATCGCAAACTCGAAGAGGCCGGCGTGCAGGGGCATGGCGGGAAAAGCGGTCAGGAGACGCACTGAACCTCATCCGAACGGAGGGAGGCCGCGCCTGCGACGGGGTCGCAACCCCTTCCTCCGACGACGAAATTTCCCCGCGTCTTGAACCGTGACTTGGAAGTGACAGACACAGGGAAAAGCGCCTCGCCCGGACGCACAATCCGTTGCAAAGCGGTGGCCTTGAAGTCAGTTTGTCGTGAGTTGTCCCGGGTGGCGCTGGCCGCAAAAACGGGGCCTGTATATCGTCTGCGTAGGAATCGTTGCGTGCAGGCGTGCAACTTTCGAGAGGCCGGCGCCGTTTAGCCGAAGCTGACAAAGACGATAACGATCTGTTCCATCAGGGACAGTTCACCCGAGGGGTGTGACACAATGCGTGACTGTTTGAACCACCGTCGAGGCTTTGACCGCGTCCTGATGTCGGTTGCGGCAACCTTCCTCACGGTATCGGCCGGAGCGGCGCTGGCGCAGGACCAGGCGCGCAGCAGCGCGGCCGAACTGGCGATCGAAGCCGCGATCCCCCGCCCCGAACCCGCCAACGTCCCGCCGCCCACGGCAGCCGACATCAAGCTGGATACCACCGCCACGGTTCAGGACGCGGCCAAGGAGCCTGTGAAGGCCGAAGCGGCGCCAGCCCCCAGCAAGGTCGAGGCCAAGCCCTCCGACATCGCCACCACGCCGGCCCCCGAGCCGGCGAAGGCAGACGCGCCGACGGCTCCGGCCGCTTCGCCGGCTCCCGCCACTGCGGCCGCCCCGGTCACCGAGCCGGTCAAGCCTGCCAGCAGCGTTGCCGCCGCCGACCAGCCGGTCGCCGACAAGCTCAAGGACCTCATCGGCGCCAAGACCTCGCGCCATTTCGATCGCAAGAACGAGCGCGCCGCTGTCGAGAAGTTCTACGGCGCCCGCGATTTCGCGCCGGTCTGGACAGCGGGGGGCAGCCTGAGCGCGGCCGGCAAGGGCGTCATCGCCCGCCTGAAGGATGCCGCCTCCGACGGCCTCAATCCCGCCGATTATCCGGTGCCGGATTTTGCAGCGGCCACGACGCCGGATGCGCTTGCCGATGCCGAGCTGAAGCTCACCGCCAGCATGTTCGACTATGCGCGACAGGCGCAGAGCGGGCGCATGCACTGGTCGCAGGTGAGCGCCGACATCCTTTATCCCGAGCACCCGGTCGATCCGAGCGAGGTCCTCGCCAAGGTCACCGCTGCGACCGACGCTTCGGCCGCACTGGACAGCTACAACCCGCCGCACAAGCTCTACAAGGAGCTCAAGGCCAAGCTGGCCCAGCTGCGCGGCCAGGGCGACGGCCCGGTGATCGAGATCGCCGACGGTCCCGCCCTGAAATACACGGCGGCCAAGGGCAAGAAGCAGGCTGAAGTCGTGGTCGAAGACCCGCGCGTGCCGCAGCTTCGCGCCAAGCTCGGTCTCACCGAGAACGCCAGCGACCCCCGGTACGACGCCGCCGTCGCCGACGCCGTCCGCAAGTTCCAGGAGAGCGCCGAGCTCAAGGCGACCGGCATTCTCGACGACAGGACCGTCAAGGCGCTGAACACACCCAAGCGCGACAAGCAGATCGATGTGGTGCTGGTCAACATGGAGCGCTGGCGCTGGCTGCCGCGCGACCTCGGCACGCCCGCACTCGGGGACGCCTATGTCATCCTCAACATTCCCGACTTCACGCTGAAGGTGATGCAGCGCGGCCAGCAGGTCTGGACCACGCGGGTCGTGACCGGCAAGCCGGGCTCGCACGCCACGCCGCTGCTCACCGAGACGATGAAGTACATCACGGTGAACCCGACCTGGAACGTGCCGCCCTCGATCGTCTACAACGAATATCTGCCGGCGCTGCAACAGGATCCCACGGTTCTCCAGCGCATGGGCCTCAAGCTCGAGCAGAACCGCGACGGCTCGGTGCACATCTCCCAGCCGCCGGGTGAAGCCAACGCGCTCGGTCGCATCCGCTTCAACTTCCCGAACAAGTTCCTGGTCTATCAGCACGACACGCCGGACAAGCATCTGTTCGCACGTGACGAGCGTGCCTTCAGCCATGGCTGCATGCGCGTGCAATATCCGGATCAGTACGCCTCGGTGCTGCTGAATATCGCGATGCCGAACGAGAAGTACACGCCCGAACGCGTGCGCAGCATGTACGGCAAGAGCGAGATCGACCTGAAATTCCCGACACCGATCCCGGTCAACATCACCTACCAGACCGCCTTCGTGGACGAAGCCGGCAAGCTGCAGTTCCGCAAGGACATCTATGGCCGCGACGCGACCATGATCAACATCCTCAAGAACAGCCGCGGCAAGGATCTCGAGAACGTGGTCGCCCACTCCCAGCCCAGCTATTCGCGGCCGGCGACGACCTTGCCGAGCGGCGTTGCGGTGGCCAACAATGGCGGCGGCTTCGGCTCGTCGGGACCGAACTTCTTCGAGCGGCTGTTCGGGGCGCCGACCCCGCCGCCGGCTCCGGTCGGCCGCCGGCCGCCGCAGCGGGTGTTTACCCGCTAACCCCACCTTCCAAAATTCTCCAACGAAATCAGCGACCCCGTCCCATGGACGGGGTCGCTTAACGTTAACCATCCTCCATCTCGTCTCGGGCAGTGGGCGTTTTTTTGCCACACTCAACGGGTTAGGGTTGTATTCTGACTTGGTTTGGGGGCGAGACGGTTAAGCTGCTCTTTACCTTCTCGCTTTAAGAAAGCGTTCACCCTCTTTCGCGCGCTGACGGGGTTGGCGGAAGAGTCCATTTTGAACGCTGGTCGACTGGGTGGGCTCTAACGTGCTGACTGGTCTCGCACGCCGTTTCGCGGTGTTGTCGTTGTCCCATGCGGGAGTGAAGGCCGGATCGCGGATCGGCCTTGCGTCCGCGTTGCTGTTCGCTGCCGCCGGCTCGGTTCACGACGCCGCCGCGCTGAACGAGACCAAGACGCTCTCGTTCCACCACACCCATTCCGGCGAAGATCTCACCGTCACCTTCAAGCGCGATGGCCGCTATGACGAGGCTGCCCTGAAGCAGCTGAACCGCTTCCTGCGCGACTGGCGTACCCAGGAAGAGACGGTGATGGACCGCCGCCTGTTCGACATCCTCTGGGAAGTCTATCGCGACGTCGACGGCAAGCAGCCGATCCAGATCATCTCGTCGTACCGGTCTCCCGCCACCAACGCCATGCTGCGCCGACGCTCCTCCGGCGTGGCGCGTGCCAGCCAGCACATGCTGGGGCATGCGATGGATTTCTACATCCCGGGCGTGCCGCTGGAGCAGATCCGTTTCGCCGGCCTCCGCCTGCAGCGCGGTGGCGTCGGCTTCTACCCGACCTCGGGCTCGCCCTTCGTGCATCTCGACACCGGCAGCATCCGGCACTGGCCGCGCATGACGCATGACCAGCTCGCCCGCGTCTTCCCTGACGGAAAGACGGTGCATCTGCCGACCGACGGCGTGCCGCTGAAGGGCTATGAGCTTGCCAAGGCCGAGATCGAGCGGCGCGGCAATGGCGACGATTCCGGCAGCAAGCCGGGCTTCTTCGCCGCGCTCTTCAAGGGCAAGTCGGCCCCGGCGGCCAGCAGCGACGAGGACGACGAGGGGGCACCCGCGGCCGCCGCGAAGCCTGCAATGGTCGCCGCCGCGGCCAAGCCCGCCGAGCCGGTGCCGACCCCGCGGGCCAAGCCGTCGATGGCTGCCGCGATCCAGCTGGCTTCGGCCGATGCCCAGCTGGTGGCTCCGCCGAAGCCGAAGCCGGCTCCTGTGGCTGACAAGCCGGCCGCCGACAAATCCGCCGACGGCAAGCCGGAGACTCCGGCCGACATCATCAATGCCCGCGGCTTCTGGGACACGCCGGCCGCGCCGCAGCAGGCCTCACCGGCGCAGATCGCCGCGCTGAGGGCACGTCAGGCGCTCGCAGCCGCGACCGACCCGCGGCCGACGGCGAGCGTCTCGAGCACTGCCCTGCAGGCCCTCGCCTATGCCCCGGCCGCCTCGCCGGTCGACCGCGCCAACGTCGTCGCCGCCTCCGCGCCGATGCCGCGCGCGACCCGCCCTGCCGCCGCGCGCGGTTCGGCGCCGGCTACCGAGATCAACAGCGTGGTCGGCAAGAGCGTCGACGGCAAGGTCGCGACCGCGACCCGGCTCTCCGCCGCAAAGGGCGAGAGCCTCTGGCTCAAGATCGTGATGCTGTCCCCGAGCGCCCGGAGCGCGATGTCGGTGACGCTGATGGGCGAAGTCGATACGGCCGCGCTGCGCGCCTATTTCGTCAAGCCGCAGACGGTGGTCGCCATGGGCTTCACCGACGATCCGATGCAGGGGCTGTCCTGCGACAGCTTCTCCGGAACCGCGACTGCCAAGCTCGAGACGAAATCGTTCTTCGTGCGCACGGCAGCGCTGCGCTGACAGGCGCGATCAGCTTCTGGAGCTCAATCCCGTAGCCCGAAGCAGCAAAGCCACATCCAGGATGGTTTCGTAGCCTAGACGAGCGAAGCGACATCCGGGGAAGCCCGAACCGGTTGAGATAACCCGGATATCGCTTCGCTCATCCGGGCTACGCAGCCCTCCTCGAGGCAACCGGTCAGATCATCCCCAGCGCCTGCATATAGGTCTCGAGAATCGTCTCGGCCTCGGCGCGCTCGTTGGGATCCTGCTTGCGCAGGCGCACGATGGTGCGCAGCGCCTTGACGTCATAACCGTTGCCCTTGCTCTCGGCATAGACGTCGCGGATGTCGTCGGAGATGGCCTTCTTCTCTTCCTCCAGCCGCTCGATGCGCTCGATGATGGATTTGAGCTGGTCCTTGGCAAATTTCGTCGCGGGCTCGTCGTCGCGGACGGCAGCGGAGGTGGCCATCTTGGTACTCCCAATGAAACTGGCAAACGGGGTGACGCCGGCAGCCTCACCGCGCGTGCTGGCCAAACCCTTAGGGTTCGCGCCCCGCGCATTCAAGGCAGCATCGCGCTCGTCCACAGCGCGCCCACACCTTCCTGCGGGCAAGCCGAGAAAGGGGTTGTGTGATGCGACTCACCGGCCTCGGTCAGAGCGCAAGGCGTCAGTGCCCGGGATGGACCTTCTTCATCGCCTCGAGTTGCTCCGGCGTCGCCGTGCCCTGGTATTTCGCCTTCCAGGCCTCATAGGGCATGCCGTAGACCGCCTCCCGGCTCTCGTCCTTGCTCAGGGGCACGCCCTGCGCGTCGGCGGCGTCCTTGAGCCAGTTGGAGAGGCAGTTGCGGCAGAAGCCCGCCAGATTCATCAGGTCGATGTTCTGAACGTCCGTGCGCGTCTTCAGATGCTCGACCAGACGGCGGAAGGCGGCCGCCTCGAGCTCGGTCCTGGTCTTGTCGTCGATGGCCATTGGCTGATCCTCTTTCGCTGACCCCGCTTGCGGTCACCCTTACTGGGGCAGGTGGGGTCCTGTCACAGATTTTGCCATATCGCGGGGCAAAGCGACCCCTCACAAGCCCTGGGGGCGGTTCCCGCCCCCTACGCCAAATCGTCAATGATCTGATATAGCTTTCCGCGACAATGATCGCCGAATCTCCCCGCTCCCGACTTCATCTGCTCGCCCGGCTCGTGCCGCTGCTGGCACTCCTGCTGTGCATCTGGTCGAGCCCGGCCGCGGCCGATTTCCGCCTCTGCAACAACACCTCGAGCCGGGTCGGAATCGCGCTCGGCTACAAGGATGCCGAAGGGTGGACCACGGAGGGCTGGTGGAACATCTCGTCCCGCTCCTGCGAGACGTTGCTGCGCGGCACGCTGGTCGCCCGCTACTACTACATCTACGCCATCGACTATGATCGCGGCGGCGAATGGTCGGGCCAGGCCTTCATGTGCTCGCGCGACAAGGAGTTCACCATCCGCGGCACCGAGGACTGCCTGGCGCGCGGCTATGATCGCACCGGCTATTTCGAGGTCGATACCGGCGAGCAGCGGGCCTGGACCGTGCAGCTCACCGACGCCAACGAGCAGCCGGCCCAGCAGCAACGCGTGCCCGGCCTGCCCGGTCCCGTCGGCCCCGGGGTTCCGGGTTTGCCCAACGGTCCGCCCGGTGGTACGCCCCCGGCCTCACCTGGCCTCCCGCCAGCCCCGCCCCCGTCTGGAAGCAAGCCATGAGGCGTCTTCGCCGTATCAAGATTCTCGCGACGCTCGGACCCGCCTCGTCAGACCTTGCGATGATCCGCCGCCTGTTCGAGGCCGGCGCCGACCTGTTCCGCATCAACATGAGCCACACCTCGCATGACAAGATGCGGGAGCTGGTGGCGACGATCCGCAATGTCGAGAGCAGCTACGGCCGGCCGATCGGCATCCTGGTCGACCTGCAGGGCCCCAAGCTCAGACTCGGGTCGTTCGCTGAAGGCGCGGTGCAGCTGCAGAACGGCCAGACCTTCACGCTCGATTCCGACAAGACGCCGGGCGATGCCACGCGCGTGCATCTGCCGCATCCGGAGATCCTGGCGGCGCTGCGGCCCGGCCACGCATTGCTGCTCGACGACGGCAAGGTGAGGCTGATCGCCGAGGAGACCACCAAGGAGCACGCGGTGACCCGCGTCGTGGTCGGCGGCCGGATGAGCGACCGCAAGGGCGTCAGCCTGCCCGACACCGATCTTCCTGTCTCGGCGATGACGACCAAGGACCGCGCCGACCTCGAGGCCGCGCTGGTCACCGGCGTCGACTGGATCGCGCTGTCCTTCGTGCAGCGCGCCGACGACATCATCGAGGCCAAGAAGATGATCCGCGGCCGCGCCGCCGTGATGGCCAAGATCGAGAAGCCGCAGGCGATCGACCGCCTCGCCGACATCATCGAGGCCTCCGACGCGCTGATGGTGGCGCGCGGCGATCTCGGCGTCGAGATGCCGCTGGAGCGCGTGCCGAGCCTGCAGAAGCAGATGACGCGCATGGCGCGCCGCGCCGGCAAGCCGGTGGTGGTCGCGACCCAGATGCTGGAATCGATGATCCAGTCGCCGGTGCCGACCCGCGCCGAAGTCTCCGACGTCGCCACCGCGGTCTATGAAGGCGCCGACGCCATTATGCTGTCGGCGGAATCGGCGGCCGGCAAATTCCCGGTCGAGGCGGTCTCGACCATGAACCGCATCGCCGAGGAGGTCGAGCGCGACCCGACCTACCGGACGGTGATCGCGGCGCAGCGTCCCGCGCCCGAGCCCACCGCGGGCGACGCCATCGCAGACGCCGCGCGGCAGATCGCCGAGACGCTCGACCTGCCCGCCCTGATCTGCTGGACCAGCTCCGGCTCGACGGCCACGCGCGTGGCGCGCGAGCGGCCAAAGCCGCCGATCGTGGCGATCACCCCGAACATCACCGCCGGCCGCCGTCTCGCGGTGGTCTGGGGCGTGCATTGCGTGGTGGCGGAAGACGCCCGCGACCAGGACGACATGGTGAGCCGCGCCGGCCAGATCGCGTTCCGCGATGGCTTCGTCCGGGCCGGCCAGCGCGTCATCATCGTCGCCGGCGTGCCGCTCGGCATTCCCGGCACCACCAACATGGTGCGGATCGCCTCCGTCGGCCCCGAGGGCGACGCCGATCTGTAGGGGCGGCCGAGCTCGCGACGACAGAGATCGGAAAACAACCCCATGCAAAGTAAACCGGGCGGCCTGGCCGCCCGCTGCCAGTTTTCCGAAAATCCGATTGCGATCAACGGTTTAAGCGCCTAGAGCAATTTCGGTTCTGATTGAATCAGAACCGAGGCTCTAGATTCTTGTTTTGACGCGTTTTCTTTACGCGAACCGGTGTCCACTTCGCTCGAAAACGCTCTAACGGGGCGTTGTCCCGATCGCGGACCGAATCAGGCCCCGACAAGCGCCTTGGCGGCCGGCAGCAGGGTCTGCTGCACCACGAGGCCACGGGCCCGTGCATCCATGACGCCGACCGCGCGCAGCGCCAGCAGCGTCACCGTCTGCACCGCATCGCGCATCCGGGCCGGATCGTCGAGATTGTCGGGCGCGAGCGGCCCCACCAGGGCCTCATGCAGCGCGCCCAGCAAGGCGGTGGCCGCCAGCGATGTGTCCTGTGCCGGCAAATGGCCCGCCCGCACCGCGGCATCGATCCGCCCGGCGATCTCGCCGGCGATCTCGCGGCGGCTGGCGAGGCGCGAGGCGCTGACATCGACATCGACGGGCTCGGCGAGGATGCCCCAGGCCAGCCGGCGCTGCGACAGCGTATGGACCGCGACGGTGGTCACGGCCGCCGCCAGTGCCGAGGACGGCCCAGGAGCCGCGTCAGCCGCCCGGCGGATCGCTGCAAGCTCGTCGCGCGAGACCTCGGCAATGAGCTCTGAGATGAGTTCGGCCTTGGAGGGGAAGTAGCGGTAGACCGTTCCGGCGGCGACATTGGCCCGGACCGCGACCGGCGCGATCTGCACCGCCGCCATTCCGCCTTCCGCCGCCGCTTCCCGTGCCGCCGCCAGGATCGCACTGCGCCGGGCCGCAAGGCGCTTCACCACTTGATGCGTTCGCCGATAAACCATGGCGCGCTTCCTGTCCCACCCGCCTGCCGCACGCCCGCGGCAAACGTTTCGTCACCGATTTTCGCTGCAAATCGCGTGGCAAGGACTGAACAACTATTCAGAACGAATGACAAGACGCAAATGAATCAAGCCTGAAGCCGGGATTGTGCATGGCCAATCACTAAAAACAGGTCGATCGGATTGCGGCTCAATTGACCGATCTCTTTTCACGAATCTTAAATCCGGTACGCAACCCTGCCGGTACATCACGCAAAGATGCCCTCATCTCCGCGCACCGCATGACCGACAGCGACACCAGAACCGCCTGGCACCTGTTCCAGCTCAACTGGATCCCGATCCTCGCCATGGGCGATCTGCTGGCGCTTGGCCTCGGGTTGACCGGCCTGCGACTGGAGGCGGTCTCCTTCGGCGTGACGCTGACCGTCGCGGCAGTGCTGGTCGCGATCGTCGCGCGGCACCGGCGCCTGCATGGCGACCGCGCCGATCCCAAGCTGGTCTTCTCGCTCGGCAGCGTCGCGCAAATCATCATCGCCTGTGCCGTGGTCGGACCGCTGAGCTATGTGGTGGGCAAGATCGACTGGCCCCTGCAGGATCAGGCGCTGCTGGCGATCGACCGTGCGTTCGGACTGCACCCCGAGCCGATCATCGGCTTCGTCAACGATCATCCCTGGCTCGCCGAACGCCTGTCCGCCGGCTACGGCATGATCAAATGGTTCCTGCTCGCCATTCCCGTCGTGCTGGCCCTGACGGCACGTTATGTGCGGCTGCAACTGTTCATGCTCGCGATGAGCATCGCGCTCGCGGTCACGATCGCGATCTCGGCTTTCGTGCCCGCGATCGGCACCTATTACGTGCTGCAGATGCCGGCGGCTCACATCCCTCATGTCAACACGGCGATCTATGCCGGACAGCTCAGGGACATCCTGTCCCTGCGCGACGGCAGCCTGCACGAGCTGAAACTGTTCGGCCTGTCCGGCATCATCTCGTTTCCGAGCTTCCACGCCGCTTCCGCGGTACTCTACATGTGGGCGCTCTGGCCGGTGCGCCGCATCGGCGGCCTTTCGGTCGCGATCAATCTGCTGATGCTCGCGGCGACGCCGGTGATCGGCGCACACTACATGATCGACGTCGCCGGGGGGATCGGAGTGTCCGTGCTCTCGATCTGGGCGGCAAAGCGCTATCTGGAGAGGGCCAAGGTCGCTGCGCCCGCTCAATCCGCACCGGCCTGGCAGCCGAGCCTTGCGAAGTAAGCGCGCGCTATTTCCATCCGGTCAGGCTCTCCGCGCCGGCTTCAACCCGTTGCAGGACCGCCCGGCACGCCGGCCTTGTCGCCGTCATCCGCCCAAAACAAAAGAGCCCCGTCCAGGACGGGGCTCTCGAATGTCTGAGGTCGACCAGTCTTACTTGAGGCTGGACGAGATCGAGCCGAACTTGGTGTTCAGCGTGCTGCCGAGGTTGTTGACGACGGTGATGATCGCCAGCGCGATGCCGGCGGCGATCAGGCCGTATTCAATGGCGGTGGCGCCGGATTCGTCCTTCATGAAACGCGAAACGAGGTTCTTCATAGACTGCTCCCAAAGGGTACACGAGGCTTACAATGATCTGGTCCGTTGGCTTCCCAGCGCCGCTCGACCATGGACGCGAACCTAAAGGCAAAGAATTGCGCCGCAGTTAATCCGACTGCGGAAACTTCAAACGGATTGCACCTATTGCGCCATGGTAAATCCAACTTGAAAACAATCCGTTAAATCGTAGGCAAATTCTGCCGCTGCCAGTGCCGCGCAGCGCGGTTTACCCGAAGTTATGACCGGCATGATCCAATGCCGTCCGCGCAAGCCCAACAAGAACAAGCAGGACGACGAGGCGGCATGTCCCTTTCCTTCGCCAACGGCATTGCGGTGCAGAGCCGCGCACGCGCCCTTGTGCCGCTCTGCGTCGGTGCGGCCACCTATCTCTTCTTCCTCTATGTCGGCGACACGCTGCTGCAGGACTCCGACTCGTTCTGGCAGATCAGGATCGGACAGTGGATCCTCGATCACGGCGCCATGCCCTACACGGATTTCTATTCCTTCACCCGCACCGGACAGACCTGGATCTCGACATCGTGGCTGTCGCAGGTGCTGTTCGCCCGCGCCTACACGCAATGGGACTGGGCCGGGCCGGTGATCCTCACCGCGGTCGCGATGGCGCTGACCTCAGGCATCTTCGTCCATCTGCTGGAGAGGCATCTGGAGGCACCGCGCGCGGTGCTGTTCGCGATGCTGGCGCTGATGCTGTCGATGAACCACGTACTGGCGCGTCCGCACATCCTGGCGCTGCCGGTGATGGTGGCCTGGGCCGGCCTGCTGATGACGGCGGCGGACCGCAGGATCGCGCCGTCCTGGTGGTGGCTGCCGCTGATGGCGCTGTGGGCCAATCTGCATGGCGGCTTCGTGCTCGGCCTCGCGCTGATCGGCCCGATGGCGCTCGAAGCAGTCGAACATGCCGAGAAGGGCCGCAGGCTGAAGCTGTTCATCCGCTGGGGACTATTCGGCGTGGCCGCGATGGCTGCGGCCTGCTGCACGCCCTATGGCTGGCGGACGCTGATGGGGGCAACCAACATCCTCAGCCTCGGCGAACTCCTGACCGTCATCTTCGAATGGATGCCGGCGAATTTCTCGTCCTTCACCGCGTTCGAGGGCGCCCTGCTCGGCCTGATCGCGCTCGGCTATTATCGCGGACTGGTGCTGTCGGCGCCGCGGATCTTCCTGATCCTGTTCCTGACCTGGAGCGCACTGACCCATGTCAGGAGCATCGAGGCGTTCGCCTTCCTGGTGCCGTTGGTGCTCGCCAAGCCGCTCGGACAATTGTCACCGCGCCCAGCAACGGATGCGGCCCTCGGTGACGCCTGGCCCGCCCGAACCGTCACCGCGCTCGGTGCGCTGATGATCGTTGCGGCCGCCTGGACCTCGACCTCGCTGTTCATGGCGCATCATCGCTTCACCTTCACGATGAGGCAGACGCCGGTCGCGGCTGTCGATCTGCTCGAAAAGCTGAAGCTGCAACGCATCTTCAATGCCTACCAGTTCGGCGGCTACCTGATCGCGCGCGACGTTCCCGTCTTCGTCGACGGCCGCGCGGAGCTCTATGGCGAGAAGTTCGTGATGGATTTCTTCAAGGCGACGGAAGGCAAGACGCCCGAACTGCTGCCGCGCCTGCTCGACGAGTACAAGATCGACGCCACGCTCCTGGTCGCCGACGCGCCGGGGCCGCAGATCCTCGATCATCTCAAGGGCTGGAAGCGGATCTATGCGGACGACATCGCGGTGATCCATGTGCGTGACACGGCGGAAGGCACCGCGCCCGCGACGAAGTGAGCGCGGGCGTCAGCGTCTCAATCACCGTCGTCGATCAGACCGCCATTATCCTGGTCGCACGGCGACGTCGACCGGACAGCAGGCATAGACCGGCAAAGCCCAGGATCATCATGGCCCAGGTCGAAGGTTCGGGGACGGCAGCGACGTTCAACGACACGTCGTCCAGATAGGTGAATCCTGGATCCTGCGCGGATGTGAATTGCAGCACGTCCGAGCCGTGCCCCACGACCGTGAAAGAAAACTGGTGGTAGGGGTCTCCGGCATAAACTCCGGAATAGCTCTCACTGAAAATTTCAGTGCCATTCCAGGTCACCGTCAGGAGCGTCTTGCCGTCGGGAAAGTAATCCTGAGTAGGATTCATGGGGTCTTGATACCGCCAGAAGCTGAGCGTGTAGCTCGTTCCGAGCGTTGTCGCGACCGTCTGCGAGAAAGTGTTGGGATTGTCGCTGAAGCCGGCAATCTGGGCGGCCCAGACCCCGCTGTGGACGGGCAAGGTGACGGTATACTGGGCGTAACTATTTGGTGCGGGTGTCCAACCAGTGAAATCGCCCGTCTCAAATCCACCATTCGTAATCAGATCCGCGCGTGCAGCCTGCGGTCCGGCCGTGACAGCCAGGATCAAAGCGGCAAATGCCAAATGACGAAGGCGACTGAATTTCATATCGGCCTCCAAAAAGAATAAAATGTAAATTAACAATTGCAGTGTTTTCCCGGTTGACCTCGCTGTCAAGGGACAAACTCTGATGCATCCGCCGCGCCCTGGATTGATCATCGATTGCAAGCAGTTGCGCGGCGAACGCGAGAGGACGCGCTCGGTCGCCAAGCTTGACGAACAGATCGCCAGACGATCGGGGGCAGTCCTGGCGGTTACGGCGTACCGGACGGCATGGCCCGAGGTGACAAACTGAGCAACGCCCGCGTCCGCGATCATCGAGCCATTCTCGCGCCACGGCGCGAGCTGCTGTCGTCGATCCCGGCAATTGATGGTCGAGTGCGCCACGCGCGGCGTGCACCCAGCCGGTCACACGAGCCGCACAGCCGCGCCTCGCGGTGTCCGATCTCCGCGCACCGACGGGCGCCCCGTGGCCGCAGCCTCAAGCCTCGTGCGGCTTAGCATCCGGCGCGGTGTTCGCGTCCGGCGTTGCGTTCGCCTCCGGCGCCTTGATGCGGAACCAGGCCACGTAGAGTGCTGGCAGGAACAAGAGCGTCAGCACCGTGCCTACGATGATGCCGCCCATCATTGCATAGGCCATCGGTCCCCAGAACACCTCGCGCGCGATCGGAATGAGCGCGAGCGAGGCGGCCGCCGCGGTCAGCATGATCGGCCGCATGCGATGCTCGGTGGCTTCGACCACGGCTTCCCAGGGCGGGCGGCCCTCGTCGCGCAGATGCTCGATCTGGACGATGAGGATGACGGAGTTGCGGATCAGGATGCCGATCAGGGCGAGCACACCGAGGATGGCGACGAAGCCGAGCGGCGCGCCGCTCGGCAGCAGCGCCGCGACCACGCCGATCAGCGCCAGCGGCGCCACCGCGAACACCAGGAACAGCCGCTGGAAGCTCTGCAGCTGCAGCATCAGGATCGTGGCCATCGCGAACAGCATGATCGGCACCACCGCGATGATCGGCGCCTGGCTCTTGCCGCTCTCCTCGACGCTGCCGCCGGTGACGACCCGGTAGCCGGCCGGAAGCTTCGCATTGAACGCGGCCATGGCCGGCGCGAGCTGATCCACCACCGTGTTCGGCTGCACCTGGTCGATGACGCTGGCCTTCAGGGTCAGCGTCGGCAGGCGCGAGCGGCGCCAGATCTCGGGCTGCTCGATCTCGTAGCGCAGCGTCGCCAGCGCCGCGAGCGGGATCGACTGGCCGTTCGAGCCGGACAGCTGGAGATCGCGCAGCGTCTCGAGCGATTGCCGCTCCTTGGCCTTCGCCCGGCCGCGGACGTCGACGAGATAGATGTCGTCGCGCACCTGGGTGATCGAGGTGCCGTCGAGCACGCCGTTGAGCGCATTGGCGATGTCCTCGGAGGTGACGCCGAGCTGGCGCGCCTTGTCCTGGAGCACGTCGACCTTGACGACGCGCGCAGGCTCCATCCAGTCGAAGATGACCGCGCCGAGATGGCTGTTGCCGCGCATGATGCCCGCGACCTCCTGCGCGATCTCGCGCACCTTGGCGACGTCAGGCCCGCTGACGCGGTACTGCACCGGACGGCCGACCGGCGGGCCGATGTCGAGCAGATGCACATAGGCATCGGTGCCGGGGAAGGTCTTGTTGAGATAGGCCTGCAGCCTGGCACGGGCGCGGTCGCGGGCCTCAAGGCTCTTGGTCACGATGATGACCTGGCCGAACGACAGGTCCGCCGGCTGCACGTCGAACGACAGCACGAAGCGCTGCGCGCCCGAACCGACATAGGTCGACCAATGGTCGATGTCGGGATCGCCCTTCAGCGCCTCCTGCTCGAACTTCGCCATCTGCGCATTGGTCTCGGCGATCGAGGAATTCTGCGGCAGGTTGAAGTCGATGACGAGCTCGTTGCGGTCGGACGACGGAAAGAACTGCTGCTGCACGAAGCGCATGCCGAACACCGACAGGGCGAAGATCAGCACTGTCGCGATGATGGTCGTCCAGCGGTGCCGCATGCAGGCATCGAGCGTCTTGCGGAACATCCGCGTCAGCCGGCCGCCTTCGGCGTGATGGCCCGGCAGCGTGGCCGGCAGGATGGTGACGCCGAGCAGCGGCGTGAACAGCACGGCCACGATCCACGACACGATCAGCGAGACCGCGATCACGACGAACAAGGTGAAGGTGAATTCGCCGGCGGCGCTGCTGTTCAGGCCGATCGGAATGAACCCGGCGACCGTGACCAGCGTGCCCGTCAGCATCGGGAAGGCGGTCGAGGTGTAGACATAGGTCGCGGCCTTGCGGAGGGAATCGCCGACCTCCAGCCGCGCGACCATCATCTCGACCGCGATCATGGCGTCGTCGACCAGCAGGCCGAGCGCGATGATCAGTGCGCCCAGCGAGATGCGCTGCAGGGAGATGCCGGTATAGGCCATCACCAGGAACGTGATCGCGAGCACCAGCGGGATCGAGATGGCGACGACGAGGCCCGCGCGCATGCCGAGGCTGACGAAGCTGATCGCCAGCACGATGATCACGGCCTCGTAGAGCGCCTTGGTGAAGCCGCCGACCGCCTCCTCGACGATCTTGGGCTGATCCGAGACCAGGTGAACGCCGACGCCGACCGGCAGGTCCGCGACGACCTTGTCCATCTCCGCTTTCAGCGCCTCGCCGAACTCCAGGAGATTGGCACCCGTTTTCATGCCGATCGCGAGCCCGATCGCCGGCTCGCCGTTGTAGCGGAACAGCGACGTCGGCGGGTCCTGGTAACCTCGCGTGATGGTGGCGACGTCGGTGAGCGGAAAGAAGCGGTCGTTGATGCGCAAATTGATCGCCTTGAGGCTCTCCTCCGAGGTGAACTGGCCGGAGACGCGCACCGCGACCCGCTCCGGGCCGGCCTGCAGCACGCCCGAGGGCGAGACCGCATTCTGCGCCTGCAGCGCGGCCAGGATCGTGCGCTGGTCGATGCCGAGCGCGGCCACCTTGCGGGTGGAGAATTCGAGATAGATCACCTCGTCCTGAGCGCCGACGATGTCGACGCGGCCGACATTGGGCACCGTCAGCACCTTGGCGCGGACCTCCTCGACGCGGTCGCGCAGCTGGCGCTGGGTCAGGCCGTCGCTGGTGAAGGCATAGATGTTGCCGAACACGTCGCCGAAGCGGTCGTTGAAGCCGGGCCCGACCACGCCGGAGGGGAAGTCGCCCTTGATGTCGTTGATGAGGTTGCGGACCTGGAGCCAGGTCGGCACGACGTCGCGCGCCTTGGTCGTGTCGCGCAGGTTGACGAACACCGTGGTCTGGCCGGGCACGGTCAGGCTCTTCGTGTAGTCGAGCGCCGGCAGCTCCTCCAGCTTCTTCTCGATGCGGTCTGTGACCTGCCGGGTCATTTCCTCCGCCGATGCGCCGGGCCATTTGGCCTGGATCAGCATCGTCTTGATCGTGAAGGCGGGATCCTCCTCGCGGCCGAGATGCAGGTAGGAGAACAGGCCCGCGGCCATGAAGGCGATCATGAAGTACCAGACGAGCGAGCGGTGCTCGAGCGCCCAGTCGGACAGATTGAAGGATTTCACGGCTGGGTTTCCTGATCGATACGGATGGACTGGCCATCGCGGAGACTGTTCACGCCGGCCGTGACGACACGCTGTCCGGCCTGGAGGCCGCCGGTGACGCGGATGCTGCCATCGGCGTCACGCGCGACGGTGATTTCCTGACGCTTCACGGTCTTGCTGGCGGCATCCACCAGCCAGACGAAGCTCCTGCCGTCCTGCGCGAGGATGGCCGAGCCCGGCAGCCGGATGACGGTCTTCTGTTCGGCATTGAGCATCGCGGTGATGGTGGTGCCGAGCCGCATCAGCTCCGGCGGCTGGTCGAGCGTGATCCGGACCCGCCGCGTGCGCGTCGTCGCATCCGCGCGCGGCGCGATCTCGCGCACCTTGCCCGTCGTGCTGACGGTGGGATCGACCTGCAGCCGCACGATGAACTGCGCGCCTGGCTGCACGACGCCTGCGATATCGTCGCCGACATCGATGACGGCCTCGCGCACATCGGGCCGGGCGACGGTGACGACGCTCTGGCCCGGCGACACGACCTGTCCGACCTCGGCACTGACGGCCGTGACGATGCCGGCGAAATCCGCCTTCAGCTGCGCATAGCCGAGCTGCTCGCGCGCCTTGGCGAGGTTGGACTGCGCCTTGATCACGGAGGCCTGCGCGGCCGCGCGCGCCTGCTCGGCGCTCTCGAGCGTCGCCTTGGTCGTGGCGTCCGTCTCGAGCAGGGTGCGCTGCCGTCCCTCGGTCCCGGTGGCATTGATCAGCTGCGCCTGACTGCGCGAGACCTCGGCGGTCGAGGCCCGCACGGCGAGTTCGAGCGCGGCCGGATCGATCGCGGCCACCACCTGGTTTTCCCTGACCATGTCGCCGACATAGACCGGTCGCGCGATCAGGCGGCCGAGCACGCGAAAGCTGAGATCGGCCTTGTAGCGAGGCTCGACGGTGCCGGTGATGGCGGAGCCCGCGACCGCCTGCGGCTCGACCTTCATCGACAGCACGGGGCGGATCGGATCGGGCGCCTCCGCCTTGTCGTTGCAGCCGGCCAGCAGCACGAGCCCGGGAAGCAGAAGGGCACAACGGAGCGGCGTCATCATGACCGCGTCTCCTCCTTGAACGAGATCTGTTGTCCGACGCTCAGCAGCTTGCCGCCATCGGTCACGACGCGATCGCCCGGCTTGAGGCCGCCGGACACCACGATGGTCCCCGTCTCGTAATCCTCGATCGTGATCGGCTTGAGCGAGACGGTCCTGTCGGTGTCGTTGACCAGCCAGACCGCCGGCGTCTTGCCGGTGGCGGTCAGCGCGCTCCAGGGCAGCACGATACGCTGCTCCGGCCGGATGAAGCCGGTGGCGAGCACGGCGCTGCCGAGCTCCATGGCCGGCGGCGGATTCTCGATCGTGATCTTGACGCGGACGGTGCCGGACTTCGGATCGATGGTCGGCGAGACTTCCCGCACCGTGCCCTTGGCGGTCACCGAGGGGTCCGCGACCAGCGCCAACGCGACCTTGCTGTCGTCGAATTTCATGGACAGGGCAGTCTCGTAGACGTCGAGCACGGCGTCGCGGGCGCCGTCATGCGCCAGCGTGAACGCCGACTGCGCGGCCTGCGCGACCTGGCCGACCTCGATGTTGCGCGCGGTGATGATGCCGTCGGCGTCGGCGCGCAGCTCGGTATAGGTCAGCGCGTCCTTTGCGGTACCGAGCTGCGCCCTGGCGGATTCGAGCGAGCCTTCCGCGGTGCGCCGCGTCTCCTGGGCCTGGTCGAAGGTCGCCCGGGTGGTGAAGCCGCTCGCCAGCAGGGTCTGCTGGCGGTTGAAATTGGAGGTCGCCACCTTCACCTGCGACTCCGCCGCCGCGACCGCGGCCTCGGCGGAATCCAGGTCCGCCTGCTGCTCAGCCGGGTCGATCCTCGCCAGCACCTGTCCCGCCTTGACGTGGGCGCCGACCTCGACGAGCCGTTCGGTGACGCGGCCGCTGACCCGGAACGACAGGTCCGCCAGCACCCGGGCCTGGACGTCGCCGGTCAACGTGATCGATTGCCGCCGTTGGGACAGCCTGACGGTTTCGGTCCGGACCTCTCGCGCGGCCGGTGCGGTCGCGGTCTTCTGCTCACAACTCGCGAGCAGCAGCCCGAGCGCAACGCAGCCGGCCGCCGCGCACAGGCGGGAGCCGGGGACGCCGGCGGCAAAGGAGAATCGCCTGAATGAATTCATGGTTGCACGCTTGAGCCTGAAGGACTGACGACGCCGGGTCCGACCCGGGACAGAATCCCGCTGGTCATTCCTAGCGTTGGAGCTTGACGATTGGCCGGTGCCCCCACCCGTCCGATGCGGACCGGTGGAACACGGCATTGGGAATCCAGCTGAGCAGGATCGCCTTGACAGCACGTGAATTAGACAAACATATCTAGAAATATTATTCTAGTCACGATTCCGTTGGTGGCGCACGGGGCCGGTTCCGGATACCGGGGCCATGGGGGTCTGATCCGGGCCTCGCCATCCCGGCAGGCGGACGCGAAAGCGAGGGAGCCGTGCAACGCAAGGATCCGGACGAAGCCGGACGCATACCGCCCCGGGCGCCGCGCCAGGCGCGCGGTCGCGAGCGCCGCGAGCAGCTGCTCGATGCGGCCGCCAACCTGATCGCGGAGGCCGGGCTCGGGGCCGTCAGCATGCACGCCGCCGCCGAGCGCGCCGGCGCGTCGACCGGCTCGGTCTATCACTTCTTCCGCGACAAGGATCAGATGCTGGAGGCGCTGGGAGAGCGGCATGATGCGGTGCTCAAGCCGGCCTTCGAGCGCGTGCTGCAGCGGAGCGAGGCCGAATGGGCCACGCTGTCACCCGCCGAGGTCATCGAGCACCTGATCGGCTGGGCCATCCGCTACTTCGTCCAGCATCCCGATGCGCTGGCGACACTCGACCTGCGGGACCGGCAAGTGCATTCCGATTTCAAGGCGCTGATCGGCCGGGTGATGCGCGCCAGGCTCGGCGACGAGCAGGGTGCCGCGACCGCCGCGATCTTCGATGCCGTCTGCCTCGGTACGCTGCTGCAGACGCGCGACCAGGACGTCGCCAGCCGTGACACGGTCGTCGCGGCGCTCCCGGATGTCCTGACCAGCTATCTCGCCGCGCTGGAGCAGCGTCGCGCCAGGGGATGAGCCAACAAAAAAGCGCGGCGTTTCCGCCGCGCTTTCGATGGGATGGTCAGCCTGCTGGTTACGCCTGCGGCTGCGGCTCGAGGCCCGGATCCGGATCGGGACGCGGCCGCGACTTGCCGGCGGGGGGCACCGCCGAGGCGCGCGGCGTGGTGGGCTCGAGCACGGACTCGCGGTTGGGCTTCTTGCCCTTGAGCAGGTCGACGATCTCGTCGCCGGACAGCGTCTCGAATTCGAGCAGGCCCTTGGCAAGGGCTTCGAGGTCGGCGTGCTTCTCGGTCAGGATGCGGGTCGCTTCCTTGTAGCCTTCCTCGACCAGACGACGGATCTCGGAATCGATCTTCTGGACGGTCGCCTCGGAGGCGTTCTGCGTGCGCGACACCGACATGCCCAGGAAGACCTCGTCCTGGTTCTCGCCGTAGGAGACGGTGCCGAGCTCTTCCGACAGGCCCCAGCGCGTCACCATCATGCGGGCGAGGCGCGTGGCCTGCTCGATGTCGGAGGCAGCGCCCGAGGTCACCTTCTCGCGGCCGAAGATCAGCTCCTCGGCGACGCGGCCGCCCATCATGATGGCGAGGCGCGAGGTCATCTGCTCCAGCGACATCGACAGCTTGTCGCGCTCGGGCAACTGCATGACCATGCCCAGCGCACGGCCGCGCGGAATGATCGTGGCCTTGTGGATCGGATCGGTCGCCACGACGTTGAGGCCGACGATGGCGTGGCCGCCCTCGTGATAGGCCGTCAGCAGCTTCTCTTCCTCGGTCATGACGAGCGACTTGCGCTCGGCGCCCATCATCACCTTGTCCTTGGCTTCCTCGAACTCGGCCTGCGTCACCATGCGCTTGTTGCGGCGCGCGGCGGTCAGGGCGGCTTCGTTGACGAGGTTCATCAGGTCGGCGCCGGAGAAGCCCGGGGTGCCGCGCGCGATGGTCTTGAGGTTGATATCCGGCGCCAGCGGCACCTTGCGGACGTGGACCTTGAGGATCTGCTCGCGGCCGACGACGTCCGGATTGGGCACCACGACCTGACGGTCGAAGCGGCCCGGACGCAGCAGCGCGGGATCGAGCACGTCGGGACGGTTGGTCGCGGCGATCAGGATCACGCCCTCATTGGCCTCGAAGCCGTCCATCTCGACCAGCAGCTGGTTCAGCGTCTGCTCGCGCTCGTCATTGCCGCCGCCGAGACCGGCGCCGCGGTGACGACCGACCGCGTCGATTTCGTCGATGAAGATGATGCACGGCGCGTTCTTCTTGGCCTGCTCGAACATGTCACGCACACGAGAGGCGCCGACGCCGACGAACATCTCGACGAAGTCCGAACCGGAGATGGTGAAGAACG
>CAYREH010000013.1:1354-140070 GCA_964423245.1 uncultured Bradyrhizobium sp. | reverse complement strand
TCGTCATCTTCGTGAAGTCGATATAGGCGTTGCGGATCGGCGAAGAGATCGGCTTCGTGATCTCGCGGACGTCGAGGATGCGGACGGACATGGGGCAGCCTTTCGCTTTCGTCATTGCGAGCGGAGCGAAGCAATCCAGAGATGCATCCGCGGAGATAGTCTGGATTGCTTCGTCGCAAGGGCTCCTCGCAATGACGAGGAGAGTGGGTGAACTTACGTCTTGTCCCTGAAATACGGCTCCACGGTGCCGTGCACCTTGATGGTCAGCGGATTGCCGCGGCGGTCCTTGGCGTTGCCGGCGGTGACGCGGACCCAGCCCTCGCTGATGCAGTATTCCTCGACATTGGTCTTCTCGACGCCCTTGAAGCGGATGCCAACGTCGCGGGCGAGGATGTCCGCGTTGTAATAGGGGCTGTTCGGATCGACCGACAGACGGTCGGGAAATTCGTCGCTCATGTTCGTCTCGCTCATAACAGGGCCTCGATTTGCTGCCGCAACGCTTCGGGCCGCGATGTCGGCGCGTAGCGCGCGACCACCTTGCCGGAACGGTCCACCAGGAATTTGGTGAAATTCCATTTGATGGAGGAACCGAGCAGGCCCGATTGCTGGCGTTTCAGGTACTCATACAAGGGATGCGCGTTGGCGCCGTTGACGTCGATCTTCTCGAACAGGGGAAAGGTGACGTCGTATGTGGTCGAGCAGAAGGACTGGATCTCGCTCGCCTCGCCCGGCTCCTGCGCGCCGAACTGGTTGCAGGGAAAGCCGAGCACGGCAAAGCCGCGCGGCGACAGATCGCGATGCAGATCCTCGAGGCCGCGATATTGCGGCGTGAAGCCGCATTTGCTCGCGGTGTTGACGATCAGCAGCACCTGCCCCGCGAAGCGGCGCAAGGCGACCTCCTCGCCGTCCAGCGATCTTGCCGTGAAGCCGTAAATGTCGGACATCGTCAGCCCACGGGATCGATCGGCGACGGCGGCACGCCGCCCGCCTCGATCGCCTCGCCCGCGAGCAGGCAGAGATCCTCGCGATAGCGCCCGGAGACGATGTGGACGCCGACCGGCGCCTTGCCGACGAGACCGGTGGAGACCACGAGGCCCGGCAATCCCATGAAGGGAATGGCAATCTGCGGCAGCTGCGCCTCCCAGACCCGCTTGAAGGACTCCTCGTCCTTGCGGTCGAGATGATCGGGGAACGGCAATTCGCCGGAGACCGGCGTCAGCAGCACGGCATAGGTTTCGAAGAACTGCATCCAGTCGCGCGTCAGCGTGGCGCGGCGGGTCAACGCCTTGGCGTAATTGGCCTGGTCCATCGGCGTCACCCGGGCGCGGCTGCCGCGCAGGCAGGCCAGCGCACCGGGGTCGCCCTCGCGCTCGGCCATCTCCAGCTGCGCCTCATAGCCGTCGCCGAGCCACAGCTTGATCTGCCATTCCACCGCTTCGCGCATCGGCGGCGTGTCCTCGATCACATCGACGGTCCAGCCGGCCCGTTCCAGCCGCTTGCCGGCATCGCTGACCGCCGCCTTGACCTCGGGCGTGGTGGCGAGCCCGCCGGGATTGAGGCAGAGCGCTGCGCGCTTTTCGCGCGCGGGCCCTTCGAGCGGAGCCGGCACATACCAGGGATCGCGGATGTCGCGCGCCGACATCGCGGCGAGCGAGATCCTGACGTCGTTGACGGTGCGCGCCAGCGGGCCCGACACCGCCATGATCTGCGGCCCGATCGGCCGCTCCGGCAGCGCCGGGTTGAAGGCGGGGATGCGGCCAAGCGTCGGGCGCAGGCCGTGCACGCCGCAGGCATAGGCGGGATAGCGGATCGAACCGGCGATGTCGGTGCCATGGGCGATGTGGCCGATGCCGGCCGCGACCGCCGAACCGGCGCCACCGGACGAGCCGCCCGGCGTCAAGGACGCATCGCGGGGGTTCCTGGTGTCGCCATGGACCAGATTGGTGGTGAACCAGCGATAGGAGAAGGCCGGGCAATTGGTGCGGCCGAGCAGGACCGCGCCCGCCTTGCGGAAGTTGGCGACCACCGGATTGTCCTCGCGCGCGATCAGGTCGCGCTGCAGCTTGAGGCCGTTGGTGGTGGCAAAGCCCTCCTGGTCGACATTGGCCTTGATGGTGACGGGCACGCCGGCGAGGAGGCCGGGATCCTCGCCCCGCGCGACCCTGGCATCGACGGCGTCGGCCTGCTTGAGCACGTCCTCCGGACGGTGGTCGATCACGGCGTTGAGCTGCGGGTTGACGGCGTCGAGCCGGTCGAGGCCGGCTTTCGCGGCCTCCCGGGCGGACACTTTTCGGGTTCTGACGAGATTGGCGAGGTCGGCGGCCGACAGGCGCCAGAGATCTTGCATGGCTTGCTCCGTATGACCGGCGTCTTTTAGCGCCGGGAACGCGCCAAAGCCATGCGGATTTCGCGGGGGTGCAGGGCGGATCACCTCTCCCGCGGGGAGAGGCCGGAGCGCATCGAAGATGCGATCCGGGTGAGGGTTTGGGGCTTCACCGTACGCTGCGGCCCCTCACCCGGATTGCTTCGCAATCCCACCTCTCCCCGCCGGGGAGAGGTAGCACCGTGCTCGGGGCCGGCGCTTTCCCCTAATGCCTGGTCGCGGACTGGTCCGGGATGTCCAGCAGGGCTTCGGTGAAGGGAAATTCCAGCACGATCTCGCCAGCGCGGTCGGTGACCTCGATCACCGCCTCCATGAGCGCCGGCTGGGCGCCCTCGGACCGCACCACTTCCAGGATCATCTGGCGGGCGACTTCCCAGGCACGATCGGGATTGCGCAGATCCTCGCCTTCGGGATCCACGATCAGCTCATCGCCGATGCGGGTGTTGAAGAAATATCGGGGCATCACCTGATCCAGCTAAAGTCGCCTGTCCCGGATTGGAAGCTGCACTGCACTCACATCTGCTTTATCAGGACAGGCATCGCGACCGAATGTGCCACCGGCAAGGCAGCGTTGTCAGATGTGATGTTCCACCATCAATTTCCGCGACGCAACATGCATTGTTGGAAGATTTGACTGGCTAACTTCTCCGCCCGCATTACTCTAACCCATGGGCGGAGACGTCCCAATTCGCGAACATGGAGAGCCGAAATGGCCTGGAAAGCCCCGAAGATCGTCGAAGTGCCCTGCGGCATGGAAATCAACATGTATGTGAGCGCCACCCGCAAGTAAGCGGCTGGTCTCAACGTTCCGCGCCGGTGGGTCTTTCGGCCGAGGCATCTCGCCCTCAAGCCCGGGATCCACCGCGCGAGGTTCCTGCCAGGAGACGGATCATGCTTCGCGTCGTCGTCCTGGGCGCCGCAGCCGGCGGCGGAGTCCCGCAATGGAATTGCGGCTGCGAGGGCTGCCGGGCGGCCCGCCGAGACACCCGCTTGCAGCGCACGCAGGCGTCCATCGCCTTCAGCCGCGACGGCGAACACTGGTTCCTGATCAACGCCTCCCCCGATCTTCGCCAGCAATTGAACGCCACGCCGCGTCTGCATCCGAAGCCGGGCGCGCTGCGTCATACGCCGATCGAAGGCGTGATCCTCACCAATGGCGAGGTCGATGCGGTCGCAGGCCTCTTGTCGATGCGCGAGAGTTCGCCCTTCGCGATCTACGCCCATGACAAGGTGCTGGCGATCCTGAAATCGAACAGCATCTTCGACGTGCTGAACGAAAAATTCGTGCGGCGCCGCCCGATCGCACTCGATCGCGCGTTCGAGCCCGACCTGTCCGACGGCACGCCGTCGGGGCTGGAGGTACTGCCCTTCATCGTGCCGGGCAAGCGTGCCTGGTATCTGGAGGGCAAATCGCATCCCGGCGGCAGCGACGGGGTCGGCGATACCGTGGGGCTGCGCATCGCCGACAAGACCAGCGAAAAATACTTCTACTTCCTCGCGGCCTGCGCCGAGGTCACCGACGAATTGAAGGCGCGGATTTCAGGCGCGCCGCTGGTGTTCTTCGACGGCACGGTGTGGCGCGACGACGAGATGATCCGGGCCGGGCTCGGCCAGAAGACCGGCAGGAGCATGGGCCACATCGCGATGTCCGGCGAGGACGGTGCCATCGCCGCGCTCGCCAAGCTTGCTATCGACAGGAAGATGTTTCTGCATATCAATAACTCGAACCCCGCGCTGCTGCCTGGCACCGACGAGCGCAAGGCGGCCGAGCAGGCGGGCTGGCAGATACCTTCCGACGGAATGGAGATCGTGCTGTGAATGCCATGACCGGAATGACGGCGCTGTCCATCGGCAAGGACATCAGGCTCGACTCCGCCGCGGAGCTGGAGGCGGCGCTGCGCCATATCGGCGCGACGCGCTATCACAGCCTGCATCCGTTCCACAAGCTGCTGCATGGCGGCAAGCTGAACAAGGGCCAGGTGCAGGCCTGGGCGCTCAATCGCTACTATTACCAGAGCACGATCCCGATCAAGGACGCCGTGGTGATCTCGCGCTTCCGCGACCGCGCCACGCGGCTGGAATGGCGGCACCGCATCGAGGATCATGACGGCGACGTCGGCAGCGAAGGCGGCATCGAGCGCTGGCTGAAGCTGACCGAAGGACTCGGGCTCGACACCGCCTATGTGGAATCCACCGAAGGGATTTTGCCGGCGACCCGTTTCGCGGTGGAAGCCTATGTTCATTATTGCCGCGAGAAGAGCCCGCTGGAGGCGATCGCCTCCTCGCTCACCGAACTGTTCGCGCCGAACCTGCATGAAGAGCGCATCGCCGGGATGCTGGAGCATTACGACTTCGTCAATCCCGACATCATGAGCTATTTCAAGCGACGGCTGACGCAGGCGCCGCGCGATGCGGGCTTCGCGCTCGACTACGTCAAGGCGCACGCCACGACGCCGGAGCAGCGCGCGCAGGTCTGCAACGCGCTGATCTTCAAGACCAACGTGCTGTGGGTGCAGCTCGACGCGCTGCAGCACGCCTATGTCGAGGGCCACATTCCGCCGGGCGCGTTCGTGCCCCAGGGCAAGTGAAGGCGAGCTGACGCGATGGCCGGTCCGCGCAACATCACCGTCAGCGAAGCGAGCCGCGCCGTGCTGCCGCGCCACGCCCGGCTGAAATATGACGAGACGCGGAAGGTCTGGGTGATCCTGGCGCCGGAACGGGTGCTGGCGCCGGACGAAATCGCGGTCGAGGTCCTGCAGCTCTGCAACGGCGAACGCAGCGTCGGCGAGGTCGCCGACCAGCTCGCCGCGAAATATGCCGCGCCGCGCGAGGCGATCCTCACTGACGTCATCGCCATGCTGCAGGATCTCGCCGACAAGGGGTTTCTGACCGAAGCCCGGGAGAAGACCTCATGAGCGATCTGCCGGGCGCGGCCGCGATCCCGCCTGACGCGGGCGACAGTCTCGCGGTGCTGGAGAAGAGCCGCTCCACGGCGGAGACCTTCGGCATTCCGCTCGCGGTGCTGCTGGAGATCACCCATCGCTGCCCGCTGCAATGTCCCTATTGCTCCAACCCGGTCGAGCTCGACCGCTCGGGCAAGGAGCTGACCACCGAGGAATGGAAGAAGGTGCTGAGCGAGCTCGCCGAGATCGGCGTGCTCCAGGTGCATTTCTCCGGCGGCGAGCCGACCGCGCGCAAGGACCTCGTCGAGCTGGTGAAACATGCCGGCGATGTCGGGCTCTACACCAACCTGATCACCTCCGCCGTGCTGCTGACGCGCGAGAAGCTCGGCGAACTCGCCGACGCCGGGCTGTGCCATGTGCAGATCTCCTTCCAGGGCGTCGAGGACGGCCTCGCCGACCGCGTCGCCGGCTACAAGGGCGGGCACGACAAGAAGCTCGAGGTCGCGAGATGGACGCGCGAGCTCGACCTGCCGCTCACCGTGAACGCGGTGATGCACCGCCAGAACCTGCACCAGCTGCCCGACATCATCCAGATGGCGCTCGATCTCGATGCCGACCGGCTCGAAGTCGCCAATGTGCAATATTACGGCTGGGCGCTGAAGAACCGCGCCGCGCTGATGCCGACGGTGGCGCAGCTCGAGGAATGTACCGACATCGTCGAGGCGGCGCGCGAGCGGCTGAAGGGCCGTCTGACGATCGACTATGTCGTGCCGGACTATTACGCGCTGCGGCCGAAGAAATGCATGGGCGGCTGGGGACGACAGTTCTTCAACATCTCGCCTGCCGGCAAGGTGCTGCCCTGCCACGCCGCCGAGAGCATCACCGGGCTCGACTTCGAATCCGTGCGCTCCAACCATTCGATCGCCTGGATCTGGCAGAACTCGGAGGCCTTCAACCGCTATCGCGGCACCGGCTGGATGAAGGAGCCGTGCAAATCCTGCGAGTTCCGCGAGATCGATTTCGGCGGCTGCCGCTGCCAGGCCTTCGCGCTGACCGGCGATGCCGCCAATACCGATCCGGCCTGCGCGCTGTCGCCGCTGCACGAGACCATCTTCAAGCAGGCGGAAGCCGAGGCAGCGGGCGAGACCAGCCGATTCCTCTACCGCAACTTCGCCGGCGGCACGCTGGAATCCGGCACATGAGTCCCGATACCGATGCGGCCAGCTCGGTCCGGCGCGCCGATCCCTTCGCGCCGCTGACCTCGACCATGCTCGATGTCGGCGACGGCCACGAGCTCTATGTCGAAAGCGTCGGCCGCGCCGACGGCATTCCCGCCATCTATCTGCATGGCGGGCCGGGCTCCGGCTGCCAGCCCGATCATCGCCGGCTGTTCGATCCCGACCGTTTCCATGCCGTGCTGTTCGACCAGCGCGGCTGCGGTCGCTGCCGGCCGAAAGGCTCGCGCGCGCACAACACGACGGCGCATCTGGTCGCAGACATGGAGCGGATCCGCGAGACATTCGGGATCGCGCGCTGGATGGTGGTCGGCGGCTCCTGGGGCGCGACGCTGGCGCTGGCCTATGCACAGGCGCATCCCGAGCGCGTCAGCGGCATCGCGCTGCGCGCCACCTTCCTCGGCACGCGCAAGGAGGTCGAGACGGCCTTCACCGCACGGCTCCAGCAGTTCTATCCGACGCTTTACGTCGATTTCCTCAGCGTGCTTTCGCCGGACGAACGCGCCCACCCGATGGCCGCCTATTGGCGCCGCATTCTCGATGCCGATCCAGCCGTTCATGGTCCCGCGGCGCGGGCCTGGCACGATGTCGAGCGCATATTGTCGGAACACAAGCCGGCGCGGACGCGGCTCGACCTCGCATCGCTCAACGTCTGGCGCACGCTGCCGGCAACGCCGTTCATGGAGGCGCATTACTTCGTCCACGACAGCTTCATGAGCGAGAACCAGCTGCTGCGGAATGCCGCCCGCCTCAATGGCATTCCCGGCATCATCGTGCAGGGCCGCTACGATCTGCTCTGCCCGCCCGAGACCTCGCACGCGCTGGCGGAGGCCTGGCGAGACGCCGAGATCCGCCTCGTCGAAGGCGCCGGACATTCGCTCTACGATCCCGGCGTGCGGGATGCGGTGATGAAGTCGATCGCCGACCTCGCCTCGAAGATCGCACGCTGATTACATCACAGCGCGCAAAATGCAGTGCAGCATCGCGCGTCGCTGCATCGCACAGTCACGATGCTTTGCGCGCCTTTCCGATGAAGCATGGGAGAGGTGGCAAGTTTGCCGTTGTACTTCGGAACAGTTCTAATAAGCTAACGCGATCAAGTCATTCAGAAACCAGATCGGCGCAGCTCAAGCGTCGGCGAAGCTCCAAGAAAAGGCCGCGCGGCACATAAGCCTGGCGCGGACAGGGTAGGAATGAAACCGACTGATATTGCGGCCCCCGACTACTTTCACAAAGTGGTCGATTGCCAATGGGCCTGTCCCGCGCATACGCCCGTTCCCGAATACATCCGGTTGATCGCGCAAGGCCGCTACAGCGACGCCTACATGATCAATTGGAAGTCGAACGTGTTTCCCGGCATCCTCGGGCGCACCTGCGATCGACCCTGCGAGCCGGCCTGCCGGCGCGGACGCGTCGAGGAGAATCCGGTGGCGATCTGCCGGCTCAAGCGCGTGGCCGCCGACTTCAAGGACGACATCACCCAGCGCCTGCCACGCCCGGCGGCGAAGAACGGCAAGCGCGTCGCGCTGGTCGGCGGCGGGCCGGCCTCGCTGACGGTGGCGCGCGACCTCGCGCCGCTCGGCTATCACTGCACCGTGTTCGACGCCGATCCCGAAGCCGGCGGCATGATGCGGACGCAGATCCCGAAATTCCGCCTGCCGAATTCGGTGATCGACGAGGAGACCGGCTATGTCCTCGGCCTCGGCGTCGAGTTCAAGGGCGGCCATCGCGTCGAGAGCCTGAAGGCGCTGCTCGCGGAGAAATACGACGCCATCTTCGTCGGGTCCGGCGCGCCGCGCGGCCGCGAGCTCGACCTTCCCGGCCGCAACGAAGCCGCCGCCAACATCCATATCGGGATCGAATGGCTCGCCTCGGTGTCGTTCGGCCACATCGAGAAGATCGGCAAGCGCGTGATCGTGCTCGGCGGCGGCAACACCGCGATGGATTGCTGCCGCACCGCGCGCCGCCTCGGCGGCGAGGACGTCAAGGTCATCGTGCGCTCCGGCTTCGAGGAGATGAAGGCCTCGCCCTGGGAAAAGGAAGACGCGATCCACGAGGACATCCCGATCCTCAACTTCATGGTCCCGGTCGCCTTCGTGCATGAGGGCGGCAAGCTCACCGGCGTCACTTTCCAGAAGGTGAAGGCCGAATACGACGCCAAGGGCCGGCGCAATCTCGTCCCGGCGGGCGAGCCCGACCAGACCATCGCCTGCGACGACGTGCTGGTCGCGGTCGGCCAGGAGAATGCCTTCCCCTGGATCGAGCCGGATTGCGGCATCGCGTTCGACAAATGGCACATGCCCACGGTCGATCCGAAGACCTTTGCCTCCACCAACCCGAAGGTGTTCTTCGGCGGCGACGCCGCGTTCGGCCCCAAGAACATCATCTGGGCGGTGGCGCACGGCCACGACGCGGCGCTGTCGATCCACAAGCTCTTGTCCGGCGAGGACATCACGGCCCGGCCGCTGCCGGAGGTGAACGTCACCTCCCAGAAGATGGGCATCCACGAATGGAGCTATGACAACGACATCTCGCTCGACCAGCGCTTCAAGGTGCCGCATCGCGACAAAGTCGTCGCGCTGAAGGACATCCGCGCCGAGGTCGAACTCGGCTACGACGTGAAGCTGGCGCTGGGCGAGGCCGAGCGCTGCCTGAACTGCGACGTGCAGACCGTGTTCTCGACAGCGCTCTGCATCGAATGCGATGCCTGCGCCGACATCTGCCCGATGGACTGCATCACCTTCACCGCCAATGGCGAGGAGGACGATCTGCGCCAGCGTCTGAAGGCGCCCTCGCTGCATCCCGACCAGGATCTCTACGTGTCCTCCGGTCTCAAGACCGGGCGCGTGATGGTGAAGGACGAGGACGTCTGCCTGCATTGCGGGCTGTGCGCCGAGCGCTGTCCCACCGGCGCCTGGGACATGCAGAAATATTTCATCGAAATGACCCACGCAGGATCATCATGTCCGACAAGAAGCCGATCAGCAGCGTAAACGACTTCGTCGTCCGTTTCGCCAACGTCAACGGCTCGGGCTCGGCCTCCGCGAACGAGATGTTCGCGCGCGCCATCCTGCGCCACGGCGTGCCGGTGTCGCCCCGCAACATCTTCCCCTCCAACATCCAGGGCCTGCCGACCTGGTACGAGGTGCGCGTGACCGAGCAGGGCCATCTCGGCGCCCGCGGCGGCGTCGACATGATGGTCGCGATGAATCCGCAGACCTGGGACAAGGACGTCGCCGGCATCGAGCCCGGCGGCTACCTGTTCTACGATTCGACCAAGCCGATGCCATCGACCAAGTTCCGCGACGACATCACCGTGATCGGCGTGCCGCTGACGGCCATCACCAATTCGACCTACACCGATCCGCGCCAGCGCCAGCTGTTCAAGAACATCATCTATCTCGGCGCCCTCTGCGCGCTGCTGGACATGGACCCGCGGCTGATCGAGCAGCTGATCGGCGAGCAGTACAAGGGCAAGGAGAAGCTGCTGTCCTCCAACGTCCATGCGCTGCATCTCGGCCGGGACTGGGCGCTGCAGAACCTGAAATGCCCGATCGGGCTGCGCATCAGGAAGGCCGACAAGGTCGGCGATCGCATCTTCATCGAGGGCAACAGCGCCGCCGCGCTCGGTGCCGTCTATGGTGGCGCCACGGTCTGCGCCTGGTATCCGATCACGCCCTCGTCCTCCGTGGCGGAGGCCTTCACCAGCCATTGCAAGAAGTACCGGCACGACGCGGAGACCGGCCAGGCCAAATACGCCATCGTGCAGGGCGAGGACGAACTGGCCTCGATCGGCATCGTGATCGGCGCGTCCTGGAACGGCGCCCGCGCCTTCACTGCGACCTCCGGCCCGGGCATTTCGCTGATGACCGAATTCATCGGCCTGTCGTATTTCGCCGAGATTCCGGCCGTGATCATGAACATCCAGCGCGCCGGCCCCTCCACGGGCATGCCGACGCGCACCCAGCAATGCGACATCATCGCCTGCGCCTATGCCAGCCACGGCGACACCAAGCACGTGCTGCTGTTTCCGGAAGACCCGGCCGAGGCCTTCGAATTCGCGGCCGCTGCGTTCGATCTCGCCGAGCGGCTGCAGACCACGATCTTCCTGATGCTCGATCTCGACATCGGGATGAATCACCGGCTCTGCCGCCCCCTGAAGTGGGACGATTCCCGGCAATATGACCGCGGCAAGGTGATGACGGCGGAGATGCTGGACGAGGGCCGCGATTTCGGCCGCTATCTCGACGTCGACGGCGACGGCATTCCCTACCGCACCTATCCCGGCACCCATCCGACCAAGGGCTCCTACTTCACCCGGGGCACCTCGCGCGACCGCTATGCGCGTTATTCCGAGGAAGGCGCCGTCTACGCCGACAACATGCAGCGCCTGGTGCGCAAGTTCGAGACCGCGCGCGATCTGGTGCCGCGGCCTCTGCAGGCCAATGCGGAACGGCCGACCAAATATGGCGTGATCTATTTCGGCTCGACCTCGCCCGCGATGGACGAGGCGATCGGCCTGCTGGAATCGCGCGGACACCAGCTCGACCGGCTACGCATCCGCGCCTTCCCGTTCCACTCCAGCGTGGCGAGCTTCCTTGCCGAGCACGACTTCGTCTACGTCGTCGAGCAGAACCGCGACAGTCAGCTGCGCCAGCTCATCGTCAACGAGAACGGCATCGACCCCGTGCGGCTGGTGCCGATCGTGCACTATGACGGCACGCCCATCACCGCGCGCTTCATCGCAAAAGCCATCGGCGACCACCAGGATCACCTCAAGGTGACGCCGCTGCGGAAGGCCGTTTCCTGATGGCTGGGTGCATCCACATCGTCATTGCGAGCGCAGCGAAGCAATCCAGACTGCCACCCTGGAAAGACTCTGGATTGCTTCGCTGCGCTCGCAATGACGGCGTTCACCTGCGACAGCCCGCCTCGCCGGATAGGGCAAAAGAGAAGACGTCATGACCTACATCGCAAAGCCGAAATTCCATCATCCAGGCCTCAAGAAGAACGAGCTTGGCTACACCCATCGCGATTACGAGGGCAAGATCTCGACGCTGTGCGCCGGCTGCGGCCACGATTCGATCACGGCCTCGATCATCGAGGCCTGTTTCGAATTGTCGATCGAGCCGCACCGGGTGGCGAAGATCTCCGGCATCGGCTGCTCCTCGAAGACGCCGGACTATTTCCTCGGCAATTCGCACGGCTTCAACACCGTGCACGGTCGCATGCCGAGCGTGCTCACCGGTGCCAATCTCGCCAACCGCGACCTGATCTATCTCGGCGTCTCCGGCGACGGCGATTCCGCCTCGATCGGCTTCGGCCAGTTCGCGCATTCGATCCGGCGCGGCGTCAACATGACCTACATCGTCGAGAACAACGGCGTCTACGGCCTGACCAAGGGCCAGTTCTCCGCCACCGCGGACCGCGGCTCGAAGAGCAAGAAGGGCGTCACCAACACCGACAATGCGATCGACCTCGTCGCCATCGCGCTGCAGCTCGGGGCCACCTTCGTCGCCCGCTCCTTCTCCGGCGACAAGACCCAGCTGGTGCCGCTGATTGCGGCTGCGATCCGGCACAAGGGCGCCGCCTTCATCGACGTCATCAGCCCCTGCATCGCCTTCAACAATCACGCCGGCTCGACCAAGAGTTTCGACTATGTCCGCGAGCACAACGACGCGGTGAACCGGCTCGACGTGCTGGTCGGTCGCGATCCGATCGCGGTGGACTATGCGCCGGGCACGGTGCAGGTCGTCGAGCAGCATGACGGTAGCAGGATCGCCCTGCGCAAGATCGATGCGGACTACGATCCGCATGACCGTCTGGGCGCGCAGACGTTCCTCGCCAGGCATGCCGCCAAGGGCCAGATCGTCACCGGTCTGCTGTATGTCGATCCCGAGGCGGACGATCTGCACGCGCATCTGAACACGGTCGAGACGCCGCTGAACGCGCTGGAGGCGGACACGCTCTGTCCGGGCTCGGCGGTGCTGGACAAGATCAACGCCAGCCTGCGGTAACCCGTTCGGCTTGAACGCGTCAGCCCCTGCCTGCGACCAATCGCAGTCCATGCGATCTGTCACAGGCTGGTGCGACCATGAAGCTTGCCTTCCTCCTGCCGCTCGCCCTTGCCGCCGCCCTCGGCGGCGCACGTGCCGATGAAGCCGACACAACGCGCGAGCCGACACGGGCAGAAGCGGACGCGTTCAACACCCGCATGTATGCGGGCACGCCCGGCAACAAGGCCTATGCCTGTTTCGTGCGCCGCTATGACGCCGATCATCTGGCGCGGCATCCGAAGCAGAAGGTCGCCGCCATGAAGCTGCTGATCTCGGCGGAGTATGACGCGGAGGACAAGCAGCTGCACCAGTCCTTCCGGCTCGGCTTCCGCTACCGCCATCGCTCGGGCGATTTCGATTCCAGCGGCTTCTGCGGCCACGTTGTGTTCACCAAGGACGGCAACGAGGTCCGGCTCGGCTGCGGCGTCGATTGCGAAGGCGGCGGCATCGGCGTGGCGCTGTCGAAGGACGACAAAGCGGCGATCGTGCGGCTCACGCGGGTCAGGGTCTGGCAGAACAACGAGCCGGACGACGATGCAGAGCACTCGCTGGTCGGCGGCGCCGACGACCGGATCTTCCGCCTCGACCGCACCGACACCAGCGAATGCGCCTCCCTCGTCACCGACCGCAAGGAGATCGCCGCGCTGCGCCACAAATGATAGGCTGGCGGCAACCGTGACAGTCGAGGAGAGCACCATGAATCGCCGCAACATGCTCTGGAGCGCCCTCACCGCGCTGGGCGCATCGCTCGGTTTCTCCGCTGCACGGGCCGCCACCGAGACGCCCGCATCGACCCGGCTGAAGGTCGTCTATCACCTCAGCGACGCCGAGAAGGTGAACTTCGTGCTCGGCAACATCCAGAATCATTTCGACGGCGTCGGCGGCCCCGATCACGTCACCATCGCGCTGGTGATCCACGGCCCGGCGCTCAAGGCGTTTCACGGAACCCAGGCCAGTCCCGACATCAGCAAGCGCGTCAGTGAATTCGCCAGGGACGGCGTCGAACTCGCCGCCTGCGGCAACACGATGAAGGCGCAGAACGTCTCGCTGACAGACCTGCTGCCGGGCTTCGTCAGCGCAGAAAAGGGCGGCGTGGTGCGGCTCGCCGAGTTGCAGTCGCAGGGATATTTGTACCTGCGACCTTGAGAGCAGCGCAGCGAGATTTCGCCGGGATCCGCCGGGGAGCACTTGACGATACATAACTACCTGGTTATGAATTATCCATAACTCAACGGTTATGGGTATCCATGTTGCCGTCCACCGATCATGTGTTTCGGGCCCTCGCCGATCCCACACGCCGGGCGATCTTCGAGCGGCTGTGCCGGGACGGCGAACAGACGGTCGGGATGCTGACGGCCCATTCGGGCGTGTCACAACCGGCCGTTTCCAAACATCTGGGCGCCCTCAAGCAGGCCGGTCTCGTGCGCGACCGGCACGAAGGGCGACAGACCCATTACAGCGCCCTGCCCGGCGGGCTCGATCCGCTGATCGACTGGACCCAGGCGATGGCCGCGTTCTGGCACAAGCGGCTCGATGCGCTCGACGATCTCCTCAAGAGGATGGACCAATGACCGAAGACACCCGATCCGTCGTCGTCGAGCGCGAGTTTGCGGTGCCGGCCGAGCGGCTCTGGCGCGCGCTGACCCAGCCGCATCTGATGGCGGAATGGCTGATGAAGAACGACTTCCAGCCGGTCGTCGGGCACACATTCAACCTGCGCGGCGACTGGGGTGGCGTGCTGGACTGCGAGGTGCTCACGATCGAGCCGCAGAAGACACTGGCGTATACTTGGAATTTCTCCCACGCGGATGCCGCGTTCGACCTCAGAAGCATCGTCACCTTCACGCTGACGCCGACGGCGTCAGGGACGCATCTGCGCGTCGAGCAGGCCGGCTTCCGCACCACGCAGAAGCAGGCTTATGGCGGCGCTCATGCCGGCTGGAAGCAGTTTCTGGCCAGGCTCGACGAATTGCTGGCGCGCGGGGACTAGTTCGGCCCATCCATTCCAATCCAAGGGAATACGACCATGAGAACGGAGATGTTGATCAGGCAGACGCATCGCTGGCTGTCGATCGCCTTCACCCTCGCCGTCATCGCCAACATCGTCGCGATGATCGTACGGGCCGATGCGGCCTGGATCGGGTTTCTGGCGCTGCTGCCGCTGATCCCGCTGCTTGCGACAGGGCTCTATCTGTTCGCACGGCCCTATCTCGGCCGCCGCGGCCACGCCTGAGGAGCCAGGGCATGAAGAAGGCGGCGACCGCGAAGACGCGCGACCCGGGAAACGATCAGGCCTCGGCCTCCAAGCTGATCGACGCCCGCATCAGGGAACTCGGCGGTTGGCGGGGCGAGATGCTGACACGAATTCGCGCGCTGATCAGGCAGGCCGACCCCGATGTGGTCGAGACCTGGAAATGGCGAGGCGTTCCCGTGTGGGAGCATGACGGCATCATCTGCACCGGCGAAACCTACAAGGCCGTGGTGAAGATGACGTTCGCGAAGGGCGCCGCGCTGGCGGATCCCGCTGGCCTGTTCAACTCCAGCCTCGATGGCAATGTGCGGCGCGCGATCGACCTTCGCGAAGGCGACGCGATCGCTGAGAAGGCGCTGAAGGCGTTGATCCGCGCGGCGGTGGAGCTGAATACGGCAAAGGGAAAGACAAAGCCGGCGAAGCGCTCGAGTTAGAGGAGCGCATGCGCCGATACGGAGGCCTTCCCTCTCCCCTTGCGGGGGAAAGTGGCGCGAAGCGCCGGTTGAGGGGGCTCTATCGACACACGAAAATGTGGAGAGATACCCCTCACCCGAGCGAGCTTGTGTCTGCCGGCGTCGCTGCCCTCTCCCACAAGGGGCGAGGGCACATCGATGCGCATCGCCGTAGTCGCCTGGCCCGCAGCGTCACGCCGCCGCGGGAATCGGGCGCGGGCTGACGACGTATTCGCGCAGCACCTTGTCGCTGCCGTCGATCTCGATCAGCGCGACATCGTAGCTCCAGAGATCGGCCAGGTGCTGGAGCACCCGCTTGGCATCGGTCTCGTTGAGCTGCGCGCCCTTGATGACGTGGTGGTGGAGGATCAGGCGGCGGTCACCGGACAGGTCGACGTCGACCACCTCGATATTGGCGTCGATGTAGCCGACGTCGTGCTGTCGTGCCAGTTCGCGGCGCACCCGGCGGAAGCCGCGCTCATCGTGGATGGCATCGACGCGGATGCCGGCGCGCTCCTCGGGATCATCGTGCAGGTGGAACATGCGCAGCTGGCGCATCAGCTTCGGGCTGAGGAACTGGCCGATGAAGCTCTCGTCGCGGTAATTGGCCCAGACATCGCGCAGCACGCCCATGACGTCGTTCTTGCCGGCGATGTCTGGGAACCATTCGCGGTCCTCGGCCTCCGGATGGGTCACGATGCGCTCGATGTCCTGCATCATGGCAAAGCCGAGCGCATAGGGATTGAAGCCAGAGAAGCGCGGATCATCGAACTCCGGCTGGAACACGACGTTGGTGTGCGATCCCAGGAATTCGAGGAAATTGCCGTCGGTGATCCGGCCCTGCCGGTGCAGCTCGGTCATGATGCGATAATGCACGTAGGTGGCCGTGCCCTCGTTCATCACCTTGGTCTGGCTCTGCGGATAGAAATATTGCGCGATGTGGCGGACGATGCGCAGCAATTCGCGCTGCCAGGGTGCGAGGCGCGGCGCGCTCTTCTCGAGGAAATAGAGCAGGTTCTCCTGCGGCAGGCCGAGCAGCTTGCGGCGGCGCTCGATCGAGAGCGCCGAGCGACTCTTGGCGGCGCCCTTCGGCACCGTGCGCCAGAGATCGTTGAAGACTTCCTCCTCGTGCTGGCGGCGGCGCCCGGCCCGCTTCTCCTCGGCGCGCAGGTCCAGCTTCTTCTTGCCGGGATAGCGGTCGATGCCGTGCGACATCAGCGCATGCGCGGCATCCAGCGTGCGCTCGACCTCGACGCGGCCGTAGCGCTCCTCGCAGCTCGCCACGTAGTTCTTGGCGAAGTCGAGATAGTCCAGGATGCCGTCGGCATCGGTCCACTGCTTGAAGAGATAGTTGTTCTTGAAGAAGTGATTGTGGCCGAAGGCGGCGTGCGCGATCACCAGCGTCTGCATCGTCGCCGTGTTCTCCTCCATCAGATAGGAGATGCAGGGCGAGGAATTGATCACGATCTCATAGGCGAGGCCCATCAGGCCCTTGCGGTAGGACGCCTCGTGGAAGGCGAAGTGCTTGCCGAACGACCAGTGCTTGTAAAACAGCGGCATGCCGACCGAGGAATAGGCGTCCAGCATCTGCTCGGCGGTGATGACCTCGATCTGGTTCGGATAGACGTCCAGCCCGAGATCCTTCAGCGCCACCGCCTCGCAGGCATCGGTGATGCGCTGCAAGGTGTGGAAATCCCAATCGGCGCCCTCGAACAACCTTTCCGTCATGAAGCGGCTTTCTCCTGGGCCGTGTCGCGGCGCTGAAACAGGTCGTGGAACACCGGGAAGATCTCGCTGCGCTCGGAGACCTTGCGCATCGACAGCGGCGCGCCGCCGTTGCGCAGGCGCTCGTACAGCGTCCAGAGCGAGGAATCGGAGAGATCGAAGGCGCTGCCGCCGGATTCGCCGACCTCGAGATAGGCGAAGAACTGGCACACCGGCAGCACCTTCTCGGTCAGCAGCATGCCAGTGAGCTCGCCGTCGGAATAGGAATTGTCGCCGTCGGAGGCCTGGGCGGCGTAGATGTTCCAGTCCGACGGATTGAAGCGCTCGCGCACGATCTCGTGCATCGCCTGCAGCGCGCTGGACACCAGCGTGCCACCCGAGGCCGGGCCGTAGAAGAAGGTCTGCTCGTCGACCTCCTCGGCGCGGTCGGTGTGGCGGATGAAGACGATCTCGACATGCTTGTAGCGGCGCTTCAGGAAGACATAGAGCAACATGTAGAAGCGCTTGGCGAGATCCTTCATGTGCTCGGACATCGAGCCCGACACGTCCATCAGGCAGAACATCACGGCCTGCGCCACCGGCTTCGGCACCGTCTCGAATCGGCGGTAGCGGATGTCGAGCGGATCGATGAAGGGAATTCGCTTGGTCTTCGCCTTCAGCCTGTCGAGCTGGGCGACGAGCTTCGTCCGCTCGTCCTCGTCCTCGCAGGCGGCGATCGCGGCTTCGAGCTCCTCGATCTCCTCCTTGCGCGGCCGCTTCAGCGCGATGCGGCGGGCGAGCGCAAGGCGCACCGTGCGACTCACCGAAATGTTGGCGGGCGAACCCGACGTGGTGTAGCCGGCACGCTGGATGCCCTCGCTCTCGGTCTGGGCGATCTTGCGCTTGGCGAGATCGGGCAGTTCGAGGTCGTCGAGAAAGAGATCGACGAACTCGTCGCGGGAGAGCACGAACCGGAAGGCGTCCTCGCTGTCGCCCTCGCCGGGTCCCGAACTCTTGGCGCTGCCCTGGCCGGAGCGCTGCAGATAGTCGCCCTCGACGAACTTCTTGTTGCCGGGCAGCACCATGTCGCGCGTCCCGCCTTCGCGGCGGAAGCGCGGCTCGTGCATCCCGTCCAGCGGAATCGTGACCTCCCCCCCCTCCAGGACATCCTTGATGTCGCGTTCCTGGGAGGTTTTCTTGACGGCGCCCTGCACCAGGGACTTGGCCCGACGCAAGAACCGCTGGCGGTTCTCAAGACTCTTGCCGCCTGGATTCAGGCGCCTGTCAATAATGTGAATCGGCACTTTTCATCCGCCTCAGCCGGCCTGCTTCACGCGCATGTACCACTCGACCAGCCGGCGAACCTGACGCTCGGTGTAGCCGCGTTCCACCATGCGTGCCACGAACTCGCCGTGCTTCTTCTCCGTCTCGCCGTCCTTCTTCGAACCGAACGAGATGACCGGAAGCAGGTCCTCGACCTGCGAGAATATCCGCTTTTCGATCACGTCGCGAATCTTCTCGTAGGAGGTCCAGGACGGATTCTTGCCGCCGTTCTGGGCCCTGGACCGTAACGAGAATTTGACCACCTCGTTGCGGAAGTCCTTGGGATTCGCGATGCCCGCCGGCTTCTCGATCTTGGTGAGCTCCTGGTTCAGGAGCTCGCGATCGAGCAGCTGGCCGGTGTCCGGGTCCTTGAAGTCCTGGTCCTCGATCCAGGCGTCGGCGTAGTCGACGTAGCGGTCGAACAGGTTCTGGCCGTAATCGGAGTAGGATTCGAGATAGGCCTTCTGGATCTCGTTGCCGATGAACTCGGCGTAGCGCGGCGCGAGGTCCGCCTTGATGAATTCGAGATAGCGCTTCTCGACCTCCTCGGGCAGCTGCTCGCGCTTGATCGACTGCTCCAGCGCGTACATCAGATGCACGGCGTCGGCGGCGACCTCCTGCGGATCGTGGTTGAAGGTGGCGGCGAGGATCTTGAAGGCGAAGCGGGTGGACACGCCGTCCATGCCCTCGTCGACGCCAGCGGCGTCGCGATATTCCTGGACGCTGCGCGCCTTGGGATCGGACTCCTTCAGGCTCTCGCCGTCATAGACCCGCATCTTGGCGAACATCGTCGAGTTCTCGTGCTTGCGCAGCCGCGACATCACCGAGAACCGCGCCAGCGTCTCCAGCGTCGACGGCGCGCAGGGCGCGGAGGCGAGCTCGGAGCCCTGGATCAGCTTCTCGTAGATCTTCTGCTCCTCGGTGACGCGCAGGCAGTACGGCACCTTGATGACGCAGATGCGGTCGATGAAGGCCTCGTTGTTCTTGTTGGCCTTGAAGCTCGCCCACTCGGCCTCGTTGGAGTGCGCGAGGATCACGCCGGTGAACGGGATCGCGCCGATGTTCTCGGTGCCGATATAGTTGCCTTCCTGCGTCGCGGTGAGCAGCGGATGCAGCATCTTGATCGGCGCCTTGAACATCTCGACGAACTCGAGCACGCCCTGGTTGGCGCGGTTGAGGCCGCCGGAATAGCTGTAGGCGTCGGGATCGTTCTGGGCGTAGGTCTCGAGCTTGCGGATATCGACCTTGCCGACCAGCGAGGAGATGTCCTGGTTGTTCTCGTCACCGGGCTCGGTCTTGGCGATCGCGACCTGGCGCAGCCGCGACGGCTGGATCTTGGCGACGCGGAATTGCGAGATGTCGCCGCCAAAGGCTTCGAGGCGCTTGTAGCACCACGGGCTCATCAGGCCGGTGAGACGTCGGCGCGGAATGCCGTACTTCTCCTCCAGCATCGGGCCGAGCTGGTCGGGATCGAACAGGCTGAGCGGGCTCTCGAACACCGGCGAGAGTTCATCGCCGGCCTTGAGCACGTAGATCGGATGCACTTCCATCAGCGACTTCAGCCGCTCGGCGAGCGAGGATTTGCCGCCGCCGACCGGACCGAGCAGATAGAGAATCTGCTTGCGCTCCTCGAGCCCTTGAGCTGCGTGGCGGAAGAAGCCGACGATGCGCTCGATCGTCTCTTCCATGCCGTAGAAGCCGGCGAAGGCCGGATAGGTGCGGATGGTGCGGTTCAAAAAAATACGGCCAAGGCGTGGGTCCTTGGCCGTGTCAATCGTCTGGGGCTCACCGATCGCCGCTAGTAGTCGCTCGGCCGCATTCGCGTATCTCATGGGATCGCTTCGACACGATTCCAGATATTCCGCCATCGACATGTCGTGCTGGCTTCTCGCCTCGAACGACCGAGCGAAAGCGTTGAACAAAGAATCGTTGTACATGATCCCTCTCCGCGTGAGTTCCGCTACAAGCTGAAACGAAAGCAGTGACCGGACCGTTCCTCAGGCCGTTTCGAATCAGCGTGAGCACATGACGAGTATTGGACACCGGGGCCGCGACTCGACGCAACGCACAACGTAGGCACGGGCTGAGTTACGAACAGGCACTTGCCTGTTATTTGTGCGAATCTACTCCATATTCGCTCATTTTGAAAGAATGTCACTCGCTCGCAACATCCGGGTCATACCGGAGGCGCTTCATCCCTCCGGCGCTGCACCATAGCGAGGGCCGGGCGGCATTCTTATGACGCTGGTACGGCGAAGCCTCGCGCGTCTCGTTCATGTTCATGAAGCGACGCATGACCCGCGCGGCTCGCCGCATGGCAGGCCCGGCAGGCGCGCAGCAATGTGTCGAAATCGATCGACAGACCGTCGGGATCGATGACGATGCAATCCATCCGCGCGCCATGCGCCGCCGCGCGCATGCAGCTCAGCTGCCGCAGCAGCGCCGGGGTCGGCTTCAGCATGATCACCCTGCGTCCGCGCTTCTCGCCAGCCGAAACCTCCGCGATCGATTCCCAGACGAGGAATTCGTTTCCAAGGCGAAGGTCGCGGATTCCAAACGGGGTCACCACGACGACCGGACCGCGACCAATCGGCAGCATCCAGATCAGCCAGCAGGTCAGCGCGCCGAACAGCACGACGCCGGCATAGCCGGCCTCCTTGTCGTAGTCGACGATGCCATCGAACCAGCCGAAGGCCAGGCTCGCGCTCGCCAGAGTCATGACGAAGCCGGCCGCGACCAGCAGCCGCAGACCGGCCTTGCATCGGCCGATCTCGAGATCGTCGGATATGTCGACCAGCACCGCCGGTGACGGCAGTTCAGATGGAGCGACCCGAAGGCCGTCGGGACGTGGTTGCATGCCCTTCCCCGGCATGGCCATTCGCGACCGAGCCTCAAGATGAATAGAATGGACGGGGATCCGCCCGCTAAACCCCGCACGGCCAGCACGAGCGACGAAGCGGCCGATGTTACGCAACCAGACTTGACGCAACCAGGCTTCACGAAACCAGACTTGACGCAACCAAGCTTGGCCGGATCTTGCGGCCCACAACACATTGCGGCCAACGAATTTGTTACGCAACACGCCACAGTCTCCTGGATCAGGGTGATCACAGCGGAGTTAGACCGGAAGCATGACGCCCATACGGGCGATTGGTTCCCTCCCGGGAGCATGTTAGCTACAGGATAGCGCGTCACGACCGGCGCGGGAACCCCTCGCCCGCAGGCTTGGAGATAAGAAACCATCATGAATCCCGTCAAAGAACTGGAAAAGCACGGCCAGGCCGTCTGGCTCGACTTCCTCGCCCGGGGCTTCATCGCCAAGGGCGACCTGAAGCGGCTGATCGACACCGACGGCGTCAAGGGCGTCACCTCCAATCCCTCGATCTTCGAGAAGGCGATTGGCAGCTCGGACGAATACGACGCCCCGATCGGCAAGGCGCTGAAGCGCGGCGATCGCACCGTCGCGGAGCTGTTCGAGGCGGTCGCGATCGAGGACATCCAGAACGCCGCCGACGTGCTTCGCCCGGTCTATGACCGCCTCAAGGGCGGTGACGGCTATGTCAGCCTGGAGGTCTCGCCTTACCTCGCTCTCGACACCGCGGGCACGGTCGCGGAGGCCCGGCATCTCTGGAAGGACGTCGATCGCAGGAACCTGATGGTGAAGGTGCCGGCGACGCCGGAAGGCCTGCCGGCGATCGAGACGCTGATCGGCGACGGCATCAGCATCAATATCACGCTGCTGTTCTCGCGGACGGTCTACCGCCAGGTGGCGGAGGCCTATCTCGCAGGCCTCGAAAGACTCGTTGCGGGCGGCGGCGACCCGTCGCGCGTCGCCAGTGTGGCGAGCTTCTTCGTCAGCCGGATCGATTCGGTCGTCGACAAGCAGCTCGACGACAAGATCGCCCGCGCCAACGATCCGTCCGAGAAGGAGCGGCTCGCCGCGCTCAAGGGCAAGGTCGCGATCGCCAATGCCAAGATGGCCTATCAGGACTACAAGGGCCTGTTCTCGGGACCGCGCTGGGACAGGCTCGCCGCAAAGGGCGCAAGGCCGCAGCGCATGCTGTGGGCCTCGACCGGCACCAAGAACAAGGACTACAGCGACGTGCTCTATGTCGAGGAGCTGATTGGTCCCGATACCATCAACACCGTGCCACCGGCGACACTGGATGCCTTCCGCGACCACGGCAAGCCGCGCGACAGCCTGGAAGAGAACGTCGAGGACGCAAGGCGCGTGCTGGAAGACCTCGAGCGCTCCGGGATTTCGCTGGAGAGCATTGCCGAGGATCTCGTGAAGGACGGCGTCCGGCAGTTCGCCGATGCCGCCGACAAGCTCTATGGCGCGGTCGCTCACAAGCGAGCCACCGTCCTCGGCGCGGCCATCGGTCGCCAGCAACTCTCGCTCGGTGACGGCCTTGCCAAGGCGCTGGCCAAGAGCACCGAGGAATGGCGCACCTCCGCGAAGATCCGCAGGTTGTGGCAACGCGACAAATCGGTCTGGACCGGCGCGGACGAGGACAAATGGCTCGGCTGGCTCGACAGCGCCGGCAAGGCCGACGTCGCCGACTACGAGGATTATGCGCGCCGGGTGAAGGGCCAGGCCTTCTCCGATGCCGTCGTGCTCGGCATGGGCGGCTCCAGCCTCGGGCCAGAGGTGCTGGCCGAGACCTTCGCGAAGAAGCCCGGCTTCCCGAAACTGCACGTGCTCGACTCCACGGACCCGGCGCAGGTGCGTGCGATGGAGGCGAAGATCGACATCGCCAACACCGTCTTCATCGTCTCCAGCAAGTCCGGCGGCACCACCGAGCCGAATGCGATGAAGGACTATTTCCACGCGCGCGTCGCCGAGGCGGTCGGGCCGAAGGTGAAGACCGGCCATCGTTTCATCGCCGTGACCGATCCCGGCTCGTCGCTGGAGAAGGCGGCGAAGCAGCTGAACTACGCCCGCATCTTCCAGGGCGAGCCGTCGATCGGCGGACGCTATTCGGTGCTGTCGCCGTTCGGCCTGGTGCCTGCGGCCACCGCCGGCATCGATGTCAGGACGTTCATCAAGCATGCGCTCTCGATGGTCCGCTCCTGCGGGCCGGACGTGCCGCCCTCGGAGAATCCCGGCGTGCAGCTCGGCCTCGCGATGGGACTGGCCGGCCTGGACGGCCGCGACAAGGTGACGATCCTGGCCTCGAAGAAGGTGGCCGATTTCGGCGCCTGGGCCGAACAGCTGATCGCCGAATCGACGGGCAAGGAGGGCAAGGGCCTGATCCCGATCGCAGACGAACCGCTGGGCGATCCCTCCGTCTACGGCAATGATCGCTTCTTCATCGACATCCGGGTCGAGGGTGAAGCCGACGCCGCGCACGATTCGAAGCTCGCCGCAATCGAGGCCGCGGGCCACCCCCTCGTCCGCATCGTGATGAAGTCGATCGATCATCTCGGCCAGGAATTCTTCCGCTTCGAGATGGCGACGGCGGTGGCGGGTGCGGTGCTCGGCATCAATCCGTTCGACCAGCCCGACGTGGAAGCGGCCAAGATCAAGACCCGCGAACTGACGGCGGCGTTCGAGAAGACCGGCGCACTGCCGGCCGAACAGCCGGTGGTCAGCACCAGCGAAGCCGATCTCTACACCGACGAGACCAACGCCACGGCGCTTCGTGCCGCCGGCGCCAATGGCGACCTGACGTCATGGCTGAAGGCGCATCTCGCCCGCTCCGGCGATGGCGACTATGTCGCCCTGCTCGGCTACATCGCGCGCGACAAGACGACCATCGAAGCGCTGCAATCCATGCGGCTCGAGGTCCGCGAGAAGCGGCATGTGGCGACCTGCGCCGAGTTCGGTCCCCGCTTCCTGCATTCGACCGGCCAGGCCTACAAGGGCGGGCCGGACAGCGGCGTGTTCCTCCAGATCACCGCCGACGATGCCAGGGACCTTCCGGTGCCCGGGCAGAAGGCCAGCTTCGGGATCATCAAGGCGGCGCAGGCCCGCGGCGATTTCGACGTGCTGACCGAGCGCGGCCGTCGCGCGCTGCGCGTACACCTCAAGGGCGGCCTCAAGAAAGGTCTCGCGGCGCTCAATGCCGCGCTCAACGACGCACTGAACTGAAGGAATAGTCCATGCAACTCGGCATGATCGGCCTCGGCCGGATGGGCGGCAACATCGTTCGCAGGCTGATGCGCCACGGCCATTCGACCGTGGTCTACGACAAGGACCCCAAGGCCGTCGCCGGCCTCGCCGCCGACGGCGCGGTGGGCTCGGGGACACTCGAAGAGTTCATCGCCAAGCTGGAGCGGCCGCGCACCGCCTGGGTGATGCTGCCCGCCGGGCACATCACCGAGAGCACGATCAACACGATCGCGGCCGTGATGCAGGAGGGCGACGTCATCATCGATGGCGGCAATTCCTTCTGGCAGGACGACGTCCGCCGCGGCAAGGCGCTGAAGGCGCGCGGCATCCATTATGTCGATGTCGGCACCTCCGGCGGCGTCTGGGGACTGGAGCGCGGCTACTGCATGATGATCGGCGGCGAGAAGCCGGTGGTCGACCGGCTCGACCCGATCTTCGCCGCGCTCGCGCCCGGGGCCGGCGACATTCCGCGCACCGAAGGGCGCGAGGGCCGCGACCCCCGCATCGAGCAGGGCTACATCCATGCCGGCCCGGTCGGCGCCGGCCACTTCGTCAAGATGATCCACAACGGCATCGAATACGGCCTGATGCAGGCCTATGCCGAAGGCTTCGACATCCTCAAGAACGCCAATCTCGAGGCGCTGCCGGCGGACCACCGCTACGATTTCGATCTCGCCGACATCGCCGAGGTGTGGCGGCGCGGCTCGGTGATTCCGTCCTGGCTGCTCGACCTCACCTCGACCGCGCTCGCCGACAGCCCGCAATTGTCGGAATATTCCGGCTTCGTGGAGGATTCCGGTGAAGGACGCTGGACCGTGAACGCGGCGATCGACGAGGCCGTGCCGGCCGAGGTGCTGACCGCGGCGCTCTATGCACGTTTCCGTTCCCGCAAGGAACACACCTTCGCCGAAAAAATTCTCTCTGCGATGCGCGCCGGCTTCGGCGGCCATCGGGAGCCGAAGCCGCCGGGCGTAGCGAAGCCGAAATAGGAAACAAGCGAAGGCCGATCGTTCGTGACAAAAGACCCCCAGCCGAAGCGCAAGCCGGAAAATTGCGCCTTCGTGATCTTCGGCGTGACCGGAGATTTGACCCACCGCCTGGTGATGCCGTCGCTCTACAATCTGGCGGCCGAGAATTTGCTGCCGGAGAAGTTCTGCGTGGTCGGCGTCGCCCGCAAGGGACAGTCCGACGACGAGCTGCGCACCAGCCTGATGAAGGGCCTGCGCGAATTCGCGACGCGTCCGGTCGACGATGACATCGCACGGCAGCTGCTGCAATGCGTGACCTTCGTCGAGGCCGACCCGAAGGATCCGCCCTCGTTCGACCGCCTGAGCCAGCATCTCGATACGCTGGAATGTGCGCAGGGCACCGGCGGAAATCGCTTGTTCTACCTCGCCACGCCGCCCGCCGCCTTCGCGCCGACCGCGCGCGAACTTGGCCGCACCGGTTTGATGAAGGAGAACGGTGCCTGGCGGCGTCTCGTGATCGAAAAGCCGTTCGGCACCGATCTGGCGTCGGCGCGTGCCCTGAATGCCAAATTGCTCGAGATCATGGACGAGCACCAGATCTACCGGATCGATCACTATCTCGGCAAGGAGACGGTGCAGAACATCCTGGTGCTGCGCTTCGCCAACGGCATGTTCGAGCCGATCTGGAATCGCAACCACATCGATCACATCCAGATCACTGTGGAGGAGAAGCTCGGCGTCGGCCATCGCGGCGGCTTCTACGACGCCACCGGTGCGTTGCGCGACATGGTGCCGAACCATCTGTTCCAATTGATGTCGCTGGTGGCGATGGAGCCGCCGACGCGCTTCGACGCACACTACGTGCGGTCCGAGAAGGCCGACGTGCTCTCGGCGATCCAGCAGCCCACCGAAGAGGAAGCGCTGCGGCGCTCGGTCCGCGGGCAATACCTCGCCGGCCGGATCGGCGACGAGGAGATCCCGGACTACCTCAAGACCGAGGACGTCAGGCCCGGCAGCACCACCGAGACCTATGTCGCCCTGAAACTGATGATCGACAATTGGCGCTGGGCGGGCGTGCCCTTCTATCTGCGCACCGGCAAGGCACTGGGCCACAAGCGCACGGAGGTTGCGATCAAGTTCAAGCAGGCCCCGCTGTCGATGTTCTCGGGGACCGCGGTCGACAATCTGTCGCAGAACTTCCTGACCATCGGCATCGCACCGACCGAGACCATCGAGCTGCAGTTCAACGCCAAGGTTCCGGGCCCCAGCATCAGCATCGACGGGGTCGAGATGAAGTTCCGCTACGGCGACTATTTCCGCGCCGATCCCTCGACGGGCTACGAGACGCTGATCTACGACTGCATGATCGGCGACAACATCCTGTTTCAGCGCGCCGACGGCGTCGAGGCCGGATGGCAGGCCGTGCAGCCGTTCCTGGACGCCTGGAAGAAGGCCGGCAGCAACGGCATCGAGACTTATGAGGCTGGCAGTGACGGCCCGGCCTGCGCCGACGAACTGCTTCGCCGCGACGGCCGCAGCTGGCGGACATATTCGTGATGGATGCAGCCGGGCGGCCCCAGCTCATCGTTGCTCCTGATGCCGATGCGCTGGCGCGGACGGCCGCGGAACGGGTGACCGCACGGATCGCGGCCAATTCCGGCCGCATCGCGATCTGCCTCACCGGCGGCTCAGGTCCGAAGAAGCTTTATCAACTGCTGGGCAGCGAGGCGTGGCGCGACAGAATTCCATGGAACCGCGTACACTGGTTCATCGGAGACGAACGCTTCGTGCCGACGGACGATCCGCTCAACAACATGGGGGTGGCGCGGGCGATCTTTCTCGATCGCAACGCGCCATCCGGCCATATCCATCCGATTCCGACGTCCCTGGGCAATCCCGATCGCAGCGCCGAAGCCTATGCGCACGAGCTGCAAGCCTTCTATGGCGCGGATAGCCTCGATCCGGCACGACCGCTGTTCGACATGGTCCTGATGGGTGCCGGCCCGGACGGCCACACCGCCTCGCTCTTCCCGGGCTATCCCGCGATCGAGGAGACCGAGCGTTGGGTCGTCGGCGTGCCCAAGGCCAATGTGGCGCCGTTCGTGCCGCGGGTGTCGCTCACACTGCCCGTGCTGGCCTCGTGCCGCGAAATGCTGTTCGAGATTGCCGGGCACGACAAGCAGCCGATCTTGACGCGCCTCCTCAATGGCGAGACTTTGCCGGCAACACGCGCGCGCTCGCAGGGCGAGACCGTCTGGCTGGTCGACCAGGCTGCGCTACCGGAGGATTTTCGTGGGCCGCGCTAAAGCACCTTGTGCATTGATCGTGATGGGCGTGTCGGGCTCGGGCAAGAGCACGGTCGCGGAAGCCCTCGGCCAGCGGCTCGGCTGGCGGTTCGAGGACGGTGACAGCTTCCACCCCGCCAGCAATGTCGCAAAGATGAAGGCCGGCCATCCCCTCACCGACGAGGACCGCTGGCCCTGGCTCAACGCCATCGCCGACGAGATTGCGCGGGTGTGCGACAGGGGCGAGCACGTCATCATCGCCTGCTCGGCGCTGAAACACGCCTATCGCGACGTCCTGCTGCGCGGGCGCGAGGATGTGCGCTTCGTCTTCCTGAAGGGCAGCAAGGAAGTGATCGCCGAGCGCCTCGCCCACCGCAAGGGCCATTTCATGCCGCCCGGGCTGCTGACGAGCCAGTTCGACACGCTGGAGCCGCCGGAGGCGGGCGAGCACGTCATCACGGTCTCGATCGACGAGACCGTCGAGGCGATCGTGGACGGCGTGTTGCGACAATTGAAACCGGGCGGCGACACGCGCGCCCCATCCAAGCCCGAGGTCCGGCCATGACGAAAATCTCCCTCGTGGTCTCCGACGTCGATGGCACGCTGCTGACCAAGGACAAGACGCTGACCGACCGCGCCCGATCGGCGGTGCAGCGGCTGCACCGGGCCGGGATCGGCTTCACCATCACCTCCAGCCGACCCGCGATCGGCATGCGCTTCCTGATCCAGCCGCTGGCGCTCTGGCTGCCGGTCGGACCGTTCAACGGTTCCTCCATCGTCGACCCCGAGATGCAGCCGGTGGAGCAGCATCTGATTCCCGCGCACGCGGCCGAGCGCTCGCTCAAGATCCTGCGCGATTTCGGCGCCGATATCTGGATCTTTACCGCCGACAAATGGCTGATCGACAAGCCGGACGGCAAATATGTCGCGCACGAACAGCACACCATCCGCTCCGAGCCGACCGTCGTGACGGATTTCTCGCCGCACCTCGCCAGCGCCTGCAAGATCGTCGGCGCCAGCGCCGATGCCGCCGGGCTGGAGGCCTGCGAGAAGGCGATGCAGCAGGCGCTCGGCAGCGACGCCACCGCGGTGCGCTCCCAGACCTATTATCTCGACATCACCCCGCCCGGCTTCGACAAAGGCACCTTCGTGCAGGCGATGGCCCGGCGCATCGGCATTTCAACCGATGCGGTTGCCACCATCGGCGACATGCAGAACGACCTCGCGATGTTCCGCGTCAGCGGCACCTCGATCGCCATGGGCAATGCCACCGACAGCGTCAAGGAACAAGCCACCCACGTCACGGCCTCCAACGAGCAGGACGGCTTTGCCGAGGCGATGGAGATGATTTTGAAGCGGAACGGGGGCGGGTAGTTTCTACCGAATCGTGTCTTGCGAGACCCAAGTCGCTTCTGCTCGTCAGGGTGCGGCCTCTCCCGGGCCGCAGGCGTCCGGGGGTTCGAGTGCTACTTCGACCGCTGCATCGCCGGCTTTTCGCTACCCTTCCGGGCCGCCGACAGATTGTGCGCGGTGTTGATCAGCGCGATGTGGGTCAGCGCCTGCGGGAAATTGCCGGTCTGGCGGCGCGCGATCGAGTCGTATTCCTCGGCCAGCAGTCCGACATCATTGGCCACGCCGACCACCCGATCGAACAACGCTTGCGCCTTGTCGAGATCGCCCGACAGCACATGGGCGTCGGCGAGCCACAGGCTGCAGGCCAGGAAGGCACCCTCGATCGGCTGGACCTCCTCGGAGATCTCGCGCGGATCGTGGCGCAGCACGAAGCCGTCGCGCAGCATGTGCCGTTCAATGGCTGCGACGGTGCCGCAGATGCGCGAATCCGACGCCGGCAGGAAGCCTACCGCGGGCAGCAGCAGGACGCTGGCATCCAGCAGTTTGGCGCCATAAGATTCGACGAACGCATTCTCCTCCGGGTCGAATCCCCGGCTGCAGACGTCGCGATGAATGGCGTCGCGCAGGGTGCGCCAATGCAGGAGCGGCGCCTTGAAGCCGAATGTCTCGGCGCTCCTGATGCCGCGGTCGAAGGCGACCCAGGTCATCACCTTGGAGAAGACGTAGTGCCGGGGCTGGCCGCGCCGCTCCCAGATGCCATGGTCAGGCTGGTCCCAGACCGCGGCGAGATGATCGAGCACGGCGCATTCCAGCGCCCAGGTCTGCTCGTCGAGCTCGAGGCTGGCCATCCGCGATTGGTGGAAGGCGTCGATCAACTCGCCATAGACGTCGAGCTGGAGCTGGGCATGCGCGGCGTTGCCGACCCGCACCGGCTTTGCGCCCTCATAGCCGTCGAGCCAATCCGCCTCCCATTCCAACAACCGCCGCTGGCCCCAGATCCCATACATGATCTGCATGTTCGACGGCGCGCCGGCGCACGCGCGCAGCAGCCAATTGTGCCAGGCGGAAGCTTCCGCCGTGTAGCCGGAATTCATCAGCGCCAGCAGCGTGAAGGTGGCATCGCGCAGCCAGCAGAAGCGGTAATCCCAGTTCCTGGCGCCGCCGAGCTTCTCGGGCAGCGAGGTCGTCGGCGCGGCGACGATGCCGCCGGTCGGACCGAAGGTGAGGGCCTTGAGGGTGATCAGCGACCGCATCACGAGGTCGCGATAGTCGCCGTCGCGCTTGTAGTGGCTGCTCCATTCCGTCCAGAAGGTCTCGGTCTCCCGGAGCGCAATTTCGGGATCAATCGGGTCGGGCGGATCGAGATGAGACGGGCCGTAGGTCAGCACGAACGGCACGGTCTCGCCCTCGCGCACCTCGAATTCGGCGACGGTGGTAAGGTTCTCACCGCGAGTTTCGACCGGCGTGCGGAGCACCGCCATATCCTGGCCGCAGATCGCGAGTAGCGAATGATCTGTCCGCCGCACCCAGGGGATATCGGCGCCGAAGCCGAAGCGGATCACGAGCTGCATGCACATCTTGACGCTGCCGCTGACGCCACGCACCAGCCGCACGATATCGGACGCCTTGCCGCGCGGCGGCATGAAATCGATCAGCGCGACGGCGCCGTTTGCGGTCTCGAAGCGGGTCTCCAGGATCAGCGTATCGTCGAGATAGCGACGTGACGTCGCGATGACGTCGCCGCTCGGCGCAATCAGCCAGCGCCCGTTGTCATTGGTCCCGAGCATCGCGGCGAAGCAGGCGTCGGAATCGAACGCCGGCCAGCACAGCCAGTCGATGGAGCCGTTGCGCCCGACCAGCGCCGCGGTCTCGCAGTCGCCGATCAGCGCGTAATCCTCGATTTTCTGGGACAATATCCTGCGTGCCTGACAACCCCGCCGTCAACGCCCGCCGGTCAGGGAACGTTCCCGCGTCGCGGCTTTCAAGGCGTCGAGATCGACTTTGGAGGCGATCTGGTCGAGCGCGACCGGCAGGCGCTGGCGCCAGTTCGGATGCTCGTCGATCGTGCCGGGGATGTTGGGCTGATCGGTCACGCCGAGCAGATCCTCCAGCGACACGGCCATGAGCCGCGACGCCGTACGCGACAGGAAGGCCAGCACCGAATAGAGATCGTTGGCCTCGATGCCGTTCTGCCTGAGGATCTCGTCGAGCCGTCCGAGCGCGTCCCACCGCGCCTGGTCGTCCTCGCCGGGATCGAGGCCGAGCGCCCGCTTCACACCGAGATCGTGGAACGAGCGCCAGCCCGCGTAGGTCGAGAGGTCGTGGGTGTTCAGCGTCACCAGCGCATTGGGACGATAATAGTCGACATTGCGGAATTGGCCGGCATCGTCGCGTTCGAACATCATGACCAGATAGGACCAGATGCCGAAATCCTGCATGGTCTCGCGGAAACCCTCGGGCACCGTCCCGAGGTCCTCGCCGATCACGATGCATTTGTGGGCCGCGCTTTCGCGCGCGACCGCGCCGAGCAGGGCCTCGAACGGCATCTGCACATAGGCGCCGTTGTCGGGCTTGAAGCCGCGCGGTACGAGATAGAGCCGCTTCAGCCCCAGCACGTGATCGAGCCGGATCGCCCCGGCATGACGCATCGAGGCCGCCAGCATGTCTGCGAACGGCACGAAAGACTGCGCCTCGAGCCCGCCGGCATTGAAGCCGGCGAGGCCCCAATCCTGGCCGATCGTGTTGAGGACGTCGGGCGGCGCGCCGACGGCCAGATGCCGCGAGATCGCGACCTGCTCGTTCCAGGCATCGAAGCCGTTGGACTGTACGCCGACGGCGACGTCGAGATAGAGGCCGACGCGCATGCCGAGCTGGCTGGCGAGCGTCTTGGCGGCATGCAATTGGCTGTCCGCCGTCCACTGCACGAACTCGACGAACTCGATCGCGTGCCTGTCGGGACCGTTGCGCATTTCCGCACATTTGGCATCGCTCGGCTGCTGCCATTCCACCGGCCATTCCCACCACGGACCGGTGAAGCGGTGACGCAGCACCTCGAAACAGGCAAAGCGCGACAGCAGCGGCGCACGGGCCGCACGAAAGGCGTCGAACTCCTGACGCCGCACGTCGCTTGCCGCTGTCACGAATTTGTCAAAGGCGGCGCGCAGGCCACGCCACTTCAATGCCGCCATGTCGGCGTAGGGAACACGGTCCCCTTCGCGCAGGCGCGTGGCGATGGTGGCGGCGTCGGGCACGAGATCTGCGGAAAACTCCGGGATCGCCTCGACGTCGATATAGAGCGGGTTGAGAAAGAGACGGCTGTTGGGCGAATAGGGGCTGCAATCGGTCGGATGATTGTCGAACAGCACATGCAGCGGATTGAGGCCGACCCCGTCAGCGCCCAATTGCCTGGCGAGCCTGACCAGACCGGCGAGATCGGTAAAGTCGCCGATGCCCCAATTGCGGTCCGAACGAATGCTGTAGAGCTGCACGGCGAGCAGCCAGCCGCGGTCGAACTCGCCGCCGAAGGCGCGCTCGGGCGCCACGATCATCGGCACGTCCTCACTGGCGCCGCTCGCGTCGGTCAGCGTGAGCCGATGGTAGCCGAACGGCAGATCGGCGGGCCAGGCAATCACGGGCTCGCGCGTCTCGCCTTGCGCGATCGCGGTGCCGCCCGCGGTGATCTTCCAGGCGAGCGGCGGCGCTCCGATGTCCGCCAGTTCGGTGCGCGCATGGCGCAAGGCGCGCATCACGACGGGACCGGTGACGAAGCGATAAACAGGCTTCTCCGGCAGCGCGTCCAGGATGGACTTGAGGGCCACGGGATCGGTGACCCGCAACTTGCCGAGAGCATCGACGAATTCGGACTGAACGCCCTTGATTTGAGCTTGAGCTATGAGATCCATTCGGCACGCAGATTGCAGGCCGACCACTCCAGTGGACGGCGATTTTCACGAGGCAGCGGAAGACGTTAGTCAGACTTAACTCACCAACCGCGCCTGCCGTTCCTGCCGGGAACTAATGACACACGAGCGGCTTTCTATATAGGTACCAAACGTAGGTTCCCGCCAAGGGAAACGGGCCCCTGCTCTCTTGTCAATGGCATCACCGTGAACAAGACAATTCAAAGCGTCGAAAGTGCCGCAGCCGGCGGCGCCTTCCTCATCGAGGATGTCTATCCCGCCATCGACGGCGGACGCTTTGCCGTGAAACGGATCGCGGGCGATCCGGTCGAGGTCTGGGCTGACATCTATCGCGATGGTGACGCCGTGATCCGCGCCGCACTGATCTGGCGCCGCGAGCAGGACCGCGACTGGCAACGCGAATCGATGACCCCGCAAGGCAATGACCGCTGGTGCGGCAGCTTCGTGCCGTCCGAACCGGGGCACCATGTCTACGCCATCGAAGCATGGACCGACGAATTCGCCACGTGGCGGCAGGGCCTCGCCCGCAAGCAGCACAGCGGCGCCGATATCGGCGTCGACGCCGTCGAAGGCGCGGGCCTGTTGACCAAGGCGCATGGCGCGCAGCAGGACGCGGCCGCCGTCATCGTCCGGCAATGCGAGGATTTCCTGCAGACGGGAGACGTGCGTTCGCTGCTCGCCGACGAACTTGGCGCGGCCATGGCCCAGAGCCAGGAGCGGCGGGACCTGACGCGCTCGGCCGCCTTCCCGCTGATCGTCGACCGCGAACGCGCGCGCTTCTCGGCGTGGTATCAGATGATGCCGCGCAGCCAGAGCCAGATCCCCGGACGGCACGGCACCTTGCGCGATTGCATCGCGCGCGTGCCCGACATCGCCGCGATGGGCTTCGATGTGCTCTATTTCACCCCGATTCATCCGATCGGCCGTACCCGCCGCAAGGGCCGCAACAATGCGCCGGTCGCGGCCGAGGGCGATCCCGGCTCGCCCTATGCGATCGGCTCCGCCGAAGGCGGCCACGACGCGCTGCATTCCGAACTCGGCACAATCGAGGATTTTCGGGCGCTGGTCGCGACCTGTCTCGAATATGGGATCGAGCTCGCGCTCGACTTCGCCGTGCAATGTTCGCCCGACCATCCCTGGCTCGCGCAGCATCCCGAATGGTTCAAATGGCGGCCCGACCGCTCGGTGCGCACCGCCGATGGCCCTTATCCCGACATCGTGATCCCCGATTTCGACTGCCTCGACCGGGCGGGCCTGTGGTCGGCCTTCCGCGACGCCCTGCTGTTCTGGATCGACCATGGTGTCACCATCTTCGCGATCGACAATCACGACACCGCGCCGCTGCCGTTCTGGGAGTGGCTGATCCGCGACATCCGTCGCCGGCACCCCGAGGTGATCCTGTTCTCCAAGACATTCGCCCGTCCGAAGCTGATGTACGGCCTTGCCAAGCTCGGTTTTGCGCAATCCTTCAGCTATTTCCCCTGGCGCACCTCGAAGTGGGAGCTGGAGCAATATGCCGGAGAATTGACGCGTCATCCGGAACGAGAGTTCTGCCGCCCGAACCTGTTCGTGAACACCGCAGACCTCCTGCCCTATCATCTGCAGAGCGGGGAAGCCTGGGCGTTCAAGGCGCGCGCCGCGCTCGCCGCAACGCTGTCCGGAAATTGGGGTCTCTATAGCGGCTTCGAATTGCTCGAGCACGATGCCATTCCCGGCCGCGAGGAATATCTGGATTCCGAGAAGTACCGGATCCGGCAGCGCGACTGGGACAGGCCCGGCAACATCAAGCCCTACCTCGCCGCCCTCAACCGCATCCGCCACGAAAATCGGGCGCTGCAGCAGACGACCGACATTCGCGTCCTCGGCATCGAGGACGGCGAGACCATCGCTTTCCTCAAGCAGGCGGACGACGGCGCCAACATTGTCGTCGCCGCCATCGCGCTCTCGCGTCATGCCCGCGACGTCTGGCTGCCGCTCGGCGACCTCAGCGTCGAGGCCGGCGGTGCGCGCCGCCCCGTCGGCGCCCTCGAGAACCTCCACACCGGCGAACGGTCCCGCATCGAATGGGGCGGGATCAGCGTCCACATCGATCCCGACCGCGATCCGGCGCTGCTGTTCCGCTGCCTGGCGTAAAGGTGCACGCCATGAATGTTCTGTCTTCCATCGATACCAGGAAATCCGAGGCTGCCGAGATCGTGGACGAGCTGTGGTACAAGGACGCCATCATCTATCAGCTGCATGTCAAGGCATTTGCCGACAGCAACAATGACGGCATCGGCGATTTCGCAGGATTGACCGAGAAACTGCCCTATCTGCAGGAGCTCGGCGTCACCGCGTTGTGGCTGCTGCCGTTCTATCCCTCGCCCGGCCGCGACGACGGCTACGACATCGCCGACTACGGCTCGATCAATCCCGATTTCGGGACGATGAAGGACTTCAAGCGCTTCATCCAGGAGGCGCAGAAGCGCGGCCTGCGCGTCATCACCGAGCTCGTCGTCAATCACACGTCCGACCAGCACAATTGGTTCAAACGCGCGCGCCGCAGCCAGCCGGGATCGAGCGCCCGCAACTGGTACGTCTGGAGCGACTCCGACCAGAAGTACCAGGGCACGCGCATCATCTTCACCGACACCGAGAAGTCCAACTGGACCTGGGATCACGAGGCCGGCGCCTTCTACTGGCACCGCTTCTTCTCGCACCAGCCGGACCTCAATTTCGACAATCCGCGGGTCGTCAGCGCCATCATCCAGGTGATGAAACGCTGGCTCGATGCCGGGGTCGACGGCTTCCGGCTCGACGCGATTCCCTATCTCTGCGAGCGCGAGGGCACCTCGAACGAGAACCTTCCCGAGACGCATGCCATCATCAAGCGCCTGCGCCAGGAACTCGACGCCTATTCCAAGGGAAAGCTGCTGCTGGCGGAGGCCAATCAATGGCCGGAAGACGTGCAGGAATATTTCGGTCGTGGCGACGAATGCCACATGGCCTATCATTTCCCGCTGATGCCGCGCATCTACATGGCGATCGCGCAGGAGGACCGCTTTCCGATCACCGACATCCTGCGGCAGACCCCGGATATTCCCGCGAGCTGCCAATGGGCGCTGTTCCTGCGCAACCATGACGAATTGACGCTGGAAATGGTCACCGACGTCGAGCGTGACTATCTGTGGACCACCTACGCCAACGACCCCCGCGCCCGCATCAATGTCGGCATACGCCGGCGCCTCGCGCCGCTGATGGACAACGACCGGCGCAAGATCGAGCTGATGAACTCGCTGCTGCTGTCGTTCCCGGGCACGCCGATCATCTATTACGGCGACGAGATCGGCATGGGCGACAACATCTATCTCGGCGACCGCAACGGCGTGCGCACGCCGATGCAGTGGAGCCCCGATCGGAACGGCGGCTTCTCGCGCTGCGATCCAGCGCGTCTCTACGCGCCACTGATCATGGACCCGGTCTACGGCTATGAATCCGTGAACGTCGAGGCGCAGTCGCGCAGCCTGTCCTCGCTGCTCAGCGCCACCAAGCGGCTGATCTCGGTGCGCAAGTCGACGCTGGCGTTCGGCCGCGGCACCATGACCTTCATCCGACCGGCCAACCGGTCCGTGCTGGCCTATGTCCGGCAATATCGCGACGAGGTGATCCTCTGCGTCGCCAACCTGTCGCGCGCCGCGCAGGCGACCGAGCTCGACCTGTCGCCGTGGAAGGACCGCATCCCGCAGGAGATGCTGGGCCGCACCCGTTTCCCGGCGATCGGCGAACTGCCCTACATGATCACGCTCGGGCCCTACGGCTTCTATTGGTTCCAGCTGCTCGAGCGCGACAAGTCCGAGCCGGTGACGCCGCGCGCGGTGCCGGAGTTCGAGACGCTGGTGGTGCCGGTCAATTCGACCTGGGTGTCGCTGGCGCGCGAGCGCGGCGTGTTCGAGCACGACGTGCTGCCGGGCTTCCTGTCGCGGACGCGCTGGTATCCCGAGCAAGATCCGAAGCACATCAAGCCGACGCTGACCTCGGCGGTGCCGTTCTGCGACATCGGCGACAACCGGCCCTGGATCGCCTTCTTCGAGACCCGACAGAACGATACGACGACGCGCTACGTACTGCCGATGCAGATCGAATGGGTGCGCTTCGACCGCGAGCGCTTCAACCCGAAGGCCCTTGCCGCCGTGCGACAAGGCGCGCGCGAGGGCACGCTGCTGGACGTCGCCACCGACCAGATCTTCATCGGCCTGTTGCTGCGCAACCTCTCGCAGAACCTCGTCGTGGAAGAGAACAATCTGCGGCTGGAGTTCAAGGCGACCAGCCGCTTCGCCGACTACACCATCAAGGAACCCGAGCGCATCCACGCCATCGAGCAGACCAACAGCACGGCGCTGGTCGACAACCAGTATGTCGCCAAGATCTATCGCCAGCTCGAGCCCGGCCCCAATCCCGAGATCGAGATCGGCACCTACCTGACCGAGGTGTCCCGCTTCGCCAATGTGCCGGCGCTGCTCGGCAGTGTCGAACTGGTCGAGGGAAATGACCGCAGCGCGCTCGGCGTCCTGCATGCCTATGTCGAGAACCAGGGCGACGGCTGGACCGTCACCACGGGCTATCTCGACCGCTACATCGATGAGCAGCGGGTGGTGCCGAAAGGTGAGGCCCCGCGCGAGACGCAGGAACAGGCGCCCTATCTGCATTTCATGGCCCAGATCGGCCGCCGCCTCGCCGAACTGCATGTGGCCCTCGTCGCCGCGAAGCCCGACAGCCTTGCGCCGGAGCCGATCAGTCCGGTCCATGTCAGGCGCTGGACGGCCGAGCTCTCGCTGCGGGCCGAGCGGGTGTTCGAACGGCTGGCCGACCTCAAGGACAGCCTGCGCGAGGCCGACCGGCGCCTGGTCGCCCGGCTCGAGACGGTGCGCGCCAACCTGCCGGACCGGCTGAATGCGCTCTTGCCATCCGACGTCGGCGGGATGAACATCCGTCATCATGGTGACTTCCGCCTCGGGCAAATTCTGATCGTGAAGGACGACATCTTCATCATCGACTTCGACGGCGATCCCCGCCTGCCCCTCGCCGAGAAGCGGCGCAAGGCGCCGGCCGCGCGCGACGTCGCCGGCCTGTTGCTGTCGATCGACCTGTCGGTGACGGCGGCGCTGAACCGGGCCTCGTCGGGCGCGTCCGACGAGCAGGGCCGGCTGACGCATGCGCTCGACGCGTGGCGCGAACGCGCGGCGGCGACCTTCCTGTCGGCCTATCGCGAGACCATGAGCGCCCCCCTTCTATGGCCGGACGAGCGGCCATCCGCAGAGGGCCTGTTAAGGTTTTTCCTGCTTGATCGGGCGTTCGACGAAGTAGACTTCGCGTTGTCTCACCGGCCGGAGGCGCTGCAGGCGCCGCTCGCCGGACTGCTTCGCCTTCTGTCCCGTACCGAGAGCGAAGCGCATGCCTAAACTGCCTGCCGAAGCCTACGCGATCATCGAAGGACGCCATTCCGATCCGTTCCACTATCTCGGGCTGCACCCCGAGGACGGCGCGAGCGTGGTGCGCGCCTTCCTGCCCGAAGCCTCGACCGTCGAAGCCGTCGGCGAGCATGGCGAAACCGCCCGGCTCGACCGCGTGCACGATGCGGGACTCTTCATCGGTGCCTTGCCGAACGGCTCACGACGCTACCAGCTGCGCGCCACGTTCGGCGGCAAGGTCGTCGAACTCGAGGACGCTTACCGCTTCCCGCCGATCCTGACGGATTTCGACCTCTATCTGCTCGGCGAAGGCACCCACCAGCGGCTGTACGACAAGCTCGGCGCCCATCCCATGACGCTCGACGGCGTCGACGGCATCGGCTTCGTGGTGCTGGCACCGAACGCGCGGCGCGTCTCCGTGGTCGGCGATTTCAATTTCTGGGACGGCCGGCGCCATCCCATGCGGGTGCGCGGCGCGGGCTATTGGGAATTGTTCATCCCGCACGCCAGGACGGGCGACCATTACAAGTTCGAGATCATCGGTCCGCACGGTCACCTTTTGCCGCTGAAGTCGGACCCGATGGCCTTCGCCAGCGAAGTCAGGCCGAAGACCGCCTCGATCGTGTTCGACGAAGCGCATCTGGCGCGGCCGCGCGCGGCGCCCGAGGGCATCAACGCGCTGTCGGCGCCGATGTCGATCTACGAGGTCCATCTCGGCTCGTGGCGGCGAAAGAACGGCAACGAATGGCTGAGCTATCGCGAACTGGCCGAACAGCTGCCGGCCTATGCCCGCGACATGGGCTTCACCCATCTCGAATTCCTCCCCGTGAGCGAGCATCCGTTCGACGGCTCGTGGGGGTACCAGCCGACCGGGCTGTACGCCCCGACCAGCCGCTTCGGCTCGCCGGAGGATTTTGCCGCGCTGGTCGATGCCTGCCACCGCGAGGGCATCGGCGTGCTGCTCGACTGGGTGCCGGGGCATTTTCCCGACGATCCGCACGGGCTCGGCAGTTTCGACGGCACCGCGCTCTACGAGCACGCCAACCCGCTGCAGGGCCGCCACCTCGACTGGGGCACGCTGATCTACAATTACGGGCGCACCGAAGTGACGAACTTCCTGGTGTCGAACGCGCTGTTCTGGCTGGAGCGTTACGCCATCGACGGCCTGCGCGTCGATGCGGTCGCCTCCATGCTCTATCTCGATTACAGCCGCCCGCCCGGGGGCTGGATCCCGAACCAGTATGGCGGCCGCGAGAACATCGAGGCGATCGCCTTCCTGCGCCGCTTCAACACCGAATTGTTCGCCCGCTTCCCGCAGGCCACCACGGCTGCGGAGGAATCCACCGCCTGGCCGCAGGTTTCGCGCCCCGTCGAATTCGGCGGGCTCGGCTTCGGCTACAAGTGGAACATGGGCTGGATGCACGACACGCTGAACTACATCAGCAAGGATCCGGTTCACCGCAAGCATCATCACGGCGACATCCTGTTCGGCCTGCACTACGCCTTCTCGGAAAACTTCATCCTGCCGCTGTCGCATGACGAGGTCGTGCACGGCAAACGCTCGATCCTCGGCCGCATGCCCGGCGACGAGTGGCAGCGCTTCGCCAATCTGCGCGCCTATTACAGCTTCATGTTCGGCCACCCCGGCAAGAAGCTGCTGTTCATGGGCGCCGAGATCGCACAGAGCCGCGAGTGGAATCACGACCAGTCGCTCGACTGGCACCTGCTCGAATCCAGGTCCCATGCCGGCGTGCAGGCGCTGATCCGCGATCTCAACCATCTCTATCGTGCGGTCCCGGCCCTGCATCAGTTGGACTGCGATCCCGCCGGCTTCGAATGGCTGATCACCGACGATGCCGACCGCAACGTGTTCGCGTGGCTGCGCAAGGGCCTCGAGGCAAACGCACGCTGCCTCGTGATCGTGAACTTCTCGCCCAATGTCTATCGCGATTATCGCGTCCGCGTGCCGTTGGCAGGCAAGTGGAGGGAGGCGCTGAACTCGGACTCCGCTCATTACGGCGGCAGCAATGTCGGCAATATCGGCGAGGTTCTGGCCGTCGACGGCCAGCTCAGCCTCACCGTTCCGCCGCTGGCCGCGATCTTCCTCGTTCCGGAAACCTGACCGATGCGCCTGACTGCCGGATCGCCCGCACGCCTCGGTGCAAGCTGGGACGGACGCGGCACCAATTTCGCGCTGTTTTCCGCCAATGCGCAGAAGGTCGAGCTCTGCCTGTTCGACCCCCAGGGACGCCGCGAGCTCGAACGCATCGAACTGCCGGAGCGAACCGAGGACGTCTGGCACGGCTATCTGAACGACGTGTCGCCCGGCCAGCTCTACGGCTACCGCGTGCACGGCCCCTACGAGCCCGAGCACGGCCATCGCTTCAATGCCAACAAGCTGCTGCTCGACCCCTATGCCAAGCGGCTCGCCGGGCGGCTGGTCTGGAGCGATGCGCATTTCGCCTACCGCACCGGTTCGCCGCGCGAGGATCTTTCCTTCGACCGGCGCGACAATGCGCGCGGCATGCCCAAGGCGGTCGTCGTCGACGAGACCTTCAACTGGGGCCGGCGCGAGATCCGTCCCAACATTCCCTGGGAAGACACGATCATCTACGAAGCCCACGTCAAGGGGCTCACCCAGAAGCGCGAAGACGTGCCGCCCAATCTGCGCGGCACCTATGGCGGGCTGTCCTCGCCGGCCATGATCGACCACCTCAAGAAGCTCGGTGTCACCACGGTCGAGTTGCTGCCGGTCCACAGCTTCGTCGACGACCGCATCCTCGTCGAGAAGAAGCTGGCAAATTACTGGGGCTACAACACGCTGTCCTTCTTCGCGCCCGAGCCCCGCTACGCGCAGGACAATGCGCTGGATTCGTTCCGCACCACGGTGGCGCGCCTGCACGATGCCGGAATCGAGGTGATGCTGGACGTCGTCTACAACCACACCGCTGAGGGCAATCATCTCGGTCCCACGCTGTGCTATCGCGGCATCGACAACGCCTCCTATTACTGGCTCAACCGTTCCAATCCCCGCTATTACGACGATTTCACCGGCTGCGGTTCGTCGGTCAACCTCACCCATCCGCGCGTCCTGCAGATGGTGATGGACAGTTTGCGCTACTGGGTCGAGGTCTGCCACGTCGACGGCTTCCGCTTCGATCTCGCGACCACGCTGGCGCGGGGTCCGAACGGCTACGACCGGGGCAATTCGTTCCTCACCGCGGTGCGCCAGGACCCCGTGCTGGCGACCGTCAAGCTCGTCGCCGAGCCGTGGGACCTCGGCCTGGGCGGCTACCAGGTCGGCGCCTTCCCATCGCAATGGTCGGAATGGAACGACCGCTATCGCAGCGCCATGCGCCGCTACTGGAGCGGCGAAGGCAGCCTGATCGGCGACATCTCGAGCCGCATGACGGCCTCGTCCGATCTGTTCAACCACGACGGACGGCGACCGCGCGCCAGCATCAACCACATCACCGTGCATGACGGCTTCACGCTCGCCGATCTCTTCAGCTACAACGAGAAGCACAACGCGGCCAATGGCGAGGACAATCGCGACGGCTCCAACGACAACCACAGCAACAATTGCGGTGTCGAAGGCCCGACCGATGATCCGAAGATTCTCAATCTGCGTCGGCAGCTTCGCAAGAACGTGCTGGCCTGCCTGATGCTGGCACAGGGCGTTCCGCTGCTGCTGGCCGGGGACGAAGTCGGCAACTCCCAGTCCGGCAACAACAACGCCTATTGCCAGGACAACGAGGTCGGCTGGGTCGACTGGGACAATCTCGGCACGGACGGCGAGGACATGGTCGATTTCGTCGCCCATCTCGCCGAGATCCGCCGCCGCTTCTCCCAGCTGCGCAGCCACCGCTGGCTCGACGGCCGCCCGAAGGACGGCATCTCCTATGGCGCGCTGTGGCTGACGCCGGCGGGCGACGAGATGACTGAAAGCGACTGGCGATTCCCGGAGGGACGATTCCTGTCCTATGTGGTGGGACCGGTGGAACCCGGGAGCGCCGCGATCTTTATCGTTCTGAACGCCGCCCCGGAAGAGATCGCATTCAAATTGCCGAAGATGCCCGAATACAAGAGCTGGCAGCAGATTCTGAACACGACGGAAACCAGCCTCAACGGCATTGATGTCCTGCCCGGAAGCGACAGCAAGGCGCCGCCGCGCTCCGTGCTTGCTTTCGCGGGGGCGCCATGAGGCCGTCCTTCGGGGCGAGGCCGACCAGGGATGGCGTCTCGTTCCGGCTCTGGGCCCCTGCGGCGCGCCGGGTCGATCTCCTGCTCGACCGCCGCCATGCCATGCAGCGACGCCAGGATGGCTGGTATGTCGCCGACATCGACGGGCTGCCCGTCGGCAGCCGCTACAAATTCAGGATCGACGACGAGATCGACGTGCCCGATCCGGCGTCCGCGTTCCAGCCCGACGATGTGTTCGGCCCGAGCGAGGTGATCGATCACGACGCCTTCCCATGGCGCGCCAGCGACTGGCGCGGCCGGCCCTGGGAAGAGACGGTGCTGATCGAGACCCATGTCGGCACCTTCACGCCGGAAGGCAGCTACCGCGCCATGATCGACAGGCTCGACCATCTCGTCGCGACCGGGATCACCGCGCTTGAACTGATGCCGCTTGGCGATTTCGCAGGACACCGCGGCTGGGGCTATGACGGCGTGCTGTGGTACGCGCCCGACAGCGCCTATGGCCGACCCGACGATCTCAAGACGCTGATCGACGAAGCGCATCTTCGCGGACTGATGGTGTTTCTCGACGTCGTCTACAATCATTTCGGCCCGGAGGGAAATTACCTCGGCCGCTATGCGCCCTCCTTCTTCACCGATGCGCACACCCCCTGGGGCAGCGCGATCGACTATCGCGTGCCGCAGGTCCGGGCCTTCGCGGTCGAGAACGCGCTGTCCTGGCTGACCGACTATCGCTTCGACGGCCTGCGCCTCGATGCCGCCAACCACATCATCGCGATCCCGGGCGAACAGTCCATGCTGCTTGACCTCAGCATCGCCGTTGGCGAACTCGCCCGGGCGACGGAGCGGCACATCCACCTCGTGCTGGAGAACGGCGACAACCGCGCCAGCCTGCTCGACGCCGAACAGGAGCCGCCGAACGGCCGCTACCGCGCCCAGTGGAATGACGACTACCACCATGCCTGGCACGTGATCCTGACCGGCGAACTCGCCGGCTACTACGCGGACTACCAGACCCCGCGCATGGACCTGGCGCGCGCCCTCGCCTCGGGCTTCGTCTACCAGGGCGAGATCTCCGAGTTCTGGGGCAAGCGCGCGCGTGGCGAGCCCAGCGGGGCACTGCCGCCGTCCACCTTCGTCAATTTCCTCCAGAACCACGACCAGATCGGCAACCGTGCGCTGGGCGAGCGGCTCGAACGGCTCGCATCGCCGCGGCAGATCGAAGCCGCGCTCGCCGTCACCCTGCTCGCGCCGATGGTGCCGATGCTGTTCCAGGGCGAGGAATGGGGCTCGACCGCCCCATTTCCGTTCTTCTGCGATTTCAGCGACTGGCTGGCCGACGCGGTTCGCCAGGGGCGCCGCAGGGAATACGCCTGGGCCTATGACAAATACGGTGAGGATGTGCCGGATCCGCTCGATCCGGCCACGCTGCAATCGGCCGTGCTCGACTGGACCGGCCACACCAGCGAACAGGCCGCGCGGCTCGCTTGGGTGCGGAAGCTGCTTGCGCTCCGCCACAGGCTGATCGTTCCGCGCCTGAAGGGCGCCCGGTTCGGCGCGGCCGAGGCGACGGACGACGGCCTTCTCACCGCCCGCTGGCACTTGGGCGACGGTTCGGCGTTGCATCTCACGGCCAATCTCTCGGACCAGGAGATCACCCGTCCCGCCATCGACGCCGGCGCGCCGATCTGGGGCGACGCCGGCGAACGGCTTCCGCCCTGGTCCGTGATCTGGCGCCTTGGAGCCTCGCATGCCCGCTGACATTCCTCTCGCCACCTACCGCCTCCAGCTGACGGCGGATTTCGATTTCGACAAGGCGGCTGCGGTGGTGCCCTATCTGAAGGCCCTCGGCATCACGCATGTCTACGCCTCGCCCGTGATGAAGGCGCGCAAGGGTTCGACCCATGGCTACGACACCGTCGATGCCGGTCAGTTCAATCCCGAACTCGGTGGCGAGGCAGGGTTCGCGCGGCTCAGCGAGGCGCTGGTCAAGCACGATCTCGGCCTGATCATCGATTTCGTGCCGAACCATGTCGGCGTGCATTTCGCCGACAATCCCTGGTGGCTGGACGTGCTGGAATGGGGCCAGGCCTCGCCGCATGCGGTTTCGTTCGACATCGACTGGGATCAACTGCCCCACCGCGCACGCGGCGGCGTGCTGCTGCCGATCCTCGGAACCTCTTATGGCGAGGCGCTCGAGGGCGGCGATATCAAGCTGCGCTACGACGCGGACGACGGCAGCTTCTCCGCCTGGTATTTCGAGCATCGCCTGCCGATCGCACCGGAGCGCTACGGCGAGATGCTGCGCATCATCGTGAAGGAGGCGGAGGCCGAGGCAACCGAGGCCGGCAAGCGCCTGCTGGCGCTCGCCGCGCGCCATGCCGGATTGCGCCGTCCCAACCGCAAGGAAGCGCCCGCGTTCAAGGACGAGTTGAAGCAGATCGACGGCGCAGCCGACCTCATCGCACGCGGTCTCGATGCCTATCGCGCCGCCAAGGACCGGCCGTCCCAGACGCTGGCCCTGCATCATCTGCTGGAACGCCAGCACTACAAGCTCGGCCATTGGCGGCTGGCGTCCAGCGACATCAACTACCGCCGCTTCTTCGACGTCAACGGCCTTGCCGGCCTGCGCGTCGAGGATCCCGGCACCTTCGCCGCCACGCATCGCCTGGTGAAACAGATGATCGCGAACGGCAGGCTGCAAGGCATCCGCCTCGACCACATCGACGGCCTGCGCGACCCCGCGCAATACTGCCAGCGCCTGCGCCGGCTGGTGCGCGACGCGCAGGGCCACTCGAAACCGTTCTACACGGTGATCGAGAAAATCCTGTGCGAGCACGAGCGACTGCCGCGCTTTGCGGGCGTGCAGGGCACCACGGGCTATGAATGGATGAACGCCATCATCCAGGTTCTGGTCGATCCCGAAGGACTTGCGGCGCTCGACGAGACCTGGCGACAGATCAGCAACAGGCCGCCGCAGCTCGCGCCGTACGTGAAGGACGCCAAGCGGCGTGTGCTCGAGACGCTCCTGACCAGCGAGTTCGTCGTGCTGACGCGGCTGCTCGCACGCATCGCCAATGGACACTACTCGACCCGCGATTTCTCCGCCGACAGCCTGCGACAGGCGCTCGAACTCTACGTGCTGCACTTCCCGGTCTATCGTACCTATTTGACCGGCAGCGGCACGACGGAACTCGATCGCAAGCTGATCGAGGACACGATCGAACGCGCCCGCGCCGAGTGGTTTGCCGCCGATGAAGGCATCTTCGACTTCCTGCGCGATGCGCTCACCATGGACCTGCTGAAACCGGGCCGGCCGCCGCACGGCGCCCCGCGCGTGCGGCGCTTCGCGCTCAAGGTGCAGCAGTTCACCGGTCCGATGATGGCGAAATCGCTGGAGGACACCGCCTTCTATCAATTCCACCGGCTGCTGGCGCTGAACGAGGTCGGCGGCGATCCCGCCAGCAACGGCCTCACCGTTCCCGCCTTCCACGAGGCGATGCAGGCCCGGGCGCGGGACTGGCCGCTCGGCATGACGGCGACGGCGACGCACGACACCAAGCGCGGCGAGGATGCCCGGGCGCGTATCGCCGCCCTCAGTGAGATCGCGGGCGAATGGACCAGCACGATCGCGCGCTGGAAAGTTCTGAATGCGCCGCATCTGGCGCTTCACGGCGGGTTGCGCGCGCCCTCGGCGACGTTCGAATACATGCTCTACCAGACCCTGCTCGGCGCCTGGCCGCTGCAGGAGCCGGCAGGGCCCGGCTTCGTCGAGCGCATCCAGGCTTACGCCCTGAAGGCGGCACGCGAGGGCAAGGAAGAGACCAGCTGGCTCAATCCACACGAGGCTTATGAGAGCGGAGTGAACGATTTCATCGCCAGGATCCTCGACCCGGAGATCTCGCGGGAGTTCCTGGACTCGCTGGACGGCCTGGCGCCACGGATCGCGAGGCTCGGCACGCTGAATTCACTGAGCCAGCTGACCCTCAAGGCCACCCTGCCCGGCGTGCCCGACTTCTACCAGGGCACCGAGTTCTGGGACCTGTCGCTGGTCGATCCGGACAATCGCCGCCCCGTCGATTTCGACGCGCGCTACGCCGCGCTGTCCGCGCTCCAAACTCCGGACTGGCGCGATCTTGCCGGGAGCTGGCCGGACGGCAAGCTCAAGCTTGCCTGGACGCGACACCTCCTCGAGCTGCGCAACGCGTTGCCCGATGTGTTCGCACGGGGCGAATATCATCCGCTCGAGGTGCGCGGCGCCCATGCGAAGCACGTCATCGCCTTCGTGCGGCGCCATGGCCGCGAGGCGGTGATCGTGGCGACCGGGCGGCTGTTCGCGCCCCTGACGCAGGCCGGACGGGAATGGCCGGCGCTGGACGGGCTCGATGCAACGGTCGATCTCGCCGGCTACGCCGCGCCCGGTGTCGCAGGGTCCACGCTGCCGCTGGCGCAAGCCTTCCAGGGCCTGCCGGTGGTCGTCATCAGGGCAGCGTCAACAGGCCATGTGAAGCCGGCTCAGCACCGCGTCATCGCCTGAGCGCTATTTGCCGCCGTCCCTGGTCAGCAGCAGCTGCCCGCGCTTCTTGATCGCGGCCTGCGCCATGTCCGCGAAACGCTGCAACAGCCAGGGCAGGACCACTTCGACCCTGACATGGTCGTCGGCGACGGCGACCTGACCGCTGGCGATCTGACCGAGCGCGCGGATGCGAAAACTCATGCTGTCGCCGCTCCAGCGCTCCTCCTCGACCTGCATCACGGGAAGACTGGCCGCGGCGCGGCCGAGCCCGGTCTTGAGGCGCCGCACCGCCTCCTCGCGGCCGAGCTGATGTGGAATGGAAACGACGAGCGGTGCTGACATGGCAAGACCTGACCTGGTTTGTCGATGATAACGTCGTGCGGGCCGCCAGTGGTTCCCGAAAACACAGCGTCATCCATCGTGTTTCAATGTGGGAACTTTCAAACCTGCGGCAAGTTGCCTCCACGCAAACGATCACATCAACGACCCCCTGATCGAAGGGGCTGGAGGAGCTTCGCATGTCTATCGGCACGATCATCCTGATCATTCTCATCATCGCCCTGCTCGGCGGCTTCAGCGGCATCGGCGGCGGTCCGTTCTATGGCACCGGCTATTATGGCGGTGGCGGCCTCGGACTGATCATCATCATCCTGGTGATCCTGCTCCTGATGGGCCGCATCTAGGCTCCGGGAAGTAGCGAGACGCAGGTGGGCAAAGGCGTACTGCGCCGTGCCCACCAGATCTCGGAAACTTGTGGTGGGCACGCTGCGCCTTGCCCGCCCGAAATCTTGCCATGGGATATCGGTCTGGCGCTGCGGCCGCCCTACTTCATTTTCGCGGCGAGCTTCCTGATCGCCGACTTGATCGACGCGGCGGCATCATCATAACCGTCCCACGCCTTGGAACGTCCGAGTAGACCCGGGACGGTCCGGACGGTGTAGCGCTTCGGATCGAGATCTGCCTTCACTTGCGCCCAGGTGACCGGCATCGACACCGTTGCCCCCTCGCGCGCGCGCGGCGACAAAGACGCGACCGCGGTCGACATCCGGTCATTGCGCAGATAGTCGAGGAAGATTTTTCCCTCGCGCAGCTTCTTCGACATGTTGAGCAAATAGCGCTCGGGGTCGTCGTTCGCCATCCACTGGCAGACGCCCTGCGCGAACGCCTTGGCTTGCTTCCAGTCCACCTTGTCGCGTGCACCATGGAGCAGCGGCACCACCACATGCAGGCCCTTGCCGCCCGTGGTCTTGCAGAAGCTGTCCAGGCCCACATCGGCGAGCCGTTGCTTCATCTCCCTGGCCGCCGCGATCACCTCGGCGAACGCGACATCAGCAGCGGGATCGAGGTCGAACACCAGCCGGCCCGGCGTGTCATAGGCATCCGGCGCACAATTCCAGGGATGCAGCTCGACGCCGCCGATCTGCGCGACGGCGGCAAGTCCCTCGACCCGGTCGATCTGGAGATACGGCTTGCGATCGCCGGAGACCCTGACGAGCTCCAGCAGGTTCGATGTGCCCTGCATGGCATGGCGCTGGAAGAAGGTCTCGCCGCCGATGCCGTCGGGGGCGCGCACGATCGAGCACGGCCGGCCCTTCAGATGCGCGATCATCCAGTCGCCGACCGCCTCGAAATATCGGGCGAGGTCGAGCTTGGTCACGCCCGCGCCGTGATCCGGCCACAGCTCCTTCTCGGGCTTCGAGATCACGACGCCCATCACCTCGGCCGGTCCCGCGCGCTTCGATGCGTTGGCGGACCTGGCCGCCGCGCGCTTGCCGGGCCCGGGTGTGGCAAGACGTCCCGCCACGGGCGTCTCCGCCTCGACCTCCTCGGCCGGCTTGTCCTGCCGCAGTCCCTTGAAGGCCGCCTGCCTGATGTTGCCGTCGGCCGTGAATCCCGCGAATTCGATTTCGGCGACCAGCTCCGGCTTCAGCCAGTGCACGTCACGCGTCTTCTTCGGGGCGTTCTTGCCGCCGAAGGGATTTGCCTTGGCCTCCATCGCCTTCAGCGACGGCATGATGCGCTTCACCGTGTCGGCGCCGAAGCCGGTACCGACCATGCCGACGAACGCCAGATGATCGCCCCGATGGACACCGGCCATCAGCGAGCGGAATTTGCCGTTCGTCGTCTTGTAACCGCCGATCACGACCTCATGGCCGGCGCGGCACTTGGCCTTGGTCCAGCTTTCGGTCCGGCCCGACCGGTAGGGCGCATCCAGCTTCTTGGACACGATCCCCTCGAGATCGAGCTTGCAGGCCGATTGCAGCACCGCGTCGCCGCCGCTGTCGAAATGCTCGACATAGCGGATCAGCGGCGACTTGCGCTTGCGGGCCTCCAGCAGCGTCCTGAGACGCGCTTTGCGCTCGCCAAGCGGCAGCCGGCGATAGTCGCGGCCGTCCGCGAACAAAAGGTCGAAAGCGAAGAAGATCAGCGCGTCGGTCTTGCCATCCGAGAGCGCCGCCTGCAGCGAGGAGAAGCTTGGTGCGCCATTGTGGTCGAGTGCGACGATCTCGCCGTCGATGATCGCGTCCGGCAGCGCTTCGGCCTCTGTGGCGATGGCCGCGAACTTCGCCGTCCAGTCGAGACCCTTGCGGGTCTTCAGCGTCGCGGCGCCGTCCTCGACGCGGAGCTGCACGCGGTAGCCGTCGAACTTGATCTCGTGGCACCAGCCGTTGCCGGCCGGCGGACGCTCCACCGGCGTGCACAGTTGCGGCGGGACGAAATCCGGCATCGCGGCGACGACCTTCGCCTCTGCCGCGGGGGAAACCGTCCTGGTCGCGGCCTTGCCCGCCTTCAGGGCCTTGCGGGGCGCCGGCTTGACCGTCTCGCCCTGCGTTTCATCGGCGCGGTTTGATTGCCAGACCGCGTCCGCCCTGGTCCTGGCGCCCTTCGCCAGCATGAACGGCTTGGGCGCGCGCCCCTTGCCCGCGGCGATCTGAGCCATCGCCCGGCCCGAGGCGACCGACTTGTCTGCGGCGAGAATCTCGTTGTCGGCGCCTTCGCGGGCGTATGCATCGCGATGCTTGATCAGCAGCCAGTTGGTGCGCTTGCCACCGCTGCGGTCGTGGCGCATGCGCACCAGCACCCAGCTGCCTTGCAGCTTGTCGCCATGCAGGGTGAACTTGAGGTCACCCTTCCTGAAGCCGCGCTCGGGATCGTCCGATTCCCAGGTGCCGCGGTCCCACAGCATCACGGTGCCGCCGCCATACTGGCCGTCCGGGATGGTGCCCTCGAAGTCGCCATAGTCGAGCGGATGGTCCTCGACCTCGACTGCGAGCCGCTTGTCATGCGGATCGAGCGAAGGGCCCTTGGTCACGGCCCAGGACTTGAAGACGCCGTCGAATTCCAGGCGGAGGTCATAATGCAGCCGTGTCGCATCGTGCTTCTGGATCACGAAGCGTCGCTGCCGCGCGGGCGCGACGGCCGTCCGGCCCGAGGGCTCCGGCGTCTTCTCGAAATCGCGCTTCTGGCGGTAAGTGGAGAGCTTGCGCAGCACGGACGGTCCCGCATCGTCGTTCGACGTGAAACTAGCATGGCGCACGTCCCGCCAGGAACCAAAACCGCGGGAGATGATTGGGGTTCCAAACCGCTTTGCCAACGCCGGAGACTGGAATGGCCCCCCGCGCCTATTGGAAGGGAACGCTGAAGCTGTCGCTGGTCAGCTGTCCCGTCGTGCTCTATCCCGCGACCACGGCGTCCGAGAAGACCCGCTTTCACATGATCAACCGCGAGACCGGCAACCGGCTCAAGCAGCAGATGGTGGATGCCGAGACCGGCGACGTGGTCGATAGCGAGCAGAAGGGGCGCGGCTACGAGCTCGGCAAGGGCAAATATGTCGAGATCGAGCCGGAAGAGCTCGAGGCCGTGCAGATCGAAAGCAGCCACACCATCGACATCGAGAGCTTCGTCCCGAGCGAGGAGATCGACCAGCGCTATCGCAACCATCCCTATTACATCGCGCCCGACGGGAAAGCGGCGACCGATGCCTTCGCCGTGATCCGGGATGCCATGAAGGACCAGGGGCGCACGGCACTGGCCAGGATCGTGCTGACCAACCGCGAGCACATCATCGCCATCGAGCCGCTGGGCAAGGGCCTCCTCGGCACGACGCTGCGCTTTCCCTATGAGCTGCGCGACGAGGACGAGTTCTTCGACGGCATCAAAAGCCCGAAGATCACCAGGGACATGGTCGATCTCGCCGGGCACATCCTGCAGACCAAGGCCTCGCATTTCGATCCCAGCCAGTTCAAGGACCAATACGAGACCGCGCTGAAGGCGCTGGTCAAGCGCAAGGCCAGCGGCAAGACGATCGAATTGCCGAAGCCGGAGGAGCGACCAAGCAACGTCGTCAGCCTGATGGACGCGCTGAGGCAGAGCCTGAAGGGCGGCGGCAAGAAGACGGCGGCGAAGCCGCACGCACGGCGCGCGCCGGGGCGGTCGCGAAGCGCGAAGAAGACAAATCGCTCCACGGCGCGGCCGCGGAAGGCGGGTTGATTTGCTCCGTCATTGCCGATGTCGATACAAGCGTGCGCGTAGTTCCGGCGGCAAGGAGGGAAGGGCCTAATCCCCCGCCTTCAGCCGGTAGCCGATCCCCGTCTCGGTCAGGACATACTGCGGGCGCTCCGGATCGGCCTCGATCTTCTGGCGGAGCTGGCGGACATAGACGCGCAGATATTGCGCGTCGGTCAGCTCGTCCCAGAGTTCCTTGAGCAGGAAGCGGTGGGTCAGCACCTTGCCGGCGTGCTGCACCAGCACGCGCAGCAGATCGTATTCCTTCGGCGACAGCTTCACGTCGCGCTCACCGACCTTGACGATGCGGCGGACGAGGTCGACCGAAAGATCGCCGGTGCGGAACACCGGACGCTCGCCCTGCACCTGAAGCTGATGGCGCAGCGCCGCGCGCAGCCGGGCCAGCAGTTCATCCATGCCGAACGGCTTGGTCAGATAGTCGTCGGCCCCAAGATCGAGCGCCTGTACCTTGCCCGCCTCGTCCCCGCGGCTCGACAGCACCACGATCGGCACGCTCTCGTTACGGGAGCGGATGGTTCGCAGCAGCTCGTGGCCCTGGATGTCGGGAAGGCCGAGATCGAGGATGATCAGCGCGGGCTGTTCGGCAAGCTTCTCCAGCGCGACCTTGCCGCTCGGCGCCTCGAGGATCTCGTAGCCCTGGGTGGAAAGGCCCATCCGAAGCAATTTGCGGATCGGCGGCTCATCGTCGATGACCAGAACCTTGATCGGGGCGGCGCTCATGCGGCGGTATCCAGTGCGCGGGTCTGCGCCGGAACGGGCAGACGGATGGTGAGGACCGCGCCGCGCCGGTCGCTGCGGTTGGCGGCTGTGATCGTGCCGTGCATCGCCTCGACGAATCCGCGCGAAATGGCGAGGCCGAGGCCGGTGCCGGGACGGACGTGGTCGCCCTTCTGCGCGCGGTAGAACTTGTCGAAGACGCTTTCGAGCTCGTCGGGCGGAATGCCCTCGCCCTCATCGCTCACCTGGAGCACCACCCGATCGCCGTCACGATGGCCGCGGATTGCGATGGCGGTCTCCGGCGGCGAGTATTTGGCGGCGTTGTCGAGCAGATTGAACAGCACCTGCTCGAACAGCACGGCGTCGAGCTGCAGCATGGGCAGATCGGCTGCCAGCACCAGTTCGACCTTGTGCGCCGTCAGGATCTTGGCGGCGCGACGCAGGGCGCTGCCGACGATCTCGCTGAGATCGTGCAGCGCCGTGTTGGGCACGATGGCGCCGGATTCGAGCTTGGTCATGTCGAGCAGATTGGCGATGAAGCGATTGAGCCGCTCGGACTCGTCGATCACGGTCGCGAGCAGGTCGCGCTTCTCGGTGTCCGACAGCGCGCCGGCGAGATCGCGCATGGTCGAGGCCGCACCGAGCACCGAGGCGAGCGGCGTCTTCAGATCATGCGAGATCGAGGTCAGCAGCGCCGAGCGCAGCCGCTCGGATTCGACGGTGCGCCTGACGCGGTCCATGTCCTCGACCAGCAGCACGCGCTCGATCGCGAGCGCGCCCTGGTCGACCAGCGCATCCAGCAGGCGGCGCTGGTCCGGCGTCAGCAACGGACCGGTGCGGTCATTGTCGATGCCGATGACGCCGATCGGGCCGCGCCCGGTGCGCATCGGCAGGAACAGCCGCTTGGCCCCCGGCAACGTGTCCGCACCGCGGCCGGCGGAGCGGTCGTTGCTCCAGGCCCAGTTGGCCGCGGCGAGATCGGCCTGGTCGAGCTGGTCCTCCGGCGGATAGCCGGACTTCACGGTCAGTACGCCCTCCTCCGGCAGCAGCAGAACGACGCGAACCTTCAGCATCAGCGCGATCTGATAGGCCGTCGCCCACAGCACGTCGTCGAGCGTGCCGGTGCCGGCGAGCTTGCGGCTGAAGGCGTAGAGCTGCTCGGTCATCCTGATCCGGCCGATCGCGGTGTCGGCCTGGGTGCGCACCCGCGCGGCGACGTTCGATACCAGGATCGCGATCAGCATGAAGAAGAAGAACGCCGCGACGTTGGTCGGGTCGGTGATCGTGAAGGTGTAGACCGGCGGCAGGAAGAAGAAATTATAGGCCAGCGATGCGGCGATGCTCGCCAGCAGCGACGGCCACAATCCATAGCGCACCGCCACCGCCACTACGGCCGTGAGCAGCACGAGATCGACGTTCTCGATCCCGAAGCTCGGCTGGAGCAATTCCGCAACGCCGAGGCCGACCGCGACGATCCCGAGCGACTTCACATAAGGCAGCGGATTGAACGGCTCGGCACGCGCGGCGGTCTGCACCGCGCCGGTTGGCGGCGGCTCCTCGGGCAACTCGTCGCCCGGAATGACGTGGATGCTGATATTGCCGGCACGGCGCACCAGATCGTGCACGACGGAGCCGCGCGTCAGCTCGAACCAGCGCGACCGGGTCGACTTCCCGACCACGATCTGCGTGACGTTGTTGCCCTGCGCGAAATTGATGAGGTCGTCGGCGATGCGGCGGCCGACGGCGGGAATCGTCAGCGCTTCGCCGCCCAGCGATTCGGCCAGCCGCAGCGTATCGGCGAGCCGGTCGCGCTCGGCGTCGGAGAGCTGGAGCGAGCGCCGGGTCTCGATCGAAATTGCCGTGAACGGCGCATGCAGCCGGTCGGCGAGGCGCTTGGTGTATCGCACCAGCCCTGCCGCACGCGGATCCTCGCTGACGCAGACGAGGATGCGCTCGCCGGCGGCCCAGGGACCGGCGATGGCATTGGCCTGCATGTGGGTGAGCAGTTGCTCGTCGACCCGGTCGGCCGTCCGCCGCAGCGCCAGTTCGCGCAGCGCGGTGAGATTGCCGGGCGAGAAATAGTGCTCCAGCGCCCGCTCGGCCTGCTTGGGCACATAGACCTTGCCCTCCTTCAGCCGCTGGATCAGATCGTCGGGCGTGAGATCGATCAGTTCGATCGCGTCGGCGCGGTCGAACACGGAGTCCGGCACGGTCTCCCGCACCCGCACATGGGTGATCTGGGCGACGACGTCGTTCAGGCTTTCGATGTGCTGGATGTTGACGGCGGTATAGACGTCGATGCCGTGCGCGAGCAGTTCCTCGACGTCGAGATAGCGCTTGGGATGGCGGCAGAGCGGCGCGTTGGTGTGCGCCAGTTCGTCGACGATCGCGATCCTGGGCCGGCGCGCGATCACGGCGTCGAGATCCATCTCCTCGACCACCTGGCCGCGATAGTCGAGCCGCTTGCGCGGGATCACTTCCAGCCCGCGCACCAGCGCCTCGGTCTCGGCCCGGCCGTGGGTCTCGACGAAGCCGACCACGACGTCCACGCCCGCCTTGCGTTTGGCATGGGCGCTCTGCAGCATCTCGTAGGTCTTGCCGACGCCGGGCGCGGCGCCGACGAAGATCTTCAGCTTGCCGCTTGCGCCGTCCTCCCGACGGGCGGCTTCCAGCAGCGCCTCGGGAGACGGACGTTGTTCGGGATCGCGGCGCTCTCGGACCATTCTGCGAATATAATCGTCCCGATGCCGCGAGCCTAGACCGCTACTTCGCGGACGCCCGGTCCAGCGCGAGGTTCAGCGCAAGAACGTTAACCCGGGGTTCGCCGAGCAGGCCGAGCAGCCGCCCTTCGGTGTTGGAGGCGACCAGTTGCCGGACCTGATCGTCCGGAAGGTTGCGCGCCTTGGCGATCCGCGGCACCTGGAACAGCGCCGCCTCGGGCGAAATGTCCGGATCGAGGCCGCTGGCCGAAGTGGTGACGAGATCGACCGGAACGGCGGTGTTCGGATTCTCCGCCTTGAGCTTGTCGACGTCCTCCTTCAGGCGGTCGGCCAGCGCCTTGCTGGTCGGTCCGAGATTGGAGCCCCCCGAATTCGCGGCGTTGTAGGGCGCCGACACGGTCTTGGTCGAATCACTGGGGTCCGGGGCGAGCGTCGCCGAGGGGCGGCCGTGGAAATATTTGTCGTCCTTGAACTCCTGGCCGATCAGGGCGGAGCCGACCACCTTGCCGTCGCGCTCGATCAGGCTTCCCTGCGCCTTCGCGGGAAACACCGCACCGGCGATCGCCGTCATGGCCAGCGGATAGGCGAGCCCGGTGATTGCCGTCAGCAACAGCAAGAGGACGATGGCGGGGCGAATTTCTCTGAACATGTGTATCTCCAGTTTTCCTTTGTCATTGCGAGCGAAGCGAAACAATCCAGAGCTCCTGCCAACGGCGACGGTCTGGATGGCTTCCTCGCTTCGCTCCCCGCAATGACCAACTCAAGCCAGGCGCAGCGCGACCACCAGGAGGTCGATCGCCTTGATGCCGACGAAGGGGATGACGATACCGCCGAGCCCGTAGATCAGGAGGTTGCGGCGGAGCAGCGCGCCGGCACCGACAGCGCGGTAGGCGACGCCCTTCAGCGCCAGCGGGATCAGGGCGATGATGATCAGCGCATTGAAGATGATCGCCGAGAGGATGGCGCTCTGCGGGCTCGCCAGCCCCATGACGTTGAGCACGCCGAGCTGCGGGTAGAACGCCAGGAACATCGCCGGGATGATCGCGAAATATTTGGCAACGTCGTTGGCGATCGAGAACGTGGTCAGCGCACCACGGGTCATCAGCAATTGCTTGCCGATCTCGACGACCTCGATCAGCTTGGTCGGGTTGGAATCGAGGTCGACCATGTTGCCCGCCTCTCGGGCGGCCTGGGTTCCGGTGTTCATGGCGACGCCGACGTCGGCCTGGGCGAGCGCCGGCGCGTCGTTGGTGCCGTCGCCGCACATAGCCACCAGCTTGCCCTTGGCCTGCTCGTCGCGGATCAGCTTCAGCTTGTCCTCGGGGGTTGCCTGAGCCAGGAAGTCGTCCACCCCGGCCTCCGCGGCGATCGCGGCCGCCGTCATCGGGTTGTCGCCGGTGATCATGACGGTGCGGATGCCCATGCGGCGCAGCTCCGCAAACCGCTCGCGAATGCCGCCCTTGACGATGTCCTTGAGCTGGATGACGCCGAGCAGCTTGCCATCCTTGGCGACGGCGAGCGGCGTGCCGCCGGCCTTCGCGATCTCGTCGGCGATGGCCTGGATTTCCCGTCCGGTCTCCGACAGCGAGGCCGGCTGGATGGCGCGCGCCGCATTGCCGGAGGCAACGGCCAGAGGCACGCCGCCGCCGACATGGTTCAGCATCGCATCGACCGCTCCCTTGCGCACCGACGAGCCGCCAGCGTCGACGCCGCTCATCCGGGTTTGTGCCGTGAACGGGATGAAGGTGGCGCCGAGCTCGGCGAGGTCACGGCCGCGGATGCCGTATTTCTCCTTCGCGAGCACCACGATCGACCGGCCTTCGGGCGTCTCGTCGGCCAGCGAGGCGAGCTGGGCAGCGTCCGCAAGCTCCTGCTCGGTGACGCCTCGCACGGGCCGGAACGCGGTGGCCTGACGGTTGCCCAGCGTGATGGTGCCGGTCTTGTCGAGCAGCAGCGTGTCGACATCACCGGCGGCCTCAACCGCGCGGCCGGACATCGCCAGCACGTTGAAGCGCACCAGCCGGTCCATGCCGGCAATGCCGATGGCCGAGAGCAGCGCACCGATCGTGGTCGGAATCAGCGTCACGAACAGCGCGACCAGCACGACGACCGAGATGGATCCGCCGGCATAGGCCGCATAGCTCGGAATGGTGACGGTCGCGAACACGAAGATGATGGTGAGACCGGCGAGCAGGATGTTGAGCGCGATCTCGTTCGGCGTCTTGGCGCGCTCGGCGCCCTCCACCAGCTTGATCATGCGGTCGATGAAGGTCGACCCCTGCGCCGCCGTGATGCGAACACGGATCCAGTCGGACAGCACCTGCGTCCCGCCCGTCACGGCCGAGCGGTCACCGCCGGACTCGCGGATCACGGGGGCGGATTCACCCGTGATGGCGGCCTCGTTGACCGAGGCGACACCCTCGATCACCTCGCCGTCGGACGGAATGGTGTCGCCCGCCTCGACCAGCACGATATCGCCGACCTTCAGGCTGGTGCCCGGCACCAGCTTGACCTCGGAGCCCGCGCCGGTCAGCAGCTTGGCCTGGCTTTCGGTGCGGGTCTTGCGCAGCGAATCGGCCTGCGCCTTGCCGCGGCCCTCGGCCACCGCCTCGGCGAAATTCGCGAACAGCACCGTGAACCAGAGCCAGAGGATGATCTGGAAGGTGAAGCCGATGTTTTCGCCACCAGTGGCGATGTCGCGCAGGAAGATGACCGTGGTCAGCGCGGCCACGATCTCGACCACGAACATCACGGGGTTCTTGACCATCAGCCGCGGGTCAAGCTTGACGACGGAGGCGCGGATCGCCGGCAGGACGATCTTGGCGTCCAGCATCGCCGACATCGAGGCGCGCTTTTGCATTTTCATCGTATCCATGGAGGTCACTCCAACCAATCAGAAGACGTTACCGGCGTTCATTGCGAGATGCTCGACGATGGGACCGAGGGCCAGCGCGGGGAAGAAGGTGAGGCCGCCGATGATCAGGATCACGCCGACGACGAGGCCGACGAAGAGTCCTCCCGTGGTCGGGAACGTGCCGGCGGACGGCGGGATCGATTTCTTGGCGGCGAGCGAGCCGGCGATCGCCATGGCCGGCACGATCATGAAGAATCGGCCGACGAACATCGCGCTCGCGAGCGTCAGGTTGTAGAAGAAGGTGTTGCCGGTGAGGCCGGCGAAGGCCGAGCCGTTGTTGCCGGTCGCCGAGGTGAAGGCATAGAGCACCTCGGTGAAGCCGTGGGGACCCGCATTGGCCATCGAGGCGACGGCCGCCGGATAGACCACGCCGACCGCGGTCCAGCCCAGATACATCAACGGCAGCACCAGGATCGCGAGCATCGCCATCTTGACCTCGCGCGCCTCGATCTTCTTGCCGACATATTCCGGAGTGCGGCCGACCATCAGCCCTGCGACGAAGATCGCGAGCACCACGAACAGCAGCATGCCGTAGAGGCCGGCGCCGACGCCGCCGATGATGATCTCGCCGAGCTGCATGTTGATCAGCGGGATCATGCCGCCGAGCGCGGTGAAGCTGTCATGCATGGCATTGACGGCGCCGCAGGAGGCCGCGGTGGTGATCACCGCGAACAGCGAGGATGCCACGATGCCGAAGCGGACCTCCTTGCCTTCCATGTTGCCGCCCGCGAGCCCGAGCGCCTGCAGCGTCGAGGTGCCGTTGGCCTCCGCCCAGTAGGTGATGGCAACGCCGGCGATGAACAGCACGCCCATCACGGCCAGGATCGCCCAGCCCTGGCGCTGGTTTCCGACCATGCGGCCGAACACGTTGGTCAGCGCCGCGCCGAGCACGAAGATCGACAGCATCTGCACGAAATTCGACAAGGCCGTCGGGTTCTCGAAGGGATGCGCGGCATTGGCATTGAAGAAGCCGCCGCCATTGGTGCCGAGCATCTTGATCGCGACCTGCGAGGCGACCGGGCCGACCGCGATCGTCTGCTTGGCGCCTTCCAGCGTCGTCGCCTCGACATAGTCGCCGAGCGTCTGGGGCATCCCCTGCCACACCAGGAACAGCGTGTAGACCAAGCAGACCGGCAACAGCACGTAGAGCGTCGTGCGGGTGACGTCGACCCAGAAATTGCCGATCGTCCGCACCGAGGCACGGGAGAAGCCGCGGATCAGCGCTACCGCCAGCGCGATTCCCGTGGCCGCCGACAGGAAGTTCTGATGGGTCAGGCCCAGCATCTGCACGAGGTAGGAGATCGTGCTCTCGCCGCCATAGTTCTGCCAGTTGGTGTTGGTGATGAACGAGATCGCGGTGTTGAAGGAGAGGTCTTCGGCGACCGCGCCCTGCCCGGCCGGATTGAAGGGCAGCACGGCCTGCAACCGCATCACGCCATAGATGATGAGGAAGCCGCCGACGTGAAACAGGAGCATGGAGACCGTATAGGTCACCCAGTGTTGCTCGCGCTTCTCGTCGACGCCGGATATCCGGTAGAGCGCGGCCTCGATGGGACGCAGCACCGGCGACAGGAACGTCCGCTCGCCGTTGAAGACGAGCGTCATGTACCAGCCGAGCGGCTGGGTGAGCGCAACGATGATGACGCAGAATAGAATGATCTGGAGCCAACCGATCACGGTCATGGAATCAATCCTTCAGGCATGGTGTCCGGTGCAGCAGCGGCAGCAGCACCGTCAGCAGGCAGGCGACCAGGGCCGCATCCGCCAGCAGCAATTCGAGGAGCAGCAGCATGGCGTCAGAACCGCTCGGGCCGCAGCAGCGCGTAGGTGAGGTAGATCAGGAGGCCGAACGAGACGGCGCCGGCGAGCGCATAATCGAAGATCATGGTCTGCTCCCTTTACAGCCGTTCGCAAACGTAGGTGTAGCCGATCGCCAGGGCGAAAAAGGCCGCCGCCAGCACCAGCATCAGAATGTCCATCATGGGATGCTCCTCGTCGCACCCGGTTTGGCGCGACAGCTTCTCGGAATTCCGGCCCGCAAATGGACCGCACGGGGCATAAGTCCGTCCGCGCCGACCGGGATTTTCGACCATGCTGAAGTGCCAGCAGCCGCATAGGTTTTCGAGACGAGGGCTATGGCGAAGATATAGGAATCCCATAAAGACGGAGGCGTCGGGCCCGATGGGCTCGCGCCTCGCCCGGGGACGACCGCACGACGGGTCCTCCTTCTTATGAGATCCCTATATCGGGCCCCTCCCGCCCATCTTTTTTTCAAATGCCGTTCCAGCCATCTTCGATGCCGCCGGCCGACTGACCGACGCCAAATCCAGGAGGCTGACATGCCCACTTCTCTTCGAGATCATGATCCGCGATCGCTCTGCGAGCGGCTGCGAAACGCGCCTGTCATGACGCGTGGCCTGATGAAGAGCATCATCGACGAGGCCTGCCGTCGGATGCCGTCCACCGGACAGAACGAACGCAGCGCGCGCGTGACGCGCCTGATCGAGGCGGAGGCCTGGGCCGATGCGGCGCTCGGGTTGATCGAGCTCGAACTGCCGATGTGGCGGGTGCGCCGTATCGTCTATGACGAGGGTGAATGGCACTGCGCGTTGTCGCGCGAACGCGAACTCCCGGACTGGCTCGATGCCGCCGTCGAGGCGCACCATGCCGATCTCGCGCTCGCCCTGCTGTCCGCGTTCACCGAGGTCCGGGCCCAGGCCGCGGAGGTCTCGCGGCCCAGCGTTCCCTCGGTGCGAGCCACCCGGGATCCCCTCTACCAGTCGCTCGCCTGCGAGAACTTCGGCTGAGGTGTCGTGGCTCAGGTCTCCGACATGACGCGTGCGCGAAGCCCGAGACGCGTGATCGCGCGGTTTGCGATCCGCGTGGCGCTGCTTGCGGCCTTTGCCGCGTTCGGCAGCATCGGGTTCGGGCGAAGCCTGGCCGCGCTGCTCTGGATGTCCATCGTCCTGTGCGCGGTCGCGGGCATCATGAGGCGCGAGCACCCGTTCGGCGCGGATCTCAATCACTGGGACGAGGCCGTCGCCTTCGGCGCGCTGTTCGCGCTGGTCCATGCCGTCAACGAATTGACCTGACCGGACGGCTTTATGGCGCTCCTATGAGATCGCTGGACGGCCGCCCTCGAAATCATATGCGCCCGAGGGGATATTGGCGGGACGGTCGCGAGACACGCCATTGCGGTCGGTCAAGAGGAATACAGCCGTGAAAGTCATCGAACCTCCCTCGTGCAGCTCTCCCCTCCCCGTCGTCTTCATTGGTCGCAACCACAGGGGCCAATGGGTCGCCCAGGAACAGAACGGACTCTATGGCGGCCTGTTCGTCAGCCGCACGCAGGCATTGAAATACGCGCTGTTCGAGAACGGACAGCATCCCGAAACGATCGTCGAGCTGCCGCGCGAGATCGAACTCGACATGGGCAGGATCCCTTCCCCCGCCGCGCAGCGCGCAGCCTGAACCAGCGCTGCAAGCGAGGCATCATGTTCGTCCCTCCCTCCGCCTGGTTCACCGGATTCATCCCCGATCTGCCGACCCCCTTCGATGCGACGGACGCGATCGATCTGAAGGCCTTTGCAGCCCTGTGCGAGCGGCAGGTCGCGGCCGGCGTTCCCGCGCTGGTGGTGTGCGAGACGGCGGGAGAGGCGCCGACGCTGTCTGCGGCGGAACAGGCGCTGCTGATCCTGACCGCCGTGGATGTTGCGCGCGGACGGACGCGGGTCATCGCCGGCGTGCAATCGAATGCAACCGCCGGCGCAGTCGCCCTGGCGCGACGGGCGGAGACGGCCGGCGCGGATGCCATCATGGCGGTGGTGCCGGCCTACAACAAGCCGATGCAGGAGGGCATGCTCGCCCATTTCCGTGCCATCGCCGGATCGGTGGGTCTTCCCGTCATCCTGCACGACGTGCCGTCCCGCACGCTGCGCCCGCTGGCTGATGAGACGCTGCTGCGCCTCGTCGAATCGCGGCGGTTCGTGGGCCTGCGCGATGCGAGCGGCGACGTCACCCGCCCGATGCGCCTGAACCGGCTGATGCCGGCCGGCTTTCGCTTCCTGTCGGGCGACGACGCCACCAGCTTCTCCTACATCGCCAGCGGCGGCGACGGCGCGATCTCAGAAGTGGCCAATGTGGCCCCGGATCTCTGCCGCACCATCTTCTCCCAGATCAGGCAGGGGCGTTTGCAGTCGGCCCGTTATCTGCACAGGCGCCTGATCCCGCTGATCGGCTGCCTCTCCCGCGAGAGCCCCGCGGCTCTCAAACATGCGCTTGGTCAGCTCGGCCTGATGCGGCCCGACACGCGTCTGCCGATCGTCCCGCTCGATGAGCCGGCGCAGCAGGAGGTCGTGAGGGCCTTCGCCGCGATCTCCGACGAGGACCTGATCGACACGATCGGCGCCTAGGCGCTGGGCCTTTATGTCGTTCCTATATCGCCGCACCGACGCTCGTCTCGCATTCCTATGCTGCGAAGCCCATCATGAGAGGACGGCGTGAGGCCCAATCGCCGCGCAGCTGAAGGACTTCCACAATGACGATGCTGACACACGATCTTGCACACCAGTCCGGCTGGACCGACCGCCCGACGCGCCTGTCGAGGGCCCGCAAGGCGCAGCTCAAGCGCATCGCGCTGGGCGCCCTGACCGCGCTCTCGATGGCCAGCGTCCTCACGGCGCTGATCGCGCTCAGGACGGCGATCTATGTCTGGCACCTTCACGCCTGACCCGGACGCATCGCCATGCCCCTGCAGATGAGTGAGGATGCGGTCATGGCGGCGATGGCGTTGCGCGCGATCCGCCACCCGCCGGAGCCGCAGCCGGCCGTACTCAGGCCGCTCGATCCCGACATCGTCAGCGCCGCCATTCCGGCCTTCTTCATCGGGCGCAACCGTGCAGGTCTCTGGGTCGCGCGCGAGGCGAACGGTCGTACCGGCGGCCTGTTCCTGTTCAAGAGCTCCGCCATCGATTTCGCCAACCGCCAGAGCGCGCCGGCGCGATGCGCGCTGGTGTTCCCCACCGGAACGTTCGAACTCGACATCGAGAACCGCGGCAATCCCCTGGTCGTGCTGACCGGCCGATGGTGGAGTTGGGCCCAGCGGCTGGCCTTGCGCCTGAGCGAAAGGCGGCGGACATGATCGAATTGAAGATCGCGGTCCTCGTGGCGATGACGGGCGCATTGCTCCTCGGCCTGCGACTGACTGCAGCCCCATCCGACCACGGTCGATGATGCCCTTCATCAAGGGAAGTCTCGAACAGGCGATCGCCAGCACCGTCCTCACCATGACACTGAGCCTGTTCTGGGGCGCGATCCTGACCATCGTCATCACGCTCGTGGCGCGTGGACTTGGCGCGTAGGGGGGGCGTCAGCTCGGCTGACCGCGGACTGACCAGATGGTGCCCGGGACACGAGCAGGCGCCATGGACCCTCGCGGAAAACCCCCGGCCGATCTGGCGAAAATTCGCGGAACCGTGTAGATCGGCTGCATGAGCAGCAACGTCCACGTCGTCGCCCACCCCCTGGTCCAGCACAAGCTTTCCCTGATGCGGGAAAAGGACCGGTCGACCAAGAGCTTTCGCGAGATCCTCAACGAGATCGGGATGCTGCTCGGCTACGAGGTGACGCGGGACCTGCCGCTCGAGATGGTCCCGATCGAGACGCCCATTGCGCCGATGCAGGCGCCGAAGATCGCCGGCAAGAAGCTCACGCTGGCCCCGATCCTGCGCGCCGGGGTCGGCTTCCTCGACGGCATGCTGGCCTTGATGCCCTCCGCGCGCATCGCCCATATCGGCCTCTACCGCGATCCCGAGACATTGCAGGCCGTGGAATATTACTTCAAGGCCCCGCAGGACCTGTCCGACCGCACCGTGATTTTGATGGACCCGATGCTGGCGACCGGCAATTCGGCCTGCGCGGGCGCCTCGCTGCTGAAGGCGCGCGGCGCCCGCGACATCCGCTTCGTCTGCCTGCTGGCGGCGCCCGAGGGCATCGCGCAATTCGAGAGCGAACATCCCGACGTGCCGATCTGGACCGCAGCGATCGACGAGCGGCTCAACGACCATGGCTACATCGTTCCGGGCCTCGGCGATGCCGGCGACCGCATGTTCGGCACCAAGTAGCGAGGCCGCAAGTGGACAGTCTGGCGCGATCGGGTTAGTCGGGCTGTCATGAGCGCGAATGATCATTCACTGCAGTCGCTGATTCCGATCGCGGCAGCCGCCGAGCCGGCCTTCCTGTTTGACGACACGCCAGTTTCGCGCGCGGAATTTGCAGCCAGGGTCGAACAGACCGCGGCGTGGCTCGCCGCGCAGGGCATCGGCAAGGGCGACGTCATCGCGGTCTGGCTGATCAACCGGCTCGAATGGATCGCGCTCCTTTTCGCCGCCGCGCGCATCGGGGCCGTCGCCGCGGCCGTGAACACCCGCTACCGCAGCGCCGAGGTGGCGCATCTCCTGAAAGTCTCGGGCGCAAGGATGCTCGTGGTGGAGGCCGCGTTCCGCTCGATCGATTTCGCGGCGATCCTCGCCGGGATCGACGAGGCGGAAGTCCCTGCGCTGCAATCGCTTGCCGTGGTCGGCGGCGACGCCATCACCGCGCAATGGCCCTGCGTCCGGTTCGATGCCTTCGACCGCTCCTGGGCGCCGGCGCCGCCGCCGCAGGACGATGTCGACCTGCCGGTGCTGCTCTATACCACGTCGGGCACGACCAAGGGTCCGAAGCTGGTGGCGCACTCCCAGCGCACGCTGTCCACGCATGCGCGCGCCGTCGCCACGGCGCTGGCGCTTGCGCCCGAACGCCATTCGCTGCTGGCGATCCTGCCGTTCTGCGGCACGTTCGGCTTGACCAGCCTCCTCGGTTTCATCGCGGCCGGTGCAAGGATCCATGTGCTGGATGCCTTCGAGGCCGAGCCGGCCAGCCGAATTCTCTCGACGCGGAAAATCACTCACTCCTTCGGCTCCGACGAGATGTTTCGCCGTATCCTCGCGCTCACCGATGCGCCACGGCCGTTCCCGCATCTCGAACTCTGCGGCTTCGCCGCGTTCCAGCCCGGCTGGCGCGAACTGGCGGCCGAGGCCGAGGCGCGCGGCCTGCCGCTGTTCGGTCTCTACGGCTCCAGCGAGGTGCAGGCGCTGTTTTCGATCGCGCGGCCGGGCGATGCCTTCGCCGACCGCATCGAGGGCGGCGGCTGGCCGATGTCGCCGGAGGCCAAGGTGCGCATCCGCGATGTCGAGACCGGCGAACTCGTGCCCAGCGGCGTCTCCGGCGAGATCGAGATCAGCGCGCCCTCGCGCTTTCTCGGCTATTTCAACAATGACGAGGCGACGCGTGCGGCGATCACGCCCGACGGCTTCTTCCGCACCGGCGATATCGGGCGGCTGCGGGCCGACGGGTCGTTCGTCTACGAAACGCGCGCCGGCGATGCGATGCGGCTCGGTGGCTTCCTGGTCGCCCCCGGCGAGATCGAGGATGAGCTCAAATCCTGCCCCGGCGTGACCGACGCCCAGGTCGTCGCGATCGACCTGAAGGGTCAGGCGCGCTGCGTTGCCTTCGTGATTCCCGGCGCCGTGCCGCCCCAGCAGGAGATCCTGACCGGACGGCTGCGCGAACGGCTGGCGGGCTACAAGATTCCGGCGCGGATCTACGTCGTCGATGCCTTCCCGGTCACCGACAGCGCCAACGGCGTCAAGATCCAGCGCGCCCGGCTGCGCGCGATGGCCATGGAACGGATCGCGGCCGAATAGGCCTATTTCAGATAGCTCGACAGGTTCAGGCTCAGGATCTTGCCGAGCGCCGAATAGGACGCGGTAAGCTGCGACTGGTAGGTCGAGATCTGCGCGGTGACGGCGGCGACGTCGACACTGGTGAGGTCGCTGGACAGGCTCTCCGCATAGCTCTTGTACTCGGTCTGCCGTGCGCTCGCGGTCTCGATCGAGGAGGCAGCGCCGGACAGTTTGGCCTGCACGGCCGCGGTGTCATCGAGCGCGGTGCCGGCAAGGTCGAGCGCGCTGGTAATGTCCGCGGACGAGAGCGAGGTGCTGTTGGCCACGAATTTCAGGACCCGCATCACTTCCTCGAACGCCGAATTGTCCGCCGTGACGCCATAGGAGACCGACTCGCCGGCCGCGACCCGCACCGAGGCGATCTCGCTGTCGCCCTTGTAATAGCTGGTGTCGGCCGTGGTGGTCGATCCGGTGCCGGACGCAAAGCTGGTCAGATCGACCGGCGCCGTGTCCGTCCGGCCGCCGGCGAACACGTACTGACCGTCATATTGCGTGTTCATCAGCGAGCCCATTTCCTGCAGCATCTGCTGAGCCGAGGAGATCACCGAGTTTGCCTCGGTCGTGCTGCCGGTCGAGGCGGCGCTGAGCTGGGAGCGCAGCTGCGAGAGGATGTCGGTCATCGAGCCGACGGCGGAGTACATCACCTGGACCTTGCTGTCGGCCAGCGTGGCGGCGTCGATATAGGATTGCGCGCGCGTCACCGAGACCTGGAGGTTGACGACGTGCTGGGCATCCGAGCCGTAGCCGCCGAAATCGGTCGACAGGACGCCCGAGGATTCCTGCACCTGCTTGTTCGCCACCACGGCCTGGAGGCGCAGGGCGTCGGTGATCATCTTGTCGGACTGCGCGAAGGTCGCGACCCTCATCGCCACCATGACCGGATCTCCTAGGTCGACTGCACGGCGGTGAGCAGAGCCGAATACATCGAGTTGATGGCCTGGATCAGCGCCGACGCCGCCGAATATTTGTTCTGCAGCGCGGTGAGATTGGCGGATTCTTCGTCGAGGTTCACGCCCGATTGCGACGACAGCGAGTTCGCATAGGTCGACTGCGCCGTCTCCTTGGCCGTGTAACTGGTCGAGGCCTGCGAGGCCTTGCTGGAGGCGTCGGATACGATCGCCGAGGCGTAGTCGGCGAGCGAGCCCGTGGTGGCCGCCAACCCGCCCGTGGACGAGAATGTATGGGACCCGGTCAGCGCGTCGTAGAATGCATTGACCACCGTGGCCGACCCCGACGAGAGCACATTGCTGCCGACGGTGAGGCTGGACGCGGAATCCAGCGTCGCAAGCTGGAGTTCGTCGGTGCCCGACAGGATCTTGCTGTTGACCGCGATATCCGCCGCACTGGTCCCGGTGACGAGGTCGTTGAGGCCGAAATATTGCGAGAAACCCTCGCCCGAACTGCCGACCGCACTGGTCATCTGGTTGATGGCGACTCCGTTCCCCGAACCGGTCGCCGAAATCGACAGATGACCATCCGCATCGACCGAGGCTGACACCCCGGAAATCCCGTTGATGGCGGTCACGAGGTCGCCCACGGTCGCATAGGACGACAGATCGAGGTCGCCATACGACACCAGACTGCCGCTCTGGTCGGTGACGGCGATCCGCACCGTGCCGGTGGCGGAGAGCGCGCTGCTGCTCGTGACGGCCGTCGTACCGGTCAGGCTGGTCGGCGCCGGGACCGACGAAGCGCTGTTCGAGACGCCGTTCATGGCCGACGACAGCTGCGTGGCCAGCTGGTCGAGCTGCGACTGCGCATCCGGCAAGGTGTCGTCGCGCAGCTTGATCAGCGCGCCGATATCGCCTCCGGTGATCTGGGAGGTGATGTCGACCCCGTTGACCGTGATGGCGCTGAAGCCGCTGGACGACGATCCGGCCGCATAGGTCGTCGAGGCCGTCACCTTGGCAGCGGCGGTATAGCTGATCGTATGGGCCGAGGAATCGACCAGCGCCTGGCCGGTCGTGGTGTAGACCTGCAGGTCGCCGTTGGAAGCCGTGAAATAGCTCACGTTCATCTTGGAGGCCAGATCCTGCAGCGCGGTGTTGCGCTGATCCTCGAGGTCCGCGGTCGACTGGCCCGTCGCCGCCGTCTGCTTGATTGCATCGTTGAGATCGGCAATCTGCTTGAGGTCCGAATTGACGTCGTCGATGGCGGACGAGATGTCCTGGTCGGCGTCGGACCGGAGCTTCTGGATGCCGCTGGACGTCTCCCGCAACTGGCTCGCGACGTCGTCGAGCATGCTGATCACGTTGGATTGCAGCGATGCGCTGCCCGGCGTGCTCGCCAGCGACGACAGCGCCGATTCGAGCGATGCGATGCTGTTGGCCAGCGACGTCCCGGACGAGGTATCGTCGCTGCTGCTGACCGAGCCGTAGAGCTTCTCTAGCGACGACAGATAGTCGTTGGTGGTGTTGGCGGCGCCGAGTTCGGAATCCGCGCTGACCAGCGACTTCAGCAGCAGCTTGTCGACGGTGGAGGTGATCCCCGTCACCGTCACGCCGGTGCCGACGCCGCCGGTGACGCTGCTTGACTGGTTCGCGGACTTCCTGGTGTAGCCGGCCGTGTCGGCATTGGAGATGTTCGACGACGTCACGCTGATCTGCACGGACGCCGCCGACAGTCCGCTGAAGGCGATCGATCGTGCGATATCGAGCGACACGGGGCTTCCTCGCTGGCTTCAGGCGCTGCGGCTGGTGCCGCTGGACACGGCACGCGCGGCGGCGACGCGGCCGGAAGCGCCGTAGGGCGAGACCGCCGCAACCTGCTCGCGGATCGCCTGCATCACGGCCTCGATGCGTCGGTTGCTGGCCTCGATGGCGGCGCGCAGGCGGACCAGATTCTCGTCCATCGCCGCCCGCAGCGTCAGGATCCGCTCCATCAGCTGCTCGCGTAGGATGCGGTCGCGCACCTGCAGGCTGGTCGTTCCCGCCGCACAGTCCGCGACGGTGCGCTCGAAGATCTCCGCCAGCCGGTTCTTCTCGTCCACCTGCTTCAGGCGGGAGGCGGGCAGCCCCTTCGCCAGTTCCAAGTTCTCCTCCGCCACCAGCGCGGTCAGGACGTCGATCAACTCGATCAGCGACTTGATCCTGGCGTCGCCGGTCATCGGGGTTGTCCTTGTTGCCTTGGCTGCAATCATCGTTATCCGCCTTCTAGTTATTTCTTGTGCCGCGCCCGGCCTGCAGGTTGCGCAGGTAAGCCCCGATCGCAGTGGTCCTGACCGACGCCTGCCTCATCTCGCCCTCGATCTCCGCGCATTCGCGCAGCAGTCCGCGACGGACCGTTTCGAATTCGTCGAGCAATGCGATCAGCTGATTGCGGTCGCGGCGGTCGACCGCCGCCGCACGCGACACCAGCCGACGCAGCCGTCGCAGCAGGATTTCACCCGCGGCGACCGCATCCTCTCCGCGCATCGCTCACCTCATCGCCGAGATCAGGGTGTCGTACATCTTGTTGACCGTGGAGATGACCTGCGACGCCGCGGAATAGGCCTGCTGCGCCGAGATCATGCTCGAGAACTGGCTCGACGTGTCGGTGGTGGACGATTCCAGCTCGCCGCCATAGATCGTGCCGGCACCGTTCTCGCCGGAGCCTTGCAGCGACGCGTTGCCCGACGTCACGGTCGCCGAGTAGATGCCGTCGCTGGAGGCCGCGAGCCCGTCGGGAGCGGCGAAGGTCGCCACCGCGATCTTGTAGATCGAAATGGTCTTGCCGTTGGAATAGGTGGCATTGACCAGACCATCATCGCCGATCGAGATGCTCGACAGCTTGCCGTAGGACAGGCCGTCCGAATCGATGCTGGTGAGGTTGACCGACGGCGTCGTCTCGCCGGAGGCGTACTGCGTCAGGCCGTCGGTCTTGCCGACCGTTCCGAGGTTCATGGTGATGGTGCTGTCGGCCGCCCCGTCGGTCCAGCCCGTGATCGATACGGTTGGCGGGCTCGGGCTGGTGCTGGCCAGCGAACCGTCGCTGTTGAACGTGATGTCGATCGTGCCGGAGGCCGTTCCGGTGGCGGTGGTGGTGTCCGACTCCGAGGTGGGATTGGCGAAGCTCGCGCTCCAGCTGTTGCTGCCTGTCTTGGTCCAGGTGATCTGCATGGTGTTGGACGCACCGAGCGAATCGTACACCGTCATCGAGCTGGTGTAGGTGGCCCCGCTCGCCGCATCCGACGGCAAATTGGCCTCGACCGTCGTCGTGGTGGTGGCGCTGCCGCTGGTCGAGGCCACCTGGGTGTTGATCGCTTCGAGATTGCCAGCCGATTCGTTGCCGACGACGTTGCCGTCGGCATCGGTGCGCCAGCCCTCGAGATAGTAGCCGTTGTTCTGGAGATAGCCGGCATTGTCGGTCGTGAACGCGCCGTTGCGGGTATAGGCGACCGTGCCGCCCGACTTGGCATCGGTCACGACGAAGAAGCCGGATCCCTGGATCGCGACGTCGGTGGCATTCGACGTGGTGGCGAGCAGGCCCTGCTGGGTGATGTTGGCGCGGCCGGAGACCGTGACGCCGCCGGCCGCATAGGAGCTGGAGGTGCTGCCGGAGGCGGTCACCAGGGCGTCGAACATCGCCGACGTCGTCTTGTAGCCCGTCGTGCTGGAGTTGGCGATGTTGTCGCTGATCATCGACAGGGACTGGCTCTGCGCGCTGAGCGCCGAGATCGCGGAAGACAATGCGCCGCTGAGACTCATGATGAAACTCCGGATGGGATCAGGACGTGACGCCGATGATGTTCGCGGCGCTGACGGAGACGCCGTTCACCGTCAGCGACGGCGTCGAGGTCGACGTATCGATGCCGGTCACCGTGCCGGTGACCGTCGTGTAGTTGAGGACCGAGTTGCCGGCGGAATTCGTGGCGGTCACCGAAATGGTGTAGGTTCCGCCGTCGGCCAGCTGAGTCCCGCTCGAATTCTTTCCGTCCCAGGTGAAGGTGTTCGACCCCGCATCACCGCTTCCGGTGCCGGTCCACACCGTGTTGCCGGAGGAGTCCTTGATGCTGATCGAGACGTCGGATGCGGCTGATGCCAGCGAGTAGCCGAAGGTCGCCGAACCGTTGCTCAAGGTCGCCGTGTCGGTCTTCGCCTCGACGGTGTGGCCGATATAGTTCACCGAATTGAGCGTCACGAGGCTCGAGAACGAGCTGGCGAGAGACGACAGATTGTCGTTGGTGGTCTGCTGCCCGATGTAGTTCGAATACTGCATCAGCTGGTTGGTGAGATCGGTGGTCGACGTCGCGTTCAGCGGATCCTGGTTCTGCAGCTCGCTGATCAGCAGGGAGAGAAAATCGGTGGACGTCATCGTCGAGCTCGACGAGGATGCAGTCGATGACGATGTGCTGGTGGTCGCAGTCGAGACGGAACTCGTCGCCGAAACGGTCATCAGAAACTCCGGTCCTTCAGCGCGGCTGGTTCGTTGCGAGACGAAGCCGCGCTTGAAATCTGTGTGCTGATGAAACGTGGCGTGCCGGGAAATCAGGCGGGGATTTGCCGCCGCTCAAACGGCTTTCGACACGGCAAATTCTGCCGCGCGTGATGCCTGCGATGATGTTGCATGACGCCCGGAACGCGCGGGCTCAGCTCTCTGCCGTCTCGCCTTCGGTGCTGGGCTCGGCGGTGTCGCGCTTCAGTCTCGCCGCGGCGGCGACGATGCGGTCGGCGAGGCCGGCGGGCGCGCGCACCGCGGGAGCCGCGAGGGCGTTGCGCAGCGTGCGCGCCTCGTCCAGCAGGGTCTGCGCGGCGGACGATTGCGCCAGCAGGTCCAGCGCGGGCAGACGGCGATCATCGGGCCAGCGGGACAGATCCTCCCCCAGCCGATCGATCAGTTCCTCAAACTCGGTGACGTCCATCGCCTGCCGGTCCCGCCTCGGTCTCGACGTCATAAAGCATTGCTGGCGGCCCGGAAACCCGGATTTCGGGCGCCCCCTGCAAAAATGGCAATGTCGGGTGAACGGACGAGCCCGGGGCCCGTCCGCCATTCGGCGCAGAAGAAGCAGGGCGCTCAGCTCATGCGGGCCGAATCGGCTGCGCCGCCCCGCGGGCCGCAGCATCGACGTGCTCCCAGGCCTGCCGCAGCTCGCTGATCGCGGCGATGATGCGCTCGAAGCTCTGGCGCGCATGGGGCCGGCCGAACGCCTTGAGACTTGCCAGGATCAGCGCGTTGTAGCTCTGGAACACCTGCTCGGCGACCGCGCCGCCTTTGGCGAAATCGAGGTTGTGGCTCAGCCCGCGCAGGATGGCGGTGGCCTTCAGCAATTGCTCGTGCCCCTCCTCGAACCGGCGCGCCTCTTGCGCGGCCAGCGACTTCTGCAGGAATGTGATCGCGCCGCCCAGCAGCATCGAGATCGCCTTGAGCGGCGGCACACTGGTGGCCGCGCCACGATAGGCCTGGTTGGCGAGGTACGCCATCTGTTGATGCATGACCAATTACTCTTTCACTTTCAGCTGCTGGACGAGCTGTTCAGCAGCGCCTTGAGATAATCGAGCGTACTGTTCGCACTCTCGATCGCCGCCTGGTATTTCGCGTATTGGGTCTGGAGCTGCGACTGCAGCGTCGAGGCGGCACTGTTGATGTCGTCGACCCTCTGCTGGAGATCGTCGTCGCGGGTCGTGAGATTGGTGATCAGCGTCTGCAATGCTCCGGTCGACGACGAATAGTTCTTCGCGACCTGGTAGACCTGCGTTGCGATACCGGTGGTGGAGGTCACCGTGATCGATTGGGACGTCGATCCGGTGTAGGTGAAGGCCATGCCCGCGTAGATCGAGCCCGCGGCGCCGATGATCGTCGTGCCGCTCACGGTGAACAGCGACGAATCGCCGCCGACCGACGCCGAACTGAGATTGCCATCGGCATCGACCGTCAGGTCCAGGGTGAAGGATTGCGGCGAGGTCCCGGTGTTGACGACGCTGAGCTGACTGGACGAGGTCGTGGTCTGCGCCGACAACAGCTTTGTCACGCCGCTCAGATTGGTGCTCAGGATTTCTGACAGCGTACTGGTGTCGAGCTCGAGTTCGTTCTTCTCGTTGAACGACAGGCCGAGATCGGCCATGGTCATGTCGCCGACCGTGCTGTTGAGCGCGTTCTGCAGCGCGTCCATGATGTTGCGCATCGTGCCGTCGCCGAACAGCACGGCGCTCGAATCCGCCGTGCCGTCGGTTGCGGTCGCCTGCTGGGCGACGACCTCGTCGCGGAAGGCATTGTAGTTGGTGACGAAGGTCTCCAGCGCCGACTCGATCTGGCTGGTATCGGTGTCGATGCTGATGTTCACCGAGGTTCCGTCCGGCGTCGCCTGCAGCAGGCTGAACGTGACCCCCGTGAGGACGTCGGAAATGTCGTTGGTGTCACGGGTCAGCGAGATGCCGTCGAGGGTGAATTCGGCGGACTGCGCCTCCTGGATGACGTTCGTGTAACCGCCGGAACTGTCGGTCACGCCCAGCTTGTTCATGATGTCGTCGCCGGACGTACTGGAATAGCTGATGTCCGCCGCGTCCTTGGTCGCGGTCAGCACCATCTGATAGGACGTGCTGGAGACCTGGACGATCGAGGCCTGGACGTTGGTGGTCGAGGTCTGCGCATTGATGGCGTCGACCACGTCCTGCAGCGACATCGTGCTGGTGACGGTGATGGCGGCGGTGCTGCCGCCTTCGAGCCCGATGGAGAAGCTCCCGGAGTATCCGAGTTCGTCGGTCTGGCTCGACTGTGCGGTGCCGGAGACTTTCTGGGCGGTCGCGAGCTGGCTGATCGTCAGCGTATGATCGCCGGTCGCGGCACCGTTCTTGATGCTCATCGAGAGCGCCGAGGAGGCGCTGAGATCGCCGGTCGCGCTCAGGCTGGCCGAGCGCGTCGCGAAGGCGCTGGTGGACAGCGAGTTGACCACCGCGGTGGAGAGCGACGAAAGGCCGGAATAGAGCGTCTTCAGGTCGCTCTGCAGCGTCTGATAGGCCGAGATCTTGGCCTCGTTGTTCGTGATCGTCGTCGAGATCGTGTCGGCCTGCGCGGTCTTGGCGTCCACGGCGGACTGGATTAGTGCGGACCAGTCGATACTGCTCGAATTGGTGGTCCCGCTCGTGGTGACGGTGACGCCGGAACTGGAGCTGCTGGTGGAGCTGACGCTGGTCACTTGGCTGACTATCCTCTGGCCGTGGACGGGCCGGCCTCAGGCCGGCCCGTCCGGATCACCATCAACCCAGCAGCTTGAGCAGGTACTGGGGCATCTGGTTCGCTGCGGCGAGCGCCGAGACGGCGGCCTGCGTCTTCACTTCGGCGGAGGAAAGCTTCGACTGTTCCGCCGCGATGTCGACGTCCTTGATCGCGGAATTGGCCGACTGCAGGTTCTGGGTCTGGGTCGAGATCGAATCCGCGCTGAAGTTGAAGCGCGATTCCTGGGCACCGATGCTGGCACGGGCGGCCGAGACCGTATCGATCGCGGTATCCAGCGTGGTCAGCGCCGAGGTCGCGTCCGACAGCGTGCTCACGTCCAGGGACGAGACACCGAGGGAAGATGCGGTCAGGCTGGTCAGCGTGATCGTGATCGTGTCGGATCCGGACGAACCGACCAGCACCGAGACGCCGGACGCGAACACGCTGGACCCGTCGAGCAGGCTCTGGCTGGAGTAGCGGGTGCCGGTGGCGATGGAATCGATTTCGCTCGTGAGCTGCGTGAATTCCGAGTTGATGTAGGCGCGGCTGGAATCGGTCGTCGTGCCCGACGCGGATTCCGACGCCAGCGACTTCATGCGCGCGAGGATGTCGGAGATGTTGGAGGCGCCGCCGTCGGCGGTCTGCAGGATCGCCGTCGCCTGCGACGCGTTGGTCGCGGCCTGCTGCAGCGTGGTGACGTCCGAGGAGATGCGGGTCGAGATCGCGAGGCCGGCGGCGTCGTCGGAGGCGGAGGTGATGCGCGAGCCGCTCGACAGCTTCGACAGCGAGCTGGTTTCCTGCGCGGAATTGATGTTGAGGTAGCGAACCGCGGCGTTGGCGGCGGTGTTCGTGCTGATTGCGGGCATTGATAGCTCCTGTGCTGATGGGCATGGCGTGCCGCATCGTTGAAGACGACTGACGACGCGGACCGCAGCCCCGTCCGTTCGCTCAAACGGAAGAGCGCAGGCAGATCAGGCGCAGGAATTCGTGGGCGACGATTTTTATGGTTAGCAATCGGTAAAGGCGCTGCGAATGTCGCGTTCGTGCTTGCGCAGCAATTGCCGAAGCTGCTGACGGCCCCGCTTGAGCAGCGACTCCACCGCGGCGATCGTGGTGTCCATCACCTGGGCGATCTCGCCGTTGCTCATGTTCTCGTGGTAGGAGAGGATCACCGCGACGCGCTGCTGCTCGGGTAGGCGCTGCATCGCGAGTTCCAGCATGTCGTTGAGCTGGTTGCGCTCGATCACCTCGACCGCGCCGGGCTGACTGTCCGCGACCTCGGGAACGGTCTCGACGTTCTCGTTGCGCGGCTTGCGTCGCAGGTCGATGCAGCGATTGGAGATGACGCGGTACAGCCAGGTCGAGAACTTGGCCCGGCCGTGCTGCCAGCGTCCGCGATGGCTCCAGATCTTGAGCATCGTGTCCTGCACGACGTCTTCGGCATCGGCGGCGTTGCCGACGATGCGCAGGGCGATCGCGTAGGCGCGATCGATGTGCCGTTCGACCAGCATGCGGAAGGCAGCCTCGTCGTCCGCCGCCAATCTATCGAGCAGTTCGCTGTCTTCGTCGTAGACGATGTCAGTCCGATCCGGCGTGCTGTCCGGCGCGAGCGGCCCGGACGGCATCACCGGCACGATCGCATCGACCGGCGCCGTCGTGGTGATTCCGGCCTCGGCGGGAGCCCAGACATCAGCAGCGTAACTCATCCCGCAATCTCCAACCCGCAGTGCCGGCGGCGCGTCTGCCACACGGCTTCCAGGCGTTGAACGCGGCACCAAAACAATCCAGGCGAAGTTTTTTTGTTGTTTTTCAATGCTTTAGCCGGTCAGTTTTGCCGAGTGGCGGGCAATAATTGCCGACAGCAGGCCCCTATCGCTGGTCGTGTGGGCAATCATCACCTCGTCTCGCGCCATGGCGTGTCGTCGATCCCGAAAGATGCAAGTCGTGAGAAAACGCAGACATTACGCGGCACTAGGTGATTTCACGCGACACATGCGCAGCGCGCGAACGGGCGATTGTTTCCGAGTGTGAAAGCACGCGAGACGCTGTTCGCACCCGGCAATTTTTTCCGAATCACCTTTTCGAACCTAGCGATTTTTTTGAATCTGTCAGTCGCCGTGCATGCGATTTTGAATCGCGCATGAACTTTTTTCGCCTTCGCGACGCCTGACTGCACGCATGTGCACGTTAATCGTCCAGATGGACGGAGAATGGCAGCATGATCATCGCCACGGCGCACGCAGATCGCCGCGCACCAAATGTTTCTGCATGGTCGTTCGATGTTTTCGATACATTTCTGCTGCGTGCCTGCACGACGCCGGACGGCGTGTTTGAAAGGACTTACGAGCTTTCCGGCATTTCATCATCTCGTCCGAACGTTTCCATGAGTTTCGTTCAGCATCGGATTCAGGCCGAGGCGCGTGCGCGGGCGACCGCAAAGGAAGAGCGGGGCGTCACGGAAATTCACATCGACGAAATCTATTCCTTTTTTCCGTTCAGGCTGTTCGGCCTCACCCGGCGCGACTTGAACCATCTCGTCGATTCGGAGTTCGCCGCAGAACTCGAACTCTGCCGCGCCAATCCGGACATGCTTCAGCAATTTATGGACATGAAGCGCGACGGCCACCGCGTCGGCTTCATCTCGGACACGTATTGGGACTCCGGTCAACTGGCCCGGCTGTTGCTGGCGTGCCGACCCGGACTGACCTGGGACTTCCTCTACGCCTCCTGCGACCATGGCAGCGGCAAGAGCGAGACGCTGTTTGCGAAATACCTGGCCGCTGAAGGCATCGACGCCGCGGCCTCCTTTCACATCGGCGACAATGACAGGGCCGACGTTCAGGGCGCGAAGCGCCAGGGCATCCGTCCCCGCCACTATCCGCAGGCAGCCCCGCATCTGGCGTCGACGTTCCAGCGCGAAACGGCGGTTTTCGAGCTATTGTGCGCGGGCGCACCGTCCCGGCTGGACCACGGCGCACGTACGCTACGGCGCATGGTCGCCGCGCGTAGCGCCGGGGCGACCACGGCGTTCCGCCTCGGGTTGACGGTTCACGGTCCGGTGCTGACCGCGTTCGACGCGTTCCTGGCGCGTCGCTGCGAGGAAATTTCCGGATCCGGCCGCCACGTCAAGGTCGCGTTTCTCGGACGCGATGGCTTTCTGTCCCATCGAATCTGGCAGGATCTGCACGGCATGAGCTCGGTCTACCTCGAGATCAACCGCCGCGTCAGCCTGATTGCCTCGGCCGACACGATCGAGCCGGTGGTCGATCTGCTGGCGAACATCGTCAAGATCGATGCGCCGACATTTCGCGACATGATCAAGACGATGACACCGAGGATCGCCGCGTTCTTCGCGTCGTCACGCGACGGGACCGTGACCGGCAAGGAGATCGCCGAGGCACTGCCGGACCTGATCGATGCCAGCGACATCGCCAATCTGGCCGCGGGCCTGCGCGCCCGGCTCATGTCCTATCTGCGCCACGTCATTCCCGACTTCGACGACTGCACTGACCTTGTTCTCGCCGATCTCGGCTATGCCGGCAGCGTGCAGAAGGCGCTCCGGCGCGTCTTCGACCTCGAGGGGATCACGACACGCCTTCATGGCGTCTACCTGATCTCGCTCGATGACGCCTTCCACGACCTGTCCGACGATGACAGCGCCGTGGGCCTGATCTCCGACCTGGTGGTCACCCCCCACGCCAAGCGAATGCTGATCCGGAATGCCCCGATGCTGGAGCAGGCCTGCTGCTCGCCCGACGGCTCGGTACGGGACTATGACGGCAGCAAGGTGCTGCGCGAGATCAATCCTCGTCCGGCGAGCCAGATCGCGCTTGCGGCGGAGATTCAGGCCGGCGCGCTGGCTTTTGCGAACAACGCGGATGACGTGGCGCTCGATCACGGCCTCGCGCCTTATGCCGTGACGGAGATCGCCGCGCGCTGGTCCCTGGCGGTGGTGGCTCGTCTGTTGCTGCTGCCGGACGAGAGCGAGCTGATGCTGCTCGGCGGGTGGATGCACGACATGAATCTTGGCACGAACACGCTGGTGCCGATGACCGACGGCCAGTTCGTCCGCAGGCTGATCACGGCGCGCGGCCTGTCCGCGGCCTGCACATTGGCCGGGCCGCCCATCTGGTTGGCCGGCAGCTTCGCCGCCCTTTCGCCGTCCTACGGCTATCTCTATCTGCTGTTCGGGGCCAACCGGTTGCCCGCCGACGTGTTCGAGGAAGCCCCCGCCGGGCAGGTCCGGATCGGCCTGTTCCGCGCAGACGGAAGCGCCACGCTGGAGATGGTGACGATCCATCGCACCGGCCTCGGCGAGCTCCGCCTGCGGATCCCCGTCTCGCGTGACATGGGGGTCGCGATGGTCGCGCTTCCGCTGCCGACGTTTGCACCCGAAGGCCTTCTGCATGGCGTGGCCCTTCAATTCGCTGACGACCTGCGCGAAGCCGCCGAAAGCCGGGACGTGGTCGGCATCGCACCCGAGAGCCTGGTCTTCGCTGGCGTGCAGAGGAACGGGGACCATTACCGCGCCGAGACCGGCGATGGCTGCCTTCTGATCCCGGTCGCCCCGATGATCGGGCGTATCGCGATCTACTCCATCGCCATCACCCCGCTCGGCGCGGCCGCGAAATCGTCCGCCTGATCTTCCCCGCCCGTCCGTTCAAGTCCTGGGCCGGGACTTGGGGGACGGAATTGAACGATCAGACAGATGCGAACCTTGATCAGTTGCTGCGAGCCGGCGGCATCCGGCTCGGCAAGGCCCAGCACGATCGCCTGGCCTTCCTGACCGGCCAATACGGGCCGGCAACGCTCGGCAACAGCGAGCCCCCGCATGGCGGTGTGATCATCCTCAAGGAGCCGCCGAGTGGCGCTGCGGCCGAACTGTTCTACCGGTCGCTCACACCGGGCTGCGCCGTCGTCATCCCGACCGGCGAGAACCCGGGCTTCGATTTCCTCAAGTCCAAGCTGACCGAGTTCGGCACTGTCGCACCCTGCGGCGCCGATGGCCCGCACGAGATGTGGTGGGGCGGCATCGGCTGGTCGAAGTTCCTGTCAGCCGCGGCTGACGGCGCAGTGACGCCGCGGATCATCTCCTGCTACCCGCGCGGCAGCGCCGACAAGCGGGCCGAGAATCTGCGGCTGTCGCTGGAACGGCTTCGCCTGCACGCGCATGTCGAGGCGATCGAAACCCAGTTCGACGATCGCCTGCTCTGTTTCGAGAAGGCCGAGTTCATTCTGCGGATGTGGTCCACCTACTCCGAACCGCTGCTGTTCGTCGAACACGATGCCATGATGCGCGAAGCTCCCCTGCTGCCGTCCTTCCTTGGCTGCGACGTCGCGCTGCATAAGTTCAACCGCTGGGAGATGTCGGCACGGACACTCTATCTCGGTCGCTCCGAACGCGCCGAGATGCTGCTGCGAACGTGGCAGCAGCTTGCGGCCTCCTATCCTGCGATCTGGGAAGGCTATCTGCTCGACCAGGCCTGGAGCCTGGCGTCGTCCCAGCTGCCGCTGGATACGGTGTGGCTGCCGCGGTCCTACCACGCGCTGGCGGGCGACCTCGGCGCGGCCCGCGCCAGCATCGCCTACGCACAGCCGACGACGACGCTCGATCTCGGTCCCGACCCGGGCTTCGCAAACCTCGTCCGCGCGGCCCGGCGCGCCGGCCGCACCGGCGCCCGCGACGCTTTCATGGTGATGACCTCGCATGTCCAGGCCGGAAGCAATGTGATGGTCATCCTGCGCGACGTCTCGACGAGCGACGCCGGCGACGTCGCCGCCACGGTCGAGGCCGTGACGGGCGCCTATGCCGCCGATTGCGGCGGCTACGGCCGCCTCGAACTGTCGCTCTGCGGCTGGCAGGAAGACGTCGGCGCCGCGCGCGAGGCGGCGGCGCAGGCGCACTACCGCATCCTCGAAATCGCGCCGGGACAGCGCATCGCCAATGACTTCTTCGCTCGTCACGCGGCCGACGATGCGGTCATGACCGCCCGCCGGCTCTTTCCCTGAGGGACATCCGAGATGCTCAAGACCATCATCCTGCTCACCGATACCGTGCAACAGCAGCAGCCGCTCGCCAATCTGCTCCGCGAGCACAATCGCGACCTCGCCTTCTGCTCGGCGCTCCGCGCCCCGCATCTGGAGCTGATCGATCCAGACGTGCTGCAGGAGGCGCGCCTCGTCTCCTTTGCCGCGGACGTCGCGGTGCCCGAGAAGTTCCTGCTGAAGCTCGGCTATGGCGCCTACAAGTTCTACGCCGCGCCCGTGCAATACCCTGGCTTGCCGCTGGCGCCCGACGAGAGCGACGACGATCCGCGCTGCTATTCCGTGATCGCGCAGTCGATGACGATCTGGCCCGATTTCAGGAAGGTGGTCGGCCTGGAGACCTTGACGATCCCCCACGGCACCGTTCCCGCCGAACGCGAGCGGCAGGTATTCTCGCGCCTTGCCCATCTGTTCTGGCAGATGTCGGGCATGATCGCCGGCGAGGCCGCGGACCTGCCCGGCATCATCGGAGCCGGCGACAGCCAGTGCCCGGCGCCCGCGATGATGAACTGAGCGCGCGCCGCGGCCGGCGGCGACGGAACCAATCCAGCTCTAGTACGATTTGGCGAGACCCAGCACCTTTTCCGCGATGAAACTCAGGGCAAGCTGCGGGCTGACCGGCGCAATGCGCGGGATCATCACTTCGCGCAAGTAGCGCTCGACGTGATACTCCTTGGCGTAGCCGAAGCCGCCATGGGTCATCACCGCCTGTTCGCAGGCCGAGAAGCCGGCTTCGCCCGCCAGGTATTTCGCGGCATTGGCCGCCGCGCCGCAGGGCATGCCCTTGTCGTATTGCCAGGCCGCCGACATCACCATCAGCCAGGCCGCCTCGAGCTCGACCCAGTTCACCGCGAGCGGATGCTGGATGCCCTGGTTCTTGCCGATCGGGCGGTTGAAGACGACACGCGTCTTCGCATATTCGGTCGCGCGCGCCAGCGCGAGCTTGCCGAGGCCGACGGCTTCGGCCGCGATCAGGATGCGCTCGGGGTTCATGCCCTCGAGGATGTATTCGAATCCCTTGCCCTCCTCGCCGATCCGGTCCTCCATCGGGATCTCGAAATCCTCGAAGAACAGCTCGTTGGAATCGACGATCTTGCGGCCCATCTTCTCGATCTCGTGGATCTTGACCTTCTTGCGATCGAGATCCGTGTAGAACAGGCTGAGGCCGTGGGTCGGCGAGCGCACCTCCTCCAGCGGGGTGGTCCGCGCCAGAAGCAGGATCTTGTGCGCCACCTGCGCGGTCGATATCCAGACCTTCTGGCCGTTGACGATGTAGCGATCGTTCTTGGCGACCGCGCGGGTCTTGAGCTGGGTGGTGTTGAGGCCGGTGTTGGGCTCGGTGACGGCAAAGCAGGCCTTCTCGCGGCCCTCGACCATCGGCGGCAGCATGCGGCGGCGCTGCTCCTCTGTGCCGAAGACGACCACGGGATTGAGCCCGAACACGTTGATGTGCACCGCCGAGGCGCCGGACATGCCGGCGCCGGATTCCGCGATCGTCCGCATCATGATCGACGCTTCGGTGATGCCGAGGCCGGACCCGCCATATTCCTCGGGCACGCAGATGCCGAGCCAGCCGGCATCTGCCAGCGCCTTGTGAAAGTCGTGCGGGAAGCCGCCGTCGTGATCCTTCTTCAGCCAGTAGGAATCCGGAAAGCCTTCGCAGATCTTCGCGATGGCATCACGGATGGCCTCCTGCTGATCGGTGAGCGCGAAATCCATAGGTCGATCTCCCTGCCTGGAGTCTCCGAGGGCCCGACCCTCACCCCAATTGTTGCTTGAGAAAGCTGTACATATCTGTGAATTTGGATGTCAATCGCATGCACCAGGCATGGAGCCATGCGGAAAGCAGATGTTCGGCCGGCCTCGTCGCAGCGCGCCGCATCGCACGACAATAGCGGAGGACATCGCGGTGGCCGGACTTTATTTCGAGGACTTTTCCGTGGGGCAGGAATTCAGGCATCCGCTGACCCGGACCGTCACGGAAATGGACAATACGCTGTTCAGCCTGCTGACGCTCAACCCCCAGCCGCTTCACATCGACGCGCATTTCGCCGCCAGGACCGAATTCGGCCAGCGCATCTTCAACAGCCTCTACACGCTCGGCATCATGATCGGGATGACGGTCTATGACACGACCCTCGGAACGACCGTCGCCAATCTCGGCATGACGGACGTGACGTTTCCGAAGCCGGTCTTCCACGGCGACACGTTGCGTGCGACAACGAAGGTGCTGTCGTTGCGGGACTCGAAATCGCGCCCCAATGCGGGCATCGTCGAGTTCGAGCACCACGCCCTGAACCAGAACGACGAGATCGTCGGAACATGCCGCCGCACGGCGATGATGCACAAGAGGCCCGTCTGATGCGTTCGATGCTGTTCGTCCCGGGCGATTCCCCGCGCAAGTTCGAGAAGGCGAGCGAGGGCAAGGCCGACGCGCTGATCATCGACCTCGAGGATTCCGTCGTCGCCGAGAAGAAGGCCGAGGCCCGCGCGCTGACGCTGGCGATGCTGAAGGGCCGCAGCAAGCCGCATCTGCTCTACGTCCGCGTCAACGCGCTCGACACCGGCCTGACGCTCACCGATCTTGCCGCGGTGATCCCGGGCAGGCCGGACGGCATCGTGCTGCCGAAATCGCAAGGCGGGGACGATGTCAGGCAGGTCGCGACCTGGCTCGAAGCCTTCGAGGCCGCTGCGGGAATCGCGATCGGCACGACCCGCATCGTCTGCGTGGCCACGGAGACGGCCGGCTCGATCTTCGGGCTCGGCAGCTACAAGAATTGCTCCCCTCGCCTCGCCGGATTGATGTGGGGCGCGGAGGATCTCTCGGCCTCGCTCGGCGCCACCGAGAAGGCCGCGGGCGGCGTTTTCCACAGTCCCTATCGCCTCGCGCGCGATCTCTGCCTGATGGCGGCGGCCGCCGCCGACGTTGCGCCGATCGACACCGTCTATACCGACATCGACAACCTCGCCGGCCTCGAGCAGGAAACCCGCGCCGCGCGACGCGACGGTTTTGCTGCGAAGGCGCTGATCCATCCCAAGCATGTCGACATCGTCAACGCGGCCTTCGCGCCGACGGAGGCCGAACGCTCGTGGGCGGAGAAGGTCATCGCGGCCTTCGCGAACAATCCAGACTCCGGCACGCTGCGTCTCGACGGGATGATGATCGACAGGCCGCACCTGCGCGCCGCGCGAAAGATCCTTGGCCTGTCGTAGGCTTCGCGCCTCGAGACACGCTGTTCGCTAGACGATCCTGATCGACATGTCCGGCAGGCCCTCGAGCTTGCACAGCAGCACGTCGCCCTTCACCACCGGGCCGACATTCTCGGGCGTACCGGAATAGATGATGTCGCCGGCCTTCAATTCGAACGCCTCGGAGAGCTTCGCGATCTGCTCGGCGACGCTCCAGATCATCTTGCTGAGATCCGAGTTCTGCTTGACCGTGCCGTTGATCGACAGCGAGATGGCGCCCCTCTCGAAATGGCCGGTCTTGCTGACGGGATGGATCGGACCGATCACCGCCGCGTGGTCGAAACTCTTGCCGATCTCCCACGGCTTCTTCTCCGCGGCCATGCCGTTCTGAAGATCGCGCCGGGTCATGTCGAGGCCGAGCGCGTAGCCGTAGACGTGGTCGAGCGCCTTCTCGACCGGAATGTTGGTGCCTCCGGACTTGAGCGCGGCCACCAGTTCGACCTCGTGATGGTAGTTCTTGGTCAGCGAGGGATAAGGGTGGTCGGCGACCTCGCCGACCGCGACGTTCTGGATCGCGTCGGTGGGCTTCTGGAAGAAGAAGGGCGGCTCGCGGTTCGGATCGGAGCCGCGTTCGATCGCATGCGCGGCGTAGTTGCGGCCGATGCAATAGATGCGGCGGACCTGGAACACCTGCGCCTCGCCGACGATCGGGATCGTCACCATGGGCACCGGGAAGATCGGCTTGGGCGCAGCCTGCGCGGCCGCGGGTGCGATCTCGGCCATGGAGCCGGCCGTCACGGCGGCCGCAACTGCGAGCAAATCCCGTCGCGTCGTCCCTGTCATGCTTGTCCTCCCGCTTCGATTTCATCTTGGGCCGCAATTGCGCGCCGGTCTGGCTGATAATCGATATTCAGTATGCCAGCAACCGCACCCACCTAGCATGGAACTTGCATAAATTCTGGGCGACATGGACGCCGCATGAATCTCATCAGCCTCGATATCCGCATGCTCCGGTCGCTGATCTCGGTGGTCGAGACCGGCAGCATCACCGAGACCGCCCGGCGGCTGGGCCGCACCCAGCCGGCCATCACGCTGCAATTGCAGCGGCTGGAGGAACTGACCGGCAAGCAGCTGTTCGAACATGGCAACCGGCGGCTGATGCTGACCGAGGACGGCACCACCGTGCTGACCTACGCCAAATCCATCCTGAGGTTGCATGACGAGCTGATTTCGCAACTGGCGTCGCAGGAGATCGAGGGTCAGGTGGTACTCGGCACGCCCGATCTCTATGCAGCCTTCATGCTGCCGCAGATCCTCAGCGTGTTCCGGAAGTCGTTTCCGCGCGTCCAGGTCGAACTCAATTGCGCGCTGTCGACCCCGCTGGTCGGGCTCGTCAAGCGCGGCGATGTCGACATTGCCCTCGTCACCCGCATGAACGATTTCACCGGTGGCCAGGTGGTCCGTCGCGAGCAGCTGGTCTGGATGACCGGCGACCAGTCGTCGGCACATCAGGAGCGCCCGATCCCGCTCGCGCTGCTGCCGCCCGGCAACATCTATCGCGACTACGCCATCGACACGCTGGAGCGGGCGAATCTGCGCTGGCGCATCGCCTGCGTCAGCGAAAGCGTCGGCGGGCTTCAGGCCGCCGCCTTCGCCGGAATGGCGGTGACCGTGCTCGGCCGCAGCGCGCTGGTGCCGGCGATGCGGGAGATCGGACCGAACGAGGGCCTGCCGCCGCTGCCGAAGATCGAGCTCCTGCTCTACAAGTCGAGCAGCGCGACCTCGAAGGCCGCGACCGCCCTGCACGATTATCTCGCGCATTACCTGCGGCTCGACGACGAGCTCAGCGGCCGCGGCGCACCGATCGGGCTATCCTGACCTGACTATCCTGAGCTGGCTATCCTGACTTCACGCTTCGCGCGAGCCTAGCGCAGGGCGAGTTGCGGCCAGAACTTGGCCCAGGGCTGCGCCGCCTCGAACGCCGCCGCGATGCGGAAGATCGTGGGTTCGTCGAGCCACGGCGCGACGATCTGGAGGCCGATCGGCATGCCTTGACTGTCGAAGCCGCAGGGCAGCGTCGCCGCCGGCAGACCGGCGAGATTGATCGGCCAGGTGAAGGGCGACCAGCCGAGATGGGGATCGACATTCCGGCCGTCGATCGTGCCGACGCCAATCTCGCCGGCCGCAAACGCGGTCACCGCCACCGTCGGCGTCACCAGCGCATCGACCCGCTCGAACAATTTCACGAAGGCGCTGCGCGCCTGGCCGCGGCGATAGCCGGCCTCGATATAATCCGTCCCGCTGTAGCCGCGACCGGCGCTGACGACGTCGCGATAATCGGCTTCCGAGCCGGCGAGATCCGCCGCCGTCTTGCCCACAACGGCCGCCGCCTGTTCGGTGAACGCGATCGGCTTCAGGGTGTGTTCGAGAATGCCGGGATCGAGGCCCGGCCCGTCCAGCGTGACCTGCGCCCCGCAGGAATCGAGAATGGCGAGCGCCTTGCCGAACGCCGCCCGCACCTCGGGACTGACGGCGGCATAGCCGAGATCGGCGCTGGCGCCGATGCGCAGTCCGTTCAGGGACGCGGCACCGGCGTCGAAGCGCCGTGGCGAGATGGGCAGGCTCGCGGCATCGCGCAGGTCGTAGCCGGCGATGATCTCCAAGGTGAGCGCGGCGTCCGCCACGGTGCGCGTGATCGGCCCGGTATGCGCCAGCGACGCCCAGGACGGCGGCGAAAAACCGGGCGAGCGCGGCACCAGGCCAAAGGTCGGCTTCAGTCCGAACACGCCGCAGAACGACGAGGGCACCCGGATCGAGCCGACGCCGTCGGTGCCGATCGCGATCGGCCCGCAGCCGGCGGCCACGCCCGCCGCCGCGCCGCCGCTCGACCCGCCGCTGGTGCGGCCGACATTCCACGGATTGCGCGAGATCCCGGTGACCGGGCTGTCGGCGGTCAGCTTGTAACCGGACTCGCAGGTCGTGGTCTTGCAGGTGATGATCGCACCGGCCGCCTTCAGCGACGACACCACGGCGGCATCGGCCTCGGGCACGAAGCTCCTGTTCATCGGCGAGCCGCCATAGGCCGGCACGCCCGCGACGAACACGAGGTCCTTGATGGTGACGGGCACGCCGGCCAGCGCGCCTGTCGGCTCGCCCGCCTGCATCTGCCGGGTGAGCCGGTCGGCCTCGGCCCGCGCTTGGTCGTACATCGGCGTCACCACGGCATTACAGGCCTCGTTCGTCGCCTGAAGGGCCGCAATGGTGTCGTCGACGACGTCGCGCGGGGTGAACGCCTTGCGGCGGTAGCCGGCCATGATCTCGGTTGCAGAGAGCGCGCCAAGGCCAGTCGGCGCCGGCGGAAAGGCCGTTCGGCCGGAACCATCAGTCATCATCGATCCCAAGATTTAGCTGAGCGCCGCGTCTACGGCGCGCTTGGCCATGACCGTGACGAGATGCGCCCGGTAATCGGCTTCGGCGTGAATGTCGGAGGTCAGGCCATCCGTATCGATCTTGATTGCGGCGATGGCCGAGGGATCGAAATTCGTCGACAGCGCCGCCTCCATCGGCGGCACGCGAAACACGCCGGGACCTGCCCCGGTCACCGCGACGCGGACGCCATCGGCGAATTTCGCCACGAACACGCCGACCAGCGCATAGCGCGAGGCCGGCGCCTTGAACTTGGCATAGCCGGCCTTCAGCGGCACCGGAAAGCGGATCGCGGTGATGATCTCGCCGGGTTCGAGCGCGGTCTCGAACAGGCCGAGGAAGAACTCGTCGGCCGCGATCTCGCGCGCGCTGGTGACGATGGTGGCGCCGAGACCGAGCACGCCGGCCGGATAATCCGCCGCCGGATCGTTGTTGGCGACCGAGCCGCCGATCGTGCCGCGGCTGCGCACGGCGGGATCACCGATCGTGGCGGCGAGCGCGGCGAGGCCGGGAATCCGCGACTGCACCACCTTCGAGGCGGCGACGATCGCGTGCGGCGTCATCGCGCCGATGGTGATGGTCGCACCGTCGTCGCTGATGCCTTTCAGGCCCGGGAGTTTCGACAGATCGACCAGCGCGACCGGGCTGGCCAGCCGCTGCTTGAGGGTCGGGATCAAGGTCATGCCGCCGGCCACCGGCTTGCTATCCGCGATCGAAACGAGCAGCTTCGCCGCGTCGGGAACCTTGTCCGGCTGGTGATAAGCAAACGATTTCATGGGTCGATCCTCCCTATTCCGCCGCGACCGGCAGCGAGGCATTCTGAAGCAGCCGCCAGATCCGGTTCGGCGTCGCCGGCATGTCGACATGGGTGACGCCGAGATGCGACAGCGCATCGACCACCGCGTTGATGACGGCGGCCGGCGAGCCGATGGTACCGACCTCGCCGCACCCCTTCACGCCCATCGGCGTGTGCGTGCAGAGCGTGGAATGGGTCGCCACCTTCATCATCGGCATGTGGTCCGCGCGCGGCATGCAATAGTCCATCAGCGAGCCGGACAGCAATTGGCCGGAGCCTTCGTCATAGACCGCATTCTCGAACAGCGCCTGGCCGACGCCCTGCACGATGCCGCCGTGGAGCTGGCCCTCGACGATCATCGGATTGATGACGGTGCCGACGTCGTCGACCGCGGTGTAGTTCACCAGCGTCACCGTGCCGGTCTCCGGATCGATCTCGACCTCGGCGATGTGGCAGCCGCCGGGATAGGTGAAGTTGACCGGATCGTAATAGGCCTGCTCCTCCAGCCCCGGCTCAAGCACTTCGAGCGGGTAATTGTGCGGCACATAGGCCGCGCCCGCGATCTCCTCGAAGCTCTTGACGCGGTCGGTGCCCGCCACCGCGAACTTGCCGGCCTCGAACTGGATGTCGACCTCGGCCGCCTCCAGAAGATGCGCGGCGATCTTCTTGCCCTTGGCGATCACCTTGTCGGTCGCCTTGGATAGCGCGGCGCCGCCGACCACCAGCGAGCGCGAGCCGTAGGTGCCCATGCCGAACTGCACACGATCGGTATCGCCGAACACGATGTCGACGTTCTCGAAGGGCACGCCGAGCTTGTCGGAGACGATCTGCGCGAAGGTCGTCTCGTGGCCCTGGCCGTGATTGTGGGTGCCGATCATGACCGTCACCTGGCCGGTCGGATGCACGCGCACCGTGGCGCTCTCGTAGAGGCCGCCGCGCGCGCCGAGCCGGCCGGCGAAGCGCGAGGGCGCAAGGCCGCAGGCCTCGACATAGGTCGAGTAGCCGAGCCCGCGGAACTTGCCCTTGCTGGCGGAGGCCGCCTTGCGGACGCCGAAATTCTTGACGTCGGCCGCAACCAGCGCGCCGTCGAGGCACCCCATCGGATCGCCGGAATCGTACTGCACCAGCACCGGCGTCTGGTACGGATAGGCCTCCTTCGGGATCATGTTGCGGCGGCGGATCTCGACGCGATCGATCCCCATCTCGGCGGCCGCGACATCGACCATGCGCTCCAGCACGAAGGTCGCCTCGGGACGCCCTGCGCCGCGATAGGCGTCGACCGGCACGGTGTTGGTGAACACCACCTTGACGTTGCAGTAGATCGCGGGCGTCGTGTAGACGCCGCCGAGCAAGGGACCGTAGAGGTTGGTCGGAATGTTCGGCCCGAAGGTCGAGAGATAGCCACCCATATTGGCGAGCGTGTTGACGCGGAAGGCGAGGAACTTGCCGGTCTCGTCCAGCGCCAGTTCGGCCTCGGTGACGTGGTCGCGGCCGTGGCGGTCGGAGACGTAGCCCTCCGAGCGGCTCGCGACCCATTTCACCGCGCGCCTGACCCGCTTCGCGGCCCAGGTGATCACGGCCTCCTCGCCGTAGTGGAACTGCTTGACGCCGAAGCCGCCGCCGACATCGGGCGCGACAACCCGCAGCTTGTGCTGCGGGATGTTGAGCACCAGCGCGCCCATCAGGAAGCGCACCACGTGCGGGAACTGGCTCGTGGTCCATAGCGTGTAGCGGTCGGTGCCCGGCTCGTATTCGGCGATCGCCGCGCGCGGCTCCATCGGATTGCCGATCAGGCGGTTGTTGACGAGGCTGAGCTTGGCGACATGCGCTGCCTTCTTGAAGGCGGCCTCGACGGCGGCCTTGTCACCCAGCTCCCAGTCGCAGCAGATATTGTTCGGCACGTCGTCGAACAATTGCGGCGCGCCGGGCCTGACGGCTTCGAGTACGCCGACCACCGACGGCAGGACCTCGTAATCGACCGTCAGCAGTTCGGCCGCCGCATTGGCCTGTTCCGGCGTTTCCGCGATGACGATGGCGACCATGTCGCCGACGAAGCGGACCTTGCCCTGCGCCAGCATCGGGAACGGCGGCTCCTTCATCGGCACGCCATTGGCATCGGAGATCCCCCAACCGCAGGGCAGCGAACCGAGACCGTCGGCCTTGACGTCCTCGCCGGTCAGCACGGCGACCACGCCGGGTGATGCCAGCGCCGCGCTCTTGTCGATGCCGCGCAGCACGGCATGGCCGTGCGGCGAACGGACGAACACGCCAGCGGCCATGCCCGGCCGCTTGATGTCGGAGACGTAATTGCCCCGGCCGGTCAGGAAGCGCTGGTCTTCCTTGCGCTTCGGTGCGGCGCCGATCCCGATCACATCGCCCATGGTCACTCTCCCTTGCCAGCGTTCTTGTCGGCGTTCTTGCCGGCGTGCATGGCGGCGGCACCGGCCATCACCGAGATGACAATGTTCTGGTAGCCGGTGCAGCGGCAGATATTGCCTTCGAGACCGTGACGGACGTCGGCCTCGGTGAGGTCGGGCTTCTCGGTGGCGAGCGCGATGGCGGTCATCAGCATGCCGGGCGTACAGAAGCCACATTGCAGGCCGTGATGCTCGCGAAACGCCTCCTGCATCGGATGCATGAGGTTCGAACCCGCTTCGCCCTGCAACCCCTCGATGGTGAGCAAGCTGGCGCCCTCGAGCGCCGGCGCCAGCAAGGTGCAGCTCTTCACCGGCAGCCCGTCGAGATGCACCACGCAGGCGCCGCACTGGCTGGTGTCGCAGCCGATGTGGGTCCCCGTGAGACTGAGCTGCTCGCGCAGGAGGTCGGCGACCAGGGTGGCCGGCTCGACATCGACGGTGGTGGGCCGGCCGTTGAGTGTGAAGGATATCTGCAAGGTCATACTCCTGCGCGACGGGACTTAGGCGAGTGGCAAGGCGCTGCCGGTGGCCCATGTGGCCATGACGACATCACCGACGGTGAAGGGATCCGCGAAGAAGGTCTTCTCGGGGACATAGGCCACGAACTCGTCATCCGGCACGGTGTCGAGCATGACCTTGACGAAGTAGCCCTGGTATTCGATGGCGAGCACGCGGCTCGGCAGCGAGGTGGTGCAGCCCGGCGGCAGGTCCCGGCCCGGCCGGACCAGCGCGACGTCGTCGCGGCGCACCGCGATGTCGATCTTGTCGCCGACACTGATCGACGACCGCGCCTGCAGCGGCACCTCGATGCCCGCAGGAGCCGCCTGCCCGAGCACGAAGCTCGCGCCATTGACCTTCTCCACCCGGCCGGACAGCACGTTCTGCCCGCCCATGAACTCGGCGACGTAACGGTCATGCGGATGGGCGTAGACGTCGCGCGCGGGTCCCGCCTGCTTGATCTTGCCCTGCTCCATCACCACCACGAGATCGGCGAGCGCGATCGCCTCGAGCTGGGTATGGGTGACGTGGATGAAGGTGATGCCGAGTTCCTGCTGCATCCGCCGGAGCTCCTGGCGCATCTGCACCCTGAGCTGCTCGTCGAGCGCCGACAGCGGCTCGTCCAGCAGCAGGACGCGCGGCTCGGTGATGGCGGCGCGGGCAAGCGCCACGCGCTGCTGCTGGCCGCCCGAGAGCTGGGCCGGCAGCCGGTCCGCGAAAGGCGTCAGGCGCACCTTCTCGATCATGGCGTCCGCGGCGCGCAGGCGGTCGGCCTTGGACTGGCCGCGGACGCGCAGCGCGAAGGCGATGTTCTCGCGCACGGTGAGATGCGGGAACAGCGCATAGGACTGGAACATCATCGCGGTGCGCCGCTGCACGGGAGCGAGGCCGACGACGTTCTGTCCGCCGATCACGATCTCGCCGGCGGTCGGATCCTCGTGGCCGGCGATCATCCGCAGGATCGTGGTCTTGCCGCAGCCGGACGGGCCGATGAAACAGCAATAGGCGCCGTCCGCGATCTTGAGGTTGACGCCGTCGACCACATTGGTGACGCCGTCGAAACTCTTGCAGACGCCCGCCAGTTCGATATCGCCGCGATCTCTCTTCATTCCGCAACTTAACCCTGGTTCAAGCCTAGTCCTGGTTCATGCCCTGGCGCGGCTGCCGCGCTTCTTCTGGATCAGCACGATGGTGCCGAGGCTGGCACCGATGACGACGAAGGAGACGATGGTCGTCACGGTGCCGAGCGCGTAGAGCGAGGGCGAAGTGACGTTCAGCGTCATGCTCCAGATTTCCAGCGGCAGCGTGTTCAGCGATCCCGCCGTCTGCAGGCTGCGCGCGAACTCATCATAGGACAGCGTGAAGCCGAACAGCGCGACTGCGACGAGACCCGGTGCGAGCACAGGAATGATCACGAGCCGGATCGTCTGCCAGCGGCTGGCGCCGAGATCATAGGCCGCCTCCTCCCAGACATGGTTGAAGCGCGACATCACCGCGAACATCACCAGCACGCCGAACGGCAGGGTCCAGGACAGCTGCGCGCCGAGCGCGGACGTGTACCAGCTCGCATCCAGCCCCAAGGCTTGAAACAGAAGTCCCGTGCCGAGACCGAGCACGAGGCCAGGCGCGACGAGACTGCCGATCATCATGTAGAAGACGAACGTGTCGCCGCGGAAGCGCTTGCGGAATCCGAGCCCGGCGAGGAACGAGACGACGACGGTAATCACCGTCACGATCGCCGCCAGCTTGATCGATCGGTCGAACGAGCCCTTGACATCGCCGGTCCGTGCCTGCGTGAAGAGATCGACGAACCAGTGCAGCGAATGCCCCTTCATCGGGAATACGAGGCCGCCGCGAATGTCCTGGAACGACAGGATGTAGATGCAGAACATCGGACCATAGAGCGCGATGACGTAGAAAGTGAACAGCGCCGCCAGCACGTAGAAGGTCCAGGGCCGGCCGCCCTTGCTGGGCGCGATCGCCTTGGTCGCTGCGGGCGATACGGTCTCCGGCATGTCCGCGGTCACGGCGCTCATCGGGTGATCTCCGCCCTGATGTCGACGGTGCGCAGGATCAGCGAGATGATGGCCACCAGCACCAGGGTCAGCAGCACGGCGCTGGCCGCCGCGGTGGGATATTGCAGCACGCCGACATCCTCGTAGAAGGCGCTGACCACCGAGGCCGAGCCGCCGCCCGACATGACCTTCACCACGAAGAAGTCGCCCATCACGATCGACACGACGAAGATGGTGCCGAGCGCGATGCCGCTCTTGGACATCGGGACCACGATCAGGCGCATGATGTCGAAGCGGCTTGCGCCGGCATCGATCGCGGCCTCGATCAGCTTCTTGTCGATCCGCGCCATGGAATTGAAGATCGGCACGATCATGAAGATCGTGAGCTGATGGACATAGGCAATGACGACCGCGAGGTCCGAGAACAGCAGGACCTCCAGCGGCTGACGGATCACGCCCGTGGCGAGCAGCACCTGGTTGATCAACCCTTCCTTGCCGAGCAGCGGGATCCAGGAGATCATCCGGATGATGTTCGAGGTCCAGAACGGCACCGTGCAGAGCAGGAACAGCCCGATCGCGAGCAGCTGGTTGCGGACGTGGAAGACCAGGAAATAGGCGACGAAGAAGCCGATGATCAGCGTGAAGATCCAGGTCAGCACCGTGAACTTGATCGTCGCGAGATAGAGTTTCAGCGTCAGCGCCGAATGCAGCACCTCGACATAGTTCGACGGCGTGAAGCCCGGCGTCAGGCCGCCGAAACCATCGGTGGCGAAGAAGCTGGCGGCCAGCACGACCAGGATCGGCGCCACGAAGAACGGCACCAGCACCAGCACCAGCGGCGAGACGTAAAGCCAGCCGGCGAGATTGGAGCGGGACGGAGTTGCACTGGACTGCATGATGGCAAACGCCTCGAAGTCGGTCGGCTCGCGCCGGCGCCGGTGACGCGCCGACGCATCGTGAGGTCAGGGAAAGCAGGTTTCACGCCACCTTGAAGTCGTTCCAGCGCTTGTTCATGTAGGCGGCCTCGTCCATCAGCGTGTTCCAGCACGAGATATTCTTGACGCGGTCGAGGAAGGAGCCGCCATCGCGCTTGGTGCCGGCCTTCTCCATCGGCACGCCGTAGGGATCGTTGATCACCTGCGGCGCCGGCTGGCCCTCGTACCAGAATGCCCATTCGGCCGGGGTCAGGAATTTCTTCGCGGTCGACGGCACCGGGCTGTAATAGCCGTAGCGCGCGACGAAGCCGCCCTGCCAGCCCGACAGATACCAGTTGAGATATTCATAGGCGGCGTCCAGCTTCTTGCCGGACAGATGCTTCATCAGGCCCATGCCGTTGCACCAGCCGCGATAGCCTTCCTTGCCGTTCTTGACGTTCACGGGGGCGTAGACGCACGGAATCTCCTTGACTCGTACGGCGGCGACCGCCGGCGACCACATCGACTGGATCACCACCTCGCCCGCCGCCATCAACTGCACCGACTGGTCGAAGGTGGTCCAGGTCGCACGGAACTGGCCTGCCTTCTTCAGCTCGATCAGCTTGTTGCAGGTGAAGTCGATCTCCTCCTTGGTCATGTTGCCCTTGTTGCCGTACTTGATCAGTCCGGCGCTTTCGAAGCAGAGCGCTGCATCCATGATGCCGATCGCGGGCACGTCGAGGATCGCGGCCTTGCCCTTGAACTTGGGATCGATCAGGTCCTTCCACTCGGTCACCTCGTGGCCGACGAGGTCGGGGCGGTAGCCGATGGAGTCGGCGTTGTAGACCTGCGGCAGGAACGTCGCCCATTCGGTGACGCCGTCATGGAGATCGGTCGAGTCGGGCTTGGAGATGTACATGGCCTCATAGGGCGAAATGCCCTGGCGCGGGATCTTGTGGCCGTCGATCTCGCCCTTGGTGAAGATCGGCAGGATGTTGTCGAACTCCTTGATCTTCTTGACCTCGATGCCCTGGATGACGGAGCGCTTGGCGGCCAGCTTGGCCTGCCAGCCCTCGAGATCGGCGATGTCGACCGTATTAGGCTGACTTATGAAGCGGTTGATGGCGGCGGAGGTGTCGAGGTTCTGCATCGTCACCTTGAAGCCGAGATCCTTGGCGGCCTGGTCGCCGATCGCCTTCACCACCGAATAGGAGACGCCGACATGGCGCAGCTCGATGTCCTTGATCTCCTGCGCCCAGATGGTCGGGAAGCCGCGGATCGCGTCCGATCCCGCCGCCGCACCCGCGACGGCTGCGGCCCCCTTCAACAGCGTGCGCCGGCTCAGCTTTTTCGCCGATTTCACCTCGGACCCGGAAGTGAACGTCCCCTTAGCCCCGTCAGACATGGCAACCCTCGTTGGTTACGATGAGCTCGCACCGATCGCCATTGATCGGCTGCGGATGTGATCAGTTGCGTGTGAGGCTAGGAGCGGGATTTCGCGAAGTAAAATTGGAAGTAAAAATTCGCCGCATAAACGCGGCTAATGGCTCGGGCTGCTGCTTTTGCTTTCGGCAGCGCGCATAAGAAGGCGACAGAACCTGCATACAAGCACGCACGCCGGACCGCCCGCGCCCGTTCGTGCGCCAGCAATGATCAGGATTGCGATGTCGGTTGCTGCAAGCTTGGGCGCGGCGCGCTTGCGACGAAGTGGCGCGCCGCCGCCCGAACTCAGGACCTCAGTCGCTCCCGCGCCGTTTCCGGAGCCAGCAGCGTGGCGCCGATGGAAATGATGGAGAGCGCGATGATGTAGACCGACACGGCCCAGGAGGCGCCGGCCCAGGCCAGCAGCGCGGTTGCGATCAGCGGCGAGAAGCCGCCGCTGAGCGCGGCCGCGACATTGGCCCCGAGCGAGGCACCGCTGTAGCGCACCTTTGTACGAAACAGCTCGGGCATGAAGGCCGCTTTCGGCCCGAACAGAAGCGCATGCGTCAGTGTCATCGTGACGACGAGTGCGAAAGTGATCAGCAGCGGATCCCTGGTGTCGAGGAACCAGAACAGCGGAAACGCCAGCGCCACCGAGAACACGCCGCCTGCGAGATACAGCGCCCTGCGGCCGAAAATGTCTGAGAGCCAGCCGGCCAGCGGCAGCGTCGCGAACTCGACGATCGCGGCATAGACCACCGCATTCAAGATCGTCTGGCGTGGCATGCCGAGCTTGCTCGTAGCGTAGACCACGGTGAACACGGTGAGCAGGTAGGCGAGCCCCACCTCCGACACGGTGATGCCGATCGCAATCAGGAAGCTGCGCCAGTCGCGGCGCAACACCTCCCACACCGGTTGGGCCAGCACCTCCTTGCGCTCGACGACCTCCTTGAAGTGTGGCGTCTCTGCCAGCTTGAGCCGCACCAGGAAGCCGACGCCGACCAGGAGGATGCTGATGAGGAACGGTACGCGCCAGCCCCAGCTCAGAAAGTCCGCCTCGGGCAGCTGAGTCATCAGGCCGAAGATACCGGTGGAGGCGGCGACGCCGACGGGGAAGCCGATCTGCACCAGGCTGCCATAGAGACCGCGACGGTTGCCGGCGTGCTCGACCACCATGACCACCGCCCCGCTCCACTCGCCGCCGAGACCGATGCCCTGGACGAAGCGGAGCATGACGAGGAAGATCGGCGCCCAGACGCCGATCTGGCTGTAGGTCGGCAGGCAGCCGATCAGGAACGTGCCGAGCCCCATCGCGATCATGGTCGCGACCAGCATGGTCTTGCGGCCCAGCCGGTCGCCGTAATGACCGATGATGGCGCCGCCGATCGGCCGCGCCACGAAGCCGACGGCATAGGTCGAGAACGCCGCGAGTGTGCCGACGAATGGATCGAAGCTCGGGAAGAAAAGCTTGTTGAACACCAGCGCGGCGGCCGTGCCGTAGATCAGGAAGTCGTACCACTCGATCGCGGTGCCGAGCGCGCTCGCCCACACCACATGCGCCGTCGTCGATCGCTCCGCCGTCGCGGAGATCCTGGTTGTTGCTGTCATTGCTAAATCCGCCCCACGAATTCCGGAAGCATCATGGCCAATCGCAGTGAGGGTTGCAATCTGTGAGGGTGTTATCTCTCACAGGATAACTGCGCGAGATTTTTTGCGGCGCTGCTTTACCGCCCGTCATTGCGAGGAGCTCTTGCGACGAAGCAATCCAGACTTTTTCCGCTTAGGAAGTCTGGATTGCTTCGCTGCGCGCGCAATGAAGGGGGTTGATGCAGCGTATGCATCTTTCCGCGGCGTTTCTCCGGCCGTCCCGGAACCGTCTCGAATTTAATTCGCCATTGACAAACTCATTCGCCAATATCTAATTTACCGTCAGAACAACCGGCCGCGCCAAACGGCCCGCAAAAGAGAGGGAACGACGATGAGAGGGTTTCTCGCCTGCGCCATGTTCGCGGCGATGAGTTCGGCTGCCATGACGACCGCGGCGACCGCGCAAGTCTCCGACGACGCGGTGCGGATCGGCGTGCTGACCGACCTGTCGAGCTGGGGCCGCGACAATTCCGGTCCCGGATCGGTCGAGGCGGCGAAGATGGCCGTCGAGGAGTTCGGGCCGACCGTGCTCGGCAAGCCGATCGAGATCATCAGCGCCGACCACCAGATGAAGACCGATGTCGGCGTGCAGATCGTGCGCGGCTGGTTCGACAACAGCAAGGTCGACGCGGTCGTCGACATCCCCAATTCCGGCATCGCGATCGCCGTGCACAACATGGTGCGCGAGCGCAACAAGATTGCCCTGCTCTCCGGTCCCGGCGCGAGTTCGCTGACGGACGAGCTGTGCAGCCCGAACACGGTGCATTTCACCTACGACACCTATGCGCTGTCCAAGGTGACGGCTTCCGCCGTCATCAAGGAGGGCGGCAAGTCCTGGTACTTCATCACGGCCGACTATGCTTTCGGCCAGCAGCTCGAAAAGGACGCCACGCGCTTCATCAACGAGATGGGCGGCAAGGTGCTGGGCGGCGTCAAGCACCCGACCAACACCGCCGACTTCTCCTCCTTCGCGCTGCAGGCGCAGAGCTCGAAATCCGACGTCGTCGCCTTTGCCAATGCCGGTCAGGATACCGACAACGCCATCAAGCAGTCGGGCGAATTCGGCCTGGTGCAGGGCGGCCAGAAGCTGGTCGGCCTCCTGATGTTCGAGACCGACGTCCATGCGATCGGCCTCAAGGCGGCGCAGGGGACCTACATGACCACCGCCTCCTACTGGAACATGGACGAGGCGACGCGCGCCTGGTCGAAGAAGTTCTACGCCCGCACCAATGTGATGCCCACCATGATCCAGACCGGCGTCTACGGCGCCGTGCTGCATTATCTCAAGGCGATCAAGGCCGCCGGCACCGACGACCCGGCCCAGGTGATGGCGAAGATGCGCGAGCTGCCGATCGAGGATAAGTTCGTCCACGGCGGCAAGCTGCGCGAGGACGGCCGCGTCATCCGCGACATGTATCTCGCCAAGGTGAAGTCGCCCGAGCAGTCGAAGGAACCGTGGGACTATCTCGACATCGTCAAGACCGTGAAGGGCGAGGACGCCTTCCGCCCGGTCTCCGAATCGAAGTGCCCCCTGTTGAAGAAGTGAGGCCCGCATGACCGGCAACGAGCGCAACGCGAACGACGTGTACGAGTGCGACGTGCTCGTGGCCGGGTCGGGCTGCTCCGGCATGTCCGCCGCGATCACCGCGCGGTCTCGCGGTCTGGACGTCCTGATCGTCGAGAAGGAGCCGCGGTTCGGCGGCACCACCGCGCGCTCCGGCGGCTGGCTCTGGATCCCCGGCACCTCGCTGGCGAAGGCCTATGGCATCGAGGAGACACCGGAGCAGGCGCGCAACTATCTGCGCCACGAGGCCGGCAACAATTACGATGCCGCGCGCGTTGACGCGTTCCTGAGCGCAGGTCCCGAAGCGGTCGATTTCTTCACCAGCAAGACGGCGCTGCGTTTCGACATGCCGCTGGTCTTCCCGGACTATCACGCCGAGGCGCCCGGCGGCGCGCAGGGCGGTCGCTCCATGGTGACGCGCCCGTTCGACGGCCGCGAGCTCGGCGATCTCGTCAAGCATCTCGGCATGCCTCTGCCCGAACTCACCGTCTTCGGCATGATGCTGGGCAGCGGCAAGGAGATCATCCATTTCATGCGGGTGACGAAGTCGGTGACCTCGGCCGCCTATGTCGCCAAGCGCCTGTCGCGCCACCTGATGGACGTGCTGCGCTACGGCCGCGGCATGACGCTGACCAACGGCAATGCGCTCGCAGGGCGTCTCGCGAAATCGGCGCTCGACCTCAAGATCCCGATGTGGCTGTCGTCCCCGGTGCGCGAGCTGACGATGGAGAATGGCGCGGTGACCGGCGCGATCGTGATGCGCGACGGACGCGAGCTGCGGGTCCGTGCCCGTCAGGGCGTCGTGCTCGCCTGTGGCGGCTTCCCGCACGATGTCGAGCGGCGCCGGAAGATGTTCCCGCACGCACCGACCGGCGTTGAGCATCATTCGCCCGGCCCGACCGGCAACACGGGCGACGGCCTGCGTCTGGCGGAGAGCGCCGGCGGGCGCGTCGAGGACCGACTGCCGAATGCAGCCGCCTGGGTGCCGGTGTCGCTGACCACGCGCAAGGACGGCTCGAAGGGCGTGATGCCGCACTTCATCGACCGCGCCAAGCCCGGCGTGATCGCGGTGATGCGCGACGGCCGGCGCTTTGCGAACGAGGGCAATTCCTATCACGATTTCGTCCAGGCCATGGTCAAGGCGGCCAGGCCCGGCGAGGAGATCGCGGCCTTTCTCGTCTGCGATCACCAGACGCTGCGCAAATACGGCCTCGGCTGCGTGCCGCCCTTCCCGATGCCGCTCGGCCACCACCTCGAGACCGGCTACCTCATGCGCGGCGAGACGCTGGAGGCGCTGGCGGCGAAGGCCGGCATCGACGCCGGCGCTTTCGTCGAGACCGTGAAGCAGTTCAATGCGACCGCCCCGCAAGGCCACGACCCCGCCTTCGGCAAGGGCTCCAAGGCCTATAACCGCTACCAGGGCGATGCCCTGCACGGCCCCAACCCCTGCATCGCGCCGATCGAGAACGGGCCATATTACGCCATCAAGCTGGTGATCGGCGATCTCGGCACCTATGCCGGCATCGTCACCGACGAGCATGCGCGGGCGCTCGACGCCGAGGGCCGGGTCATCCCCGGGCTCTATGCCGCCGGCAACGACATGGCGAGCATCATGGGCGGCAATTATCCCGGCGCCGGCATCACGCTTGGGCCGGCGCTGACCTTCGGCTACATTGCCGGCCGTCATCTCGCCGACAACGCCAAAAGGCGCGACGCGGCGTAACCGAGGCGCATCGGAGGCGCATGAAGAGAGAGAGCCGCGGCATCCAGTCGATCGAGGTCGGCGGCGAGCTCCTGCGTGCGCTCGCCCGGAGCGGCGAGCCGATGATGCTGCGCGATCTCGCGCGCGAGGCCGGCATGACGCCGGCCAAGGCCCATCCCTATCTCGCCAGTTTCTCGCGCATCGGGCTGATCGAGCAGGACGAGACCACCGGCCGCTACGAGATCGGCGCGCTCGCCCTCGAGCTCGGCCTGATCAGCCTGCGCCGGCTCTCCGGCGTGCGCATCGCGCGGCCGAAGATCGCGGACCTCGCCAGCCAGATCGGCCACGCCGTCTCGCTTGCGGTCTGGGGCACGCATGGCCCGACCGTGGTCCAGCTCGAGGAGCCCGGCCAGCCGGTCCATATCGTGATGCGCGCCGGCTCGGTGATGGCGCTGCTGGAGACCGCGACGGGCCGGGCTTTCGCCGCGTTCCTGCCGGAGAAGACCATCAGCGCCGCGCTCGACAGCGGCCTCGACCGCCAGGGCGTCGGCTACAATCCGAAGCGCGCCGTGAAGGGCGCCAAGCTCGCGGAGATGCTGGCCGAGGTCCGCAAGCACGGCCTTGCCCGCGCGCTCGGCGATCCCCTGCCCGGCGTCAACGCCTTCGCCGCCCCGGTATTCGACCATTCCGGCCATGTCGCGCTGGTGATCACCGCGATGGGCCCGGAAGGCACCTTCGACGCGCGCTGGGACAGCCCGATCGCCCATGCCTTGCGCGACTGCGCCGGCGCGATCTCGAAGCGGCTCGGTCACGGGATGACGGCAGCGGCGGAGTGAAGCTCCACACCCCTGCAAACGCCGCTGTCATGCCCCGCGGAGGCGGGGCATCCAGCACGCCCGACCTATCGACTTCATCACGACCGCCCCGGCGTACTGGATCGCCCGGTCAAGCCGGGCGATGACAGCGAGCATGGCGCCCCTACTTGTCCTTCACCGGCACCGTGTAGTTCAGGATCAGCCGGCCGCCATCGGGATAGATGGTCTGCCCGGTGATGTAGGAGGCATCGTCGCTGGCGAGGAACGCGACGACGGAGGCGACCTCGCTCGGCTCGCCGCCGCGCCCCGCGGGCGTGCGCGACAGCACCGTCTTGCGCGCATCCTCGGACGTGTAGATCGCCGAGGCCACCATGTCGGTCAGGATCGTGCCCGGCCCGACCGCGACGACGCGGATGTTGTGCGGCGCCAGCGCGACGGCGGCCACCGACGTCAGCTGCTTCATGCCGCCCTTGGAGATCGCATAGGTCGCCAGCGTCGGAATCGCCAGCAGCGCATTGACCGAGGACATGTTGATGATGACCCCGCCGCCGCCCTGCGCGATCATCTGATTCGCCGCCGCCTGAACACCGAAGAAGGCGCCCTTCAGATTGATGGCGATGACATCGTCGAAATCCTGCTCGCTGATGTCGAGGATGTCCTGGTTGCGGGCGATTCCGGCATTGTTGACCATGATGTCGAGCCGGCCGAACTCCTTCACGGCCGCAGCGACCATGGCATCGACGTCGGCGCGTCTGGCAACATTGCCGACGATCGTGCGCAAGGCCTCCGGCCGCCCCAGTTCCGCCGCCGTGACGGCGAGGCCCTCGGCATCGACATCGGAGATGACGACCTTGACGCCGTCGTCGAGCAGGCGTTTGGCGCAGGCCTTGCCGATACCGCGTGCCGCGCCGGTGATGGCGGCGACCTTGCCGGACAGTTTCATGGCTTTCCCTCCAGTGACGGTTTCACAGGAAACGATCGGGCGCGAACGGCGCCAGCGGAATTTCCGGCGTCTTGCCGCCGAGCAACTGGGCGACGAGACGGCCGGTGCGGGCCGAGCCGACCAGGCCGACATGGCCGTGGCCGAACGCATAGATGATATCGCGTGACACGCGCGAAGGTCCGATGCACGGCCGCCCGTCCGGCATGCTCGGACGATGACCGAACCACGATCTGATCCGCGACGGCGGAATATCCCGCGGCAGCTTCGGAAACAGCCGGAGCAGATGGTCGCGCAGGATCTCGGCCCGCTTCCAGTTCGGCGCGGCCTCGAGCCCGCCGATCTCGACCGTGCCGGCGGCGCGCAGGCCCTTGTCGGTCCAGTTCACCACCATCTTGGCGTCCGACACCATCATCGAGCTGCGCGGACCCGACTCGGGGTTCTCGATCATGACGTGATAGCCGCGCTCGGTCTCCAGCGGCAGGGAATCGCCGAGCGAGGCGGTCAGCCGCTTCGAATGCGCACCGGCCGCGACCACCGCGGCATCGCAAGGAATCTCGCCGGTCTCGGTGACGACGGCCGCGAGCCTGTCGCCGTCGAGCCTGAACCCTGTCGCCTTCGCATGCACCAGCGTCGCGCCACTGGCGAGCGCATGCGCGGCGAGCGCTGCGACATAGGCGCCGGGATCGCGGCACCGGCCGGCCTCCTCGACCACGACGCCGAACGTGTAGCGCGGATCGAGCTCGGGCTCGCGCTGCCGCATCTCGTTGGCGTCGAGCTCCAGCCATTCCACGCCAACCTTCCTGCGCAGCCGCCAGCCGAGATCATTGTCGAAATTGCCGCGTGCGGGGAACACGTGCATCACCCCGTTGCGCTCGATCAGTTCCGGCACACCGGCCTCTTCCGCGAGCTTGCGATGCAGCAGCGGCGCATCCTTCAGGAGGCTGCGCAGCGCAAAGGCCGTGGTCTCGACCCGCGCCTCGGTCCAGCCCGACAGCAGGTACTTGATCAGCCAGGGCAGCGCCTTCGGCAGATAGGACCAGCGGATCGCGAGCGGTCCGAGCGGATCCAGCAGATAGCCCGGCACCTTCTTCCAGATGCCCGGCTCGGCCGGCGGGATCACCGAATGCGACGACAGCCAGCCGGCATTGCCGTAGCTCGCCGCCTGCTCGCCGCCGGGATCGCCGGGGTCGATCAGCGTGACCCGATGGCCATCGCGCAGCGCCTCGATGGCGCTGATCACGCCGACCGCGCCGGCGCCGATGATCGCGACGTGCCGGCTGCCGGTCATGCCCTAGACCTTCACGGCCGGCACGAAGTCCTTGCCCACCGAGATCGCGCGCGGATCGATGATGCAATGGAGGATCGCCGGCTTGCCCGACGCCAGCGCGCGCTCGAAGGCCGGCGCGAATTCCTCGGTGCGCTCCACGCGCTCGCCATGACCGCCGAACGCCCTGGCATACATCGCGAAGTCCGGGTTCTTGAGCTGGGTGCCGACGACGCGGCCGGGATAATCGCGCTCCTGGTGCATCCGGATGGTGCCATATTGCGCATTGTCGACGACGATGACGACCAGCGGCGCATCGTACTGCACGGCCGTGGCGAACTCCTGGCCGTTCATCAGGAAGCAGCCGTCGCCGGCGAAGGCGACGACGACACGGTCCGGATATTGCCGCTTGGCGAGCACGCCCGCCGGCACGCCATAGCCCATCGAGCCCGAGGTCGGCGCGAGCTGCGCGGCAAAGCTGTGGAAGCGGTGATGGCGATGGATCCAGCCGGCATAATTGCCGGCGCCGTTGCAGACGATGGCGTCCTTCGGCAGCCGGTCGCGCAGCCAGGTCATGACCTGGCCATATTGGAACGCGCCCGGCAGCTCGCGCGCCTTTTCGGTCCAGGCGAGATAATCGGCATGGGCCTTGGCCGCCTCGCCCTTCCAGGCAACGGCCCCGGCGGGCTTCAGCGCGTCGACGGCGGCCGCAAAGGCCGCGGGCGTCGCCTGGATCGCCAGCTCCGGCTGGTAGACGCGGCCGAGTTCCTCCGAGCCCGGATGCACATGGATCAGCTTCTGCCGCGGGTTGGGAATATCCAGCAGCGTGTAGGACGAGGACGGCATCTCCGACATGCGGCCGCCGATGAGGAGAATGACGTCGGCCGCATCGATCCGCGCCTTCAGGCCCGGGCTCGGACCGATGCCGAGATCGCCGGCGTAATGCGAATGGTCGGCATCGATCAGCGCGGCCCGGCGGAACGAGGTCGCGACCGGCAGGTCGAAGCGCTCGGCGAAGCGCGCGATGCTCCTGGTCGCCTCCTCGGTCCAGCGCGAGCCGCCGAGGATGACGAGCGGCGCCCTGGCGCTCGCGAGCATGGCCCCGACGCGCGCGACGTCATCCGGCGCCGGCCAGCTCACCGCCGGCTCCACGCGCATGGCATCGGCGACCGCGGCGGTCTCGGTCAGCATGTTCTCCGGCAGCGCGATCACCACCGGGCCGGGACGGCCCTGCATGGCGACGCGGAAGGCGCGGGCGACCAGCTCCGGAATGCGATCGGCGCGGTCGATCTCGACGGCCCATTTCGCCATGCTGCCGAACACCGCCTTGTAGTCGAGCTCCTGGAACGCCTCGCGCTCGCGCATCCCGGTATCGACCTGTCCGACGAACAGGATCATCGGCGTCGAATCCTGCATGGCGATGTGGACGCCGTGGCTGGCATTGGTCGCGCCCGGACCGCGGGTGACGAAGCAGACGCCCGGGCGTCCCGTCAGCTTGCCATAGGCCTCGGCCATCATCGCAGCGCCCCCCTCGGCGCGGCAGATCATGACGTCGATCGGGCTGTCATGCAGCGCGTCGAGCGCCGCCAGATAGCTCTCGCCCGGCACGCAGGTGACGCGCTCGACGCCCTGCGCGACCAGCTGATCGATCAGGATCTGGCCCCCGGTGCGGGTGTTGCGAATGGTCATGAGGACTCCTGTCGGCCTTTGGCGAAGCATCGTGCCCGCTTCGCGCAGCTCTTGCTCGGGGCTGGCGTAGGACAGTCGGAAACGCGGTGCAAGGCCGAAACCGCCGCACCGGATTACGCTGAGGTCATGCCTCCGCGCCAGGCCGGCGCGCCCGTCCGCATTGACGGGTCGTGGTGGCTTGCCACTGGGCCCGGAAACAGTGATGCTCATGCGCATGCCTCGCCGAGCCAAGCGCACCAACGACCCCGAACGCACCCGACGCGACATCCTCGAAGTGGCGATGGCCGAATTCGCCTCGGAAGGCTATTCCGGCGCCCGCGTCGACGCGATCGCGGCCCGGACGCGCACCTCCAAGCGCATGATCTACTATTACTTCGGCGGCAAGGAGCAGCTCTACCTGGCGGTGCTGGAAGAGGCCTATCGCAGCATCCGCGCCCTGGAGGACCAGCTCGACATCGCAAGCTGCGGCGCCCGCGAGGGCCTGCGGCGGCTGATCGAGGCGAACTTCGACCACGACGAGCGCAATCCGAACTTCATCCGCCTCGTCAGCATCGAGAACATCCACCACGGAAAACACGTGAAGCAGAACGTCCAGCTGCGCCAGCTCAACGCCGGCGTGATCGCGACCCTCGACGGCATCCTCGCGCGCGGTCGCCGCGAAGGCGTCTTCCGCGACGATGTCGACGCCATCGATCTGCACCTTGCGATTTCTTCCTACTGCTTCTTCCGCGTCGCCAACCGCCCCACCTTCGGCGCCCTGCTCGACCGCGACCTCAGCGAGCCCGCCGTGCTGGCGAAGAACCGGGCGCAGATCGTGGAGATGATCCTGGCGTGGCTGGCGGCCAAGCCAGCGCAGTAGCCCGCATGAGCGAAGCGACATGCGGGACCAGCCGTCCCGGATCTCGCTACGCTCATCCGGGCTACGGATGTTGCGCTGGGCCACGCGAACGCTGAGCCCTCCCCGTCATTGCGAGCGCAGCGATCAATCCAGAATCCCTCCGCGGAAAGACTCTGGATTGCTTCGCCGCGCTCGCAACGACGATGTCGAGAGCGCGTCGCCTGCCTACCGGTGCCCGATCGCGCGGATCGCACCGCGCAGCTCGGCGAGACCGCGCAGCCGGCCGATCGCGGTATAGCCGGGATTGGTGCGCTTGGTGGCGGCGAGATCATCCAGCATGCAGTGGCCATGATCGGGTCGGAACACGATCCGCTGGTCGGGCGAACGCCGCGCGTTCTCCTTGAGCAGCGCCTTCAGCACCGCGATCATGTCGACATCGCCGTCGAGATGATCGGACTCGTAGAACGACAAGCCGTCGGCCTCGCGCTTGGTGGCGCGCAGATGCGCGAAGGCGATGCGCGGACCGAAGCGCTCGGCCATCTCGGGCAGGTTGTTCTCCGCGCGCACGCCCAGCGATCCCGTGCACAGGCAGATGCCGTTGGCCCTGGACGGCACGGCGTCGAACAGCGCCTGATAATCGTCCGCCGACGAAGCGATCCGCGGCAGCCCGAACAGCGGACGCGGCGGATCGTCCGGGTGCAGCGTCAGCGACACGCCCAGTTGCTCGGCGACCGGCGTCACCTGCCCGAGGAACTCGGCGAGATGCTGCCGCAGGATCTTCGGCGTGATGTCGCGATAGGTCTCCAGCCGGTCGCGAAATTGCGGGATGGTCATCGGCTCGGTGGTCGAGCCGGGCAGCGCGCTGGCGATGACCATCACGAGATAGTCGATATCGGCCTGGCTCATCGCCTCGAACAGCTTCCTGGCGCGCGCCTGCTGCTCCGCCGAATACTCCTGCGCCGCCGCCGGCCGCTTCAGGATATGCAGTTCGAACGCGGCGAATCGATCCTGGTCGAAGCGCATCGCGCGGGCACCGTTCGGCAGTTCCCACTCCAGGTCGGTGCGGCACCAGTCCACGACCGGCATGAAATTGTAGCAGATGATCTTGATGCCGCTGGCCGCCACCGCCTCCAGGCTGGCGATCCAGGCCTCGATCGACTTCGTCGCCCTGCCCCCGAGCCGCTTGACGTCATCCGGAATCGGAATCGATTCAACCACCGACCAGGTCAGCTGCGAACGGCCGGGCTGGCCGTTCTCGATGAAGTTCTTGCGCTCCTCGACCGCCTTGCGTGTCCAGGCCTCGCCGATCGGCACCTGATGCAGCGCCGAGACGATGTCGGTCGCCCCGGCCTGCCTGACGTCATCGAGCGAGACCGGATCGTCGGGCCCGTACCAGCGCCATCCCTCCAGCATCATGTGCACCCTCCGGTCAGTTCGCGGTCAGCACGACCTTGACGCTCTGCGAGCGGTCGAGCGCCAGCCGCAGCGCGTCCGGCGCGGTCGACAGCGGCCGTTCCGCGGTGACGAGCGACAGCACGTCGACGCTGCCGGCCGAGATCAGTTCCACCGCGGTCATGAACTCCAGGCCGAACCGGAACGAGCCGCGCAGGTCGATCTCCTTGGCCATCACGGCGTTTGACGGTGTCGGGATCTGGCCGCCCGGCAGATTGCCGATCTGCACCACGACACCGCCGCGCCTGACGATGTCGATCGCGCTGGCGAGCCCCGCCGCCGTGCCGGAGACCTCGAAGGCGACGTCGTAGAAGCGCGCGGCGGCCTGGGCCTTCAGCCCTTCCTCGCCCGCCGATACGTTCTCGACATGCGAGGCGCCGAGCCGGCTCGCGAAAGCCAGCGGCGCCGGCGCGATGTCGGCGACCGTGATGTCGGCCATGCCGGCGCGGTGCGCGGCGAGCATGGTCAGGAGGCCGATCGGGCCGGCGCCAAAGATGATGCCGCGCTTGCCCTCGATATGACCGGCGCGCGCGACCGCGTGGAGGCAGACCGCGAGCGGCTCGGCCAGCGCTGCCGCCTGGTACGAGACGTGGTCCGGGATCTTCACGCATTGCGCGGGGACGGCGTCGAAATAATTGGCGAAGCCGCCCTGCATGTGCGGCGTCTTCGAAGCCGAGCCCATGAAGTAGATGTTCTCGCACAGGTTCGGCCGGCCCTCGCGGCAGGCGACGCAATGGCCGCACCAGCGCGACGGATTGACGGCGACGCGGTCGCCGACCTTCAGATTGGCGGCGGAGCCCGCGATCTCCACGACCTCGCCCGAGATCTCATGGCCGAGCACCAGCGGCGACTTCACCACGAAGTCGCCGGTGCGGGCGTGACGAAAGTAGTGCATGTCCGAGCCGCAGATGCCGCCGGCACCGAAGCGGATGCGCACCATGCCGGACGCCAGCTTGTCGAGCGGATGCTCGATCATGCGCAGATCTTCGGGGCCGAACAGGGTTGCGGCGAGAGCGGTCGAGGTCATTTGGAAAGTCCCATATATTTCGGCAGCCAGAGGGTGAGTTCGGGAATGTAGGTGATCGCGATCAGCGCGAGCATCAGCGGCACCAGCCAGGGCAGGATCGCCACCGTCGTGCGCTCGACCGAGAGCTTGGCGACGCGGGCAAGCACGAACAGCACCATGCCGAGCGGCGGGTGCAACAGGCCGATCATCAGGTTCAGCGTCATGATCAGGCCGAAATGGATCGGATCGATGCCGAGCTTGAGCACGATCGGCAGCAGGATCGGCACCAGAATGGTGATCGCCGCCGTGGTGTCGATGAAGCAGCCGACGAACAGGATCAGCACGTTGGCGAGCGCCAGGAACACCCATTTGTTCTGGGTGATGCCGAGCATCCAGTCCGACAGCAGTTGCGCCGCCTGCGACACCGTCAGCAGCCAGGCGAAGATCGAGGCGGCGGTGACGATGAACAGCACGGAGGCCGTGGTCTCGATCGTGTCGAAGGTCGCCTTGGCAACGGTTCTGAACGTCATCGTGCGGTAGCGCACGAGGCCGAGGAACAGCGACCAGATCACCGCCGCGACCGCGGCCTCCGTCGGCGTGAACCAGCCGAGCGTCATGCCGCCGATCAGGATCACCGGCGCCATCAGCGCCATCACCGCCGAGAAGTCGAAATACCAGTCGATGATCAGCAGCGTGCCGAGGCCGAGGACCACCGCCATGTTGACCGACATGCCGGCCATCACCATCAGCCAGATCGCCATCGGGAAAGCGAGTACGATTGCGATCTCGAGGCCGGCCGAGCCGAGCTGCGGCCAGGAGAACGGCGTGTCGCTGCCCCATTTGTTCTTGTGAGCGAAATAGGTGACCGTCGCCATCATGAGCAAGGTCATGACGATGCCGGGAATGACGCCGCCGAGGAACAGCGCCCCGATCGAGACATTCGCCATCATGCCGTAGATCACGAAGGGCAGCGACGGCGGGATGATCGGCCCGAGCGTCGCCGAGGCCGCGGTGACGCCGACCGAGAATTCGGTGGAGTAGCCGTGGTCCTTCATCGCCTTGATCTCGATGGTGCCGAGGCCGGCGGCATCCGCGATCGCGGTGCCGGACATGCCGGAGAAGATCACCGAGCCGATGATGTTGACGTGGCCGAGACCACCGCGCATCCACCCCACCAGCGCGACGGCGAACTTGTAGATGCGCCCGGTGACGCCGGCGATGTTCATGAGATTGCCGGCCAGGATGAAGAACGGCACGGCGAGCAAGGGAAAACTCTCCACGCCGGCGATCATGCGTTGCGCCAGCGTGACGTCGGGCGTCACCCCGCTGACCAGGATGTAGAGCAGCGACGAGACCGCCATGGCGATCGCCACGGGCACGCCGAGCAGCATCAGGACGAGAAAGCCTCCAAGCAACAGCAGCATGATCTTATCCTTCGAAACCGTCGTAGGCGCCGGGACGTTCGAGGATCGAATAGCCCTGTCGCAGATGTTGGACCGCCACCTGAACCGAGCGCGCGAACATCAGCACGAAACCTGCCAGCACGGCGTAGTAGACGTAGTCCTTGGGAAGCGCGATCGTGGTCATCTGCTCGTCGCCGATGATGCGGATGTAGACCCAGACCAGTTTGATGGCGTAGCCGAAGAAGGCGATCCGGATCAGGTCGATTGCCGTGGACAGCACCCGCGCCACGACATGCGGCAGGTAGCGATAGACGAGATCGACCTGGATGTGCCGCGACAGCCGCACGCACATCGAGGAACCGATGAACACCACGCCGATCAGGCAGTAGGTCGCGATCTCTTCGGTCCAGGCATAGCTGTCGTTGAGCACGTAGCGGGTGAAGAACTGCAGGAAGACGGCTAGCGCCATCACCCAGAAGATTGCGAGCGCCACCCAGTCCTCGAAGGCATAGACGCCGAGATCGACCTTCGGCGCGGCCTCCTCCTCGAACGTATGGGCAATCTCGTCCGCGGTGATCTGCCGGTGGACTTCGGCGGTCGACATGGGGGGGACTCCTCAAACTGGAACGGGTCGTTCCGGGATGGTGCGTCAGCACCAGACCCGGAACCTCGAGATTCTCAGGTGCGCAATTGCGCACCGTGATGCGGTCCTGCGGACCGCCCCGGGATGACGACTACGTCGTCACTTCACCGCCTGGATCTTCTCCCAGTCGGCCTTGCGATAGCCGAACGTCTCGAACGGAACGTTCTTCAGCACGATGTCGCGGAATTCGTTCTTGTCGACCTCGGTCACGGTCAGGCCCTTGTCCTTGAAGAAGGCGACCAGCTTGGCCTCGTTCTGCTTGATCTCGCCGGTGGCCTTGGCCGCGGCTTCCTGCGCGACGTCGGTAAAGATCTTCTTGTCCTCGTCGGAGAGCTTCTTCCAGAGCGCGCCCGCCACAACGGTGTTGAGATGGTCGACGATGTGGCCGGTCAGCACGATGTGCTTCTGGACCTCGTAGAACTTCTTGGCCTCGATGGTGGTCAGCGGGTTTTCCTGGGCCTCGACGGTGCCGTTCTGCAGCGCGAGATAGACCTCGGCGAAGGCGATCGGCGCGGTGTTGGCGCCGCAGGCGCGCGGCATGGCGAGATAGGCGGGAACGTCGGGCACCCGCATCTTCAGGCCCTTCAGGTCCGCGCAGCTCTTGATCGGCTTGTTCGACGAGGTCTGGCGCACGCCATAATAGGTCACCGCGACGATGTGGTGGCCGCTCTTGTCCTCATAGCCCTGAGCGAGCTCCTTGAAGATGTCGCTCTTGGTGTAGGCGAGCAGATGATCGGAGTCGCGGAACGTGTAGGGATAGTATGTCACGCCGATCGGCGCGAAGCTCTTCGCCGCGAAGCTCGAACCGGAAATGATGATGTCGACCGAACCGAGCGAGAGGCCCTGGTTGATGTCGGCTTCCTTGCCGAGCTGGGACGCCGGAAAGACGTCGATCTGGTAGCGCCCGTTGGTACGCTTGCCGATCTCCTGCGCGGCCCAGACCGAAGCGGTGTGGAACGGCTCAGAGGTCTCGTAGACATGGGCCCATTTCAGCTTGGTCTGCGCCATGCCCGGACCGGTCGTCGCGACCATCGTCGCTACCGAAGCTGCCAGCACCATCGTCATCGTCTTCAACATCGACTTTTCCTCCATCAACTCAAGTCTGCTTCTTGTTCGCCCGCGCCCGGAACGGGTGCGGGCCGCCCAATCTCATCGCCGCCGCGCACCGCCGCTGCCGGCTCGTGCTTTCGGCGACGCCTTCGTCTTCGCCGGCTTGACCGCGGCGCGTACGGTTCGACCCTTCGCCGGCGCCGATCCGGCCCCGCCCTCGGGACCGAAATTCTGCGCGAACCGCTCCTGCGAGCGCACCAGGTGATCGCGCATCGCCTCGCGCGCCGCAGCCGGATCGTGCGCCGCAATGGCGGTGCGCACAGCGCGATGCTCGTCGAGCGCGGTGCGCCAGGTGCCGGGGCTCTCGAAATAATGCGCGAGCTGCGCGAAGTAGGGATTGAGGCGCTGGTCGAACAGTTCGCCGACCACGCGGACCAGAACCGCATTACCGAGGCTGCCGGCGATCGCGACATGGAAGGCGCGATCATGGGTCATCGAGGCTTCGCCGGGATGTTCGACATTCTCCATCGCCACGAGCGCTGCATCGATCCGGGCGATGTCGTCACGGGTCGCGACGCGTGCGGCCTGCTCGGCAATCGCGCTTTCGAGGAATTCACGGGCGCGCAGCAGTTCGAACGGGCCTTCGATGACGGCGGCCACCGGCGCAGGGGAGGCTTCCGCGGGTTCGATGACATAGATGCCGGAGCCGACGCGAATGCGGACGCGGCCTTCGACCTCGAGCGCGATCAGGGCCTCGCGCACCGTTGGCCGCGACACCTTGAGCTGCTCGGCGAGCTCGCGCTCGGTCGGCAAGCGACTGCCGACCGCGTACTCGCCGCTGTCGATCAGGCTTCGCAATTGATCGGCGACCTGGCGATAAAGCCGTCTCGCCTCCACAGCTTCCAGCGGCACGCTGGCCTCCCCGCAAAGGTGCTGCGGGCGTCCGAACGCCCGCGACCCGCCAATTTTGGAAAATTGGTCTTACCAATTGACCGGAGCATTGACCGAGGAAAGAGGCCATGTCAAGCAGCGGCCAAAGCAACAGGGAGAGACGACCATGCGGCTCGGCCGCGCCCAACTCGACCGGCTGCCGCCGGCCATCCGCCGCCCCGCCTATGACCGGTCGCGCGTCACGCCCGGCATCGTTCATCTGGGCCTCGGCGCCTTTCATCGCGCACATCAGGCCGTCGTCGTCGACGATTGCATTGCGCGCGGCGCAGCCTCCTGGGGCATCGTCGGCGCCAGCCTGCGCAGTCCGGAGACGCGCGACGCGCTCGCCCCGCAGGATCATCTCTACACCGTGGCGATACGCGCAGCCGAAGGCACCGAACACCGCGTGATCGGCGCCCTGCTCGACAGCGTCGTGGCGCGGGAGAAGCCGGCAGCCCTGGTGGAACGGATGGCCGATCCCGCCATCCGCATCGTCTCTCTCACCGTCACCGAAAAGGGCTATTGCCACACGCCGCAGACCGGCGATCTCGACGATCGGCACCCCGACATCGTTCACGACCTCAACGATACCGAGGCGCCGCGCTCCGCGCCCGGCTTCATCGTGGCCGCGCTGGCGCGGCGGCGGATGCAGGGCCTCGCGCCCTTCACCGTCCTGTGCTGCGACAACCTCGCAGCCAACGGCCATACCGTGCAGCGGATCGTCACCCAGTTCGCCGCGCTGCGATCCAAGGATCTCGGCAAATGGATCGCCGATACCGCCGCGTTCCCCTCGACCATGGTCGACCGCATCGTGCCGGAGACGACGGACGCCGACCGCGATGCGGTGGCGTCCGCGCTCGGGGTGCGCGACGCCTGGCCTGTGATGACCGAGCCATTCACGCAATGGGTGGTCGAGGACCGCTTCACGGCCGGCCGGCCCGATCTTGCCGCGGCCGGCGTCGAACTCGTCACCGACGTCAAGCCGTTCGAGCTGATGAAGCTGCGGCTGCTCAATGCCAGCCATTCCGCGCTGGCCTATCTCGGCTATCTCGCCGGCTATGAGACCATCGCCGACACCATGCGCGATCCGCATTTCGCGCGGCTCGCCGCGCGGGTGATGGAGGACGCCGCGGTGACGCTGACCATGCCTTCCGGCACTGATCTTTCGGGCTATCGCGCCTCGCTGCTGAAGCGCTTCGCCAATCCGGCGCTGCATCACCGCACCTGGCAGATCGCGATGGATGGCTCGCAGAAGCTTCCGCAACGCCTGCTCGGGGCAATGCAGGATCGGCTCGCGAAGAACCTGCCGATCGAGACCCATGCGCTCGCTGTCGCGGGCTGGATGCGTTATGTCACCGCGCAGGACGAACAGGGGCGCCCCATCGACGTGCGTGATCCGCTCGCCGCCGACTTCGCGGCACTGGCGCGCGAGGCCGGGCCCGTGGCGGAGCGTCTCGCGCCGGCGCTGCTCGGCGTCACCAAGGTGTTCGGAGCGCTGGGCGCCGAGCCGCGGCTGCGTGCAGCCGTTACCTCGGCTCTTGGGCGCCTCTACACGAAGGGCGCGCGACAGGCCGTGGAGACGCTGGTTTCAGCCTGACCACAAAACAGGCAGCAGCATTCTGAATGCTGCACTGCGTCCAAAATCCGCCGGAAGTCGCGCTTGATTTTTGCCTGTCCTTGGCTCACCCGAAAGGCATGGCAAAGGACAAGGTCATCGCCGCGAATGCGGCCTTCTACGCCGCCTTCACGACGGGCGATTTCGACGGCATGGAACAGATGTGGGCGGATGACGACGGCATTTCGTGCATCCATCCCGGCTGGCCGGCGATCATCGGCCGCGCCACCGTGATCGGTAGCTGGCGCGACATCCTGCAAAACCCCGAGCGTCCGCAGATCGTTTGCGCGGAAGCGCAGGCCATCGTCGACGGCGACAGCGCGCGCGTGCTCTGCATCGAGATCGTCGACGGCACCGCTCTGGCCGCCGCCAACCATTTTCGGCGCGTCGGCGACGGCTGGCGCCTGGTGCACCACCAGTCGAGCCCGATCGCGCAGATTGTCGAGCAGGCTGAAGACGATAGGACGAGTCACCGGGTCCACTGAGGAAATCGGGCAGGCTTGCCTTATTTACTTTGCATGGGGTTGTTTTTCACGTTTGCTCGGACGGCCCGAGTTCCGTCAGGTCGTCCAGTACCGCCCGTGCATCGGCAAAGTCCTCGTCGCGGAAAAACATGCTCCGCGTGATCAGCACCGGAATGCCCGCACCACGGGCCGCGATCAGGCCGTTGGCGGAATCCTCGATCGCGACGCAGTCGAGCGGCGCAAGCCGCAGTTCCTCGAGCACCGCGAGATAGACGTCAGGCGCCGGCTTCTTGCGCGGAACATCGTCTCCCGCGACGATCGCATCGAAATCGGCCGCCCATCCCCTGCCCAGCGCGCGCGACAGCAATGCATCGATGTTGCCGTGCGAGGTGGTGGTCGCGATCGCGAGGCGCTGGCCGCGCGCCTTCGCCGCTGCGAGCAGCGCCGCCACGCCCGGCCGCAGCGGACAGCATCCGCTCTCGACCAGTTCGGCATAGCGCGCCGTCTTGATGCGGTGGAGCGCCGCGATGTCCGCGTCGGGCAAGGGCGGGGCGGCCGCGAGCCGTTCATGATAGGCACGGATGCGTTCCTTGCCGCCGGTCACCCGCAGCAGATCCTTGTAGAGCGCGCGGTCCCACGCCCAGCCAAGGCCGTGCCGGATGAACGCCTCGTTGAAGGCCTGGCGGTGCAGTTCCTCGGTCTCCGCCAGGGTGCCGTCGACATCGAAGATCAGCGCGGCGGCACACCGAACCAGTTCCGCGGCGTCGGCACGTGTCGAAGCAGATGTGGACAAAGGACGCTCCCCCGGTCGACGGCGCCGTTCGGGCGCCTTGAGTGCTCGGGAGAGCATCACCCGCCGCCACCGGCCGGCAAAATCGGAATATCTTTTGCCCGGCCCAAAAATCTCTTATGAGCGGAGATGAGCGCAGCCAGCGCGACCGGAACCTCCAGCAGCACGGCAGACGCATGCGGCTCTTCATCCTCGGCCTCGGCTACAGCGCTCAGCACTTCGTGCGCCGGTTCGGCGGCAGCTTCACGCATGTCGCCGGCACGGTGCGGGATCCCGCGCAGCGCGAGGATCTCGCCGGCCTCGAGCTGCATCGCTTCGCCGGCGCCCCTCCGGCGCGGGAAACCCTGGACCGGGCCCGCGACGCCGACGTCCTCGTGGTCTCGATCCCGCCCGGCGGCACCGGCGATCCGGCCGTGACCGCTTTCGGAGAGGCGCTGGCCGACGGGCGTGCGCGCAGGATCATCTATCTCTCGACCATCGGGGTCTATGGCGATCATGCCGGCGGATTGGTCGACGAGACCACCCCGCCGCAATCCTCGCTCGACCGCGCACGCCTGCGCGTTGCAGCCGAACAGGCCTGGACGGACATCGCGCCCGGCCATGTCGCGATCCTCCGCCTCGCCGGCATCTACGGCCCCGGCCGCAATGCCCTGCTGACGCTGCGGGCAGGAACGGCGCGGCGCATCATCAAGCCCGGCCAGGTCTTCAACCGCATCCACGTCGACGACATCGCCAGCGCGATCATGGCCGCGGTGAACCATGGCGGCAGCGGCATCTGGAACGTCTGCGACGACGAGCCGTCGCCACCGCAGGACGTGATCACCTATGCCGCGCAGCTGATGCGCCTCGCCCCGCCGCCGGAGGAAGCCTTCGCAACCGCCGAGATGTCGGCGATGGCGCGCAGCTTCTATGCCGGCAGCGCGCGCGTCTCGAACGCTGCGATCAAGCGGGAGCTCGGCATGAGCTTCGCCTACCCGACCTACAGGCACGGGCTGGACGCGCTGTGGCGCGCCGGCGAGGGACGATAGCCGACCGAGACTCTTGACTTCGCTGCAGCGGGATCGTGATCTAGGCGCCCACGCGAGCGATCACAGAACCAGCTCGCCCCTCGGGAGGATCCAATGAAGACGACGATCGCCATGATCGCGGCTGCGGCTGCCATCATCACGCTCGGAACCGCGCGCGCCGCGCCGCTGCCCGAAGCAGGCCCCGACGAGGCCGGTTTCTCGAAACAGGGGCTTGCGCGCCTCGACGATTTCTTCGCCCGCGAGATCGCGGCCAAGCGCGTCCCCGGCGCGGTCGTCGCGATCGCGCGGGACGGAAAGCTCGTCTACTACAAGGCCCACGGCATGCTCGATCCCGACAAGGGCACGCCGATGCAAGTGGACGCGATCTTTGCGCTCGCCTCGATGACCAAGCCGATGGCGGCGGTCGCCGGCCTGACGCTGATGGAGCAGGGCCGGCTGCCGCTCCAGGCCAAGCTGTCGGACTATTATCCCGGCTTTGCCGGCATGAAGGTCGGCACGACGGAGGCGGACGGCTCCCTCCAGCTCGTGCCGCAGGCAACACCGATCTTCATCCACGACCTTTACCGGCACACGTCCGGTCTGATGTATGGCGGCCGGCCCGACAGCTCGAGCGCAGTGGCACGGCAATATCCCGATGGCATCGCGCCGGCGATCGAAGGAGACACGCAGGCCTTCATCGACCGCATCACCAAACTGCCGCTGGCGCATCAGCCCTCGACCGTCTTCGAATACGGTTTCTCGATCGACGTTCTCGGCGCGGTGGTCGAAAAGGTCAGCGAGCAGAAGCTCGGCGACTACCTCAAGACGAATGTCTGGCAGCCACTCGGAATGCAGGACGCGACCTTCCACCCGACGGAGGCACAACGCCCTCGCCTCGCCCGCCCGTTCGCCAAAGACCCGCTCACGGGCAAGCCTCAATCGATCAGGCTGCTGGATACGCCGACCAAATTCGACTGTGGCGGCGCCTGTTCGTTCGCAACCGTCGGCGACTATCTCCGCTTTGGACAGATGTTGCTGAACGGCGGCCAACTCGACGGCCAGCGCATCCTCTCGCCGAAGACCGTCCATCACATGACGACCAATCATCTCGGTCCGGAAATCAAGAACAACGTTGCGATCGTCGAACCGCATCGTGCCGGCTTCGGCTTTGGCCTCTCGGTTGCGGTCCGCACCAGCGAAGGCCTGTCCTCGGTTCCGGGAAATCCTGGCGAGTTCAGCTGGAACGGCGCCTTCGGGACGCAGTTCTTCTGCGACCCCAAGGAGCGTCTCGTCGTCGTCGTGGGAACCGCCGCGCCCGGCGAATTGCGGAAATACTATCGCGAGCAGGTTCAGGACATCGTCTACGGCGCGATGGTGAAGTGAGCGCGCCGCAAGACGCAAGGAGCGGCCCCTGCGGCCGCTCCCGTGACGACGGCATCAGCTCAGGACACCGTACTTCCTGAACCAGGCCTGCGCCTGCTTCCAGGCATCTTCCGCGGCATCCTTCCGGTAGCTGCCGCGATAGTCGGCGTGGAAGCCATGCGGCGCCTCCGGATAGATCTTGAACTCGGCGGTCTTCTTGTTCTGTTCGAGCGCAGCCTTGAACTGCTCGACCTGCGCGACCGGAATGCCGGTGTCGGCGCCCCCATAGAGACCAAGCACGGGGGCCTTCATGTCGGGCGCGAGCTGGGTCGGACTCTTCGGCCACAGCGGATTGGACGGATCGACCAGCGGACCGTAGAACGCGACACCGGCCTTGAGCGCACCTGAGTGGGCGGCATACTCCCAGACGTTGCGCCCGCCGCGGCAGAAGCCGATGATCCCGCGCCTCGCCACGTCACCACCCTGCGAGGCCGCCCACGCCACCGTCGCATCCAGATCGGCCAACAGCTCGGCATCCGGCTTGGCGTTGACGATCGGAAGCAGATCCTTGACGTCGGCAATCTTGGTAAGGTCGGCGCCCTTGCGGAAGTAGTAGTCCGGCGCGACGGCAAATGCGCCGAGCTTGGCCAGCCGCCGCGTCACGTCCTTGATGTATTCGTGCAGGCCGAAGATCTCCATCGCCACGATGATCACCGGCGCCTTGGCGTTTCCGGCGGGCCGGGCGAAATAGGCCGGCATCTCCTCGGAACCGACCTTGATCCGGGCATCGCCGGTCTGGAGGCCGTTGCTGTCCGTGGTGATCACCTCGGCCCTGACCGGCCCGGCCGCGAGCGTATAGCCGGCGGCGACGGCGGCGGTCGCGCTCATGAAAGCGCGACGCGAGACCGGGGGAATGGTCGTCAATCCGACCACGTCGGAGGTCATCATGCTGTCAGTGCCCATTGGTCGGCCTTTCCTGAGGTCTGGAGTTGCGAGGCGAGCATTCGCCGATATTCGCGGACGGAAGGCAAATCACCAGCGAGCGAGCTGACCTTTTGTGCCCCTCGATCGTCTGCGAGATTTAACCGTCTACGGGACTTGCGGCGCAGCATCCATTAACTCAACCCGGCAGTTCCCCATAGGCAACTCGAGCGGCTGCGCTTCGCGCACGATGGCTCGGCTCCGAACCATTCGGCGGGTGGATCGGCAACAAACACGCGTGCCAGGCGCGGTTTGACACATCATGTTGCGCGCGGTCCGCCTGGTATCGGAATTCTGCATCAGATCCCGCGGCATTCGACAGAACTTTTCGGAAAACTCGAGAAACACAATTTACTCGAACTTTCCGCGTGGCGCCTAGTTCGACATCCGGCTCCAGAACGGAGACTCGTCTTCGCATCGCGGTAAGTCTTTCCGTACAGCGCAGAAATCGCGCAACGGATTCGTTCTCCCCCAGCCGGATTGCGCAACGACAGGCTCGATTGACTAAAACTTTATCCGACTTGGACGTGAGATGATTTTAGCGCGTGAAGCAATTGAACTGCTGGAGCAGTTGGCCCGGATCCTCTGGTTCGAAGGGACCAAGCACGGCCTGCGCGATCGCGAATGGATGGCGCTGCGCTTCCTCTCCCGCGCCAACAGGTTCTCGCGGACACCGTCGGCGCTCGCGAGCTATGTCGGCACCACCCGCGGCACCGCGTCCTTCATCATCGCAGAACTCGAGCGGCTGGGTTATCTGGAGCGAAAGCGTTCGGCCAAGGACAAGCGATCGGTGATGCTGAGCGTCACGCAGCAGGGCAAGAAGTTTCTGGCGCGGGACCCCGTCAACATTCTGGTCGAGACCATCGCGGTGATCGACGAGGATGGCAAGATCCGATTTCGCGACACGCTCCGACACTTGCTGGACCAATCGGACGCTGCCGAACAGCGCCACCATACCGACGTCTGCAAGCGCTGCATCTTCCTGCGAGAGGACCGCATCGCCACCGACAGCAAGACGGCAGCGGAGTTTACCTGCCGCCTGTTCCGCGCGCCGATCACGGAGGTGGAGACAGAGTTGCTATGCACCAGTTTCGAACATCACCGCAGATAGCCGGCTGCGCAGCTCACGGCGTCGCCTTGCGTGACGAATAAATGACGCCGCCGCTCGAGTCGACCACGAGGCGCCCGTTCTCGTTCCTGATATCCTCGATGCGCCCGAGACCCGGCACCTGCTGTCCCAGCATCGCTTCCACGACGCCATTGGGACCCTGCAGGATCGCGATCCCCTCATAGGCCTGACGGACTGACCAGCCCTTGGCCGCCTTGCGTGGCACCGATGCGCGCTCGGTCGGAGACACCGAGCCCGTGATCTCCGGCGAGGTCGCCGTGGCCATCATCGGCAGCGGCTGTTGCGGCTGCGCGGCGGCAGGAACCGGAGCCGGAGCCTGAGCTTGCGCCTGAGCCAGCCTATCGAGTTTCGCGGTCGAGGACGAACTGACCCGCTCGATACGGTCCAGATTCTCGGCGAAGCGTCCGAAACGGTCGTTGGTCGCCTTGCTCGAGAGATCGACCGCGGTGCGAAGTCCATCGAGATTCTCGGATACGCCCGAGATCTGCCTGCGGAGCTGCGCGACGGTCTCGCGCAAGTTCCTGATCTCGGCATTGGCCGCCGCGTTGCTCTGGCCCGGTTGCATCGTTGTGAGATAGGCGATCACGCCGGTACAGGCGCAGACCACCAGAACAGAGGCAACCGCAAGTGTTGCAAGCGGGACAACCCAGGTCGGGCGCGGCGGCGGCGGCTTGGCCACGATGACAGCGGGCTTGATCACGGCAGGTGCCGGCTTGGGGATCGCCATCTTGTCGAGCCGTGCCTTGGCGCGGATTCGCTTCAAGCCCTCGAGCGCCTCCTTGGCCAAAGCCTCATCGCTTGCCGCGGCCGTCGCGCGCTTTGCACCAGCGGCGGGCTTGCCTGCGCCTGTCGCGGGACTGGTCGCGGCTGCGGCAGGACCTGCAGCCGGTGTCGCATTGTCCTTGATATGGCGCGCCTGTGGAGCAGCCTGCATCGCTGCCGGCGCATCGGCTGTTTCGTTGAGACGCGTTTTGCCGTCGGACAACATACAAGAATGCTCCGTCCACTTCGATCTGTCGAACGACGATGCTAGGCGCACAAGCTTGCCCGAACCGTGCGCGTCCGCCGTCGACAGGCGATCACGATTCAACCTTGAAGCCGCCGTTCACGCTGAGCGCGGGAGTGAGTGCGACTCGAAAGACACACACACGCCAAGATTTCGTCGGGCTGAAGTCGTATTGCGCGGGGTGAGTCGTATTGTCGCACGATCAATCGACGTTTCACGAGTCAATCGGGAGTTGAAAACCATCCACCATGTTCGCTGCGTGCACTGCGCAAAATGGCTGTAATTCTACGGGCCTGCGGAATTTTAGAACCGCTCCAGCGCAGGATTGGTTTGGCATCTAAATCAACTGATACGCTTGCGAATATCAAGAAACAACCTGATACAAATCAAGAGCATCAAAGACGCGTACCAAGCGGTTTATGGCGCGCGCTTGATCGGAAATCGGCAATTGTTACGGTCCTACTCAAGTGATTCTCGCCAGTTGGCGAGGAGATCGACACGGTTCCGGAGCGTCTGGACGAACAACATCCAGACACACTTCTTCAGGGCCGGCATCTCGATCCGCCGCGCGAGGTGGTCCGCAAGACACCCGCCGCGCCTCACGCAGTAAGCGTTCAGTACCGAGTCGAAGTAACAGGCCTGCGCATGCAGGCACTGAATGCGTTGGGCTGCCCGCGAAAGCCGAGACCAAAACAACGGTTCGCGGGAATGGAATGTCGTCAAACAGCATGGTTGCCTGGCCGGGCCATCACAACAACCAGCCGGCCGCGACACGTGCGAAACAGGGGCGAAAGACTGATGTATATTATCGTTGATGATCGCGAGACCGTCACGGACAGCTATGTCGGAGGGCTCGTTCGGGAAGGCGTCTCGTCGATCGGCTTCTCCTCCGGAGAATTCTGGGACTGGCTGCAGTCCGCGAGCGATTCGGACCTGGCAGCGGTCGACGCCTTCCTGCTGGGAGACTGCGAAGCCCGCGCCAGCCTGCCACGATCGATGCGCCGGCGTTCAGCGGCGCCGATCATCGCCCTCAGCAGCCAGAAGATGCTGAAGAACACGCTGGAACTGTTCGAATCGGGCGTCGACGACGTCGTCCACGTGCCGATCCACCTTCGCGAGATCCTCGCCCGAACGGCCGCGATCGCGCGCCGCCGGGTGGGCGACCTGCCGAAGCCCTGCGAGAGCAGGATTCAGGTCTTCTTCAACGGGCGCGACCCGGAGATTGCCGGCCACGCCCTCACCCTGCCCCGCCGCGAACTGCGCATTCTCGAATACATGGTGGGCAATCACGGCAAGTGGATTACCAAGACGCAGATCTTCAACGCCGTCTACGGGATCTTCGAATCGACGTTCGACGAGAGCGTGATCGAAAGCCACATCAGCAAGCTGCGCAAGAAGCTGCGCGACCGGCTCGGCTTCGACGCCATCGTCGCCCGTCGCTACGTGGGATACCGCCTCAACATCCCCGCCGGCGAAGCCATCGACGAGCCGATGCAGGAATTCGACGATGTCGGTATCCTGCTCAACCGGGCGCACGCGACGACGGCAGCCTACCCGGCCGGCAACTGAGATCGGCAAATCGCCCGCAACAACCGACAATGGCCTCTGCGAGGAATCCTTCGCAGAGGCCATTGCATTTGGGTAAAGCTATCGGACTGGACCGCCTGTTCGTCCAGCGGCCCTATGGTTTCGGCTGGAACTCGTCCCTGGAGACGTAGTTGAAATCCTCCACCAGGACGTCCTGGATGACGTCCGCCTGCATCCGCTCGTTGACGCGCTGTTTGATGGCCGTTGTGAGGATCGACAGGTCGTAGCGAGCGAGCTTTCTGAAGTCGAGACGATCGTCCGCATAAATCCGCCGGAAGGCCTCATCGACGACGAACGGCTCCGGCGGAACGGAGAGCTGATGCATGGTCCGCGCCTCGACGGTATAGACGAAGCGTGCGACGATGTAGCCTTGCACGCTGCCTCCCTCCACCATGGGGACGCTCAACGCCCGCGTCTTCTGGTATTGCAGCCCTTCGAGATATTCGTCCTTGGCCGGCAGCAGGCTGCCGTTTTCCTTCCAATAGGCCACGGCATAGCTCGTGCCTGCAGTGAGGATGCAGACCCAGAGCCCGGCCAACACCAGCCTGATCACTTTCCTTCCCCGGCGGCGCGGCCGCTATATGTTCCGTCCGACTCGGCTTCCCTGATGGCCCTGACGATCACGGACGCCACCTCGCGCACCGCGTCATAATGCATCTCGAGAATGGAACGGTTGCGCTCCAGCTTCTCGCGGAGCCGCTGAATCTCGTCCGTAACGACGGTCTCGCCCCCAAGATGCATCCGCGTGCGCATCAGGCGAACGAACTCCAGCATGCTCCGGCTCTTGCGTGCGCTGAAATCGTCGAAATCGATCTTCTTGCCGGTCGCAAGCGCAGCCGTCTCCTCCTCGACGATGCTCTCGAGCCGCCTGATCGCCGCGAGGAGGCCGGCGATCTCGTCCGTTCTCACCGCTTCGGCACCGTCCGACCCGGCTTCAGCGCCGACGTCCGGGAGATGCACGGGGAGCATCGCCGCGCTCATGCCCGTTTCCACTGCCCACCCGCCGTCAGTGGCCGGCTGCTCCACCGCCGGAGCGTCCGCACCATCATCCATCTGCATTGCAATCTACCCCTCAACCTTCGTCACCCGTTCCCGAACCGATCATCGCGCGCGCATGAGGAGCCTCAAGCTGTGCCGGATGCGCGGCGGCGAGTTGCCTCGCAATGCCGATCCCCTTGCCCTTGGCGAGCTGGCTGCCGAGTTGCTCGGCCAGCATCGACTTCCAGACGCTGCCCGCGGTTCCCTTCCCGAAGAGCTCTTCGGACTCTTTGGGCAGCATGGTCTCCACGAAACTCTGCAGGATGAAGGCCTCGAACTTGCGATAGACATCATCCGCCCCCGGCTTCTTGATCACCTGGACCGGCGCTCCATTCACGAGCCCAGATTGCAATTCCGCCGGTACGGCTGCGGCCTGGTCGGCGGCTGCCTTCACGGTCTTTCCAGCCGTCGCGTCCATTGCGGCGGCGAAGTCGGCGGCCGACGATCTCAGCGATTCGAGCCTGGCCGCGGCGGCCCGTTGCGCGAGCGGATCGGCCGCTTCCAACACATCGAGAACGAGATCCGGAGTCGCCGTCACGATCATGTCCTGTTTCCACCGGATGGCCGTCGCGCTGGATCGCGTTCGGCGGGATTCGTTGCGTTCAGTTCCTCGAGCGACCGTTTCTCCGCCTCGCGAAGCTTCTCCGCGAGCGCCACCTTTGCGACCTCTTGGAGCTGCTTGACGCGACGGTTCCCGGCACGGACGTGATCCAGTTGCTGCGATGCCTGCGCCTGTACCTCTCGCGCATCCATACTCGTCCTCGCCAAACGCCGCGCGAGCGTTTCGCTCGACGATCCTAGAGGGGACTCTCCCCTGTTCAGGGCACCGACCAGCCAGGCCTGCTCGTCCTGCAGGCTCGCGTCCTTCTGCTGCAGATGCGCGAACTGCCATTCGGACAGCCGCAGCTGGAGTCTTGCGAGCGAGACCAACCGTTCCAGCTTGTCGGCGCGCCTCATGCCGATCACTCCGCCAGCCAGGACGAGACGCCAAGCATGAATTGCGTCAGGAGTTCGTCGCTCGTGAGGTAGAGCAGCAGGAAGCCGCCGAACAACACGAACGGCACCGAGATGAAATAGACCGGAATGGCCGGTGTCAGCTTGTTGATCAGGCCGACTGCGAGATTCACAATCACGGAATAGACGATGAAGGGACTGGTGATCCGCAGCGTCAGGACGAAAGCCTCGGAGAGGCGGCCGACCAGTTGGTCGAGCGCCATGCTGCCGCCCAGCCTGTTGCCGGGCTGCCAGACGTCATAGGAATTCATCAGCCCGCGCAGAACCTGCCAGTGCTGATCAGTCATGAAGAACAGGGTGGTGACGGCGGCCATGATCAGCGGCACGAGGGCCGGCGCCGGGTCGGTGTCGCCCACCGGCGTGCCCGGGATGTTGCTGAGCCCGATCGCGCTGGCCATCACGGTCGCCATGGTCTGCAGCGCAAGGAAGAACACGCGTCCGCCGAGCCCGATGACGCTGCCGACCACGAGCTCGGAGCAGATCAGGAGCGCGAGCGTCAGGGGCGCCGCGTTGTCCGTGAGAGGCTTGAGGATGGCAATGAGGATCGGCGCCAGTGCAAAGGTGGTCACCAATGCGACGAACAGCCGAACCTGCGCCGGGACGTTGACGCTCGAATAGCCGGGCACCAGCATCAGGCAGGCGCCGATGCGGCAGAACACGATGAACGTCACCAGCACGCTGTCGGCGAGGCCATTGATCACGAGATCGCTCCCAGCGGCCTGATCTCGGCGCTGCGCGCCACCTCGACATGGGAGAGAATCGGCAATGTCGGGAACACGCGCTCAAGGATCATCCGGACATAGGGGCGCGCCTCCGGCGTTACGGCAAGCACGACGCTGGTCCCGTCGTCGGTGAATTTGCGGATGGCCGCGCTGGCCTCGGTCGCGAACTGTTCGATCAGCCGGGGATCGGCGTCGAATTCGACCACGTCGCCCTTGGCGTCGCGCTTGAGGCTCTTGTGAAACGCGAGATCCCAGCGATTGCCAAGGCGAATCACGTTCAGCACGCCGTTGTCCGAGAGATCACCGCAGATCTGCTGGGCAAGGCGGGTACGCACATGCTCCGCAACCTGTTCGGAGCGTCGCACATGGGGCGCGATCTCCGCGATGGCCTCCAGGATCAGGTGCAGGTTGCGGATCGACACGCGCTCCGCCAGCAGGATCTTGAGGATCGCCAGGAGCCCCGAATAGGAGATCTGCGAGGGACAGAGATCCTCGACCAGGCGCTTGTATTCGGGGTCGAGCCGGTCGAGCAGACCGCGCATGTCCTTGTAGGACAGCAGCTGCGCGAGATTGGCCCGGATCACCTCGCTCAGATGCGTGAGCAGGACGGACAGATTGTCCACCGGCTTGCAGCCCTGCCGCTTGACCTCGTCGGTGAAGGCTTCGGTCACCCAGAGCGCCTTCATGCCGAAGGCGGGCTCGATCACCTCCTCGCCCGGGACATCGGGCTTGCCGTCCTTGTCGACCAGCACCATCACCTCGCCGAGCCGGAGCTCGCCATGGGCAACGCGGGTATCGTGGATCCGGATCTGGTATCCCTTCGGATCGATCGACAGATTGTCGGAGAGCTTGATCTCCGGGACTACGAAGCCATATTGCTTGGCGAACTTCTTCCGGATCTTGGCGACGCGGTGCGCGAGCTCGGTGCGCGAGCCGAGCAGGTGGACCGAGAGGTGTCCGCCGAGCGACAGCTCGATCTCGGCGGTCTTGAGCGATTCCTTGACGGATTCCTTGGCTTCGCTCTGTGCGCGCTCCGCCGCCTTGCCGGCCTCCTCTTTCTGCTTGAGCGCCGCCTGCCGCTTCGGCAGGGTGTAGCCGACAAAGGCCATCACGGCGCCGAGAAGCATGAAGGGCGCCATCGGCAGTCCGGGCATCAGCGCCAGCACGAACATCATCAGCGCTGCGGCCGAGACCGCGCGCGGATAGCCGCCGAGCTGCCGCAGCACGGCCTGCTCCGCCGAGCCCCTGGTGCCACCCTTGGAGACCAGCAGGCCGGCGGACAGCGACACGATCAACGCCGGCATCTGCGACACCAGGCCGTCGCCGACCGAGAGCTTGGTATAGACGTCGGCCGCGCGCGCCAGCGTCAATCCGTGGTGGGTAACGCCGATCACGATCCCGCCGAAGATGTTGATCGCGGTGATGATCAGGGCCGCGATGGCATCGCCCCGCACGAATTTCGAGGCGCCGTCCATGGCACCGAAGAAGGCGCTCTCCTCTTCGAGCTCGCGGCGCCGGCGCTGGGCTTCCTTGTCGTCGATAAGACCCGCCGACAGATCCGCGTCGATCGCCATCTGCTTGCCGGGAATGGCGTCGAGCGTGAAGCGAGCGCCGACTTCCGCGATACGCGTCGCTCCCTTCGTGATGACCACGAAATTCACCGTGATCAGGATCGCGAAGATGATCAGTCCGATAACGAAGTCGCCGCCCATGACGAATTTGGAGAATCCGGCAACGACGTAGCCTGCAGCATGTTCCCCTTCTCCGCCGCGCGACAGGATCAGACGGGTCGTCGCGATGTTGAGCGCGAGCCGCAGGATCGTCGCGATCAGCAGCACGGTCGGGAACGCGGAAAAATCCAGCGGCCGCTGGATCCACAGCGCGACCATCAGGATCAGGGCCGACAGCGCGATCGAGAAGGCGAGGCCGAGATCGATCAGGATCGGCGGGATTGGCAGGAACAGGATCGTGAGCATGGTCACGATACCGGCCGCGAAGAAGGCGTCCGCGCCGAGGCGGCGGGGATTTGGCAGGCTGGCAGCTAGCGTATCGGCCATGGGTCACCGGCAGAGGGATCGGACCGCAATCTGACCTGCAAAGCTTACGCGAGGGTGGCGTCTGCGCCGGATCAGAAGCCGCGTTCGATCCGCGAATAGACCATCTCGGTGAAGGTCGACAGATGCGCGCCGATGAAGGAGCCGGAGATGGCGACCACCACGAGAATGACGATGATCTTCGGCACGAAGGTCAGCGTCACCTCCTGGATCTGGGTCAGTGCCTGGATCAGCGCGATGATGGTGCCGACCAGCATCGCGGCACCGACCGCCGGACCCGAGGCGACGATGATGGTCCAGATCGCCGCCTGGACGATGTCGAGGGCGTCCCGCTCGTTCATGGCTAGCTGATGGTGAGGCCGGGACCGATCGCGACCTTCGTCCCGTCGGCGAGGGTTGCGACGGAGCCGTTGGTGTTGATCGAGATCGACGCCACCTTGCCGGTGAAGGTCGCACCGGTCGAATCGGTGAAGGTCACCGTCTTGCCGATCAGCCCGTCCGCCTGCGACAACGCCTGCGAGGACAGCAGCGAATCCAGCTTGTTGTTGGTCTGCATGGCCTGCTCGACCGTCGATAATTGGGCGAACTGGCTCATGTACTGTGCCGTGTCCATCGGATTGGTCGGATCCTGGTTCTTCATCTCGGCGATCAGCAGCTGAAGGAAGGTGTTGTAATCGACGGTGCTGCTCGCCGTGGACGTGGTGGTGCTGGTCGTGCTCGACGATTTGCTGGTGCTGTCGGTGGCGCTGGTGACGTTCATGGGTCTCTCCGCTGTCAGGCCGCCTCGGAAGGCGTGTCGGTCGTGGCGCCGGCCAGGATGGCCTGCTCCACCGGGAACAGCGCACGGATGCGCTTGAGCGCGTCGAAATAGCGGGTGGCGCCGACCATCTCGTCGACCGCCGCGAGCCCCTCGAGCATCTCGGGGTTCTCGCAGACCGCCAGCAGCGCCGCATGATGCTCGCCGTAGAGGGCAGCAGCTGCCCCGACGTCGGTCGGGTTCATCAGCATGAGCTGGACGATGAAGTAGAGCTGCCGCATTGCCGTCGTGGCGTCAGACGCCTGCATGACCTGCCCTTCGAGCAGGAACATCACGTCGTTGACGAGCTCGACGGAGACCTTGCGGTCCACCCGCAGCACCGCACCGTTGATGTAGATCCGTTCACCGGCTCGCAGGGAAATCTTCATCAAAGCGCATCTCGGATCAGGCGGTTGATTTCGATCAGCTGAACCACGTCGTTCGACCTCTCATCGCGCAGCCGGTCGGCTTCCTTGACCACCCAGAGTCCGATCGAGATGATGTCGGCCCGTAGCTTCTCGGGAAGCCCGTTCTCGGGATGCGCGAGATCCTCGATGAAGATGGTCCAGAGCCGCCTTACATAGAGCAGGCTCTCGACCAGCTCCTCGAAGCTGAAGCGGCCTCGCTGGATGCGTTCGAGGCGCTCGATGCCGAGACTGAGCGCCTGCCGTTCGCGCGTTCGCGCCTCATAGCCGCTATCGTCCACGACCGCTTCATAAGCTTCGAAAGTCATCAGAACCACTTCGCGCACGAGACCGGAGGACGGAGCAAGTCAGGAGCCCCGCTCAGAGATAGTTGATGAGGCTGATCTGCTGCAGCTGGGAGGTCAGCGAGAGCGCCGTCTTGATCTGGGTCTGCAGGGTGTTGACCCGGACCGACGCCTCGGTCGGGTCGACCTGCTCCATCTGGACGATCTGGGTGTTGAGGATGTCCTTCTGGATCTTCAGCTTCTCGGTGGCGCCGGTCACCCGCTGCTGGATCGAACCGACGCCGCCGCCGAACACGGCGAGGTCGTTGATCGCTCCGCTGACGAGGCTGATCGCCTTGTCAACGACGACCTGAAACGTGTCCTTGCTGAGATTAGCATTTCCGAGATCCGTCATCATCGTGTAGGCCTCGGCCAGCTTGCGGAAGCCCGGCTGATTGGCGCTGACGGAACTATCCACCACCTCGGTCGTCGAGATGCGGCTCGACAGCGTCTGGTCGGTTGCGGAGGACCAGTTCGTGTTCCAGGCGGGGCTGGCGAATTGGGCGTCGAAGGTGGTGTTGAGGAACGTCTGCATCTGTGCCGGCGTGATGGTGCTCACGCTGGCCGAGGCCTGGTTGAAGCCGAATGTGGCGAGGAAATCGGCGTCGACCTGGTTCTTGCTCGCGGAACCGGCCGTGTAGGTCGCAACGGGCGCGGTCTGCGTGTTGATGCCGCCGAACAGGTACGATCCATTGTAGGAAACATTGAGCGCGCCGGTCAGATCCTGCAGATTGGCGGACGCGCTCGGCAGGATGATCCGCGCCCCGCTGTCGGCGTCGCGAGCCGCGATCAGGTTCTTGAGAAACTCCTGCGCCGTCGATCCCAGCTGGGTGATGCGGTTCTGGGTCACGTCGAGACGTCCCGCGACGAGTTCGTTGGTATCGACCAGCTGGTCGGCGAAGCTCAGTTCGGCGCGGAGAGACACGTCGCGGCCCGTGCCCGTCCCGAGTTCGAGCCCGACATCGGCGAAGCGGCCCGTGGTCGCCTCCTTGGAGGCCTTGCTGAGCGCGCTCTGGTTGTTGGTGATCGAGGATCTCAAGGCCGATGACAGCATCAGCGTCGAGATATAGTTTGCGCTCATCATGATCAGGCTCCCACGGCAGCCAGCAGGCTCTTCAACATCTCGTCGACGGTCGAGATGATCTTCGACGACGCCGAATAGGTTCGCTCGACCTGGAGCATCAGCGACATCTCGTCGTCCATGTTGACGCCGCTGACATTGGAGAGCGCGGCCGTGCTGCGGTCGAGCAACGTGTTCTGGTACTGGACGCTGTCATCCGCGGCCTTGCGCTGGCTCTCGATCCAGCTCGCGGAGGACGACGCAAAATCGATGACGCTTCCGCTGGGCTTGCCCTGTGCCGCGGTGTCGAACGGCTGGGTCGCGTCCATGTTGCCGATCAGCTGCTGCAGGCGGGTCGAATAGCCGGCGTTGCCGCTGGTGTTGTATTGATAGGCGGCATTGCCGCTGATCGCACCGTCGCGCAGCAGATTCGGGTTGCCCCCCTGCGCAGGATCGACCGAGGCCGCGACCGCGATGGTGCCGGCGAGACCGACCGAGATCGTCGCGCCGGCCGGCATTGCCGGCGCGCCCGGATAGGTAAAGAGGCCGGGCACATCGGGCAGCGCGGCGCCCGACTGGTCCACTTCCCTGAAGGCATCGATCAGGCCGCGCGCGATTTCGTCGAGTTGGCTCTGATAGGTCACCGCATCCTTGTCGCGGAGTTCGGCGAGTCCGGCGAGTTTTCCGGACTTCAGCGGCATGACGGAATTCGCACCGGTCACCGGCACACCGTCGATGAAGACGGCATTGCCCGTGGTTCCCGCCGTGTAGGCATTGGTCGGCGAGAAGCTCACGGTCCGCGCCGTCTTGTCGAACAGCACGACGCCGCTGTCGGTGTAGAGGGCTGCGTCGCCGTTCGGGCGAAGCGACATGGACACGCCGACCTCCTGCGACAGTTTCGACACGATGTTGTCGCGCTGATCGAGATAGTCGGTGACGTCGTCGCCGGAGATCGTGCCCTTGACGATCGCGGTATTAACGGTCTGGAACTGCGCGAGGAGCTGGTTGATGGTTGCGACGGAGGTCGCCATGTCGGCATCCGCGTTCTCGCGGACCGACTGCACAGTTCGGGTCGCCTGATTGAGCGTGGTCGCCATGTCCTTGGCGGACGACACCGCCGCCTGGGCCAGGGTCGCATTGTCGGTGGAGTTGGCGTATTGCTGCAGCGCCTTCTTCAGCTTGTTGAGCTGGGCGGTCGGCGACTGGTCGAGTTCGGGATCGTCGACCGTCGAGGCCGCGATCTTCTGGAGACCGTCGAGGATGGCGCTCTGCCTGGCCGAGGCGGACGTCGCGGTCAGGACGTTGGAGTAGAGGCCGCTCGAGGCGGCGCGCTGGATCGCGGCCACATAGACGCCGGTGCCGGGAAGGTTGTCCAGCACGGTGATCTTGCGCGAATAGCCGGCGGCACTGGCGCCCGCGATGTTGCGCGAGATCACCGAGGACTGGACGCCCGACGCCATCAGCGAGGAGCGTGCGGATTCGAGGGCGGCGGTCAGGGACATGGCGTGCTCGTAACGGGCTTGGGCACCGACGCGCTCAGCGCTTCAGGTTGACGACGACGTCGAGCAGATCGGCGCCGGTCTGGAACGATTTCGAATTCGCGGTGAAGCCGCGCTGGGCCTCGATCATCGAGGTCAGTTCGTCGGCCAGATCGACGTTGGAGTCCTCCAGTGCGCCCGACTGGATGGTTCCGAGCCCCGCCTGCCCGGCGAGACCGACCTGCACGTTGCCGGACTCGAGGTTCGGCGAATAGACGTTGCCGACTTCCGGCGTGAGATGATCGGGGCTCGGCACCGTGGCAAGCGCGATCTGGTAGCTCGGCAGTTGCGTGCCGTTCTTGAGGACGGCGGTGACGATGCCCTTGTCATCGATATCCACCTTCTCGACGGCCGACGGGGCGTTGCCGTCCACCGTGGCCTTGAAGCTGAAGCTGTCGGCGACCTGGGTCATCGCCGACAGATCCATCGTGAAGGCCGACCCGCCGGGGATCGTGACATTGAGCGCGGTCGGGCTGGCCGCATCGAGCTTGCCCTTGCCCGTCGCACTGACGTCGAAGGTGAAGGTATTGAGGCCGCCGGGGAGCGCCGTGCCGGTGGCGGAGTCGTAGACCTGAATCTGCCAGGTGTTTGCCGCTGTCTTGGCGGCGTAGACATCGAGCGTCACCGCGTTGCCGATATTGTCGTAGGTGACCACCGACGTCTTGGACGTGTAGGCACCGGGGCCGGGTGGTCCGGCGATGACGGCCGCACTCGGATCGAGATTGGCCGAGACCGTCGCCTTGGTCGACGGTGACGCCTGCAGCGCCATCTGGTTGACATTGATGACCTGCAGGCCGCCGAAGCCGTTGGCGGCGACGGTCGGAACAGCGCCGTTCTGGATGTTGTAACCCATCAACTGGAAACCGGCGGCGTTGACGAGGTTGCCCGTGCTGTCGGGGACAAACGAGCCGGCGCGGGTCAGGAAGTTGCTGCCGTTTGCATCCTGCACCACGAAGAAGCCGTTGCCCTGAACCGCAAGGTCGGTCGTCGAGGTGGTGAAGCGCAGATTGCCGGAATCAGTGATGGCGTATCGCACCGTGGTCTCGACCGCGCCGGAATCGTAATTGCCGGAGCCGCTCTTCAGGATCAGCGAGGAGAACTCGGTCGATGCCCGCTTGTAGCCGGTCGTGTTGACGTTGGCGATGTTGTCGGAGACCGTCGACAGCTTGTTGGACTGCGCGTTCATCCCGGAAACGCCGGTGCGCATCACACCATACAGGCTCATGACTTAAGTCTCCTCTGGAAGGGTCGGGTTACAATGGGGGGTCTTGCTTGCGCGGGGCTGATGATGATTCACGATGCACAACTTCATCGCATCAGCTCGTCTTCGGCTGACAGAGCGAGCGCGCCTGTTCGGTCCAAGCGCCGAAGCCGCTGGAGACGAGGTGAGCGACGATGTGGCAGACGTAGCGCTTCTGCGCCGGCTGGTTGTTCGGGCCGGCATTGTAGCGTGCGACCGCCATGGTCCAGCTTCCCTCGCGCTGCTTGAGCTCCTTCAGGAAGCGTGCGGCGTATTCGACGTTCTGGGCTGGATCGAACATCGCCCGAACCGAGGCGAACTTGTCGCCGTGATAGTGATGGTTGATCTGCATGCAACCGAGGTCGACCAGCTTGATGCCCTTGCTTCGCATCGTCTCGAAATTCGCGATCGCGTCGTTGACGTCCTTGGCGAACACGGTCTGCCCGTCGGCACCGAGCGCATAAGGATGCAACGTGCCACGGCGTCCCGTTTCGGTGAGCCCGACGGCGTAGAGGATGCCGAGCGGAATCCCGTGCTGGCGGGCCGCGCGCGCCATTTCCCGCTCACAGGGACGCGCATCGTCGGCGATGGCCGGAGCAGTGCCGATGCTACAGATAAACAGGGCCGCGGCGAAGCTGCGGCGCTGCGTCCTGGTCATGGCGCGTCTCCTGGTTGGGCTGGCGCTCCTGGCGGCCCTGCCTTGCGCCATCGTCCGACTGGCGCGACGACGAACCGGCGCCGTCGAACGCGCCTTGCGACTGTGACGACGGCTGCTGCTGGTTGGCGAGCTGCGGTTGCGACTGACCGGAGCCGGTCGGGGACCCATCCAGCGACCCATGCCGCACCGGCGCGACATCGGCGACGTAGCCTGCCGACTGCATGAGATCGCGGATGGAATCGCGCTGCTGGTCCAGCATCTGGCTGGTGTCCTTGCGCTCGGCGGCGAGATGCACGGAGACCTCGCTGCCGACGAGACGGAGCCGGACGGTGACGTTGCCGAGCGCGGGCGGCTCGAGATTGATGGTGAGCATCCTGAGCGGCTGGTCCGCCGCGTTGCTCTGCGACGCCGCGAGATCGGGTGCTGCCGATGTGGTCTGGGCCGGCACGTCCTTGAGTTCGGCAACGACCGCATTGGCGACCTGTTGCGGCGCATTGAACTGCGCCGGCGGCATATGGGTTTCCTGCTGGACGACGGTAACCTTCGTCGCCTCGGGCAGCACATCTCGCACTGCGACCCTGGTTGCGCGGTCGATATTGGCGGCGACGGCCTCGAAGCCGGAGCCCGCAGCCGCAGATTTCGGCAACACTCCGGCATCCTGCGGCGACGAGGTTGCGTGCGGCGACAAGGTGCGAATACGCGTTGCGTCCGGAGCCGCGCCGGTGACCACAGGATCAACCGCCTTGCCAGTTGCTATATTGTCGTCGCGCTTGGCCGAGGCGAAACGTTCACCGCGCGCGCCGACGTCCTTGCTGCCTGTGACAGCCGGCGGCAGCACCTGGGGCATCGCCGCCGCGATCTGTCCGCCGATCACCGGGGACACGGGCGGCCCGTCCGGAGCTTCTAACTTCGCCGCGAGATCGAGCGAGCCCCTGTCATGCGGCGCAGGCTTGATCTTCGTCCCGGACACCTCGTCGTCATTCTCCGCACTCCCGGCCTGATCAGTGGTGTCCGTCTCTTTGTCGACCGGTTCGTCCTTTAGCTCGTCGGTGCCGGCCGGATGCGCCAGACGGGCATGCAAATTGCCGGTCTTCAACTGCGTTTCGGCCGCCTGATCGCCGAGCGCCCGCTTGGCGAGGCTCGAGACGGTCTGAAGCAGATCGTTGAACGAGCCGTCGGCCTGCGACTTCGCCGGGGCACCTTTTCCGCCGCGCGCGGTTCCGCGCACGTTGAGGCTGTCGGCAAGGCCCGAGAAGGTTTGCGCGGAGGTGCCGCTGAGCTTCGTCATGGACGACGATCCTTGGTGATGACTTCGAGTTCGCTGAGCTGCTGCCGGGCGCGCACGAGGCTCGCCGTCGATGACGCAAGATCAAGACGCGCCGGCGTTGACGGCGGCTTGTCGGACGCTGCGCCGGCCGGAGACCCGGTGAAAGACTTGCGGACATCGAGCGCGAGCTGGATGGTTGCGTTCAGCAGCGGCACGTCGCGCTCCGGCAGCTTGGTCCGGTCCACCGCCTTCAACTCGGCAAGGCCGCCGTCATATTCGTCGCCGATTACCCGCGCCGCGCCCCGGAAGAGATGCGCGCGCTCGCGTTCGGGCGAGGCATCGGCGCTCAGTGCCAGCCCCCGCTCGCCGGCGAGCTTTGTCACGGCCATGCGCCCGCGCAGCATCGCGGCGCGTGCAATGACGAGGTAGAGCTTGACGCGGCTTGTGCGGTCCACCTGCTCCAGCAGGGTCACGATCCGTGCAAACCGGCGTTCGTCGAGCGCGAGGCTCGACTGCGTCAGGCCGGAGGAGAATCGCTGCCAGAAATCGCCGGCATAGATCGAGTTGCGGTAGTGGCGAAGATAGGCCAGCGTCAGGAACTCGAACTTGTCGAAATCCTCGGCCTGTCCGACCAGCAGGATTTCGCGTCGCAGCGCCGCCTCCTCCACCAGCGTGCCCGGCAGCAGCAGGCGGGCGTCGTCGAGTCGCTCGATGGCGAGCGACGCCCCGGCGCGCGCGAACAGTGCGCCCTGCACCAGCGCCACCTGCCCGCCGAGCCCGCTGGGAATGGCGCGCGGATTGACGTCCTTGAGCAGTTCTCGGGCTTCGTCCTGGCGACCCTCGACATAGGCGAGCGCACCGTCGAACAGCCGCTCGTCAACGTTCAGCTTGTCGCGGGGGAGCTTGCGCACGAGCTGGGGCGCACCGCCGCTGAGCAGATAGATGATGACGGCCTGGCCGTTCTGCGGATTGCGCCACACGCTCGCATCGGTTGCGAGCAGTTTCTCGCCGACTTGCCGGATCAGCGCGATGTGGCTGCCATGGGCGGCGGTATCGCCACGGGCAATGCCGTCCTGCACGGCCTGCAGCGAGCGCACCAGCTCGAACGGCTCGCCGGGCGCGCGTACAGTCTCGGCGATTGCGCTGACGCCGGACAGCGCCAGGGCGAGCATCAGCGACGCGCCGGACAGCAGCCTTATCACGGGCGCTTCTCCCGGATCAGGATCTCGATCCGCCGATTCTGCGCGGCCGCCGGATCGTTCGGCAGTTTCGGCCGTCGGTCGGCATAACCTTCGACATGCTCGATCCGCTGTGCATCGACGCCCGACCGCACCAGCATGTAATAGGCCATCTGCGCCCGGGCGGTGGAGAGCCGCCAATTGTCGTAGGTCTCCGACTTGTAGGGCCGGTTGTCGGTATGGCCACGGACGATGATCATGCCTGGGCGCTTTGTCAGCAGCGGGCCGATCCTGTCGATGACGCGGATGAGTTCCGGCCGCGGCTCCGCCGAGCCGACGGCGAACATGCCGAAGCTCGCATCGTCCGTCAGGCTGATCAGAAGTCCCTCCTCGACCTGGCGGACCTCGGCGACCGGTCCCGCGCCGGCCTTGACGTCTGACAGCGCGTCCGCGATGGCCGATTGAAGCTGCTTGGCGGTCGGCTGCTGCGCCTGCGCCGCCTCGCGCGCTTCATTCTCTCTGTCCTTGGGCGCATCTGCCGGACGCGCCGCCGCGGCCGACGGCGGAGCCAGAGGCGATTGGCTCGCCGGAGGCGCTGCGGCATTGGCCGCCACGCTTCCGCTGGCATCGTCGGATGCGGTGCGGTTCAACTGCGGCTCGGCCTGCCTGATGGCGGTGGGATTGTCGCGCTCCGCTGCCTTCAGCCTCGGCTGCGGCTCGCTCTCGAGTGTCGTCTCGGCGTCACGGGAGGATTGCGGCGCGATCTTCCAGTAGCCCGGGTCAAACGGATCGCGATAGGCATCGCCGCCCTTGAGACCATCCTCCTCGGCGGAGGTCAGCGCACCGGCGCGGCGCTGGCCCGCGCCCTGATTGGCGCCATTGGCGATTTCGGCAAGCGTCGCATAGGGATCGCGGAACAGGACCTTCTCCTCATAGGAGGCCGGCTTTTCCGCGGTCGGCGAGTCGCCGCGGCGCTCCTCGTTCGGCCCGGCCGGCTTGCGCCTGCCATCCTGGCCTTCGAACGGGGTCGCTTCCTTCTTCGTGAGATCCTTCAGACCCTTGGGCGCCGGCGCATTCTCGGCGAGCTTGATCGGATTGAAATAGCTCGCGACGACCTGCTTCTGATCCTGGTTGAGCGCGTTGAGCAGCCACATGACGAGGAAGAACGCCATCATCGCGGTCATGAAATCCGCATAGGCGATCTTCCAGACGCCACCATGATGCGTCTCGTCGTCGAACGCGCTGCGCCGGCGGATGATGACGAGCTCTGGCTTGACTTCGTTCATGGCCAATTACCGCCGTGCGGCCTCGAGGCGTTCGTTCCAGGCGGAGATCTGCGTCTCGATCACGGTCTGGTCGGCGACCACGCGCACTTCGAACGTGTCGGCGGCCTCGTAATCGATCCCGGTGCGCCGCGTGGTCTCGAGCTGGGCGCGGACGAGATCGAGCAACTCACCGGGTCCCGTGATCTTGAACACGGGAACCGGCGAACAGCCGGTCAGCGCCGAAATCTGCTCGACCAGGGAATTGATCGCCTTGTCGCGCACGGACTCCGCCAGGAACGGCAGCAGGATCCGCGCCACCGAGCTCGCGATGTTGGTCTCGATCTCGCGACAGGCCGCGTCGAAGCCGTTCACGATCGCTACCGCCTGCTGATCGGACCATTTGGCCCGTTCCTCGCCGAGCCGGATTGCGCTGCGGACGCGCTCCTCGGCGAGCTTGGCATCACCTTCGGCGAGACCGGCGGCATAGCCTCGCCGATAGGCCTCGTCGAGCAGATTGACCGGCGGAGCTTCAGGTGCGGCCGGGGGCGCAGGCGGCTGGAGCTCGGATTGCGTCTCGCGCCGGACCTGCGGTTGCGGCTGAGGCTGCGCATCACGGCGCGGCTCCTTCCCCCTTGCGTGGGCATCCGCGGCCTTGGCCAGTGCCGGAGCCGGAGCCGGCGGCGCCTTGGCGCGGCCGCTCGCATCGAATTGCGTCAGGAGTTTTCCGATCGCCGCGTTCATGCCGCCTCCTCACGCCGCATCCAGTCCTTGAGGATCGCCGCCGCCTGCATCTGGTCGAGACGGACGATCTGCTCCAGCCGCTTCTGCGGCGTTCGCTGCATCTTGCCTTCGAGGTCCTCGACGAGATTGAGCTCGGCCTCGTCGCTTTCCGGCAGGGCCAGCGCGCCAGCCGCCTCGAGATGCGCGAGTTCCGCCGCCTCCGCCTGCTCCTGCTGCGCACGATGGGTCAGGATTCCGTTGACAGCCGGCCGGAGCCCGAACCACACCAGCATCGACGCGACCGCCAGGATCGTCACGGCATTGATGACGCTGCCGAGCTGCTTGTTGATCATCTCGATGAAGCTGATCGGCGGCACCGGCGCGAGATCGCGCGAGCCCTCGATGAAGTCGACGGCAGTGACCTGGATCTGATCGCCACGCTGCTTGTCGAGACCGCCGGCGGTGGCCGCGAGCTGGCTGATCTCGGCAAGCTTGCTGTCGATGATGGCCTGGTTGGACTTGTCACCGAGATCGGCGACGAGGCGCGCGCGATTGACCAGTACGGCGATGAAGAGCTTCTTCACCGCATAACCGTCGCTGACCGTCGTCGTCGTCTTGGATGAGACCTCGAAATTCGTGACGTCCTCGCGGCGGGTCTTGTCCTCGCTGGAATTCTTGGTGCCGCCGGCGTTGACCTGCTGGTCGGGCAGGTTCTGCTGCACCGTGGTCGGCTGCGACCGGTCGGCATTCTGCGATGATTCCTTCTCGCGGACGTTCCGTACCGATCGCTCGGCACGATTTTCCGGATCGTAGACGGTCTCGTTGACCTGCCGCTTGTCGGTGGAGAGCTGAGGCGCGACACTGACCTCGAAATTGTCGAGGCCGAGATAGGGCGTCAGCGCCTTGCGGATGTTCTCCTGAACCATTCCGCTGACCGTCTTCTGGAGGCTTGCCATCCGCGTCGGGGCTGCGCTCGCCTCGTCCTCTTCGGCCAGCAGCATCGAGCCGTCGGCATCGAGCACCGTCACCTTGTCTCGGCTCATGCCGGGGATGGCGGCCGCGACCAGATGACGGATCGACTGAGCCGTGCGCGCCTCGATCGCGCCGTCCGTGCGCAGCACCACCGAGGCGGAAGGCGGTTGCTGGGTCGCGCGGAACGAGCCGCGCACCGGCATCACGATATGGACCCGCGCCGCCTTGACGCCCTTCATCAGTTGCACGGTGCGGGCGATCTCGCCCTCGAGCGCGCGCAGCTTGGTAACCTCCTGCATGAAGGAAGTCAGGCCGAGCGAGCCGATCTTGTCGAACAGCTCGTAGCCGGAATTGGCGCTGGTCGGCAGCCCCTTCTCCGCAAGCAGCATCCGCGCCTGCATAGTCTGGCTCGGCCGTACCGAGACGGCGTCTCCCGCCGCGTTGACGTCGAATGTGATGTTCTGCTCGCGCAGCGCCGCACCGATCCGGTTGACGTCCTCGCGGGTCAGGCCGGTATAGAGCGTCTCGAATTCGGGCCTGCTCAGGTAATACGCTCCGCCGACCACCGTGACGAGCACGGCAAATCCGATCAGTCCCAAAGCCATCAGGCGCCGCGGCCCAAGCTCCAGCAGATTGTTGAGCAGTTGCTGTACCTGCGCGCGACTGAGCATTTGACCTCGTACCAATGCGAACGTGTCAGACACTGTCCTGCCAACCTTGTCCGAAGGTTGCGCGAGGACGATAACGTGTCGGTTCGCAGGCGAGGCGTTGCGGCTTTACCCGAATTGACGGCGGGCGATCGGCACCAGACCGCCGGCGAGCGGGCGGGGTCCGTCGAAATGAAAAGGCCGCGCTTCCTTCGGGGAGGCCGGCCCCTGCCTGTTTGGGTCGGGCCTTGGGGGGAAGCGGGAGGAAGGTCTGGTGGTTCTGG
>CAYREH010000013.1:0-1344 GCA_964423245.1 uncultured Bradyrhizobium sp. | reverse complement strand
GGCTGGGCACGGGGCGGGGGGGGGGGGGGGGGGCCCCGTAAAAAAAAGAGGGCGCTCCCTCTTGGGGGACGTTTGCCCTCTCCTGGTTCGATCGAGGCTTAGCGGAACAGCGAGAGGATGCTCTGGCTGTTCTGGTTGGCGATCGAGAGCGCCTGGACACCGAGCTGCTGCTGGGTCTGCAGCGCCTGGAGGCGGGTCGATTCCGCGTTCATGTCGGCGTCGACGAGCTGGCCGATACCGCGTGTCACCGAGTCCATCAGGGACTTCACGAAGTCCGAGTTGTTGGAGATGCGGTTCTTGATCGCACCGAGGTCCGCGGCCGACTGGCTGACCGTGTTGATCGCGGTCGTGACCTGGGTGATCAGGCCGTCGAGCGTGGTCTGGTCGGCCGCCGAATCCGTCAGCGCGCTGATGTCGATGGTATCGATCGACGCAGCGCCGGACACCTTGTCGAGGATGCCGCCCTGGGTCGCGGTATAGAGCGAGTAGTTGGCGACCGTCACCGTGATGGTGTTGATCGTGGGCGTGCCGCCGACGCGGGAGAACGACGACACCAGGTTGACCGTGGCCGGGGTGGTGGCGGTCGTGCTCAGCCAGTTCACACCGTTGAACGTCGCCGAATTGGCGGTGTTCTTCATATCCTGCTGGATCTGGGTGATTTCCGACTGGATCTTGTTGCGGTCGATGCCGGCGGTCTTGGCTTCGACGAGCAGGGCCTGGAGCTTGGTCAGGCCGGACTTGCCGTCGCTGCCGAGAACGGAGGTCAGCGCGGTATATTCCGTGTCGACGGTCGCGGCCGACAGACCGAGCGAGTCGGAGACGGCGGACAGCGCGGCGTTGTCGGCGCGCATCGACGTCGCGATCGACCAGTAGGCGGAGTTGTCCGACGCGGTGGCGACGCGCTGGCCGGTCGAGATGCGGTTTTCCGTCGTCTGGAGGCTCGCGCTGACAGACCGCAGGGTCTGGAGGGCGGTCATGGCGGCGGAGTTGGTAAGCAGGCTTGACATCGAAAATGTCCCTTTGAGAGCGGATGACGTGTGCTGGGGGACATACCGGGCTTTCACCGGTACGACGGGACGGCGTCATGCCTTTGGGCCGCAGACAAAGGCGGACCCAACCGGTCGTAACGGCGACGATAGCGTTCGTAGCTTGTGCGAGGCTTGCGCCTGCGTGACCGGGTTGCAACAGGGCAGCAGATATCGCGGAGCGTCAGCCACGCCCCGAAACGAAAAGGGCCGACCCTCTTGGCGAGGGGGGGCCCCCCGACAGCGCGAGCAGGTAACGAGAGCACGGGGGGAAGGCGCGGCTGGTGGTGGCGCATATGCTGTTCGATCCGCCGAATTT
>CAYREH010000012.1:9904-148139 GCA_964423245.1 uncultured Bradyrhizobium sp. | reverse complement strand
CGCTGGTGGAATTGATGGTCTGATCGCAGACCGCCTGGGCCGACGAGATCGACGCTCCCATCGCAGCAATCGCCACGAGAGTGGCAGCAGTTAGCGTCTTCAACCTGCGCGTGTGCGTGGCGACGCGTATCGGCACATGGCGCAACCACGCACCCAACGCACACATGATGAGATAGAAGAACCGCACCGCGCCCCCGCAGCTTCCCGGTCTCAGGCAACTCTAGGCCATGACCTCAAATGATTTTCTTGATTCACATGCAACGAGTAAGCGTTGGTTGCTTCATTCGGCAAGGCGGCGGTGAAGGGAACTCGCGAATGCAGAACAGTTTGTTTCAGTCAGTGACAATGCCGCAACAACGCGACAATTCGCGCGTTCAAGTCGCATCGGTTCGCGCCGCTCATGACTTGCTTTGCGTGTCCGCGCCTGGATATTCTCTTGATGATATGTTCGTCGCGCTGCATCAAGCGTGGAGTCGCTTGGAGGCTGACCACCGCGATGACGCCGCCGGCTGGTCTATGACCTGCGGCATCAGGACTCGCATCGTGACAAAGACGCCTTCCGCAGGCGCGTTGGCCGCCAACTAGCGGTCCCGCATCGACTATGTCGTCTCATATGACTTGACGTTCGACCCCGACCTTCGTGCCAGCTGCGTCGGCAGAGCGAAATTCCGTCGAATGTCGGAACATGTCGACCCCGGCCGCGCACGGAGTTGTTTCGACGAAAGATCCGGATTTCAATCAGCTCTGCTTCCCCGGATTGAACACAGGCTATATGGCGGAGAGGGAGGGATTCTCTGCCAGGGTCCCAAGAACCTCGAAAACCGCTGTGAAATCAGCGTTTCCAGACAACCGCGGCGGGTTGTGTGTACCGCCAGTATGTACCGGACCGGCGTCGGCTTCTCAAGCGGATTCGGCCGTATGGTTAAGAGCTTTCCACACAACCGCTAAGATCCTATCTCGCTTCCTCGACGATTGCCGCCCCCTCGAAGCCGCTATCCCCTGCTCCCAGGCCTGCTCGAGGATCTGCGCCCCGATCGACGCCGACCGGGATATGATCGCGCACCATCGGCCCAACAATGACGGGGCTCAAGAGCTCGCCGGCGGCGTTCGCTTCGAGGCATCCGCGCCACGACTTCGTCGGGACCGACGATCCGGTCTGCGAGGCCAACCACAGAGGGGCGCTTCTCCGACACGGAGGCGTTCGCGAACCCAACCCCGCTAACAATCGGGGCCGCGGCCCGGTCTCGGTCTTCGGTTTCAGGCTGCGCGCGCAGTTTTGACGATGCGCCAGTGCGAAATCGGCGGAGCGGCCGCCTTAGCCCGTTGGCGCGCATGATTCCTTCCTCTTCGTTTTCGTGCAGCCGACGTTGTCCGGAGCGAGGCGCCGAAATGTCCATGACAATGATCTTGCGCCTACTCTCCTGTTGCCCGCCCTAGACATGCAGAACGGCCTCTTCGGCCCTCAACGGTTCGTCCTCGATCTGGATGGTGACGTGATCGATGCCGAAATCGGCCTTCATGACGCGGCGGGCGTTCCGCAGCGCCTCGCGTCCGCGCGACATGTCTGCGACGACGAGATGGCCGCTCATGGCGTCGAAGCCGCTTGTGACCGTCCATACGTGAAGATCGTGGACGGCGGTCACGCCTGCGATCTCCAAAAGCTTCCGCTCGAGTATCGCCAGGTCGACGTTGGGGGGCGTGCCCTCCATCAGAATGTGCGCGACCTGCTTCAGCAGCGTCCACGTCCTCGGAACGATGAACAGCCCGATGCCGGCGCCGATGATCGGGTCAGCCAGGATCCAACCCTTCCACATCATGAGCAGGGCCGCCGCGATGACGCCGATCGAGCCCAGCATGTCGCTCAGGACCTCGAAATAGGCACCTTTGACATTGAGGCTTTCGGATGAACCTCCGGCCAGAAGCCGCATGCTGATCAGATTAACGACAAGCCCGATTGCCGCGACGATCAGCATCGGCCCGCTCTGGACTTCGGGCGGCGCAAGGAACCGTTGATAGGCTTCGTAAAGAATGTAGACCGTCAGCAGCAGCAGCACGACCGCGTTGGTGAGCCCGGACAACACCTCCATGCGCAGGTAGCCGTAGGTCCGCTGCGGGGTCGCCTCGCGCGCCGCGAAGCGGATCGCCATCAGCGCGAGCGCCAGGCCGCCGACGTCGGTGAGCATGTGGGCGGCGTCGGCCAGGAGCGCCAGACTGCCCGTGACCAGGCCGCCGACGACCTCCGCCATCATGTACGTCGCCGTCAGGCCGAGTGCCCATCCCAACCTTCCCGCGTGCTGCGCGGCTGCAGTTCCCGCCGAGCCTCCACCGTGCATGACCTCAACTCCCTGGGTTCGAGACTGGATGCAAAGAGGCGTGCTCGTTCAGTGATCTGCGCAAGCTTGCCTCGAGCTCGTCCGGCAGGAAAAAACTGACATCGTCGACTGAGCCGTGCCCCTTGGCGAACGGTTGCTCGAGCAGTCGAACCAGATAGAGTGCGTAGACGAACATGTAGGAGATGAATCCGAACAGGATGGCGGATGCCGGATCGCCTTCGGTCTTCAGGAACAGCATCATGGCGACGATCGAAAACACCAACGTCTGGACCAGCACGTGTACCGACGGCACGAATTCGACCCGCTGGATCTGGTAAATGCGCAGCATTGACCTGCGAAGCACGTCCTGGGTTGTGCGCAGGCGGACCACGAAATTGGGCGCCATCCCCATCAGTTCGAGCTGACCGAAGACCGGAGTAAGCTTTCCGATTTCGGCGAGTACCGGAGGGATATCCTTGTGGTCTCGCGCATGGCCCAAACCGGACCTCAACTTCTCGATTGTCGACACCAGTATCCGCCGGCATCCGGCCAGATCGAACTCTGCGTTGATCGTCGCAAAGGACTCCAAGTCGCCGTCGATGGCCTCGATCGAGGTCCGGATGTCGGCCGGAATGCGCTCCGCCTCCTTGTAGTCGGCGAGCACGCTGGAAAGCAGAAATCCGATGATGAAGATCGCCCCACCGATGCCGCTAGTCAGCAGGCTGTTGAGCTCCAGGATTTCGAGGCCGTAATAGTGCACGGCTACCTTGACGCCGCCGAGCGCGAGCACGACTACGGCCACCGTGAAGAACAACCGAAATTTCTTGCGGAAACTGAGGTCTGCGCCCCCGAAGTGCAGGTGCGCGATTATCGATGATGTCATTGCTCTACGATCCACTCCTCCAGGGGGTCAACGAAATCGGCTCCCGTTCCAGATCAACCGTCTGCAGCAACTATGGTCGTATCCGCCGCAGTGCACTTCGATGGATGGGGCGCCGGATACGATCGATATGTCGATTTCGAAAACGCTTCCCCGCCAGACCTCCCGCTGCAGGCCAGCCCGGGAGATAAAAACGCGATGGAGACATCCGCTGGACGTACAGACTTCCGCTCGATTCCCGCAGCCGATCTGGTCGAAGTGCACCGCTGTGAATTCTTCTCCGGCCCCTCCCTGCAGATACCGCAGAAATCCGTTGCGCACGGTGATGTATTCATCCCCGCACGCGCGCTTCACCAGCTCCAGTGCGGAGCGGATGGCCGGCGACAGCCGGCTGTACTGGCCGGAAGACAAGGGCACGAGTCTGCCCTGGGCCTGGCCCGAAGCACGCCCCATCGCGTCAGAGGTCGTAAGGCAAATCAGCAATGCTATGACAAAACGCGACATGAGATCCTCCCTGCAACCGGCGTCGACCGCACCCTCACGATTCTCCATTTAGTTTGAAGGAGACGCCGATACGCCTTTCCTTGAGCCAAACGATCCGACATTGGTGGCGAACCCCGTCGGACGAGATCACCAGCGTGAATTCCTTCGGGACGCCGAGAGGGCTGGCGACGTCCAGCATGGCCCCCGCCTTCGTCAGGTTGCGCACTGCGCACGATATCGCCGACCCCCCGAACGAGATCATTCCGGCCTTTAGAACGCGTGTTCGCCGCAGTCTGCGCTTGTCTTCCATCAGGGCCTCCCACCGGGACATGCCTAATCTACCTTCTTCTCGGCCGCCTCGCCCTGTTTGACGATGTCACCCTTCGTGAACAGGATGCCCTGGAGCTCGGTCCGCCAGTCTGCCTTCTTGCGCAGCAGGAATTCGAGGTTCATGCCGAAGTGCTTGAACTCCTCCTTCTGCGCGTTCGCCATGATCGCCTTGGCGTCCTTGTCCTTCTCGACGGACATGCGCTGTTCGTACCAGCTGATCGCCTCCGCCTCCTCGATGAGCGACGTGATCATGCGGGCGAAGGTGCGGATTTCCTGGGAGAGTTCTTCCGGCGGTTCGTGGTATTGGTCGAAGCCCATCTTCGATGTCCTTATGTTGAACGCAAATTGCTTTCGAAACGGATTTAGCGTCAGGTCGTGTGTGGCTTGAGCAGGCGCAACGCATTCAAGGTCACCAGCACGGTCGCGCCGGTGTCGGCGAGGATGGCCGGCCACAATCCCGTCAGCCCGACGATGGTGGTGACGAGGAACGCAGCCTTCAGCCCGAGTGCGACGGCGATGTTCTGGCGGATATTGGTCATCGTCCGCTTCGACAGGTCGACCATCGCGGCCACGTCGGATACGCGCCCGTGCAGCACGGCGGCGTCGGCGGTCTCCAGCGCGACGTCGGTACCGCCGCCCATGGCGATGCCGACGTCTGCCGCAGCGAGCGCCGGCGCATCGTTGATGCCGTCCCCGACTTTGGCGACCACTAGCCCTTCCTTCTGGAATTGCCTGATGATCCGCTGCTTGTCCTGCGGCAACAGCTCCGCTTCGACGTCGATGCCGACTTGTTTGCCGATCGCGTTGGCAGTGCGGCGGTTGTCGCCGGTGAGCATCACCGTCCGGATCCCTGCGTCCGACAAGAGCCTAAGCCCCTTCTTGGCATCCGGACGAGGCTCGTCCCGCATGGCGATGGCTCCGGCAACCCTGCCGTCCATGACGAGCAGGGAAACCGTCTTGCCATCGTCGTTGAGGGCCGAAATCCGGGCATTCTGGTCGGCAGTGACGGAAGCGAGTTCGGCGGCCGCATTGGGCGAGCCGAGGAATATCTTTATCCCCTCCACCGTCGCCTGGACGCCCTTGCCGCCGATTGCCGTGGCGTTAGACATCGGCGGCACCGAGATCTGTTGCTCCGCCGCCATGGCCAGGATCGCGGTAGCAAGCGGGTGGCTCGATCCGGACTCGAGCGCAGCAGCGAAACGCAGGACGTCTCCCTCGCTGCGGGAGAAACCGACTAAGTCGGTGACCTGGGGCTTGCCGGCGGTGAGCGTGCCGGTCTTGTCGAAGCACGCCACGGTGATCTTGCCGATCTGCTCTAGGACCGCGCCCCCCTTTAACAGAAGACCCCGACGGGCGCCGGCTGACAGGCTGGCCGCGATCGCCGCTGGCACAGAGATGACCAGGGCGCAGGGACACCCGATCAGAAGAATGGCCAGGCCCTTGTAGATCCAGCCGCTCCACGCGCCGCCGAACAGCAGCGGCGGGACGATGGCTACCAGAGCCGCTACCGCCATCACGCCGGGCGTGTAGTACCTGGAGAACCGGTCGATGAAACGCTCGGTCGGCGCCTTCGACTCCTGCGCCTCCTCAACCAGGCGCACCACGCGGGCGATCGTGTTGTCCGCTGCGGCGGCCGTCACTCGAACCCGCAGCAAGCCGTCGCCATTGACCGTACCGGCGAACAAGGTCGCCTCCCGGCCCTTCCGGATGGGCGTGCTTTCGCCGGTAACGGGAGCTTCGTCGATTGCGCTCTCTCCGGACAAGATGACGCCGTCCGCAGGAACGCGATCGCCAGGCCTGACCTGGATCGTCTGCCCCACGTTAAGACGGTCGGCCTCGACCTCACGGATTTGGCCATCTTCTTCGAGACGGGCGGTCTTCGGAACAAGCTTGGTGAGATCCTGGATGCTGGCGCGGGCGCGGCTGGCGGCGACACCTTCCAAAAGCTCACCGATCAGGAACAGGAAAACGACCGTTGCCGCCTCTTCGGTCGCGCCGATGACGACTGCGCCGACTGCGGCGATCGACATCAGCGTCTCGATCGAGAATGGCGTGCCTGACATCGCCGCGGAAAATGCCCGCCTGGCGATCGGGATCAGGCCGACCAACATGGCCAGTAGAAATGCCCACTGCTCGGTGGCCGGAACGGCTTTTCCTACGGCGAAAGCGACCGCGAGAGAGGTTCCAGACGCGATGACCAAATTCCCCTTTCCCGTCTGCCACCAGCGCCGGCCGGAGGTTTTTTCCGGATGCGATTGGGCGTTATGCTGCCCCGTAGACGTTTTCCCACCCTTGCCGTGGACATCGTTCCGATCCGGCTCCGAGCGGGCCACCCGGTAGCCTAGATTAGAGATCTGGTCCCGGATGGTGTCATCATCCACACCGTTGGGATCGCGTCCGATGGTCACCGTTCCGCCGGTTACGGAGACGGTCACCTCGCTGATGCCAGGCATGCGCTGCAGGGCGTTTTGGATTTTCGTTGCGCAGGAGGCGCAGTCCATTCCATCCACACGCAAGCGCAACTTCGCGGTCGGTGCAGCGTCACTCATGACCAGCTCCAGCAACGCAGCGGACGATGTTCGGGGCGCTTTTTCAGAATCACGTCTTGCCCTCCTCGCGCAATCGCTTGTAGAGCGCCGCCACGGCGTCGGAGAAATCCCATGATGAGTTCTTGGCGCACAGATCTTCCAGGAAGCGCAGTTGATTCAGAAGGCCGAAGGTCGCCGGGTTGAGGTCGAGCCCCTCGTCGACGCCGGGCGGCCTGCGCGACAGGATTCCGCTCATAAATCCTTGGGTCCACGCCAGATAGGCCTTTCGAATCGAGGGGTCGGATTTGATGTCCTCTTTGAACCGTCGGCATGTCGTTGCGCCCAGGCCGACAATGGTGGCCTTCGGCGTCTCCGCCCGGAGTTCATACCCGGCGCCGATCAACAAAGCGGCAATCAAAATTCCCGCCATCGCCCCGGCTCTTGTCGTCCGCTTCGGACCGGTTGGCGACAGGCGAGGAGACGCGGCGGTAGATTTCGCCAATTTCTTTTCCCAGATCTTGTACCGGGCAAGTGCCACCATGGTTGCGATCCCGAGGACGCTGACCACCACCTGAAAGGCGATCGTGTTCGACACGATCTCAAGAAGGAAGTGCGCGACGAAGGCCAGGAACACGCCGACACAGAACACGTCGAGTGAGCGCTGACCGCATAGGATCACCGGCTGCGACACGGGCGAGGTCATAAAGCTTGCTTCGCGTGGAACCATGCGGATGACCAGCACGGCCAACGCCAGCAAATGCAAGATGCGATACGGCGCCAGGTTCGTCTTGTCGTTGGGGTTGAAGCCGGCGATGAGCCAAGATGGGAAAAGCCCTTCAACCGAATCGAACCGGGCAGCCATGCTCATCAGCAGAGCGAACGCGAGATAGGCCACCGCGACGACCAGGACAGCGCGCGATCTGATCGCCGCGTCGATCACCTCCTTGCCGCTCAGGAAGCACCAAGCTCCCAACACAAACAGGAACTGCCATGTGAGAGGATTGAAGTACCAGACACCCACGGGATACGCCGGTAAATTCCAGAGCCAGAACCGAGCCGAAAAGTACACGACGGCAGAAGCGATGAGGGTAAACAGCGGATATCGAAGCAATAGCCACAGAACCGGCGCAAAGGATGCCATCAAGACGACGTACAGCGGCAGCACATCGAGATTCAAAGGTTTGAAGGTCAGCAACAGACCGGCCGTCAGCGTCGCTATCGGTGCGCTGATCAGCGTCGCGACGTTGAATTCGTCAAGCAGGTGAGAGTGGCTATAAGTCTGCGCGACCCAGCCGATTGCGGCAACGTAAACGATAAAGAGCAGCACGTGGGCGATATAGAGCTGCCTGACCCGAGCGAACAGCCTCGCCGCCCCCGCCACCCACCCTTGGGCGCGCATCACGGCGGAATAAGCCGAGGCGGCGGAGAACCCGGAAATGAAAACGAAAATATCTGCAGCATCGCTGAAACCGTAGTTCCGCACGGTGATCCACGACAGGACGTTATTGGGCACGTGGTCCAGGAAGATCGCCCAGTTGGCGAGCCCTCTGAAGAGGTCAAGGCGCAGGTCGCGCCGTTCCGGGACATTGTCGTTTTGAACGTTCATCGAGTACACCGTGGGAAGACGGCCCTTGAGAGTATGCGCGGTCGTCGCCCGCCGCGCCCTTGCCGCGCGGCGGGCAGTTGGTCCTACTTTCCGAACTTTGCCTGGCCGGATTTCCCCTCGGCCGTCTTGATCGTCAGCGTCATCGACGCGCCGGCGCCGACCGTGTTTTTCGAAGTGCCTTTCAATGCGTTCTCGCCTGACGGCTCGAGCGTGACTGTCTCGCGAGCACCGCCACCTGCGAGCAGGACGGCAGCGGTAAATCCTTTGGTCGAAACCGGCTTGCCGTTCGCGGGATCGAACACGTTGATCGTGATGGTGTTGCCGGCGGTGAGGATCTCGGCGTCGATGCCGGCGACGTCTTCCATCTGACCGCCGTTCGGCCCCTTCTCGCTGCCATGGGAATGCTGCGCGAAAGAGGGCACCGACCAAATAAGGGAAAGAACGAGGATCGCGATGTACTTCATGTAGTTGCTCCAGTGGACTCGGGTTGAGGGCGTTCGTCTCGCTCCCCGTTCTCGCGCCTGAACAGCACATAAAGTGCCGGCAGAACGAGAAGCGTCAGAAGCGTGGATGAAATGATTCCGCCGATGACGACCGTCGCAAGCGGGCGCTGAACCTCTGCGCCGGCGCCGGTGGCCACCGCCATCGGCACGAAGCCCAGCGAGGCGACGAGCGCCGTCATCAGCACCGGGCGCAGTCTGGTCAGCGCGCCCTCGCGGACGGCGTCGACCAACGCATGTCCTTCCCGGCGCAACCTTTCGATGAAGGTGATGATCACCAGGCCGTTGAGCACCGCCACGCCGGACAGGGCGATGAACCCGATGCCGGCGCTAATCGAGAGCGGGATGCCGCGCAGCAGAAGAGCCGCAATTCCTCCCGTTAGCGCGAGCGGAACGCCGCTGAAGACCAGTAGCGCGTCCACCGCCGACCCCAAGCTGATGAACAGCAACAGGAAGATCAGTAGCAGCGCGATGGGAACGACGATGGTCAGCCGCTGTGTGGCCGAAACCAGTTGCTCGAATTGCCCACCCCATCCGATCCAGTAGCCGGCCGGAAGTTTCACCTTCTCCCCGATCTGCTGCTGGGCATCGCCGACGAAGGATCCCAGGTCTCGTCCACGCACGTTGGCAGAAACCACGATCCGCCGTTTGCCATCTTCACGGCTGATCTGGTTCGGGCCGGGCGCGATGTCGATCTGGGCGAGCTCGGACAAGGGCGCATAGCGGATCTGGGCGAGCGGCGAATTCGTCCATGTCGCGCGGACTGGCTTTGCCTGGTTCTCCAAGGGCGGCAGGGGGATCGGCAACGACCTGATGGCCTCGACATCCGATCGGACGTGTTCCGGAAGACGGACGACGAGATCGAAGCGGCGGTCGCCCTCGAACACAAGACCCGCGCTCTTCCCGCCGACCGCGATCTCGACGAGATTCTGGACGTCGCCGACGCTGATCCCATAACGCGAGAGGACCTGGCGGTTGAGCTTGACCGTCAGCACCGGCAATCCGGAGACCTGCTCCGTCTTGACGTCCGCCGCGCCTTCGATCGTCTGCAGGACGGCTTGCACCTGCCCTGCGACTTGCGCCAGGACGTCGAGATCGTCGCCGAAGATTTTCACGCCGACATCGCTGCGCACGCCGGAGATCAGTTCGTTGAACCGCAACTGGATCGGCTGCGACAGTTCGTAGGCACTACCGGGGATTTCCTCCGCGGCTTCTTCGATCTCCTTCACGACAGCCGATTTTGGCTTTTCGGGATCCGGCCATTGCTCGCGCGGCTTCAGCATCACGTAGCCGTCGGATATCGACGGCGGCATCGGATCCGTCGCCACCTCCGCCGTCCCGGTGCGCGCGAACGCCTCCTTCACCTCGGGTATCTTCAGCAGGCGCTTCTCAAGCATCTGCTGCATCTCCAACGATTGCGTCAGGCTGGTTCCGGGAATGCGCAGCGCCTGCAGAGCCACGTCGCCCTCGTCGAGGTTAGGAATGAACTCCCCGCCCATCCGTGACGCTGCTAATCCGCTGATTACAATCAGCACCGCAGCAACGACCGCGACGAATCCGCGATTCCGGATCGACATCGAGAGCAGCGGCACGTAGACGTACCGAGCGCCTCGCATGAACCAGTTTTCCTTCTCCGAGACCTTTCCCGTCACCAGCAATGCCACCGCGGCCGGCACGAACGTCATCGACAGGATGCTCGCCCCGAGGAGCGCCATTAGTACGGTCAGCGCCATCGGCGTGAACATCTTTCCCTCGACGCCCGTGAGGGTAAGAATCGGCAAGTAGACGACGGCGATGATCAGAGTCCCGAACAGGCTCGGGCGGATGACCTCCCGAGACCCGGCCAGTATGGTCTCGAAGCGATCCTGGCGGCTCAGGATGCGGCCCAACCGGTGCTGCTCGGCCGCCAGAAGCCGCAGACAATTCTCGACGATGATGACCGCGCCGTCGATGATGATCCCGAAGTCGATCGCGCCGAGACTCATCAGATTGGCGCTCACCTTGTTCTCGAACATCCCGGTGATGGTGAAGAGCATCGACAGCGGAATGACGAAGGCCGTTGCGATGGCCGCTTTGAAATTTCCCAGGATCAAGAACAGAATGACGATGACGAGAAGAGCGCCCTCAACGAGATTCTTTTCAACGGTCTTGATCGTAGCTTCGACCAGGTGGGTTCGGTCGTAGATCGCCCGCGCGACCACGCCCTCGGGCAACGAACGACCAATTTCCTTGATCTTTGCCGCAACCCGCTGCGCAACCGCGCGGCTGTTCTCACCGATGAGCAGCATCGCGGTGCCGAGCACGATCTCTTTTCCATCGAGGGTCGCGGCACCGGTCCGCAAATCCTGTCCTTCCCGGACATCGGCCACGTCGGCGATGCGGACGGGTACACCTTCGCGCGACCCGATGACGATCTCCTTGATCTCTTCGACGTTGGCGACCTGCCCGGGCGTCCTGACCAGATATTGTTCGCCGTTGCGTTCGATGTAGCCCGCGCCGACGTTGGCGTTGTTCCCTGCAAGCGCCGTCATCACGTCCCGGAAACTCAGCTTGTAGGCCATCAATTGGGTCGGATCCGGGAGGACGTGAAACTGCTTCTCGAAGCCGCCGATCGTGTTGACCTCGATGACGCCGGGCACGTTCCGCAACTGAGGCTTGATGATCCAATCCTGAATCGTGCGCAGGTCACTCGGTGTGTAGGTCTCTCCGCCGGCCTTGCGGGCTTCGGGTTTGGCTTCCACCGTGAACATGTAGATCTCGCCGAGCCCCGTTGATATCGGACCCATGGCGGTTTCGATCCCGATCGGCAACCGGTCCTTGACCTGCTGGATGCGCTCGTTGACGAGTTGCCGCGCAAAATAGATGTCGGTGCCGTCCTTGAACACGACGGTCACCTGGCTCAGCCCGTAGCGCGACAGCGACCTGGTGTTCTGAAGGTTCGGCAGGCCGCCCATGCTGGTCTCGATCGGAAATGTTATCCGTTGCTCGACCTCAAGCGGCGAATAGCCCGGCGCGCGGGTGTTGATCTGGACTTGGACGTTGGTGATGTCGGGCACGGCATCGATTGGCAGGCGCGTGAAATTCCACGCGCCGAACGCGGCCATGAGCAGGACTCCGATCATCACCAGCCAGCGCTGGCGGATCGAGAATGAAAGGATGCCGTCAATCATCGCGTTTCTCCGAATGCCGGCCGATCTCCCTGATGCGCGCGAACGTGTGGACCGGCGTCGTGAACACGACACCGTCGCCCTTCCTGCCGGTCCAGGCAGCCGAGGCGATGCGATCGCAAATCTCGCCGGCGAGCTCGCTTCGGCAGACCAGCCGCAGCTCGAGGAATTGGTGGTAGGTCAGATCGGTGTCGCTGGAAACGTAGGAGCCGCCCTGTCCCCGGCCGCGTCCCTGCCCCCGGACCGCGGTGAACGTGAAGCCGGGAAACTCGGCGAGATCGTGAAGGCTCTGCACCACGTGCTCTTCCATGTACGGCCTGATGAGAGCGGTCACCAGGATCATTTCGCTATCAGTGCTCATGTTCGGCCGAGCCTTTCGCCATCTCTGCCTTGACGATGAAACTGTTGCGCGCGGCGTACGTCTCGCCGTCGATCACGCCGAAGGTGATTTCTACGAGTTCCTTGTCACGATCGCCGATCTCGACATCGCGCGCCTCGAACTTCTCGCCGTTGCGAACGAACACGACCGTTCGGTTCTCCACCGTCTGCAGCGCCGACGATTTCACGGCGACGTTGACCGTCTTCGCCGATAGCGTCAGGCGGCCCGTGATGAAGAGGCCGGGACGCAGACGCCGCTCCCCGTTCGATACGATTGCCCTAGCCACCGCACTTTGCGTGTCGCTGCTGCCAACGGGTGACAGATATGAGATCTTCGCCTGGATGGGCTGTTCGCCGTCCGCGGGATCGATGAGGACCTCATCGCCGATGCTGACCCGCTTGAGGTCGCGTCTATAGACCGAAAAATCCACCCAAACCGCCGACAAGTCGGCGATGACGAATGCCGGCTTCTGCTCGGAGACGTACTCCCCGAGGGTGGTCTGACGGTCAATTACGGTGCCAGCGAGCGCTGCCTTCAGGTCGTAGGGGGTCAGGCTCTGGTTGCTTTCGACAACCGCGAGGACGTCGCCCTTCTGGACGACGTCGCCTATCCGCTTGCGCACGTCCCGGACAATTCCCGGGAAACGAGGCGTGACCTGGACCAGCGATTCCTGGTTCGGCTGGACGATGCCGTTCAACAACAGGCTGTCCCGCAGCACGCCGGCCGAGGCCTTCGCGAGTTCGATCCCGGCGGCTTCGATCTTGGCGTCGCTCAACGCGATGCTGTTTGATTCGTTGTGTTCTTCCTTCTCGGCCTTTTCGGTCGGAGTCGTCTTCGACGTCGCCGGCATGAACCGATAGCCACCATAGGCCATCCCAGCCAGGATCAGAACGAAGACCAGGTATCTGATGAGGCGCTTGATCATCTTGAGGTCTCGCGGGTGAGCGTGAATGGGTTGCCGACGAGACCTTCGATCGTGGCAATCGCGACGTGAAAGTTCTGCAGAGCCTCTTGTTCCCGCAGCTGCGCCTGCAGGACAGAACCCTTGACGTCCAGCAGCTCAAGCAGGGTGAATCGTCCTTGCAGATAGCCGCTCTGAATCGTCTCGGCCGCGTTGCGCGAGTTCGGGATGATCGACGATCGCAGGAGCTTGATTTCGGCCAAGGCCCCGGTGAGCGTGTCGTAGGCCCGGCCCACAATGCTGGTCAGGGCAAGCTTGTTGGTGGCGCGCTCAGCATCGGTTTTGGCGAGCGTCTCCTGGGCGGCGATAATGTTGCCCGTGTTCTGATCGAACACCGGGAGCGGCACCGATACGCTTAGGCGCACGGCGTTGTCGTTGGTGTCCTGGAAGTGCCGCCAGCCCACCGAGATGCGCGGATCCTGAATTACCTTCAGGCGCGCGATCAGGAGTTCGGCATTGCGTTGCGCGGCCACCGCGGTCCAGCGCATCAACTGCGGATTGGCTTCGATCGCCTGAAGCACCGATCGGAACGCTGGCGGATCGCCGATATTGCTCAACCGACCTGCTGCCACCCCAAAACGAGGACTGCTGTCCCCCATCAGGATCGCGAGATCGCGGCGCGCGAGCGCCAACTGGGTCTTCGCACGTTCGCGCTCGACGCGGAAAAGATCGGCTGCGACCTGGGCCCGCAGCGTCTCTGCCGGAGAAGACGCGCCCTCCTGGACGCGTCTTTGAAGCAGCGGCATCAGCGTATCGAAGCTTGCGATCTGCTCGTCGAAGATCTCGATTCGCCGCTGCGAGCTGACGATGGTGATGAACGCAATCGCAGCTTCCGACAGAACCTCCAGGCGCGTTGCCCGCCGTTGCCAGACGGCGGCGCCAATGCCCGCCTCGCCCGCCGCGACGCGCGCCTCCCGCTTGCCACCGAGTTCGACGAGCTGGCTGAGCTGCAGATTAGTCTCCGCCGAGCGGAGGCCCTTGTACGGACCTGATCCGAGGGCATTGTCGAGCTCGAACTGAACGTCAGGATTTGGCAGAACGCCCGCCTGGATGCGCAGCCCGCCGGCAATGCCGATGTCCCGCTCCGCGGCCGTCAAGCGCGGGTTCGCCGCGAGCGCACGTTGCAGCGCCTGCGGCAGCGTGAGCCCTCGGACACGCTCCGCGGCCCGTGCAGGAATGATAACGATAAGCAGCGCGCAAGCGATGCGCAGCGCGAACCCGAATGAATACATAGTTCAGACCTGAAACGCGAATGGACGACGCGCAGCAAAACCGCGCGCAGTGACGGTCTTCAGGTCAGGTGCTTGGGTGGGGGCGTATAAAGCCGCGGATGGTCTTCGACCATGAAATTTGGTGCGGCGGAAGTGGTCTTGAGCACGTTGGCCGACGGAAAGGGAGCCGGCGTGAGCGCCGGCATGAGCATCGGCGCGCAGATGTGACAGTGCTCGGCTACTGCCGGAGACTTCTTCGAGCCGCCGTCGTCGGATCCCACATCCAAAAGCGAGTCGACATTTGCCGCGATGGCGGCGACCGCCTCGTCCGCGTGGGAAACAGTATGGAGCACCCCGACGAAAAGATACGCAAACGCAAGGAACACCAAGAGCGCCCGGCGGGCACGCGAAGTCTTCCGAGAGCTGTATCCAGCGCCAAGTTCCATTTCCCACGCTTAACAAATCCAATATGCGAATACTATCACAATGTTCTTTGCGCCTGTGGGGAACCTTTTGATGCCCACCCGAACGCGTTCTCGCGCAGCAGTGCTCGCCGGCTCCGGCGCGGCGCAGCTCCGCCCCCTTGCTCGCGAAGCGGACCTCTTGCTTCGCTCGTCAAGATCCGGGGACGCGCGAAGCCGATGGGCTGGAGGCTGCGTCGGTGGTGCCAGCATGACACAGCGCAACAATTTTCTGTTGCCAAGCTGCTGGTACGGTGCCGAATACCACTCTCGAACAGGCGGACGGTTGGCGCAATGAAGATGGTCGCGCTGGGTATAGTTCTTGCGGCCGGCGCTGCCTCCCAAGCTCTGTCGACAGATGTCGGTAAGGTGCGCAATCCGCAGGCCGTGGATTGGACCGGGCCCTTTGTCGGCACCCACTTCGCCAATGCTGTCGGAAGCTCGCAATATTCGTTGGCCGGACCGGGGGCGGTCCGGTCTTCCGGATCCCTCGACCTGAGGCACCCGTTCGATGCGTTCAAGGGGATCGGCTCCGATGCGATCGGACTCAGCGCCGGTTTCGACTACATGCTGCCCTCTCGCGCCTAGTTTTCGGTGCCGAAGCCGATGTGACCTTTCCAAGTACGATCTCAGGCGGTGCCACCGTCATCGGCCCGCGGGGTTCGGCGATGTTCAAGGAAACCGTTCTGACCTCCGGGACGCTGCGGGCGCCTATCGGCTTCGCGCCCGGTTCTTGGCTGTTCTACGCGACCGGTGGCCTGGCCTAGAGCCGCGACCAGTCGACGCTCGGGCCGCTCGACGGCGCCGACGGGGACAAAGCCAGTTTCACGCGCCTCGGGACTGCTTGGGGTGCAGAGCGCGCGTCTCCCTTCCGATGAGAGCGGCCAGTGCCTTCAACCCGCGGTGAATGGCGATCTTCACGTTCCGACATATGGCAGCGTGGCGGTTTCCGCCACGCTTTTGCCCTCGAGCTTCACGGCTTCGATGGCCCGACGGTCCTTTCCGGCACGGTGTTCAGCAACCGTCCGAGGTCGTGTGTACTTTCGAATCGGCGCCTGATCGCCCGTTGCCAACAGATCCCGATGGTCCTCGATCGGCACGCTCGACTGCGAAAGCAGGTTGCGTCGCAGGTAGTCGATCAGCTTGTAGCGCGCGATGGCGTGGACCCAATATGGTGAACAGCGTTTCGCCATCGAAGGTTTGCCTCTCAGGTGGATGGCGAGCAGGGCTTCCTGCACCAGACCTCCGCTCCCTCCGCGTCCCGCGCGCTGCGGACGAGGTGCCGTTTGTAGTATCGGCGCAGATGACGGCTGAGCCGATCGAGCAGCGCGCGATACGCGGCCGCGTCTCCGCCCAGGCTGGCCAGCATCAGCGCCTTCAACCCTGGCTCGGGACTTTGCACGCGCGATGTTATCTAGTTCGGCGAATCCGATCGCCGGTTACAGGGATGGAACGAAAAATTTGGCGCGCTTGCGCGGATAGACCTAGCAATGCTTGGCGATGAAACGGCCGATCTCTTCCGGGTCGGCGAAGATCACCAAGGCGCGGTCCCCCATCATGCCGGCCGGCATGATCGCGGGCGCGCTCTTGTCCGGGCTGTCTTCGCTGGAATCGGTCTTGAAGCGCGAGATTGCGCTCCCCAGAAGCCGCCGGCTTGCGATTCATGCTTCCACATACCGCAAACTCGAACGAATAAGCGCGATCGAGCCAATCACGAATAGCGCCGCTTTCCCCGGGGGCCATGGGAGTAATTTGCTGCGGCGCCTAGATGCCGGTTACTGGCTCATCGCGTCAATTTGCGGCAACGCAGCACGCTTTCGGAGCCAAGCGGATGGCTAAGCCGCGCTTATAGAAGCGGACCAATAAGTACGCACCCAAGCCGTTGCTCACCCGGCGCAGCACGACAGCTTGGCGACGTCCTTGCCGAACGACAGCGCCGCGAGCTTCAGACCCTCGACGGTGGTAAGATACGGAAATATCGTGTCCGCAAGGTCTTCGACGGTAAGGCCCTGCCGGATCGCAAGTGCTGCGGTCTGGATGCTGTCGGCGCCTTCCGGCGCGAGAATATGCGCGCCGAGCAGCCGGCCGCTGCCGGCGTCTGCCACGAGCTTGATGAGTCCACGGGTATCGCGGGCGGCGAGCGCGCGCGGCACCTGGTTGAGACCGATCGTGGAAACGAGGACGGCATGCCCGGCCGTGCGCGCCGCAGCTTCGGTCAGGCCCACGCTCGCCACCTGCGGGTCGGTGAACACGATGGCGGGCATGGCGCTGTTGTCATAGCGCAGGCTGTCGCCGTTAAGAGCATTCTTGGCGGCGAGCTTGGCGCCGTAGGCGGCCATATAGACGAACTGGTCGCGGCCGGTGACGTCGCCGGCGGCATAGATGCCGGCCCTGGTGGTTCGCATGCGGTCATCGACGACGATGCCGCCCTTCGGCGAGACCGCGATCCCGTGTTCGGCGAGCCCAAGGCCTTCGATGTTGGACGCGCGCCCGGTGGCGATCAGCACATGATCGGCGTCAATCGTGGTGTTCTGTCCGTCGCGCGAAATATCGAGCGCAATGCCATTCTCGGTCTTGCGGATCGCACGGTAGGCGATGCCGGAGATCACGGAAATCCCTTCGTCCTCGAAATATCCTGTCAGCGCTGCGGCGATCTCGGGCTCGGCCTCGGGGAGCAGACGAGACCGGCACACCAGCGTCACCTTGACGCCCGCGCGGGCAAACATCTGGGCGAACTCCGCCCCGATATAGCCGCCGCCGATGACGAGCAACGATCGTGGTGGCTCCTCGAGATCGAGCGCGGTCGTGCTGGTGAGATACGGCACGGCCTCGATGCCGGGGATGGCGGGTATCGCCGGCCGCGCGCCGGTCGCGATGATAATCTTGCCGGCGGGAATGCGCGCGCCGTCCACCTCGACACCACCTTCTATGAGGCGCGCCGCTCCTTCGCGATAAGCAATGCCGTTATAGGCGGGCAGCAGATTCGTGTACTTGGCGTGGCGCAGTTCGGAAACGAGCGCGTCCTTCTGACGAACGGTTCCGCGCCAGTCGGTCAGTTCGGCCTCCGCCGTGACGCCGGCAAAACGTGCTGCCACGCGCGCGTTGTGAAGCGTCTCGGCGGCGCGGATCAAGGTCTTTGACGGCACGCAGCCGATATTGACGCAGGTGCCGCCGATGGTGCCGCTGCCGATGAGGGCCACCTGTGCGCCCTGATCGGCGGCCGTGATCGAGGCCGAGAAGCCGGCTGAGCCGGCGCCGATGACGACGAGATCGTAGACGCCACCATTGCGACCGTTCGTGCGAAAGCGACGGTCCGCCACTGCGGCCCCCTTCGATGTCGAGCCGACCGACGACTGTGCCGCCGTATCGAGACCGGCGAGGCTCGGCCCGAACAGAGCGCGGGCAGCCTCCAGCCCTTCCTCGACCGACAGCCGAAATCCGGCCTCGCCCGGAGCCAGTTCACGGCGCCAGGCGGAGAGATGCTCGTCCGAACAGAAGAAGGCGGTCGTCGCGCACAGCGAGTTCGCAGCGCACGCGCCTTCATAGCGGACGCTTTGCCACATTACCGACGTCTTCGGCTCAACGCGAGCCAGCATCCGACCTCGATCCCGTATGGTGACCCGGATTGGCGCACCACAATGGCTGCAGCGCGATGCAATCGTGATATCGCGATCAGTCATGGCGCCAACGCCGAGTGCGTCGACCGCGCACATTGCGTTGAGAACACGCCCGTCCAGTGTGACCCGGTGGCCCGTGTCCTTGTCGGTGAAGGGATAGGCGCCGACGATCCGCTCGCCGTCGAGCACGACCAGGTCGCGACGGCGGAGCTCTTCGAGCAGAGTCCGGACGGACGTCTCGTTCAATCCCGCTCGCTCCGCAAGCGCGCCCGTGGTCGGGGCTCGTCCGTCTTCGGAGTACAGTTCGAGCAGCGCAACGCGAACCCGATCCGTGGCGGGATCGTAACCACTCCAGCGGTCGAACACATGGTCGGACCCGACCATCGCCTGCAAGGCATCCTTGACCGCCAATGATTTGACAACAGACCAATCCGGAAACGTCACGCCCGGCCGCACAGCGTAGCTTGGGAGAGTCGCGGATTCGGAAGCTGCAAGCTTGTCGCGGGACGAGGAGGATGCGCAGCAGTCGTTCATGGTTTCACGCCTTCGTTGTGAATTTTGGTGTCGCGGCAGTCCGCTTTTGCACGGCGACGACGGGATACCCCACGCGACGAGACTGAAGCACGCGATCACCAGGGGAAACACCACCAGACCCGTACCTGCCGGCGATGCGCCGAGGCCGGCCAGTGGCAGGACTCCGGCGAGAAACGGCGTCGCGCAACAGATCGCAGCGATGACGGCGCCAGCCGTGCCTGCACGGATCAGGGCGCGGTCATTCACTTCAACTGCCCTGCTTCACCGGATGGGCCGGATAGCCCGCGTTCATGCTGGCGGTCGCGATGGCGTCCGGGTTCGTCTTCGCGTCGTCGAAGATCACGGTTGCGGTCTTGGCACGGAACGAAACGGCGACCTTTGCGACGCCGAGGACCCCTTCCATCGAGCTCTTCACGATGTAGGGACACGAGGCGCAGGTCATGTTGTCGACAGCGAAGGTGATCGTGCGTTCGCCGGCGAATGCGGTCGACGCCGTCATCATCGTGGCGATCAGGGTGAGTGCGCTCAAATATTTGTTCATCGGACGGGTCTCCTTTTGTGTCAGGCGCGAAGCAGCAGCGGGGCGACGTAGTCGAAGGCGAAGGCGGCGATCACGAGCCCGGTCGCGATCCAGAGCGCGAGCTGGACGAGACGGTTGGAAATGGGCCGCGCGCAAGCGGCGCCCTCGGCGCAGGCTCGCCGCGGCTTCCAGTAGACGAGATAGAAGCCGTAACCGAGAAGGCCTGCGGTTCCGGCGACGAAGATCGGTTTGTAGGGTGCAAGCGCCGTCAGATTGCCAATCCAGGCACCACCGATGCCGACGCTGAACAGGATCAGCGGTACGATGCAGCAGGACGAGGCGGCGAGCGCGCCGAAAATACCGCCAACGGCGATCATACGCTGCCGTCCGACCTCGCCGCGCCCGGAGGCGGAGGGATCCGCCGCACGAGGCGCCATGCTTGCCGTTCCGGATCGCGATGCGGCCATGTCCACTCTCTCTTCCTTGTCGAAATCCTAAGCGTGCCGTACCATGCGGTCTGTAGTCGCTACAGGGTCAAGAAGGATTTTGCGATGCGCGATCACGCCGTGGTGAAGGGACTGCAGCGGGCGGAACTCGCTCAGCGAACGGGCTGCAATCTGGAGACGGTGCGCTATTACGAGAAGGTCGGCCTTCTGCCCGAACCGCCGCGCACAACGAGCGGCTACCGCAGCTACGACACGTCGCATGAGCGGCGCCTTCGCTTCGTGTTGCGGGCGCGCGAACTCGGCTTCTCTCTTGATGAAATCCGTGAGCTTCTGCGTCTCGTCGACGAGCGCGACCAGCCCTGTGCAGAGGCACGCGCCGTCGCCGCCGCACACCTTGAGGACGTGCAGGCGAAGATCGCCGATCTGACGCGCATGGAGCGGGTGCTCAAGGGCGTAGTCGCGCGATGTGCTGACGGCACGTTGCAGGAATGTCCGTTGATCGAGACGCTATTCCAGGCAAGCCCGACATTGTCGGCGCCGTCGCCTTCAGCCGCAGCGGGGACCCGTCGACGGGCGATTTCGGAGATGCCACCGTGATCCGGAAGTTCGGCGACGTTCCGGACGATCTGAGCGCGTTGTGAAGTCGTCGGGTTCCGCTTTTCAAGTCGAACTGGCTGCGCAACCTGTCCACGGTCGCTTCGATCATCTCCGAACACCCTGCGTCCTGTGGTCCGTCTGTCACGATCGCGACCCTCCAGCTGTCTTCGCAGGGCACGACCGAAATGGCGAGATCCGTCGGCAGCTCGCAGATATCTCCATCTCCAGCCTGATCGCTGCCTCGAGCTCTTCGCGGTTTTGCCGGTTTCTTCAACCTGATGCTTTCGCCGCGGAACGGGGCCACCGCCTTTGGCTATCCGCGCGAGCACATGTCTATGACAGCAGGGTGAGCCTTTGGCTATCCGCTACAGGCGAGGCACTCAAACGACGGGCGATAGTCCAACGAGACAAAGACATCGTCGCGCTAATGTTCCCACCTCATGCGTACTCGCGGCTGGCGAGCCGGAGCTACGTGGCCGCCGGTCCGCCGGCGTTTAGAAGCTGCGAGACTGCTGTGACCAGCTGCGCCGGCGCAAACGGCTTTGCAACAGGGTGCTGTTGGGAACGCCATGCGACGTCCATTGGTCGGTGCTTGCTCCGGTCATGTAGACGACCGGGAATCCCCCGGCCACTTCCCTAATCTGCTTCGCGACCTCCCAGCCGCTCGGCGAGCCGTTCAAATTGACGTCCGCGACGAACGCCCGGTGATCCGCCACCTTACCCTTGAAAAATGTCAGCGCCTCCTCTCCGGACGACAGGATGACCGTCTCGAAGCCGCCTTCCCGAAGCGCTTCCTCGACGAGACCTTGCAACGAGTATTCGTCCTCGACGACGAGCACGAGAGGCACATCCGACACGTTTCCCTCATGGCTGAGCATTCGAGGTCGAGCTTTGATTAGCTCGGGAATATGTACAAAAGTGAACCTAGCGAAAGGTCCGGATCGCACCCAACACAAGGTGCATCGTCAGCGACAAAGACCCCTGAGCGCTATTGGCCCCATGAGCATGTGAAGGGAGGAGGCGTTGTAGGATGGCCGCCGATGGAGACCGCCAGCCGCTCGCGGCAGTCAGCGGACGCGTGAACGCTCCGTCAACTTCGGCAACCTGGCGGGATCGAATTTCGGCGGTGGGAGGTCCGTCCGGGCATTTGACGGGTCCGATCGACAGCGAATGAGGGTCGCCTCGAAAGTGAGACCCGGCTCCACGTCGGCCGTGCCGGTGCACGTCGCTATCGCACCTTTGGAGACGCCACCGAGTTTCAGCACCAGGTCGTCGATGCCGAACACTGTCGCATGCCCCGCGGTATGTCTCGTAATCGTTACCGTGGCGGTAAACCGGTCGCCCGATACTTCGTAGAAGCCACCATAGGTCATGATGCTGTCGCCGCCCGAGATCTTGCCGTTCTCGAAGTGAACGATGCCGGTCCCCTCCCCTCGGGGCGTCTTGAACCACGCTGAGTAGCTGCCATCCTTGAGCACGGCGACGTTCCAAATTTCCGACTGTCTTGATCTGGTCATCGACCCGGTTAATGGCCCGTAAATTCCGGCCACCGTGCGAACACGGTGCGAGTTCCGGTCTCGGGAGCCCCTCGTCGGGCTAATCCGTCGTCGGTTTCTGCTCGTCTGTCGAACTGGGTGCCGGCGCAGTCGGATCGGTACCGCCGGCCCCCGGCGGGGCCGCAACGGCATCGTCAGGGGCTGGCGGGGCCCCTCCCCCCGACGCGGCCGGTACGCCGGACGCTTGGCGGTCAGCCGCTCGGGGGCATCCAGTTCGCGTTCATAGTCCGCTGCCAACTTCTCGAATCTTTCACGGTCGGCGTCGGTATTCATGGCCTGCGCGAACCGCCGCGCGCGGGCGACCTGCTCGAGCAGAAACGGCTTATTCCTGGGCATGGCGTCACCTTGATCCGATGCTCTGTCCCCCGGACCAATACGCGGCGCGGGAATTTGTTACAGGAGCGGCAATTTGAAGGGCTCCAACCGCCAAATGTTCAGGCCAGCCCGCTGTTGGGTTTTCTCATTTCAAGCCCGACGATCGGTTGGCGCGCGCGCTCGTTGCATGACTTGGTAAACTTGGCGCCGAAGAGGAAGATCTGCGCGGCTAGGGATCGACTGGTGATTTCAACGGACCGGCCGCCCACTTCTGAGCAGTGGCGTCGTGCAGCGGGTCACCCTCGCAGCGGGGGCACACGTAACGCTCTCGTTCGGCGGTCTCACTGCGGACAAGCCTCATCGGCTTCCCGCAGAGCGGGCAAAGCTTCCGGATCGGATGCAGCGTCGACATTTGGATTCCTCATCAGCTTAGTTCCCGGCGAGGTACGAACACAAGCGCTTCCTCAATTCTCCCGTTGCCGGCGGCAGCCAAGCGCTTCCCTCGTCTCGCGCCCGGGGCAGAGCGTCCTTCAACTTCTCCTTCTGCTTGTCCCAACGGGCTTCCTCCGCCTGCGATCGCTTTTCGACCGAGGCGCGGTCGGCCTCGATGGCGGCCGCACGCTCGTCGCGCTCCTGCTCGGCCTCTTCAAATGCGGCTTGCGCCTTGTCGATCGCCTGCTGGCGCCGCTTACGCTCCTTTTCGTGTGCTGGCTCTTCCTTCCGACGGCCGGCCTGCTCTCTCTCTCGAAAGCCAGCGCCGCTTGCCGCCCGGCTTTATCGTCGCGCTTCCGAGGCGCTGCTTCGGCTTGTTTCGGGTCTTCCTCGACCTGCGACTGCCGTCACCAGGCAGTCCGTGGGCAGTTCGGCGTCTTCCTTGAAGGGCCCATCCGATCCCGACTGGCCGCCTGAGAACCACGCCGGGGTTGGCCATGGTCGCGGCCACGATGTCGGGATCGTCAATTTCCTTCGCGGCGCCTTGGTGGAAAAGATTGCTCTCCGCCCCCATGCTTCCAGAGTGGCCTTCATCGATGGGCGCTCCGACTGCCTAGTCGAAGAAGCCCAACGAGGTCTGATAGGTCTTCAGTTTTCTCGCCATGAACCCCGTCGATCCATGCGCCGGTCGAAGTCGATCGAGACGCTGTTGCCGATCCTTTACCTGAAGGGTATCTCGACCGGCGACTTCTCCGAGGCGCTGGCTGCGCTGCTCGGCAAGGATGCTGCCGGGTTGTCGGCATCCGCCATCGGTCGCCTGAAGGATGGCTAGTTCGACGAGCACACCGCGTGGCAGAAGCGCGATCTGTCGGCGAAGCGCTACGTTTACATCTGGGCCGATGGCATCCATCTGGAGGCGCGGCTCGAGGACGAAAAGCAGTGCATCCTCGTGCTGATCGGTGCGACGCCGGAAGGCCGCAAGGAACTGGTCGGCTTCACCGATGGCGCTCGCGAGAGCGCGCACGACTGGCGTGATCTGCTGCTTGATCCGAAGCGGCACGGGCTCGACGTGCCTCCGCGGCTCGTCATCGCCGATGGCGCACTCGGCTTCTGGAAAGCCGCCGGCGAGGTCTGGCCGAAAACGCGCGAGCAGCGCTGCTGGGTGCACAAGACTGCAAACGTGCTCGCCAAGCTGCCGAAGAGCCAGCAGCCGAAAGCCAAGCGCGCGTTGCAGGAGATCTGGATGGCTGAAACGAAGGTCGCCGCCGAGCTGGCGTTCGACGCCTTCATCGAGAGCTACGCGCTGAAATACGAGAAGGCGGCCGACTGCCTGAGCAAGGATCGAGACACGCTGCTCGCGTTCTACGACTTCCCGGCCGAGCACTGGAAACACTTGCGGACGACCAACCCCATCGAAAGCACCTTCGCCACCGTGCGCCATCGTACAATCCGATCGAAGGGTTGTCTGTCGAACGGGACCGCGCTCGCCATGGTCTTCAAACTGGTCGAGGGCGCACAGAAAAGCTGGCGCCGTCTCGACGGTCATAACCAGTTGCCAAAACTCGTTCTCGGTGTGACATTCGCTGACGGGATCGAGGTCACGGCAAAGCCGACAAGGGGCTCGAAAACTGCAGTGAAATCAGCGTTTCCGGACAACCCCGGTGGGTTGCGTGTACCGGCAGTATGTACTGGAACCGATGTCCCAGCTCAAGCAGATTCCGCCGAATGGTAAACGGTTTCCACTATTGTCGAGACGAGCGGTCCGAAAGCAAAATGTTTTCCGGCGATGGCAGCCTTGAGCCTTGCTGGCGATGATGCGCGGTCATTGACCTCGATCGCATCAATGATGCAGCCGGGTGTTGGTATACCCGGTGTTCAGCTTATCGGACATCGGTCGTGCGAACGCGTCGATCTTCTCCGCTTAATTGCGCCCGCCGTGCCGCACCGCGCGCGGGCGTGGTCAAGGGCCGTTTCGCTCGTTCCCGTTGGGATTCTCAGTGCGGCCGGTGCGCTCACGCAGGATATCCATCGAGCTCGATGATTCCGTCTTCAATGGAGCGGTAAAGCCGCTTCAGGCGATCTTCGGCGACCGGCTGCCTCGCTCTTCGAGCCTGGCGCTCGATCAGTGGTTTCACGAGGTCAGCGATGCGGTCAGGCGGCGGCACGCGCTACTTATCGGTCACCGCTTCGTCAGCGTCCGGCGATCCGTATCTGCTGCAGCTCGTCGCCCGGCACCGGCGGTTTGAGCGAACATGCCTTCGCCGTTCTCGCCTTAGCTGCATCAAGGGTCTAGCCGAACACGTGCGCGAGCCAATAATGCCGCCCCGGCGGCCAATCCGTCGACGGACTGCCGGTTTCCTCCGATCAGCCGTCCGAATTGGACACGCAAAGTGCACGGCACGAGAAGATCAGTCGGTCGTGAACTGCCCCATCATGCCGTTGTCCTCATGCTCCAGGATGTGGCAGTGATACATGAAAGCTGCCCTGGTAGCGGGTTGTGTGAACTGAACCAGCAATTCGACAGGCTCCTTGACCAAGACGGTATCACGGATACCCTGATCGCGAACAGACGGTTTGGCTCCGCCCCGACTTAGCACTTGGAAGTGCACGCCGTGGATGTGTAGTGGATGGGCCATCATCTCGCCCGACGCTTCCCAAATCTCAAAATCACCCAGCCGGACTTTCTCGTCGATACGATCCATGTCAAAGGCGCGGCCATTTATGCCAGCCATCGCCATGCCACTGCCTCTGCCACCTTCCATCATGCCGCCTCTGCCAGCCATCATGGCCATCATGCCGCCCATACCCATGTTCAGCGCAAACCGCCGGCGCCTCACAGCCCTGCTTGAGTCTGGATTCGGGCGTGTGACGAGTCGGTCGGGAACGGTTGTCTTGGTGCGATGGCCCGCTGTTTCCGTTGGTTCGAACGCGAGCACGCGCTCATGATCGAGGTCAACGAGATCCCGCAGGAAGTTTCGCGGGCCGCCGACCATGCGCATCATCGTGGGCATGTTACGGTCGGGTGCCGTCTGCAGCGCGACTGATCGTCCATCAGAAAAATCCACAAGGACCTCCGCCCTCTCGCCGGGCGCAAGGCTCAGCGACTGCAGCTTGACAGGAAGCTCCAGCAGTCCGCCTTCCGAGGCAATCCAGTGAAACGTCCGGCCATCCCTAAAGGAAAGATCAAAGATGCGAGCATTCGATCCGTTCACAAAACGCAATCTAACCAGCTGCCTCGGCACCCTCGCTATTGGATTCACTGTCCCGTTCACGAGCATTGTGTCGCCCCTCCTACCAGCCATCAACGTCATCATTCCGTTGGGAATGACGAGCCGACCATCCTCGAATTGCCTGTCTTGCAGAACGAGCGGCAGATCATCGACACCATATTCTGATGGGAGCCCGAACAAATTCTCTTCGTCGTCGGTCACAAGAAGTACACCGGCAAGACCAGTGTAGACCTGTTCGGCCGTCCGATCATGGACGTGTGAGTGATAGAAAAGGGTCGCCGCGGGCTGGCGGACCGGCAGCACGGGGCGCCATGTGGTGCCAGGACGGATGAGTTGATGTGGCCCACCGTCCACTTCCGCCGGGACAAGCAGCCCGTGCCAGTGCACGGTAGTGTCGTCGCCAAGCGCATTCGTGACCGCCACCTCGACGTCGTCTCCACTGTGGACGCGAAGTGTGGGGCCGAGATAGCTGCCGTTGTATCCGAGGGTTCTGCTCTCTCGACCTGGAAAGAACGAGGTGGTGCCTCGCTGCACCTTGAGGGACGCCGATTGCCCCATCCCCCGAAGGTCGATCAGATCGGGAATCCGCAGTAGCTGCGGCTCGGGGGCTGCACGATCGTGCCAGAGTGAACCGGCCACGGCGACGCCGGTGCCAGCCAGAGCAGCACCGGTGAGCAGAGCGCGGCGAGACATCATGACATCGTCCTGCAGCAAATTGGAGGGCTCGAGTGGCCTCCCCTTGGCGGAGGCGAACGCCACAGCATTGTCATCTCCGGCAAGCCATCGGGGAGCGTTCGCCCATAGTCCTGCGCTTTCCTGAAACTCTTAGTGTGAGCAACGACGCTTACGGGACAGAGTTCCAAGCGCTTACCGATATGTATGCGTGCACGGCCTCTCCCTTCGTCGTCGGAAGTCGACCAGGTAGGCCCGCGCCGATGATCTTCTCGCGGGCGTACGCGGGGTGGCGACTGTCAGCGGCACAGCCGGCTCGATCGGGCGGCGGTGCCGGACACCGAGCATGACCGAGAAGAAGAACCATCAATTTTTCAAAAGAGTGAACGGCTCCATCGCTGGCCTCGCTCATGCATCTGCGCCGATCTCATATCTCAGTCCCGGTCTCACGTCGCCTTTGTCAAATATCATAGGCAGCGGCGGCCGCGTCTCTTCCTGCTTCGTGATGTGATTGGTCGTCAGTTCACGACAACATCGATATCAGGGCTTGGATGTGGTCAGTGGCGGCTGCGACGAGATCGACGTAGCTAGTGTGACCTTGCGCCGCGGCCTTGAGAATGCATTCGGCGAGAAACGCTTTTTTGGAAACCGTAGCGACGTCTGATGGCACCCTCGCCATCGCATCTTCAAGAGCGCTCCTCATTCGCGACACCAGCTCGGGATCGAATTGCGGCATTACGACAGCTCCCACATTGCAGCGTTGCGCGAGGCAATTTGAAGTGTGAGGGAGTGCGCGGCAAAATCAACTTAATTGCGTCGGCGTTAGATGAAATTGGAGGAAGGTTGAAGAGCAAGCGGTTCGACGCACGAAGGGGGCGACGGAGCGAGCCTGCCGCCGGCAACGTTCTTCAGCTCGTATTTCGGAACCGCGAAGCCCGCGACGTGGAGCGCGCCTGATTCGTTACCGCCCGACGCTCGACATTGCGCCTTGAAACAGCCGTCAGTGATCGTCGCGACGAATCGTCGGACATAGCTGTCCGCTGCACCTTCGCGCGACAGTCGGCCGTCGTCAGCGCGTGCGCAGTAGGAACAAATCAGGACAGCGCGCGTAATCCAGTGAGGACGTCTAGGAGCTGATAGATGACCACGACGCGGAATCGGGTGCCCCTACGTTCGTCTGAGAGCGATAATCGTCGCATCGAGCGCACGATGCGGGCGAACGTCGCCTTTTTCGCCGAACACCGCGACCAGATTGCCGACAGGTTGCGCGAGCTCGACCGGGAGTGGGACATCGAGAGAACCATCGAAGCTAATGCAGCTGTAATCGGATTCACTGGCATCGTTCTGGCGGCCGCTCACAATCAGCGCTGGCTCGCACTCCCGGCGCTGGTGACCGGCTTTCTGTTCCAGCATGCGATCCAGGGGTGGTGCCCCCCGGTGCCTGTCTTGAGAAAGCTGGGCTTTCGCACTTCCTACGAAATCGAGCAAGAACGTCGAGCCCTGATGGCGTTACGAGGCGATTTCAGGCACGTGGCGGAAAACGCGGATAGCGCCCTTCGGGCTGCGAGGGGTGTCCCAAACGCGACTGCACCAGCGTAGCGCTGAGGCACACCAGTACAGGAGTTTGGAATGTCGTACTATTTCTCGAGAACACTCGACCTTCCTTTTGCGGAGGCCGTCGACAAAGCGATAACGGCACTCAAAGCCCGCGGATTCGGCGTGTTGACCAGGATCGACGTACAATCGACGCTCAAGGAGAAGATCGGCGCCGACTTTCGGCCTTACGTCATACTAGGTGCGTGCAACCCGAGAATGGCACATGAGGCGCTGATGGCCGAGGACAAGATCGGAACCATGCTTCCGTGCAACGTTGTGGTTCAGGAATTCGACGGGAAGACCGAAGTGGCAGCGGTGGATCCGGTAGCGTCAATGCAGGCCATACAGAATGAATCACTGGCGACGATCGCGGAGAAGGTCCGCGGCGAATTGAAGGCGGCGGTCGAAGCCATCTAAAGGCCTTCTGTTCTTTGTGTTGGTGCATCGCTCCAGCTCGGGGACACGTCGCCTGGCGACGTCTCGACCGGGACACTCGGTACCGCGGAGGGAGCGGGATCCCGCCCCTTGGAGCATCCCTGCTTTCGTCGAGGTCGCGCGCGGATCGAAGTTCATCCGCCCGAGGCCGCGGTCTCTGCACCGCCCGTCGGCAGGACCACGACCTTGGCTCCCGACGGCACGCGTCGGTAGAGGTCGATCACGTCCTGGTTCATCATGCGGATGCAGCCGGACGACATCGCCTGCCCGATGGACCATGGCTCGTTGGTGCCGTGAATCCTGTACAGCGTGTCCTTGCCGTTCTTGAAGAGATAGAGAGCGCGGGCGCCGAGCGGGTTTTGCGTGCCGCCCTCCATGCCCCGGGCCCACTTGGCGTATTTCCCCGGCTCCCGGGCGATCATCTCCGTGGTCGGCGTCCAACGCGGCCATTCGCGTTTCATCGCTACATTGGCGGTACCCGACCAGGCCATGCCCTCCTTGCCGACGCCTACGCCGTAGCGGAGCGCCTTGCCGCCTTCCTGCACCAGATAGAGGAAACGGTTTTTTGGGTCCACGACGACGGTCCCGGCAGGCTGCCCGGTCGGATCGTCGACGAGTTGACGCATGTAACGGATCTTCAGGTCGCCGCCAGGAACCGCCGCAACGGTATAGGCGCCGTCCGAAACCGCGCCATATCGCGGGTCGGACATCGGCGCGTAGCTCGCGGCCGCGGCCTTGGGCATGATGTCGGCGTCGGAGACGCAGCCCGCCAGCGCTGCCGGCAGAAGCACTGCCGCGGCACACACAGCCCATTGCTTTCGAAGCGTCATATTGGTTCCTTCGGTGCCGCCTGCCGGCGCGCGTTGGCGACTGCCCGGCGAAAGCCGGCGTAGTCGAGCGTGTTGTAGAGAGGATTTCCGATCAGGTACGATGGCGTCCCGGCGAGGCTCAAGGACTTGCGGAAGAGCAGCGCATCGATGTCTTCGGCGTGGCGGCGAAGGTCGACCTGCAGCGCCTCCATGTCGATGCCGGATGCGCGGAGGCTCTCCAGCATCTGCTGCTGCGCATCCTGGCCCCAGGGATGGCCATGAGCGTGTGGTGGTGCCGTGTCGTACCCGCCTTTATGCCGAACTCCCACGCGAGGCGGGCGCCATAGAGAGAGGCGTTCGTCAGGATCGGCCAATCCTTGTGAACGAGGCGGACATCTTCGTCTTCCGCCTTGAGGCTGTCCAGATTTGGCGTGGGCGCCATGCGTCCGTCCTCTGAAAAGAAGTCCGGCCCCGACATCCGATCGATCCCAACGTGACTTCGCCAATGGCGGTCAGTCTCGATCTGCAGCTTAAGCCAGGCTTAAGAGGGGCCCCGTTGCTCATTTCTTTGCGCGGGCGCGCGCGTCGGCGGCGACGCGCTTAAAGCCTTCGTAGTTCAACGCCTGCGTCACCCGGTACTGGCCGACGATGTAGGCGGGCGTGCCCATCAGGCCTAGCGAGTCGGCCTGGGCAAGGTTGCGTCGCAGGAGTTTGGTGATGTCGTCGCCGTGGGCCTTCAGATCGGCATCGAGACGATCCATGTCGACGCCGGACTTCGCGATCGCTTCACGCATTCGCTCGGCCGGAATCTTCGGCCCGGGAATTCCCATCATCGCGAAGTGCGCGGCGTCGTAGCGGTTCTGATACTTCGCGGCCAGCGCCCACTGCGCACCCTTGATGGAATCCGGCGTCAGAATCGGCCAATCCTTATAGACGAGGCGAATCTTGCCGTCGGTCTTCACCAACCGCTCGAGCTCGGGCTCCGCCTGTTTGCAGAAGGGGCAGTTGTAGTCGAAAAAGACGACGATGGTCAGATCGCCCTTCGGGTTTCCCGCGGTCGGCGCGGCCGGATCGTAGAGGATGGCTTCGCGCGATATGTCCGCTTCGCTGGGAGCGTCGTCGGCGCGCGCGGGGCCGACCAGATAGCGGACGCCCGCGGCGGCGATCATTTGGGCGAGCGTGCGTCTGGAGACGTGCTGAAGCATGTTGTATTCCTTTTTCTGCGAGTTGAGGTCAGTTGACCGAGGTGGCCGCCGACAGTTTTCCGAGCAGGTCGTCGGCATCGACCGCGCCGACGATTTTGACCGTCGGATCGACGCTTCCGAGCGTGCCGAACAGCAGAATGGTCGGCGGCCCGACGATGTCGAAGCGCTTCATCAGGGCACGGCTCGCGTCATCGACGGCAGTCACGTCGGCACGCACCATTCTGAAGTCTTGCAGCCGCGCACGGACGTCAGGTTTGCGCAGGACGGCATCCATGGCCCTGCATTCGACGCACCACTCGGCAGAGAAGTCGAGCATGACGGGCTTTCCGTCCGTGCGGGCCGCGGCGAGTTCGTGGTCCAGCGCGGCGACCGATCGGATCGTTCGGACGGGAGCTTCGGGTCCGGTCTCGCGGGTCACGAACCGGTCGAGAATGCGGGTCGCGTTGAGACTGTCGTCGCCTGCCGATCCAATCATCAGGACCGAACCGATCAGGAGCGCGATGCTCGCCAGGCCCATGGACACAAAGCGCCAGCGATTGTGCGCCATCAGGAATTGCGTTCCGAAATACACGGAGACTGCTGTCGCAAGCCCGCCCCAGAGCTGCAGCATGCTCTGCTGTGACAAGGCGCGAGAGAAGATCGAGATCGCGACGGCGAGCAGGATGAACCCGAAGGCGTGCCTGACGCGGACGAGCCAGCGACCGGGCTTCGGCAGGAACCGGGGTCCTAACGCGCCGAAGACCAGAAGCGGCACGCCCATGCCGACGCCGAACAGGAAGAGTGCCGCCATGCCGCGCACCACATCGCCGGTCCGCGCGACGTAGAGCAGGGCGGTGGCCAGCGGAGGGGTCACGCAGGGGCCGGCAATCAGCGCCGATCCGAATCCGAGAACGCCGGCGGCTGCCAGCGGTCCGCGACCGCCTCCGGAGGCCGCGCCCGATATCCGCTCGACAAAGGCGGCCGGCAGCTGGATCTCGAACAGGCCGAACATGGACAGCGAGAGGATGACAAGGACGGCGCTCATTGCGCCCAGCGCGATGGGCGTCTGCAGCAGGATCTGCAGGTTCTCTCCGGATCCGGACCAGGCTGCGAACGCACCCAGCGTTGCGTAGGCCGATGCGGACGCTCCGACAAACGTCGCCGCGAGGGCAAGCCCCCGGCCGAATGAAAGATGGTCCTGCGACCGGGCCATCAGGCCGAAGAAGATCGGCACCAGCGGGAACGTGCAGGGTGAAAACGACAACAGAACGCCGAATCCGAAGAACGAGGCCAGCATGCCGCCGAGCGTCGCCCAGGAGGAGGGACCCGTGTCAGAAGTTGACCCAGCCTTCGTCGAAAGGCCATCATCCGGTCCGCCGGCCAAATCTGGAGCGTCCTCGAAGGCTGACAATGATCCGGACGAGCTCGCACCGGCGTCCTCGCGGTCCTTGATCGCCAGCGTCTGCAGATTGATCGTCTTGTTAACCGGCGGATAGCAGATTTGGTACTGTTCGGCGCACCCCTGATAGCTCAGTACGATCTCGCGCAGCCCGCGCAGATCGGCTGATGGGATCCGCGCCTTCGCCGAGTTCCGATAAATCTCCTGCGGTCCGAAATCCGGATCGTCCTTCGGTTCTCCCTCGGGCGTTTGGACCGCGACAGCGGTTCCGGGGGGCACCGCGTTCTTGGCCACGATCATAGCGCGGTAGAGGTAGCTGCCCGGCCCTATCGCCCAACTGAGCGATAGCCCTGCGTCGTCGCGCGAAACGTTCAATTGGAAGGCCTGATCGGCCGGAGGAGGCGTTCCCGCCCGGGCCTGCGCGAGCGATGACAGGAGAACGAGCAACAAGATCGATAGTCGCTGAAAGCCCGGCATGTCGGTGGCGGCCCTGCATTTTGTGAGCGGTGCCACGACTTGGATAGGCTACCTTAAGCCAGCCTTAAGGCTCGCGACCGAGAGGAACCTCGGAGGTACCGATGCGCATACTCGTCGTTGAAGATGATCCGATTTTGGCCGACGGTCTGCGGGCGGGCCTGTCGTTGACAGGGGCTACCGTCGACGCGGTCGAAACCTGCGAGGATGCTGATCATGCGCTCGCCGCGTCGCGCTATTCGGCGGTGGTGCTCGACATCATGCTACCTGATGGAAGCGGTCTCGATCTGCTGCGCAAGCTCCGGGGGCGCAGGGACGCGACGCCCGTTCTGCTCCTGACGGCGCGCGACAGCGTCGGCGACAAGGTCTCGGGACTGGATTCCGGAGCCGACGACTACCTCGCAAAGCCCTTCGATCTCGATGAATTGGCAGCGCGCCTGCGCGCCATCGTCCGCCGGGAGGGTGGGCGCGCCGCGCCGACGCTGACCCATGGACACATCGTACTCTCGCCGGCTGATCTCTCGGCGACCGTCGCCGGCGAGCCGATCAACCTGTCACGCCGCGAGTTCGCGATCCTGGCAGCGCTGATGGAGCGTCCGGAGCAGGTCCGTTCGCGTGCCGAACTGGAAGAGCGCCTCTACGGATGGCAGGAGGACGTCGAGAGCAACGCGGTCGAGGTTCACATCCACAATCTCCGCAACAAAATCGGCAAGGACACGATCCAGACGCTGCGCGGCATAGGCTACCGGATGGGAGCGGCCCGATGAGGTCCTTGAGACTGAGACTGTTCGCGATGCTCCTCGCAGCCACCGGGATCGTCTGGTTGGCGGCGGTCGTCTGGATCTACGTCGGAAGCCGCGACGAAGTGGAGCACGTTCTCGACACGCGCCTGCAGGAGGCCGCGCGCATGGTGGCTTCGCTGGCATCCGGCTTCGATGCTCTCCCCGCAGGCTCGACACCCGCCGCGCTACAGCCGCTCGGCAGCTATGAACGACAATTGTCGTGCCAGATCTGGTCTCTCGACGGCCGCATGGTTGCGAAGTCGAGCGGCGCGCCCGACCAGCAGCTCTCGCCCGCGGCGTCCGGCTTTTCCGACCGCATCATCGACGGCGAACCCTGGCGCGTGTTCTCGGTCGAGGACGCGGATCACAATCTGCGCGTGATGGTCGGGGATCGGGTCGGTCTGCGGGAGCGGCTGGTGACGGACCTGATCAAGGGGCTGATGTGGCCGGCGCTACTGATCGCGCCGCTGCTCGGCGCCGCGATCTGGGCGAGCGTGGGGCAGGGTCTTCGTCCCTTAAGGCAAATGGCTCAAGACCTCGGCTCGCGGGAGCCGGACGACATGCGGCACGTCGAGACCGAGCGTGCTCCGACCGAGGTCAGGCCGCTCGCGGTCGCCCTGAACGGGCTTCTCAGCAGAGTGGAAGCCGCGCGCCGGCATGAACGCGAAGTGACCGCCTTCGCGGCGCACGAACTGCGCACGCCGCTGGCAGGACTGAAGACGCAGGCCCAGGTGGCTATGGCCGCCGACGACCCGAAGGTCGTGCGCGGCGCGTTGGAACAGATCGTAACAGCCGTCGACCGGAGCACGCGCCTGGTGCGGCAACTGCTGACGATCGCAAGGCTGGACTCCGAAACCGTCGATGCACCGTTGGCACCGGTCGCGGTCGGACCGATCCTCGAGGAGATCGTCGCCGCAACTCCAAGGCATGAACGGACGACGGTGACGATCGACGCCAGTGTCCGGGCCATGGTACTCAACACGAACGCCGACTGTCTCCAACTCGCGCTTCGGAACTTGCATGAAAACGCCGTGCAGCACACCCGCGAGGGGCAGGTCGCATGGACGGCCCGGGACAACGCCATCGCCATCGAGGACGAGGGGCCGGGAATCCCGGCAGACGAACTCGATCAAATCGGAAAGCGCTTCTTCCGGGGGAAATTGAGGAGCCCGATCGGAAGCGGGCTGGGCCTTGCGATCGTCAAGCTGGCGCTTGCCAAGGTCGGCGCGAAACTCACCATCTCGAACCGCGAAGGTCGCAGCGGCACCCGGTCGGAGCTGACATTCGACGTCTGATCAGGTGCCGCGGCTTGCTCGGGGTCTAAACGCAGGCTTGCGAGCCGCCCTTCAGTTTCACGGGGATCGTGAGATAGCGCACGCCGTTTGCTTCGGCCGGCGGGAATTTGCCCGCGCGGATGTTGACCTGAATCGAAGGCAGCAACAGCCTCGGCGGCGACAGTTTGGTGTCGCGCGCCTGCCGCATGGCCACGAATTCGTCTTCCGAAACGCCTTCCTTGACATGGACGTTGTTTTCGCGCTGCTCGCGCACCGTGGTCTCCCAGGCGAATGTGTCACGGCCAGGGGCCTTGTAATCGTGACACATGAACAGCCGTGTCTGTGGCGGCAATGCCATCAGCCGCTTGATCGACTGGAAGAGCTTGTGAGCATCGCCGCCAGGGAAGTCGGCGCGTGCGGTGCCGTAGTCAGGCATGAACAATGTGTCTCCGACGAACACGGCATCCTTGATCTTGTAAGAGATGTCCGCCGGCGTGTGCCCCGGCGTGTACAGAACCTCGACGTCGAGTTCGCCGATCTTGAAGCGCTCGCCGTCGCGGAACAGATGATCGAAGTCGCTGCCGTCGGTCTTCAAGTCGGTCGCGTTGAAGATGGGGCGGAAGATGCGCTGCACGTCCTTGATGTGCTCGCCAATGCCGATCTTCGCGCCGGTCTTCGCCTTGATGAACGGTGCGCCCGAGAGGTGGTCGGCATGCGCGTGGGTCTCCAGCACCCATTCGACAGTGTTGTCCGCCTCTTCGGCGGCCACCAGCATCGCCTCGACGGAGCGCGTATCCACCTCGCCGGAATTGTGATCGTAGTCGAACACGGGGTCGATGATAGCGGCCTTTTTCGTGGCCGGATCGGCGACGAGGTAGCTCACCGTGTTTGTCGGCTCGTCGAAGAACGATCGGATGATTGGCTGTGACATTCTGGAACTCCCTGATGCCATTGTTCGGTTGTCTTGACGGATATATTAGCAATATCTAATTCAGCAATGCCTGAAATAAGGAGAGCAGGGCGATGGCCTCAGCAACGTTCGATCCGGAAACTTTCGAGAAGCAGGCAGTTGAAGTGGCCTCCGTCCTGCGGGCTATCGCAAACGAGCGCCGGCTGATGATCCTGTGCAGGCTCGTTGAATGCGGGGAGGACAACGTGAGTTCCCTCGCCGAGGCCGTCCGCCTGTCGCAATCGGCGCTCTCGCAGCATCTCGCGAAGATGCGCGACGAGGGTCTCGTCACTTTCCGGCGGGAAAGCCAGACGCTCTGGTATCGCATCGCTGATCCGCGCATCGAGCAGCTCTTTGCCACGCTGCACATGCTGTTTTGCACGCCCGTCAAAGCCAAGAGCAGATAAGCCAAGAAGGAACTAGGAATGTCGCTACCGACTATCAACCCGACGGACGCCCGCCGTCTTCTCGACGAGGGCGCCACCCTCATCGATATCCGCGAAAGCAGACGAGCACGCGCGCGAGAAAATTCCGGGGGCGCGAAACCTGCCATTGTCGAAACTCGACGAAGCCGATGTCGGGGGGCATCACAAGCCGATCATCTTTCATTGCAAGAGCGGCGCCCGGACCCAAGCCAATGCGCCGCGGCTCGCCGCAAAACTCGATGCCGCTTGCGAGGCCTTCGTCGTTGATGGTGGGCTCGACGCTTGGCGCAAGACTGGTGCCGGTCGTGACCGACCGACGGCTGCCGATCGAGCTTCAGCGGCAGGTGCAGATCGGGGCCGGAAGTCTCGTCTTCGCTGGCACGCTGCTCGGCCTTTTGGCCTCGCCTTGGTTCTTCGCCGTGCCGGCTTTGGTCGGTGCCGGACTGATGACGGCCGGGCTCACAGGCTTTTGCGGCATGGCCCGCATCCTCATGCGGGCGCCATGGAACCGCGAAGTTTATGGCGCGCCGGCGCGAGCCGCGTGAAGGAGGAGTTGTCGCCATGCTGTCCCTGACCCAAGGCGCGCTCGGTCTCGCCTCCGGCTCGCTGGTAGGCTTCTCGCTGGGCCTGGTAGGAGGCGGCGGTTCCATTCTGGCGGTTCCGCTGCTGATCTATCTGGTTGGGGTAGCGGATACTCATGTCGCGATCGGGACGAGCGCGATCGCCGTCGCGGCAAACGCTGCCGCCAACCTGGCGAATCACGTCCGAGCCGGTAACGTGAAGTGGCGCTGCGCCTCGGTGTTCGCGCTTGCAGGCATAGCTGGCGCCTTTCTCGGTTCCACTCTCGGCAAGATCATCGATGGCCAGAAGCTGCTCGCACTTTTCGCCATCGTCATGCTGGTGGTGGGCGCGCTAATGATGAAAGGCCGCTCCGGCGAGGGCGAGCTCTCGGTGAGGCTCAACCGGGAAAATCTGCCGAAGCTTGTGGCCTTTGGCCTCGTCACGGGATCCTTATCCGGCTTCTTCGGCATCGGCGGCGGCTTCCTGATCGTGCCTGCCCTGATCGCTGCCACGGGCATGCCGATCTTGTACGCGGTGGGTTCCTCTCTCCTGGCGGTCACCGCCTTCGGGCTGACAACTGCGGCGAACTACGCCGTGTCGGGTTTTGTGGATTGGTCTCTCGCCGGGTTGTTCATCGTCGGGGGCGTTCTCGGTGGGTTACTCGGCGCCCGCTCCGCAACCTCCCTTGCTGGCCGCAAGGGCGCGTTGAATACGGTCTTTGCGGCGCTCATATTCGCCGTCGCGGTCTACATGCTGGGCCGCAGCCTGGGGCTGTTGTGATGGACCGGCAGGCCGGCTGTTCCGAATGTGACCGGGCGCGAAAGCCGTGAGAGGCGTAGCCGACCCTCAAGGAGGGGCCGGACTCCTGAACGGGTGGCCTTCCAGCTGGTCACTCGATGGACGCGCCCGGCATAGAAATCTATCTGATTCCGAGAGCCCGTAGATGAAGCTGAGATGCTCCACGCCGCCCGCGAACGCGAGCGACGAAAAGGCTCTATCGTAGCATCCGCTGCACGACCCCATCGCGGTACAGCAGGATGTGCAATAGGGCTTCCGACACATGGATAACGATGAACGCCAGCAGGGTCCATTCCATGGCTTGGTGGAGGCCATCAATGGCTCGAGCGGCGGTCGCATCGACAGAACCCAGCATCGGCAGCGGTGTCAAGAACAAGAAGGAGACCGACCAGCCACGAAAAGAGGCGAACAGCCATCCCGTGAGCGTCGTCGCGAGCACCAGCGCGTAAAGCGACCAGTGCACCATTTCCGAGCTCAAGCGCTGCCAGGTGGACAGCGAGCTCTCTGGCGCGACAGGATGGGCAAGCCGGCATGCGAACCGCAGCAGCATTACGGCCAGGATTAGGGTCCCCAAGCTGGCGTGGAGGGTCATGCCGATGCCCGGCTGCTCGCCGCGGTGAATGTCAGGCATCAGCCATCCAATCGAATATTGCGCGAGCAGCAGTACGACAACGAGCCAGTGAAGAACTCTTGCGGTGGTGCCGTACTGCAATGGGGTTGTCATCCGCATGTCCTGCACAGGCTTCCTTTGGGTGCTGCTTCACCTGACGCCGGGCCGCGTTTTGCCAGGTGGGCTGAGGGTTTAGACCGCATCGCTGGCGAGGGGCCCTGCCGGATGTCGGCCGGCCCGCTGAGAAAAATCAAGAGGCAGGCGACGATGAAGACGGCAATCACTGCCGAGGCGATAGGGCGGCTCAGGTGCAGACCGCCCTGGCTGACGGCGCGCATCGAAGCAGGCTGCTAGACTAGAACGCAAATGACCGACGACCAACGGCCTGCGGCCCACCAACATGAATCGATGATCTGAAATTCGCTCAGCCCCGGTGTTCTAGGATGAATAATCCGCCACCGCGCGTTTTCGATCTCGTGAATTTGCGGATTGGAACTCGGCTCGCATCACCACCGCGACTGGCCGCTTCACCCTTGGGCGTCTTCCCAGATCTTCTGAATGATCCCCAGCACTCTCCTGCTCACATGCAAATTGCAGAAGTGACCGACCTGCCGCGAGGCCTTCGAAGCCGCTCGATTTGGATCGTAGGTATATGCCTCTTCGTTCCTCCCCCGCGCACCCGAGGTGCCCAGACTTATCGCGTACGTCCGGAGGTGGCCGGCGGGTATCTTGGTCAATTCGCGTTCCACGCCCGTCGCCGTGATCAGTTGTCCATAGAACTCGAGTTCCCCCTCGATCGCTGCTCGACGCAGCTTGTCGAGGAGGGCGACCGCTTCTCCATTTCCCTTGATCAATCCGATCTTGTTCGCCCAGGTGACCATCATCAGCAGCGGGTACGGACCGAAGAACAGTCTCCATCGGCGTCGAATCTGCTGGCGCAGGGACGAGCCTGCGGCAGCGGCCATCGTCCACCCGGGAAACCCCGATAAGATCGTCTCGCCAGGACAAGTGACCGACGTCTTGCCGTCGAGAAGTGAAAGTCCGGCGCCAGCTCCAATCAAACAGAGCGCAACAGCCATCCGACGCGGCGACGCTCCGCGGTCAGAATAGGAAAATGTTCGGTGGCCACTCGCTCCCGCGCATCGCTTCCGCCGAGCAGGAGAATCGTTGCTGGATGTCCCCGCGCCGGAGCATCGGCTCTCAATCTGAGATGTTCGGGCCATAACACTTCCGGTCGAAAGGGTCAGGTCGCCGAGCTCAGACCGCATGCACCCTTGGCGAACCGAAAGCGACCGCAATTCCGATATTGCTGCCGTCGGCGTGCGACGTCCATAGCCGGCGCGCGAGATCTGCATGCTTCAACTACGGACTTGCCATCTGTAATTTTTCGCCGAGCTCAACGTCCATAGAAGGCTAGTCGTATGCATACGGCATGGCATTTCTTCCCAACCGTCGCATAACAGCTGCGGCGGGAACGATGCGGGCAGCGTTGTTTGGCTCCAGGCGGGGTCATCCTTTCGATGTTCGATGTCTCAAGAGCGACGGATCCCGAATACTTGTTGGCTCAATTGGCCGGATCGAACGGGCTGGAAATGCGATGGCCGCGATAGTTTGCCGAGTGGGTATGGGATCGGATGTCGGTCATATTCGCGCGGTCTTGAGGGAAATCTTCGAGAGTGCCGCGATTCGGCGCAACGTCGAAATGCTGATCTGCGGCAGCGACATTCGAAACCGCGAAGCGGTAATCTGCTTCAAGAAATTGATCGGCTCGATCGACCTCGCAGACGCCGATCTCGTTGCGGCCTTTCATGAGCTTTGGGTTGGACTTGAGGATGAACGCGCCCATACGCAGCTTCTGAGCAAGGTGGGATACGAGTTCTGGCCGCAGAACGCAGCAGAGTTCCTTTGCCGGTTCATTGCCGAGCGTACCGGGGCATCCGAAATCTCGACTCCCTCATCGCGCCAGCGAGAACCCGTCCAGAAACCGGCCAATCCGCGATCAAATCGTCGCTTGGGCGTGGGCAGCCGCCTTCGACGAAGTGAACCGCGATGCAATAGTTCACGAAAACGGCCGCGGATCCGGTCCAGCCTCGCGATTGCGCTCCGCACCGGATCGACCCGGCAGTGATGCCGCAGGGACGGTATCGGACTCGTCGCCGCGAACGACGGCGCGCGACGTCTCACGAGCTTTATCCAGGACTCCTGCCGCGGCCCCTCTCTCGGAATCCGTGCGTCCGATCAAGAAGCCGCAATTCGCCTTCGGCGGGTCCGATCGATGAGGGGCGGATTCGGCGTCCAGCACGCAAAAAGTCTCGCTTCCGACCTTTCGACCGTCGTGCCAAAACTCGAAGATCCATTCTCCGGCTACGATCTCCCAGGTGTGGTCAAACATGAACTCGCGATACGCCTGGGTGCCGATCGAACCGCGAATGGTATACTCGCTTTCGTAGTGCCGAACCCCCGAAGCCGGATCGAGCAATCCCGGCTCCGGAAAGACGGTGACGAGCCTGAGCTCCACGCGCGCGCCGGCGGGAGCGCCCTCGACGACGTACCGCAGGCCGAATCGCAGCGACTGGCGCGCAGGGATCGTGGTCGTGCTCCGCACCAGAGAGGCGTTCCGGACGTTTGCGACCGCGCCAAGGCTGCTATGAGCGATCGGCAGGTTTCCGCTGCTGGCATGAAAAATTCCCCGCTCGAGTACCCGAACCCGCTCGACCCGAAATTCATCCGACAGCCCTGCCGAAACCGGGAGGATTGCGAACAGAACCGCGCCTGCGCACAAGACGCGAGGCAGGACCGATGCGAACTGGTCCGGACGTTGGCGCACGTTCCGTGTGCTTCGGTGAACCGACCTTCGGAAGGAGCCTAGGGCGCGCAATGCTCGAGCCTTCTGCGAGAAGCTTTGCTTCCGAGACCGAGATGATCCGCTCGCATGGGTCGGCGACCTTTCCGCGGAGCTTGCCGGCCGGCCGATGGTTGCGATGCGGATCCGTTCTCTTTCGAAGGCAGCCGCTCGATTCCCAACCTCAGTCCCAGCGCATTCAGGAAGATCAGGACGGTGCGAAGTCGCGGTATGCGAGGAAAAGCGAACGAGCGATAGAGATTCTCCCGCGAGAGACTCGTCGCTCGCGCCAGTTCCGAAACATTGTCATGAGAGCGTACGGTTTCCGCCAACGCTTCGATGGCCAGGTCCAAGTCGCCGCTTCTGAATGCCGCCGCGAGCGAGCGAGCCGTCGTCTTCGAGACCGGCCGAGGTGCCTCCGCGGACGGATATGGCTCGAACTTAACGATCAGACGCAATCCCAAAACGCGTAGTACTCTGACCATCGTGCCCAACGCAGGTCCGCTCTCGCAGCGGAAGGCGCGGTAAATGGTCGTTCGGTCGACCTTCGCGGCTCGAGCAACCTGAGCGATTCCCTCTTCGACCACCGCTGCGTCGACGGACCTGCAGATCGAGCGCAGATCACTGGTCTTAAACGCCGCAGCGAGAGCGCCTTGATGGGCCCGCCTGGACGATGTTGTCAGAGGGGTCGGGGTCAGCATGTTTATGCTCACGATAGGTGCGCCCCGCCTCCGTCGCCGACGTCGGGAAGGGCCAGAAAGGACGGTATCCGCGAGCCAATCAAATTCGCTCGCCCAAGCATCGAGTCGGGAAATCCGACGAAGGTCGCCGACGTTCGCGGATCGCCGCATCGCGATTCCGTGAGCACCCTTCCGACGCACTTCCCGTCATTCAAAGCATCATCGGCATGTTATCGACGTGTCCTGTAGCCGAACCAGCAGGACCTTTCGATATCACGTCGGGCGTCGGCGCACGGCAACCATCTGCGGCGATCTGGTGTGCACACTGGTATGCGCAAGCCGCTGTAATAACATGCCTGTTTCACCGTCGATATTCAGTTGTGCCTAGTCGCCATCGCCTCGTTGGCCGGTTGGGTTCATGGCGACGGCGAGAATAGGAGCGAAATCGAACGTCTGCTTGCGGTCGTCGACGACAAACAGCAGCTGCTCCGGCTCGCCGCCGCATTTTGGATCGGGCCGGCCCTCTTGTGCAAACTCGGCCGGCCCGATGCCTGATCAGGCGATGATGGTCCAGTTGTCGCTCACTGAATTCGAATGGACCAAGTCCTGTTCGTTCTCGGGGAACAGCAGCGCGGACCCCTCCGTTGTGATCGAGGGATCCGGTACGAAGGCGCCGCCTTCCACGCTGTCGAACATGAAGTCGTCCTGCGCCAGCTGATTCTTCTGAATCCCCTCGAGCAGAATGGATCCGGATCCCCAGCTCACCAGAACGCCTTGGAGCGTATCGTTCACGCTCACCTGATTCGGCAGGATGTCCTCGAACGCGATGTGGTCGAACGCACCCGGGCCCGGCGTGAATCCGCCGGCGACGACATCGTTTCCGCTCGTCGGCGTGACCACGAACGCGTCCGCGCCGGGCCCGCCGTCCAAGATGTCGTCACCCGGACCTCCGTCGAGCATGTCGTGCCCGGCTCCGGCGCTCAGCCTGTCGCTGCCGTTGCCGCCCATCAGCATGTCGGGATCCTTTCCGCCGAACAGCTGATCACTTCCGTCGCCACCTCGCAGGTCGTTTTCGCCGTCGCCGCCGTACAAGGCATCGTTTCCGGTGTCTCCGGCGAGATGATCGGCGCCTGCACCTCCAGAGAGGAGGTCGTTGCCGCCTCCACCGAAATAGAAGTCTCGGCCCGCTGTTGCCTGGAATACGTCGTTCCCGGACGTACCGGTCTTCAGGTTGACGTCGTCGAATTGAAACGTCTTCGACGCGGCCTGCGAACCGTGAGAAGACCACCAAAATGCGTCCGAAGTTGCCGCGACCGATGCGCTTTCAGGACCACCGACGGGAAGAAGCTCCTTGCTGCCGGCGAACATGAAGTCGTCTTGGGCGAGCTCGCTTTTCGCGACTCCTTCGAGCAACACCGAGCCCGTTCCCTCGTTCCAGCTGATCAGGACGCCGTACGGAGTGTCCTGGAACGAGAGCTCGTTAGGGCTGATGTCCTGCAGAGCCAGATGATCGAACATGCCGGGCCCTGCCCGGAAGTCCTTGATGACATCGTGCCCGCTGTTGGGATCGACCATGAAGGCGTCCGCACCGGGCCCGCCGACGAGAATGTCATTACCAGGCCCGCCTTCGAGATCGCCGTGTCCCGCTCCCTCGTTCAGGTAGTCGTTGCCTGCGCCACCCACCAGCATGTCGTCTGCATCGCCGCCGGCAAGGACATCGTTTCCTGCGCTCCCGTCCAGATGATCAGCTCCCGATCCACCTGACAAGCGATCGTTTCCAATTCCGCCGATCAGATCGTCGTCCGCCGGTCCGCCGGTGAGGCGGTCGTTACCTCCTCTGCCGAATGCGACGTCCATGCCATCGGACCCGGGGTAGCGGTTGTTCGCGCGATCGCCGATGAAGAGGAAGTAGTCGTCGAATTCGAATTGTGAAACACCTCCGCGCGGAGAACCTGAATGGTCTTGCTTGTGCATTGCTCGCTCCCGATGGAAAGTCGCCGGTTTGATTGCCCACCCGCGCGCTAATCTCTCGTGTTTCCCTGCGTTCCTAAATCGCCAGGAAAAATGATGAAGTGCGACCGCGTAATATTTCGATCCCAGCCACGTCTATCTCGCAGACAAAGGGTCCCGACGTCGCGCGCAATTCGCGCCCGATACGCGTATGGAAATGCAACGGGCTTCCTCGTCTTTAACCGACGACTTTTGGCTGAACGAGTTCTGAGCAATCCTGTCCTCGCCCACGGTCGACGCTTTTGTGGAGAACGACAAGGGACGTTTGCGCTCGCCGGTCTTCCTGAAGTGTCAGAATCGGCGAGCCATCCATGGCGCCGGGCGAGCCTCTTGAGGATCAATTTGCCTTGCTGCTGCGCACGGAACGAGTGACCTTGCACGTCCACTGTTCTTCCAGCCGCAAGACGAACTGCCGGAGGCGCCCGAATGCGCCGACGTGCCGGGATCACCCGGAACTATGAACTCGAAGGAAGCATGATAGAGAGAGCGCAAGGTACGTCTCCGGGATGTCGACCTCTCGCTCTCCGCACGATCGCCGGGCCAACAACGAAGATGCGAGCTAGGCACTTTCTACGCTAACCGCTTCCGCCGGGTAGATCACTGCTTAGGTGATGAGCCTGTAGTTGCCTTTTGATTCTCTTTTTCAGCATACTTCTCGATCCAATCGATCAGCTTCGCCTTGTCCCGCTTATTGCTCTTGATGGTCTCTTCCGCAAGACGCCTGGACTCGGCATTGTCCGCGCCCTTCAGACCGGCCCTGGCCATACGATCGCGCCTTGGTGATGGGGGATCATGGCGCAGATCCATGCCAGATCAGCATCTTTGACCATCATGCCTGCCATCATCGCCGGCTGCATCTTCATCATGGCCTGATGCAGCGCCTTATGGGTCTCGCTCATGCTGTTCATTCGCTGCATGCCGCCTTAGACATTTCACCGGATCCGGTGTTCATGTGGCCCATCATTCCACTGGCTACCGTTTGGCAGACCTTGGGTAGTGCATAGGCACTGCCCGCGTCCGCGGTCTGCGCGCTCGCTCCGCCGGAGGCAAAGCATAGAATCAAGGTCGACAAAGCTATCTTCGTCGGTTTCATTGCCCTCTCCTTCGTTGGCCCAGCAGAAACGCGCCGTAGCTTGAATGGTCCGATTCCAATAGCTCGAGGGACGCGTGATTGCCGAGTCGACTTCGCTCACGCGTCGATCACTTGATGCAGATCGAACGAAATTTTGTTCAGCATTGCACGTCCGTCGTGCCGCAAGGGATCGCTACCCTTTCATCCCCGTAATGAATCGACGACCCGGGCGTCTTTCTAATGGGAGTTTCTGTCAGGTGAGAGGCGCCAACCCGCGGACGCGCGGACTACTGCTGCGGGAGCAACTTGTGACTTATGGAGAAGAGTGATGCAAAGAATGCTCTTAGGAATTCTTGTTTCGTCGTTGGTAGCTGGTTCAGCGCCGCAACTCGCTGAGGCGGGACATGGCCATGCGCGCAAAACGAACCACGCGCCGGCCGTCAAGAAGGTGCCGCCTCGCCACCCAAATGCGGCATGGATGCGGGCTCATACGCCGACTGAATGGGGTTCAGGGTATGGGGGTGGTGAAGCGAGACAAGCGCCGCCCGGGCATTAGCCATAAAGCTGCAACCGGCCTAGGAGGTAGTCGTTCTCGCGATGGGCTCGCGAGAAGGCTGACACCAATGGGCATTACGGTCCGGCGGACGAACCTCAGTAGCCTAGTCTTCCCTTAACTAAGCCTGCTGAAACGCATTTTCGAGCAGAGATGAAATGCCGACAGCAAATCGCGTCTCGTGCCGTGTCATCTATTCGAGCTCCCATTGATGGCGGAACTCGGCAGAAGAAATAACGTCCTAGAGGCTGGCCGGTAGTCGCCGTCGATTCGCGGGTACGGAGAGCGGTCGCCGACAGGAACCTGGCCTGAGGACCACGGAAGCTATCGCTAATCGTCGAAATGCTGGGGAGCGGCCTTCAGTGGAACATCCGATGCGCGACGCTCAAGTGGCCGTTTGCGATGGCGCGACATCAAATAGTCCATTTCATCACGCGCCGCGACAGGCCGATCAGCGTTCTGATCAGGCTTAGCGTCATCGCAGCAAAACGGATTCCTTGATGCAGATCAACGACGCGCTGCCAAAATCTATTCACGGTCGACCGCCGGCCCTTAACGTATGGCGCCAATCGAGACATTTTGGGTGCTGGGCTCGTAATATCTCCACGAGTAGGACGTCTATCTATTGGGAGCGTCTGTGGGGATTCCATGCGCATCACGGTCACTAGTTCGCCAAAGCGAATCTTGTTCGTCAGTTCCGAGTTCGGTGGCTACGCGCAAGTTGGCGGGCTTGGGGACGTGTCCGCCGCTCTACCACGCGCTCTTATGCGATTCCACGACGTCAGGGTGCTCGTTCCTGGCTACAGCGAGCTGCTCAGAGCGGCTCCACGGCTGCGGATCGTTGGACGGCTGGACGCTTTCGCAGGTCTTCCTCCTTGCGATATCGGCCGGTTCGAGACGGTCGATGGCCTGACGGTATATGCACTTGTCTGCGCCAGCCTCTACGAACGCGATGGAACGCCTTACTGCGATCCAAGTGGTGCAGATTGGAATGACAATGACATCCGGTTCGGCCGCCTCGCGTCGGCGGCCGCCGAGATCGCTATTGGCGGCGCCGACCCGGGATGGCGTCCCGATCTGATCCATGTGAACGACTGGACCTCGGCGCTTGCGCCGGCTTACCTTGCTTGGCGCGGGTGCTCCATTCCAAGCATCTTGACGATCCATAATGCCGCCTATGCCGGCGTCTTCGGTCGGGAACGACTGGGAGCACTGGGCGTGCCGGAGAGCGCCTTTACGGTCGACGGCATGGAGTTCTATGGCCGAGCATCCTTTCTGAAGGCTGGGATTTCCTATTGCTCGCACGTAACGACCGTGAGCTCCACGTATGCGGACGAGATCACGAGACCAGAGTTCGGTTGCGGTCTCGACGGTGTTCTGAGGCTCAAAGCCGAGGAGGGTCGGCTTACCGGCATCGTCAACGGAATCGACCGGAGCTGGGACCCCCGACGCGATCCGCATCTGGATAGACCTTTCGAAATCGGCGATTGGGGTGGCCGTAAGGCGAACGCCAAGTCCCTGCGCAGGGCATTCGGTCTGGCCGTTTCGCAGGGACCGTTGTTCGCTGTCATCTCCCGGCTCGTTCATCAGAAGGGCGTCGATCTCACGATCCAGGCCACGGAGAGCATCATTCGACAGGGCGGGCAGATCGTCGTCGCGGGTCGCGGTGATCCTGGTCTGGAATCCGAACTCGCGAAGCTTGCCGTGAGGTACCGCGGCAGGGTGGGCGTCAAGATCGGTTATGAAGATGGGCTCGCCCGGCGCATGTACGCCGGAAGCGATTTCCTGCTGATGCCCTCGCGATTCGAGCCTTGCGGCCTCACGCAGATGTACGCGCAGCGCTTCGGCTCGCTTCCGATCGCCCATCAAACCGGAGGCTTGGCGGACACCATCCAGGATGGTGTGACCGGCTTTCTCTTTCACGACGCTTCGTTGGCGCCGATGCTCAACGCGATCTATCGATCCTTCGACGTGTTCAGCTCGGCCAGGCGGCTCGGCGCCATGCGGCGGGCAGCCATGAAGCGACATTTCGGCTGGCAACGATCAGCGAAAAAATACACCGAACTCTACGAGCATGCCGCGCGCAGTCACTGAACGTCGTGGCACCGAACCATAGAGAGGGCGATCATATGAAAAGGGCGGCTCGGAATGCGCTATTGCCGATCGCGAGCGCCGTCTGGCTGGCGTGTTCGATTGCAGGTCCCGCCTACGGAGGTACGTACGATCTCGTGCTGGAGCGGCATGCAGTCAACATCACGGGGCGCAGCAACGAGGCACTTCTGATCAACGGACAGCTGCCTGGCCCTGTTCTCCGGTTCAGGGAAGGCGAGAGCGTGGTGATCAACGTGACCAACCGCCTGGACGAAAACGCCTCCATCCATTGGCACGGTTTGATCGTCCCACCCGAGATGGATGGGGTGCCCGGCATCTCCCCGGGCTATGGCGACGGTATACCGCCGGGCCAGACCTTCACCTATCGTTTCAGAATAAAGCAATCCGGCACCTACTGGTATCACAGTCATTCTTCCGGTGAGCAGGAGCAGTTGGGCATCTACGGCCCCATGATCGTCGAACCCCGCGACCACGATCCGTTTGGATACGACCGCGACTACATCATCATGCTGTCGGACTGGAGCGACGAAGCGAAAGGCGTCATCAAGAACCTGAAGGCCGACAGCAGCTGGTACAATTTCAACAGGCGCACGCTGGTGAGCCTTTTCCAGGAGCTGAACAAGGCGCCTTCCGAGGAGGCTCGCCGGGCCATCATCAACGACCGTATCGCATGGTCGCTGATGCGCATGGATCCCACCGACATCTCGGACGTGTCGGCCTATACCTTCCTGGTCAACGGCCGGACACCGGAGCAGAACTTCACCGCTCTCTTCAGACCGGGCGAGCGCATCCGTCTGCGCTTCATCAACGGATCGGCGATGACGTATTTCGACGTGCGCATTCCCGGACTGAAGATGAAGGTCGTTCAGGCCGACGGCAACAACGTCCAGCCGGTCGTTGTGGACGAATTCCGCATCGCCAACGCCGAAACTTACGACGTGATCGTGCAGCCCAGCGAAGACCGGGCCTACACGATCGTCGGAGAGTCGCTGGACCGCACAGGCTTCGCTCGCGCCACTCTCGCGAGCAGGCCGGGAATGGTCGGTGACCTGCCGCCCCATCGCCTGCGACCGCTCGTTTCGATGGCGGAGATGGGCATGAATCTCGGCCCGAAGGGCGGCGACCGCGGAACTCCGCATCCCGAGCGGGACATGCCGGGCCATGTCGCGCCCGAGGATCCGGTCGCAATGGCGATCGGGATGGGCGACATGAGCGGAATGTCGGGCGAGGGCGGCTCCAAGATGCCCGGAATGCAACGCGGCGGCGGGACGAAGCAGCCGATGTCCGGAATGTCGATGACGCCGAAACAGCCGAAGCAAGCTCCGAAGCCGGCTCCGCGCAGCAGGACTCCGGGCATGCCGGGAATGGAGCACGGAAAAATGCCGGGAATGAGCGAGGCTCTTCCCAAGAGGTCGGAAGCATTCGCCCAGATGCCACAGGTGTCGGGCCATGCCACCATGCCCGGAATGGCTGGTGGACGCCGGACCGCACCGGTCGTGCAGCCCGAGCGCGTTCAGGAAGGACCGCAGGCGTACGTCCTCCATGGGGGCGAAGACATGGAGAGCGTTCCGCTGGCCGGCGGACATGGAGCGCCCGACCCGCTCCTGAACGATACGGGAGCACCTGAAGGCACCAAAGTCCTTTCGTATCGCGATCTTAGGGCGCTCCGTCCTTATCCCTACAAGCCGTACGACCGCATCATCGAGATGCGCCTGACGGGCAACATGCAAAGATACTTCTGGTCGATCAACGGCCGGAAGTTCAGCGAAGCGGAGCCGATCGTACTGCGATACGGCGAACGCGTCCGATTCCGCATCATCAACGAGACGATGATGAATCACCCAATGCACATACACGGGACATGGCTGCTGCCTGACGTCGGCAACGGCGCGCGCAATCCAAAGAAGCATACCGTCAACGTCAAGCCCGGCAGCACGGTAGACGTGGACGTGCCCGCCGACGCAGAGGGGCCTTGGGCATTCCATTGCCATCAGCTCTATCACATGGAAACCGGCATGATGCGCAAGATCGAAGTCGTCAGACAGACGGCTTCGGTTCGATAGGAGGCGAACATGACAGGGACCTCTCGCCTCGCGACGCTCGCCCTTTGCATTCTTGTAAGCGTTTGCCTGGGTACCGCTCGTGCCCAGACTGCGCCGCCCTATGTCGAGGAAACGCAATGGTGGAATCTGCGCAGGCCAGGGGCAGTGAGCTTCCCCGATCAGCAGGCCTTCGGCGCCCTGCGCTTCGACAAGCTCGAATGGGGCGGCCCGGAGATGAGCAGGAGCGCGCGCTGGGACATGGAGGCTTTCGTCGGAACCGACTACGACAAACTGTTCTTCAAGTCGGAAGGCTTCTACGACGGAAAGACCAGGACCACCGAGGAAGGCCAACTGCAAGTGCTCTACTCGCGACTGATCAGCTATTACTTCGACGCCCAGTTCGGCGTCCGGCAGGACTTCTCGAAGAAGTCGCATCGAACCTATGCGGTGATCGGCATCGAAGGGCTCGCACCCGGCTTCATCGAAATCGACGCCGACGCGTACATCAGTCAGAAAGGGGAAGTTTCGGCCCAGGTGACGGCATTCCACGACCTGCTGATCACGAATCGGTTGATCCTGCAACCGCGCATCGACGTCAAGTTTCAGATGCAGTCGGTACCCGACCTGGAGCTCGGTGCGGGCCTCACCGATTTCGAGCTAGGTGCGCGTTTGCGCTACGAATTCACGCGCAACTTTGCGCCCTATGTCGGTGTGAATTGGGATCGCAAGGTCGGCCAGACGGCGACCATCGCCAGGAATAACAGAGAGTCCGTATCTGCCGTATCCTTTGTCGCGGGTGCGCGGCTGTTTTGGTAGCAGGGTGAGCGCATCTTGTTCGACCACCCGATCGGTCCCCTATCGAGATCAGCAGTCGCAGCTCGATTCGGCAGATTCTTGCAGTCGATCGCGGCGAGGACTTGTTTCGAAACCTTCAACGAAGAGCTCCGGTGGCGGACGCCGTGATGGATGGGCGTGCCGCAGCGCTCGTAAGCAATCGGAGCGGGTTGATTTGTTGAGCCACAGTTTGAGGAACGCCGAACTGGCCCTGGCGCCGCCCCACGGGACAGCGCGGGAACTTGTTGCGCATCATCGGTCGGCACCCAATAAATGACAACGATCTCGCAATCGGTCGTATCCGAGAATATCGAAGCCGCACCAAGCATCGCACGCAACGCCGCGGTCGACCGCGCGCGCACATTCTTGATGCTGGTGGTGCTCCTGCATCACGCCATTATTCCGTATACTTATTTCGGCCATACCGACCCCGAGGGGTGGATCGGCTTCGACATGATGGTGCTCGCCAATGACAGCTTCTTCATGGCGATGTTCTTCTTTCTATCGGGGCTGTTTGTCTGGCCCAGCCTGGCTCACAAGAAGCCGGGGGTCTTTTTGTGCGATCGTTTGCTCCGGCTAGGACTTCCCTTCGCAATCGCTACTCTCACCATCATTCCGCTCGCCTATTACGCGATCGAACTGCGGCAGTCGCCGAACACCAATCTTGCCGTGTTCTGGTGGAAGATGGTCACGGTGGGTCCGTGGCCGAGCGGACCCGTCTGGTTTGTCTGGGTTTTGTTGGCGCTAGATCTTACCGCCTTCCTTTTCTATCGATTCACGCCTCTCCTTCTCGATCCAATCAACCGGATCTCGCTAAGCAGCCACTCGCGGCCGGCCATATTCTTCCTGTTCCTGCTTCTCGCCACCGCGCTCCTGTACGTTCCGGCACGGGTCTATTTCGGCGCGGGTCGTTGGTTCGAGTTCGGCCCCTTTTCGCTACAGGCGAGCCGCGTACTGCTCTATCCGACGTACTTCTTCGTCGGCGCGGGCGTGGGTATGGCCAATTTCGATCGCGGCCTCCTCGGTACGGATGGACATCTAGCCAAAAGCCGCTGGCATTGGGTGGTCGTCGCCCTGCTTTCCTATTGCCTGCTGTGGATGCTGATTTACGTCAAGCGCGAGATGCTCGGCAATCCGGTATGGCTGCCGAACTGGTATGAAGCGATCTACGGATTGTTCTTTGTCGCCTTCAGCGCGGCCACTATGCTTGCCATTCTCGGCTATTTTCTGAGGTTCAACCGATCTGGATTCACCCTGCTCGATACTATCCGAACAGATGGCTACGGCATGTTTCTGGTGCACTATCCGGTCGCGCTCTGGATTCAATACTGGCTGTATGATTTCGACGCACCCGCCTTTACCAAAGCGCTGATAACGTTCGTGCTCACCGTTCTGTTCAGCTGGGGCGCGACGGCGGCATTGCGTGCTATCCCGGGCGCTGCGCGGGTACTGTAGCCATCCCGCTTTCGATGCCTGGCCGCCCTGGTCGAAAGGGACTTTGGCCCGAGCCTCGAAGCGCGGCGCCCCGCCGTGTTGCAATGTTTGCGTTTCTTCGTCGCCGTTGATCTCGATGGAAGAGCTTGCCCGGCGTTTCGCCGATCGATGAGGCTGGCGCGTACACGAAGCGAGTTGCTCGGGTACGCCGTCGCTGTCATGCTGATTTCATCTATCCGGGCGCCAATCGCCTTTGGTGCCGCCATCACATTCGCAAGATCACGGTAGGTGGGGCGGCGATGCTGCAGCTTACGCGGTGGTTTAGACAGAACCGCATTGAAGGGCATTCTTGAATCCGTTCGGTGGGCGCCGATTGCCAGTCCCGAAAGTCATTGACAAACCGTTTTCTGACGACGCGCCCGCGCGACGAAATGGATCATCATGAGATCGATAAGCTCCTTGTCGATCGGACAGGCGAGTCGAAACATCGGCAGTGGGACGCAAGCGTCAAGAGCTGGTCAGTTCGAGGGAAATCCGCCCCTTGGGCCACGGATCCGGCGGGAAGGCCGGCGCCGCGCAGATTGCCCGCGTTTGCCTGAAAGGAAGAGGCTTGATGCCGCCGGAGAGGTAGCGATGTCGAAGGTAAGGTGCGAGATTATGCGCTCTCGCTCGGCAGGCTCGGCGCGGATTATCGCACAGGCGATCTTGAGCACGATAAATAAATAAGGGCGGCGACCGTTCTCACGGACGCTTCGCCGCACAATTTGAATCGCCCGCGCGACGTTCCGCTTTTCCGATGGATATTCCTACATGCGACGCGGTTTATACCGGAGGCCGTTTGCGATCTGGAGCTCTCGAACGTAGCGCACAATCGCCGCGACCTGATCCTCACTGGCCTGCGGTTGCGGCGGCATATTGCCGTAACGCCAGTGATGTTGCCTTACGCCAAACTTGGCCGCTGCAAAGAAGGCGTGATCGGCGTGATGTCCCGGATTGTAGATGTCGTGAACGAGCGGAGGCCCCGTATCCGTGCCCAAGGCACGGATACCGTGACAAATCGCACAATTCGCTTCGTACAGAACCTTGCCCGTCGCGGCCAACGACGACAGTTCCGGCTCAGCGACCTCCGCGGAGAGCGATCGCGGTGCGGGTCCAGAGGAGAATGTCATCCACAACAGAGCTGCCGCGAACACTGCCACAGCGCCCAGGAAGAATCGGCCGTAGCCGCCACCGGTCGGGTACTTGCTTTTGTTCGATTCCACCATGAACTTCTCCACCTACGGCTCCAGAAGATCGACGAGCCATCGGCTTGCCGCGCAATTCGTCGGCGATCGCCGGCGGCTGGCTCGCGATCAATGAAACCGCGATGACCGGACGCGCCGGTGCCGTACCTGGCGGCTTACGCGCCGCTATGAGACTGGCTCGCGGGGCGCAGGCTGCTCGATCGCAACCGAGAAATTTCGTCCGATCCACTCTCCGGTATTCCATCGGATCGTGAATTCCAGCTGCTGCCCGGCCTTCAGCCCGGCCGTATCGAGCCTCGCCGCGAAGAAGCCGAGACCCGTGTCCTTGGCCGGCACTTCATCCACCAGGCGCCAGCCATCTATCCCGACGCGAATGGCCGCCTCGTCCCTCGATGCGACGACCAGTTCCGCCCCCTCGCGGATGCTTCCGATCTGTGCGTGCGGCCACCAGAATGCGCTGCGGGCGAGAGGTCGAATGCCCTGATACCGATTCCAGACCAAGTGCGGCCGGTCGAACGGCTGGCCTAGGGCGCGCGACATCAGGAGCTTGACGAACTCGGCATGCGCCCAGGCCAAGGGCATCGCCGAGCCGGTCGGTCGCCCCGGAGCAAGACGCCGTTGGGGAATGGGGGCGGCATCCCACACCTGCTCGGGAATCATGCCGCCGGGACTGGCGCACGACGCCATGGTACGCAGGAAAGGCAGAGCGTCGCGGCCGGCGGTCAATTCGACATGTCCCCGCTCACCGGTCAGCAACGGCCAGGGTCGTCCGCAGCCGGTCCCGTCGTAGGGACCACCGTTCTCGTGTTCACCGTAGCCATCCTCGTTGTAACGTCGCCATACCGCTCCAGCCGGAGTTTCCACCTTCAACAGACGATCGATCACGGCAATCGTGGACTGGATCAGCGGGTCCCGCGGCCGGCGCAAGCCGAACCGGACCAACTGGAGAAAGTCGGTGCTGACCTGCTCTCGGGCGGCGAGTTGGAGACCATCGGCCCGATTGCGGATCGCGACGGGTTGGTCCATGGCAGCTTGGCCCGATCGTAGCACGCTGGGAGGCGCCGTTCGGATGTAATGGCTCGCAGCGCCGGCCCGGCGACCGATTTCCGTGGCTCGCGCGGAGGTCCACCGTTCGACGTTCTCGTTCCAGAAATCGGCGAGCTCCAGTGCCCAATCGGCCGCCTTCGTGTTCAGAAAGGCGCTGCCGGAGACGAGGGCCGCGATGCAGACCGCGAGCGTGAAGGCATTGATACCTGCGTTTTCCTCCCACCGGTCCTGGTCGGTGGCGGGCCCTTGACGCGCTACGAAGGCAAGGGCCCGGCCCACCATGTCCGCGACTTCGGTGCCCGCCAACGCGTTTCGTTCGGCAAGCGCGGCAGCCAGAAGTACGGGAAGGGCGGCCTCATCGAGCTGGACCCCGCGCCAGAACGAGCGCCCGTCCAGCCACTGGTTCTGATTCCAGTGTCCATCGGCGTTCTGCGTGGCGATCAGGTAACGAAGCGTGTCGCGCGCCTCGGCTTCGCCGCCGATCGCAAGCAATGCGGTGGCGCATTGGACGAGGTCCCGCGGCCACACCAGAAAGTAGCCGCCGCGCTCTTCCCCGCTGTCCCCCCACGGCACGCTGAGGCTCGCCACCATGGCTCCCGGGTAAGTCTTGTCCAGATGGCTGCGCAGCACGGCTTTCGACACCGCGAGCTGGTTGCGGAGATCGGCCGGCACGGCAAGCACGCAGTCGCAACGCTCGTCGCAGCACCGATGCCACCTCGCCCAATCGGACAATTGCCCGTCCAGCAGCCGATCGAATGGCTGCATCAGACTGGACAGCGCAAGCGTGGCGGCGGCTTCCACATTGCTGCCGAAGCCGAGCGCCAGCACGCAGCGTCTGCCGAGTTCGGCCATAAGAGCGACATTACCAGGTCCGGCCGACGGATATGACCACGTCATTGCACCGTTGCGCGCAAAATCCTGCCAACCGTCGCTGAAGCCAACATAACCGGCGCTCGCGCGCAGCACCGCGTCCTTTTGGGCCTGATCGACGGCGACGAGCGCGAGGGAAAACGGCGCCCGATCGGCCCAAAGCACGGTTCGTTCGTTGTGCTTCGCGATGCCGGCTCGGTTGTTGTTTCCGCTCGCCCCGAGGTGCGGAGCAAGTAGGGCATATACCTGCATTTCCGGCGCGCTGCTCTCCAGCACGACCTCGACAGCCAGCACGTCCCGGCGCGGATCGGGCGAGATCCTCAGGGTGAGACGATATCGGTCGTGCGGATGGACGATCTCATAGGCCGGCGTTCCGGATGCGAGCGACCGAAGCGAGTACTTGCCGCAGCGCTTCACCTCCGACCAGAAGCCTTTGCCGTCGGACACGACGAAACCGAGGTCCCTGATCTGCGGGAGATCGACGCGCGGCCAGTACACCTCGTTCAGAATGCCGTAGCCGATCGTGAACCAAAGACGCGCCGGCCCCAACGAACAGCCTACCGCGTCCTTCGCGCTGCTGGTCCAGGTAGGAGCGATGCCCGGCGCCCCCGGAGCATCGTTTAGCTCGGACATGTTCGATTGGTCCTCTTGCCGGTCTGCGGCAAACAAGGCCTCGGTCTGGCCGAACCGTGTCATCAGCTTCATGGTCGCTCACCTGCTCCACGTCGCGGCATGCCGACTTCTGTCCGATTGTCCCGCAAGAGACCTCATGGCCACGAGCCCCCGGCCGGGAGCCGGTTGGCGCGTCAGGAAGGGCCCCTTCCTCGGGCTTCGCCGCATCGGCACTCCAAAAAACTATCCTCACGACAAATCACGCATTTGTCTTCGAGGCGATCTTTCAGGGCCTGACGGGCGCGGAACAGTCGCACTGTGAGATTATTGACCGTCACACCGAGATCGGCCGCGACCGTTTCCCTCGGCTCGCCCGCAAGGTCTATTCGCCGAATGACCTCGGCGTGTTCCGTCTTCAGCAAAGGCAGATGAGCATACAAACATTCGCAGACCGCATTCTCAAAATCGGCGTCCTGATCCGCGGCAACGCGGTCGCTCAGTTCGGCGGGCAGCGGGACTTCCCTCGTCTTGTTCTTCGTGGTCTGACGATGGAAATCGGCGACCGTCGTGGCCAAAACCTTGCTGAGCCACCCGCGGACCGAATCCGCATCTCGAATGTCGGAAGAACGCTCAAGAGCCCTCAATACGAACGCCTGCAATACCTCTTCCGCGTCCGACGGCGAGCTGAAGCGCTTCTGCAGATAATTCCGTAGACGCTCGTAGCTTCCTACGATCGCCGCCCGAACCGCGCCGTCAGAAGCCGCGGATGGCCGTACTGCGCGCGTCCTTGCCGGACTGGCTCCCATATTCCGCGACGACCTCATGACGCTTGTCTCGACACTATGCTGACGGGTTGCTCTTGGGCTCGCGGCGGGGCGCCTCTCGCGAGAGCGCCCCGCCGACGCTCTACTTCGACTTCTGAATCTTCGTTATCGTGATTCCGCCCGTCTGCCGCTCGGCCTCGAACTGAACCTTGTCTCCCACTTTGACCTGCTTCAGCATGGAGGGATCGGAGACCCGGAACACCATGGTCATCTCCTCCTCGTCCATGTTCAGGTTCTTGATGGGACCGTGCTTCAACGTGATCTTGCCGCTGCTCTCGTCGACCTTCTTTACTTCCCCGGCGGCGAGGTTCGCCTGGGCGAACGCGGCGCTCGAAGCGACGGCGAGTGCGATGGCGAACAGCGCGGATCTGACAGCAGACTTCATCATTTCGATTTCCTCATCGATTGTGCGAACTACTTCACGACGACCTTCCCGACCATGCCACCCTCACGGTGACCCGGGATGAGGCACGAATATTCGAACTCGCCGGCCTTGCTGAACTTCCAGAGGATTTCTCCTGTCTTCGTCGGCGCCAGCCGCTTGCCGTTCGGATCGTCGTGCTCCATGTCGGGATTCTTCCTCATGGCTTCCGCATGCTTGAGATTTTCGGCCGTCGTCGCGAGAATGAATTCGTGCTCCAACTCGCCGACGTTCCGAAGGACGAACCTCACCTGCTCGCCCCGCTTCACGGCCACTTGTTCCGGCATGAACACCATCTTGCCGTCTGCCTCCCGCATCGTGACCTGAATCACCCGCGCCGGCTTTGCAGGGTCTCCCGGCTCGCCCGCCGAGAATCCGGCGTGGCTGTGATTGTGTCGGTCTTGATGATGACTGGCCTGCGCCCCGGTCGATATCGATACGGCCATCAGCGCGGCGGCTATCGTATGGGTGTGGTTCATTCCGCGTTCTTCCTTTCTCCAGTTCGGTTTCACGACTAGGCCCCCTTGTTCTTCGTGCTTTTCGTGCTCTTCACCCCTTTCATTGCCTTGGTGTCCTTGTTGGTCGGACCAATCGGCTGGCTGTCCCGGCGCGGCGGCTCCGCGGCAGGTGTTTCGATCTCATACGCAACCGTTCCCTTCGGAAACTTGTAGGGCCCCGGATCGCTATAGTCGTCGCGCCCCATCCCCTCGCGGATCTTCATCACGGTGAACATGCCGCCCATTTCGATCGGGCCGAATTGCCCCGAGCCCGTCATCATCGGCAGCGTGTTGTCCGGGAGCGGCATTTCCATTTCGCCCATAGCCATGCCGGTCGAACCCATCGCCATCGAATCCGGCGCCAGCCGCTTCACCGCCTTGGCGATGTCCTTCTTCGAGACCCCGATCAAGGTTCTGAGGTCGTGCCCCATCGCGTTCATCGTGTGGTGCGATTTGTGGCAGTGAAACGCCCAATCGCCCGGATTGTCCGCCAGCACGTCGAAGGCACGGATCGCTCCGACCGGAACGTCGATCGTCGTCTCCGGCCACTGCGCGCTCTCCGGCACCCAGCCCCCGTCCGTGCCGCTGACCGAAAAGCTATGACCGTGGAGATGGATCGGGTGATTGGTCATCGTCAGATTGCCGATCCGCACGCGGACGCGGTCGCCCAGCCTCACGGGAAGCGGATCGATGCCGGGAAAGACTCGCGCGTTCCAGGACCACATGTTGAAGTTGGTCATCTCCGTGACCTTCGGCAGGTATGTCCCCGGATCCATGTCGTAGCTGCTCATCACGAAGACGAAGTCGCGATCGACCGGGCGGAATTTCTGATCCTTGGGATGGACAACGAACATTCCCATCATTCCCATCGCCATCTGGACCATTTCGTCCGCGTGGGGGTGGTACATGAAGGTGCCGCTGTGCTTGACTTGGAATTCGTAGACGAAGGTCTTGCCTGGATTGATGTGAGGCTGCGTAAGACCACCGACCCCGTCCATGCCGCTCGGCAGGATCATGCCGTGCCAGTGAACGGTGGTGTATTCCGGCAGCTTGTTGGTGACGAAGATGCGCACCTTGTCACCTTCGACCGCCTCGATCGTGGGGCCCGGCGTTTGTCCGTTGTAGCCCCACAAATGGGCCTTCATGCCTTCGGCGAATTCGCGCACCACGGGTTCGGCGACCAGATGGAATTCCTTCCAATCGCCGTTCATGCGCCAAGGCAGGGACCAGCCGTTGAGAGTGACCACCGGCCGATATTCGGGTCCGCTGCTCGGGTGCAGCGGCGGCTGGGTGGCCACCTTGTCCATGGTGGGTGCTTCGGGAATGCCCGCGGCCTGAACCCGTCCGGAAACGAGGCTGGCGCTCGCAAGCGCGGTCGCGGTACCGAGAAAACTTCGTCGAGACAACATGTCCATCTCCTTATCCGCCGCTCGCCAATGAGTTGGTCGGTGAGCGGCTCTCCTGTTGACTATCGGCACGGCCTCCGCCGTTGACTGCCGTCTGCAGCTCCGACTGCGCCAGCCAGAAATCGCGTCTGGCGTCGATCGACGCGCGCTGGGCCGCAATCCGCAGCTTCGCTTCCGCCAGCAACGCGAACACGTCGATCTGCATACTGCCGTAGCGCAGTTGAGCTTCATCCGAGATGATGTTGCGCAGCGGCACGACCTCACGCTGGTAGTGACCGGCGATATCGTAGCTTGAGCGATAGACGCGATATGCGTCGCGCGCCTCCGAGCGCACGTTGACGGCCTTTTCCGTCAGCCTGTTGAAGGCGATGTTGTAGCTTTCCGTCGCCTGGCGGACGCGGACCTCGCCTCCGTCGAATATCGGGACCTGAAACTGAAGGTCGAAGCCGCGTTCGCGGAACGGCGGGCTTTCGGGGTCTTTGGTCTTTCGATAGATCCCCGCGAGATCGAGCAGGGTGACGAAGCGGGTCGCCTCGGTCAGGTTCAGAGCCTTCGCCAGAACTTCCAGCTCGATGCGGGCTATCTGAAGATCGATGCGGTGGCTGACGGCCTCCACTTCGATGTTGGGCAGCGACTTCGGGACGCGCGGCAGAGACGGCAGCGCTTTGGGAAGCTTGAAGTCGAGCTGGCCATCCCATACGCCGAGCAGTCTTGCGAGGCGCTCCCGCAAGGACGTTGCCTGCTGCCGCACGGACGCGAGATCGGCCGTGATCTCCGCGTAGAAGACCTGCTCGCGCGCCTGATCGAGTTTGTTCATCGAACCGCTGTGGCCGAGCTTTTCCGCGAGCTGAGCGATGGTCTCGGCCGTGGTCTTCGTCTCGTTCAGAAGTACGACCAGTTCGTTGGCGCCGACCGCCTGGTAGTACGCCCGTCTCACGTCGGCAGCGAGGCGCAGCGTCTCCAAGGCTGCCCGCAGCTGGGCTTCGCGAAATCGTCGTCGCGCGATGTCGGAACGAAAGGGAAGCGTTGCCAGTGCAAGGATGTCGCCTACGACCTGACGTTCGAGTTCGTATCCGCCGTTTCCGGAGATCCGGGAAATGGAAAAGGTCGGGTTCGGAGGCAGGCTCTGCTCGATCGCGTCCGCTTCAGCCAACGCGAGTTCGCTGTAGGCGGCCTGAAGTCCGCGGTTGTTCAGCAACGCTATCTGCACCGCGGCGTCGACCGTCAGGGTTCGGCGCAGGAGCTGCGCGACCAGCGTATTGGCCAGATCGGCATCGTCGACCGACCGGATCGCGATCACATCCTTCTTGATGGTGTTCGCCGCGACGTCCGCGACGCCGGACATCCCGGCATCGGGAGAGAAGGCGGCGCAACCGCCGAGCAGGACCGAGACCGACAGCGCAAGGATGCCTGCTCTCGAAGCGGTCGTGAGCGAAATCATGTTTCGAGCCGTGAGCGTCATGTCCATCCCCTACCGCTCGTTCTTCGGCGTGGGCGCCACGCGCTGATTCTGTTCGCGCCATCCGACCGGCGAGGTCGGGCGCAGGCTGACGTAGGGGGCGACGGTGGGCCTATATCCGACCCGCGCGACCTTGACTCCCGGATCTGCGGGATCGGCACCCACCAAGGGCACGGTCGTCGCACAGCCGGCAAGAAACGGGCCGAGCAAAACAATCAGAATCGTGCGCCGGAAGACCGCGCGTCTGGATCCCGTTCTCGTGAATGCATTGAATGCGGCGGCGTCGTTCGCCGCCATTTGCGCCAGCATGTAAATCCCCTGAAAAGCACCGACGTATGAGTACTCGCGCCCCAAGCCGGAGCGCGGCAGCCCATCAATTCACGTGCTTTCAGGCTATCGGGGGTCGGTACAGCGGCCCCAGCGCTCTGCCCGCGAGGACCGAATCCGGCCGGGCGTCGCACCGCGACGGCAGAGGCGCGAACTGCAGGAGCGAAGGCGCTTGAGGAGACACGGCGTTAAGGCACAGCACCGACCCGCAGCAATTGCCGTGCTGGTCGGGGCGGTCCTGGTCGGCATGACCCGCCACGGGCGAGTTCCCATCATGCGAGTGAGCCGCGACCTTGGCATCGCCGTGACTGAGCTTATGCCCGTCATGGCTATGCTGGTGGTCGTGGCTGTGCTGATGCTTTTGGGCGTGCTCGTGAGCCGGCAGGGTTTCGTGGGCGCGCTGAGCCACTACTTCGGCGAGGTCGGCCGGAAGCGGCGCGGCGATGGACGGCGTCAACGACCCGAGCAGATACGTGATGGCGACGAGCCACCCCCACCATCTGCGCGCAGGCCTTCTGAAGCCAATCATCCCATTTACCGCCATTCCGAAGACTAAAATATAGCCACTGTTGGGCACGACGCCAATAGAAGAAACGCCCGCTCAACTACCCTTTTGGGCGCTCAACGAGCCCGCTTTGCCTTCCGTCGCGGAACCACCATCGGCTTGGCGTCGGGGCCGGCCCCAGGATACGCGTATGAAGGGGGCAGGATTTCGATCGCCTGCCCTGGGCTACTTCGAGCCTCGTTAGGCCAGTAGCGCCGGTCGGAGATGGTCACGCCCGCCTGGGCGTCGAACGCGGAGATTGAGGCGAGCACCGGGACTAGAAGACATAGGAGTCTTGTCCTCGTCGACATGCCTTGCCTCAAGCTCTCAGCGCAGCGGGTGCTCGTGTTTAATTTTATCATAGGAGCGAACGGGCTCGTCATTGTTGATCGAGATCAAACGTCTGCGCGGGCCGCAGGTGCCCCGGCATCCGGCCTGTTATCGTCGCCGCTGATCACACTGCCACGCAGGGCGCCTTCATCGGGCGACGCTGCCGACAGTTCGCTGCGATCAAGCATGTGGCCGGCCGCCGACGAGCTCGCGCCAGGGTTTTCGGGACTTCCAGAAGCAGGCTTGGGGAGCTCGGGAGCAAACTGCCGGTTCGTAAACAGGTAGTAGCCGTCCCGGGCGAAAGCCGTCATCGCGGACTTTCCCCGCAGACACGGCTGACGCGCGTTCCTGCCCTTTAAGATGCGCACGAAGCGCCAACCCGGGCTCAGCAGCAGATTTGGAATCGGATTGTAGGTCGGCACGACCGCGTAGAACTCGCGCGCGAATGTGCTTGCAAAGAGCACATAGGCCGGCTCGTTTGCGCGGTTGCGCCGGCTCGGACATCCCGGGTTCTCGCTGCCCATCATCGTTTTCAGCCGACTTCGTCGGAGCCGATGAACTCCATGTAGGTGCGGCGTCCGTGCGGGCCGAACAAAACGACCGAATACTTCTGAGGTTTGCCGCTCATGCCCGGAGATCCCTGGGGCATCCCGGGCACCGCGATGCCCGCGGCCTCGGGTCGTTCAGCAAGCAGCCTGTTTATCGCGGCCACAGGCACATGCCCTTCCACGACGTAGCCTGCGATTTCAGCCGTATGACAGGCAGCCAGATCCGAGGGGACGCCGAGACGGTTGCGGATCGCGTTCAGACCGCTCGTTTCTTCAACCTGGACGGAGAACCCCGCCTCGCCGAGGTGCTTCGCCCAAGCGCCGCAGCAGCCGCAGCCGGGGTCCTTGTGGACCAAGACGTCCGCGGCCGCGCGGAGTGGCAGGGGCGCCAGCGCGATCCCTAGAATGCAACCGCAAACCATCCGGCGTGAAAGTCGAAGCTTTGCAGACGAATTTGGCGTCATGTCCCTATCCCTCAATGGTGTTTGAACCAACCGATATCCTTTATGTCGTTGAAAGAATCGGTGCGGTGACAAAGAAAGCACTGGTTTACACGCGCATGGTGCTGCCCCGTGATCATCTGGTCCATCATCACGAAGTGGTGCATGTAGTGGCTCGGCGGCGCCTGGTGGCATTGCGCACATTCCTTGGAGGTGGGCGAAGGATGGAGAAACTTCGCAATTCTCCATGTATCGAGTGCGTGACAGCTCACGCATTCGCGCCCGAACAGTCCGCGGTGCGGTTCTCGATTGCTGTGACAGCTGACGCAGTCGAGGCTGGCCTTCTCCGCTTCGTCGGAATTCGGTACGCGCAGGAATTTCTTCAGATCGGCGACCATCTGTCCCGTGATTGCGCGCGCAGACGTGTTTGCTTCATGTTGAAACGCCCCAATGCGCAAAAGCGCGGAGTGATCCATCCTCGTCGGCCGCACGCCGCCGGCATGCTCGAGATGGCAGCCGCGGCACTCCTTGCTCGTCGCGTGGAATGCCGTCGCTTGCTTCCCGAGATCCGCAGCGGCCGTCGTGTGACAGGCGACACAGGCCGCAGCTTCAACGCCTTTGGTCGGCGTATGACAACTTTCGCATTTATTGGATAGGAAGGCATGCTTCTCCGAAAGCGGCCCGGGAAGCACTGCGTCCGTCCAACCCGAGACAGCCATAGAACCATCCCTGTACAATCCGGCGGATACCGCCGCCACGCCCGCGACGGCAAGCGTCGCGAAGATCGCGTAGATGAACGCCCGAACGCTCACGTGAGCCACCGAAGCCCGTAATAGACCTCGCCTGCGATATGGAGCGCCAACAGCGCGTACATCGCGATCGCCGCAAGCACGTGGAATCCGATCCACTGCGTGAAGACCTTCTTGACGGCCTCTTGGGATCCGATCGCATACTCGAGATCCGAAATGCCCTCGACGAGCTGCAGGATCGGCACTTCCTGCAGCGCGGAAGCACTCGTGGGAGGATCGTCGTCAGCGGATGCTTCGCGCGCGGACAGGATGAGCGCGGTCCGGTCGTAGGTAGACCGCAACGTTGCAAGGCGAGACTGCCGCTCCCGTATTTCGGCGGCGGTCTGCGGCAAGTAGTACCGCCCCACGAATCCGGTGACGACAACAACCAGCAGGCTGGCTACGAGCGCGATTCCAAGCGGGCTTTGATATTTGTGTCCGGTATGCAGGAGCGCGAGAAACGATGCCGCAATGCCGGCGTAGACGTGAAAACCAAGTAGCGCGCGCATCGAGACGACGCGGGTGACGATGGTCTTGAAGCTTCGGCCGTACTTCGCGAGCGGATAGACGAGGAGGAGAAGCATCAGGCCGGCGGCCGACGCGCCGAGAGCAAATCCAGCGAGGCTTCCGGCAAACCTCTCATCGGAATGAAGCAAGAATGCCGGAATCAGCAACAGCAGGCTGGCGAGGACGACATCGACGATCAGCCGCTCTCTGTCACCCATCTCAGGCCTCGACGACCAGGTTTCCGATGGATTTCGCCTGGCAAGCCAGGATCATGCCCTTGGCTCTGTCCTCCTCGGTGAGCGCATCCTGGACTTCCATCGTGACGCTGCCTTCCAGCAGGTGCGTCTTGCAGATGCCGCAGATGCCCGCGCGGCAGGAATAGTCGATCGGCACGCCGACGGACTCGGCGACTTCGAGCACGCTCTTGTCCGGAGGCAACGGCGCGACCTTGCCTGATCTGGCGAAGCGGACGGACGCCGTGGCCGGACCGATGGCTGCGGCGCCACCGTTCTCGGATTTCGTGCTCTCGGTGACTGTCCTGCCGGGAGGCGGAACGGCCCCGAGCGCGGGGCCGAACGCCTCCGTCTTGATCTGTTCGGACGGGACTCCAAGCTCGCCGAGGGTCTTCTTGATCGCCTGCATCATTCCGGGAGGGCCGCACAGATGCACACGGCGTCGGGCCAGATCGGGGACGGCCCGCGTCAGGAAATCGGCCGTGATCTGGCCCTCGCTTCCCATCCACGACGTGCCGGCCGCGCGCGCCATAGTGGCTGCGACGTGGAGATTGTTCATCCGCCGCTGCAGGTATTCCAGCTCGTCCCTGAAGATGAACTGTTCAGTGGTCTGCGCACCGTACACCAGGTGGACTTGACCCGGCCAAGCGATGTCGAACAGATACCTTATCGCAGCCATCAACGGCGTGATACCGACTCCCCCGCCGATCAACACAACGCTGTCGGCCTCCTTTCCACTGAAAGTGAAGGCGCCGGAGGGAGCCATCACGTCGAGCAGGTCTCCTTCTTTGATCTTGTCGTGCATGTAGTCGGAGAAGACTCCGCCGTCCTCGCGCTTGATGGTGGTCTCGACGTAAGCCGTCTGGGCGGCGGATGACGCGATCGTGTAGGATCGCCTGACGGTCTTCCCGTCGATCTGGGCGGAGTAGGTCAAGAACTGGCCGGGAAGAAACGTGAAAGGAATCGAGCCGCCTTCCGGATCCCGGAGACGAAAGGTCTTCACGCTCTGAGTTTCCCTGAAGATCGCGCAGACCTTGAGCTTGCCTTTCCAGAGCTGCCCCGGCGTCGTCGAACCCCCGGTTGCGCGCATCGTCGAAACCGCAGTTCCTTCCGGAGAGTCGCTGCGCGCAACCGATGGCTTGACCGCGGGGCCATCGCTCGACCCGACCTGCCGCTGCAACGCCGGCGAGGCAGCAGGCGGCGTCGCTGCGAGCGCCGGCGCCTTTGTCAGCCTATCGACGAGAGCGTTGGCTCGTCGCATCCGCGCCATATAGACCGCCAGCATCCCCGACGAGAAGATCGCGAGCAGTCCCATCGTAATGACGTGAAACCAGGAGATGCCCAGGACTCCGTCCGCAGTGAAGGTTGCGGGCGGCGGCAGGAGATTCATCTGCGCCTTGAACCAGTTTTGCGCGATCTGCTGCGGAGATTTTCCTTCGCTCAACGAGCGCAGCACGGTTACGCCGCTCTGCACCTGATCGAGAGACCCGCGAATTCGACCCGAAGCCTGATCGGCGGCGGCGATGTCGCCTCCCGCCATGGCATGGCGCAGGTCCGCTTCCGCGGCAGAAAGACTATCGATCCCGGAATTGATGCGGGCACGGGCCTCGGATTCAAGGTCGCGCCGCTGCTCGGCGGAGAGAGCGGGCATTTCCATCAACGATGGATAGAACTCCTTGCGTGGGCGGCCCATCATTTCGCCCATCATCCCCGTTTCGCCCATCATGCCCGGATTGGATGATCCGCTCGACGAAGGTGCCGGCGGGCCGCCACCTGGAGCTGCCGTGCCGTTCGATTGAGGAGCGCTCGCGCCTCCGGAGCCGGGAGTGCCGGGATGATGCGCCGAGTGATTGTCCTCGGCCTGCGCCAACCGCAAATCGGCCGGCCGTCCGAACTCCGCATCGAGACGCTTGGGGCTATCGCGATCCCGTAGCTGCTCTGCCGAGAGCTGCGCGGTTGCAGCGATGGAGGCCCCTGCGAGAAACAGGGCGCAGAGGCCCGCCACCCAAAGACCACCGCGATTTCGAAATACCAGCTCGAATATCGACATGGCCTCTGCTTTCACGGAGAGGTCGTCAGAACGTCGCGATCAGAGGCAGCAGGATGGCATCAGCCGTCTGCTTCTGCCCGTCGCTGAGGGAACCGTACAACCGAGCGAAGGCAGAGCGCGCCGATTTGATCGCTTCCAAGCGCTCACCCAAATGATGCTCATAGCGGTCGAGGCGTTCGGGCCCGGCCACTTTGTCGTCCATCACAAGCAGCTTGCGCGCTTCCAACAGGTGTTGACGGCTGGAGCGCAGCGCGTCCGCCAGGACGTTCCAGTCGGCCGTCTGCTTGTCGGTGATCTGCAACTCGGTCTTGAGGAACGCGATCCGCCCCTCCAGTCGCTCGGTGACGTCGGCGGGGCCGCTCGCGGTTGCGCCGGTACCGGAGCCCATGCCGTTCATCTGCTGATTCATGCGGCCATGCATTCGCTCCATCATTTGCATCATCGGCATCATGTTGGAGTCGCGCGGCTGACAGCCGGCGCCCTGACAGTCCTGCATCTGACCCGGCATGGGCATCTTCATCTTGTCGTCCATGCGACCGCCGCCAGTGCTCTGCGACTGGCTGCCGGGCTGCCCCATGTTCCCCATGTTGTTCGTGGTGCCGCTGGACGAATCGGGTTTCATCTTCATCTCGTCCATCATGGCAAGCTGCGCGCGTTCCGCCGCCACAAGCTTGCCCGCAGGCGACCCAGCAGCCAGGCCCAGGACGGCAACCGCCGTTATCGCAACGAACCTCTTGATATTATCCATGGCCTATCTCCTATCGTGACGCGGATGGATGCCCCCGACTTGCCTACCAACTCAGGACCGGATCAAGTTGAGCCAGATCAACCGCACAAGTCGAGCCAGACGGCATATTGGGCGCACCAGCTAATATAGACGTAGAGCCCGCTGAAAAATTACAGTGGTCTCGCGCCGCCAGTTTCGCTACCAGCTTCCTCGTCCGAAAGCGGTGAGGCATGAGGCAGGCCCAATGCAAGCTTCCACCTGCACGCAATGCGTGCCGCAAGAAACCAATCCTGAAGGTCGTGCTGACGGCGGCTTTGAAGAGGCACGCGATCGCCTCCTGAACCCGGCAACGGATCGGGACGCATTATGGGCATATGGTCGCGATTTTTTGGAACGTTCGATCCTCTTCTGGGACACGCTTCGACAACGAGCCGACGATCTGATTGAACATGAGCGCCGGGGGCTGCCGCCTCTCCTGGACTTCCGCTTCGAGACGATTCTCGACGCGCGCCGGTTCGAGCGTCCGGTCAATTACGTGCTGCTGCGGATCCTGCCCGGGCCCGGATCCGACATCGCGCGAGGCAGCGAGCAGAAGCCGCCGATATTGATCCTGGATCCGCGGGCGGGACATGGGCCTGGCATCGGCGGATTCAAGCAGGACTCCGAAGTGGGCGTCGCACTCGCCGACGGCAATCCGGTCTATTTCGTCTCGTTTTTCCCGCAACCTTGTCATGGGCAAACCCTCGCCGATGTGCTGCACGCGCTCCGGCGCTTCGTGGAAGTCGTGGCCCATCGCCACCCGGATCGTCCGCCGATCCTTTACGGTAATTGTCAGGCCGGCTGGGCGGTCACGCTGCTTTCGGCCGACTGCAGCGGCCTCGTCGGTCCGGCGGTACTCAACGGGTCTCCCCTCTCCTATTGGTCGGGAGAAGCAGGGATCAACCCCATGCGCCTCGCGGCCGGGTTCAACGGGGGAGCCTGGCTTGTACACCTCGTGTCAGATCTCAGCGACGGCCGATTCGACGGCGCCTGGCTCGCCCAGAACTTCGAGAATCTCAAACCCGAGGCACAGTGGGAGAAATACGCCGATCTGTTCACGCATATCGATCGGGAACGCGACCGCTTTCTGGAGTTCGAGCGCTGGTGGGGGAGCTTCTTCTTCCTCAGCCGTGAGGAAATCCTGGCGATCGTCGAAAACCTGTTCATCGGCAATCAGCTCGAGGGCGGCCGCTTCCGAATCTGTGAACACTGCTTCGCCGACCTTCGCCGCATCCGCAACCCGCTGGTGATCTTTGCCTCCTACGGCGACAATATCACGCCGCCGCACCAGGCGCTCGGCTGGATACCCGTCGTGTACAAGACCACGGAACAGCTGATTCAGGCCGGTCAACGCATCGTCTATCTGACGAACCCCCACGTGGGCCATTTGGGAATTTTCGTCTCCGCTAAAATCGCCCAACGCGAGCACCGGGCCATTCTTGCCAGCCTCTCGGAAATCGAAGGGCTGGCACCCGGCCTATACGAGATGAAGATCGAAGAGGCGGACTCTTCGGCGGGCGCGTCCAAACTGCCTTTTGCGGTTCGGTTCGAATCCCGACGTGTCGAAGAACTTAAATTCCAGCCGCCGGATCCTGCTTTCGAGCGCATAAGGGATTTCTCAGAGGCGGCAGAAACCATCTACAGGACTTTCTTCAGCCCCTTCGTCCAGGCCACCTCGAATCCCTTGACGGCGGAAGCGGCCAAATGGCTTCACCCGATGCGGATGAGCCGCTATCTGCTCTCGCCTTCCTTTTCGCCGTGGCTCCGCGGACTTCCCGGACTTGCCGGTTCGACTCGCGATACCCGCGTCCCGCTGGCGGAAGACAATCCATTCCTTGCCGCCGAGCGGACGCTCATCGGCTTAACAACCTCGCTGATCGAGGCAAGCCGAATAAACCGCGACGCCGCTCTGGAACGCATGTTCGAAGTGCTGTACGGCCGTGCTTCTGATCGCCCGTTCATAGTTCGGCGCGATCGGTCTCGTCGGTGATCGACCTGCGCCGCTGCCAAGGCAATCGGCCCTCGATCTCAATCTGAAGCGAGAAGCTCAAGAAGGTGCGGATCACGATGATAAGGGCCAGGATGCCCAGCCGATCGAACGACGGAACTATCGCGACCATACCGATGATGTCGGCGGCGATCAGGAATTCCAACCCGAGCAAAATGCCTCGACCGAGGTTCGCCCGATACGAACGAAATGCTTCGGCAAATCCGCCGTGACGCAATTCGCGGAGCGACCAGACCGTGGCGGCTAACACGCCGCAGACGATCACCACCACTCCGAGCAGCTCGATGGCCGACGCGGTCCAGTGAAGTCCGTGCAGAATCGCGCCTTGCGTTTGCTCGTTGAAGATCCGCTCCGAGGTTATCATCCGCGTCCCACCATACGCTCCCCCACCCGACGGACGATCTTGGTCCGTCGACTAGATTTGCGGCTCGCCACCTGCGCCTGCCGGCGTCGATCTATTTCCCCCGGAAGACAAACTCTTGTCGAGCTGCTTCGACCAAGTGCGATAGTAAGCGATGATCGTCAGGATGCACAGGCCGGCGGCGCCGACCAGGAGCTGGACCAAAATCCCCTCCGAACCGAATTCCAGCACAAAATGGGCCACGAAGGAAAGAAAGAGACCCACGCAAAAGACCGGCAACGATTGCTGGCCGCACCTGATCAGCGGCTTGAAGATGGGCCACTGCAATCCGGGCCAGTCGATGGGAATGAGAGCGACGACGATGAATACCAGGCTGGCCAAATGGATCACTCGGTAAGGCGCGAGATTGGTCTTGTCGTTGGGGATGAACATTTCATCGATCGAATCGGGGATGAGCTGTCGTAGCTCCGGAATCCGCTCCGCCAGGGTGATCACGAGAGCAAACAGCAAGAAGCCGGCACTAAGCGCATAGAGAATCCGAAAACGGAGCAGCCATCGACTGGCCTCGGCGCCCCCGAGCGCGAGCCAGGCTCCAAGAACGAAGAGCAACTGCCAAGCATAGGGATTGAAGTACCACACTCCCGCAGGATAAGATTCGAAGTTCCAGCCGTAGTGACGAGCGGCCAGGTATAGCCCGATCGATCCGACCATGACGGCGTTGCGCCATCGCAGCATGAACCAAAGTACGATCGGGAATGCCGCCATCAACACGATGTAGAGTGGCAGGACGTCGAGATTGAGCGGCTTAAATTTCAGCGCCAAGCCCTGCGAAAGCGTCTCGACGGGAAAATTCATGAGGTGCGCGACGTTGAATTGATCCATGAGATGCGGATCATCGAACCTGTGCGAAAGGTAATGCACCGAAGTGAGGTAAAACAGGAAAAGCAGCAAATGGGCGGCATAGAGTTGCCACACTCGGCGCAACAGCCTGGTCGCTCCGACTACAAAGCCGCGATCCATCATGATCTTACCGAATACGAAGGTCGCGGTGTATCCGGAGATCAACACGAACAGGTCGGCTCCATCGCTGAAGCCGTAGTTCCGGGTGGTGAACCAGGCGAGCGCCGAGTCCGGGATGTGACCCAGAAAGATCAGCCAGTTCGCCAGTCCGCGAAATAGATCGAGGCGGAGATCGCGCTGAGACTTCGGCAGCACAGATCTCACGGTGATCGTTTCCCAAAGCCGCTCTCGTACGAAGATCGCTATCTGCAGCGTCCGGCCGGTCGCACCGCCAGTCGTTTCGTCAGGCAAGCCTGCTCCCCTTCATTCCTGATGATGTGTTTCCAAGCCACCGGCAGGGGTGACGAAAGTTCGTATCTTACGGCTCGTTGTCATACGGGCAACCATCAGGCTTCGTACTCGATAAGGAACGCGGTCGGCGGGCGAACCGCGTTGGGTGAGGAAGCGCAGGGCCTCGGGAAAGCGAACGGCTAGATATGCATATGCCAAGTACTTGATGATCTTCCCGGCAAGAATGGCGACGAAGCGATCGGCAGTCGATAGATTCCAGCTACCGCGAGCATCGGCACTTTGGGAACGGGCAGCGGCAAGGCCATCAGTGCGAATATGGCGAGGAGACCGTATTTCGACAGCCAATCCGTCGCCTGCGACCAAGCTTGCGAGTCCGCGAGCTCGGGGTAACGCGCAAGCAATATGCTCCAGCCGAAATGGTGAAAGGTGAGGTACAGGCCGAGGGACGCGGTCGCGCTTCCGACGGCCGCCATCAAGGCGGTCATCGTCCATCGGCGTCGGCAGGCCAGGGACGCCACGACTACCAACCACTCCACGGGAACGCTCATCGTCAGCGTGGAAAGGAAGGCGGTCGCTCCAACCAACGGCGGAAACGAGCTGCGCTCGGCCTGACCGAGGACTATCTCGACGAATTTGTGCGTCGTGGCGTGACCGATCATTGGCTCTCCGTCACCCGCGCCATTTGCAGCCGTTCTCCCTGTTCTGGCTTGAAAGCCTCAGTCGACCCGCCGAGATCGACCGGTGCAGGTTCGCCATTTTCTGATTCGAAACTCGCCCAATGGTCGACCTGCATCGGCCTCCAAGGCGCATCATCGTCTTATGATCGTCGAGGCGATGATAGCAGTTCGATCCATATTCGAACTCTGTTGCCGCTTGAGGGAAATCTCCCTGTGGCGACAACAGAGTGTGCCCGACAGTCCGGGGCTATTCTGATCTGTCGGGCGAACGAGCACTGCCGTTCCCTTGGTAGGCTACTTGGAGCCGGTCGACGGCGCAGCGGAAGGATTCGCGCCGGTGGTCGCGGTTGAATCTCTCGACGGAGCTGAGCCGTCCTGCTTCATTCCCGACCCCATCCGACCATGGTCGCCTTCCATTCCCTTTCGGTGCATTTGGTCCCCCATCTTGCCCATCCCATCCCGCATCATCTCGTGGCCCATGCCGGACCTCGGCTGAGTGGACGGATTCTGTTGGGGGGCATTCTGCTGATTCTGATTGTCCGGAGTCTGCTGCTGGGCAGACGCAACCCCGGACATGCCCAAGATCGCTGCGAGCGCGACAGCTGCCGCAAGCCTTCCTTGACCGATGTACTTCATCGTGATCTCCAATTCGTGATGTTTGGCGGCCAGTTTCGATGACTGGTGTCGGGACGCTATGGCCGCTCGCCGAGCTCACATTGACCAATGTCAAATGGAAGCCGTGCGGCCAAGCAATCTTTTTGCGTCAGTTCGGTGTAATAGATCGAGGCATCCGTCGTCACTAATTGGTGGCTGTTCAGTGCGCCAGCTTTCAACAGCGTGGGACCTCGATAGCAACTGCAGCCGACATTGAAAGAAGGGCTCGATCGCCCAGGCCGTTGACATCGGATTGTGGCGGAGTCGGTTGGAGCCGAGTGCGCCTCTCCGCGTGTGCCAAAACGGAAGGCCTCGACCGGCTGCTGTTAGCTCTCCCTTCTGGCGCATTCCACGACGGCAACGTTCATTGGTGGCTGCAAGCCGAAAGTAGGCGCTCCTTCCAGGAACGACCGGACGTGGCGAAGACGTTGTAGCCGACCCATCGGTGTCGCTTCATGCGGTCGAGCAGGCGAAGATCGTCGAGCCTGACGAACCTCCGGACCGCAGGATCGAACACCATCAGCGAAAGCGAGTTCTCTTCCATGAGATAGCGCGACACGGAATGCTTCCTATCGGAGCCATGCTCTTCGCAAACGACCAGACAATCTCCGGCCAGCATGCCGCGTGCGCCGCGCAGCGCCTCGATCTCGACCCCTTCCACGTCCAGCTTGATCACAAGGGGCCGCGACGCGTCGATGACCCGCATCTCGGCAAGGCCATCGAGGGATACCGTTTCGACCGCCCCCGGTTCGGATTGTTCTACCGGCACGGTTTCGAGCTTCTCGTGACTTGTCCCCGTGACTCGCGCGAATCCGCTCCCACCTGCGATCGCGGCGTGAAGGCACGGAAGCGATTCCCATTAAGCTCAGCATTCCGATTCAGACGCTTCACGTTCAGGCCACCCGCCTCGATCGCAAGCGCCTGTTGCGCGCCGAAGGGCTGGCTCGAGGCGAGGACCGACCAGTATCCGAAGTTTGCGCGGCAATCGACGAACTCATACCTCTCCTCGCGCGCGCAGTGCAGGAGAGCGTTGATCTCTTCTTCGTAGTCGTAGCTGCAGTTGAGGAGCCTGCTCCAGTAGGCATCGCAGAACGGCATGGCGAATGTAGCGTCCTCATTTAGGCGCACGACGATTTCGCGGTGCGCAGCGACCGAACCGATTAGGCGACAACCCAAGCCGTAACCGCGGTGGCCAAAGGGCCCTGTGGCAACCGATCCGGCCTGCAGCGCCAAGACGGTCGCCCGGTCGAGCAAGTTTGCTCCCGCCAACCGTCCGCTTTTCCGATCGAACGTCAGCGTTTCCGGTGCGGAGGAAGCTGGAGCGCCGCGTGACGATATTCCCATGATTCCTCGCTGGCGAACGGTTACCGCGCAGAAGACGTCGCCGCCGTGCCGCACTCGGCGTGCACAGGGGTCTCTGCCGTGAGGCCAAGGGACGATGCCCCGACCAGCACCATGGCTTTCGTCGTCGTTCCGACGAACGGCCCGCATCTGTGAACTCGATGGCTCGCATTCCGCACGAACCGCGCCAGAGCCGGCCCAAGCTGCGTAGGGATTTTCCCTGCACCGACATCGGTCGCAGCGCCCGCTGCGGCGGACACACGGCCCGTCGCTAGGATGGGTTCAGAAGTTCGGTGGCCGGTAAAGGGCGGCCGGATCGTTGTCCGCGGTCCGCCGATATGCTGCGAGCTCCCAGCGGGAGGTCAGCGTGGGCGGGTTTATCAATTCGGCGACCTCCGCCGCCAATGCGTTGACACACAGCATTCCGCAGCATTGACCGTGCGAGGACTTACGACGGTCAGGCTCGTCCACTACATTCGCCGATCGTTCGCCGGTTCCGTCATCGCCTGCCTCTTGAACGGGTGCGGAATGATCTTGCACGCAATGGCTGGTATGGACGCAGGCAACCGCATGGTCCACCTCCTCGTGAACGTGGGCAATGCCCTTGCCGTGTTCATCTTCGACGAGACAGAAAGCGGCGCGCGAGGAGAATGCAAACCCAAGCGGGGATGCCAGCAAGCAAAGCAGATAGAGCAGAGCGAGTAGCTTACCTGCCTTCAATCGCTTGGCCTTGGTCAGGCATGTCAACAAACTCGAACGTTTCCTTCGCCGCAACGAATCGTTGTTGCAATGTTGGCCCAAAAATATTCGAAGCGAAGCCGGAAGAGCAGTTCACCACGTGGAGTACCGACCGTCCATTCTGTAGATCCTACTCTGCTAGTTGTTGGTGACCGGAAGTGATCTTCAAAAATAACTCGAATGAACCTGTAAGAAATCCGAGCCTCACGCGTCGCGAATCGCTGCCCTCTTTTTGTGCTTTGCAGACCGCCTCGAGGCGGGCAACTTTTGATCTGGCTCAACTGCACCGCTTGAGACTGAGCTTGATTGTTTCTGAATCAGACATCTGGTTTGATTGCCCTTGAAAGAACTTCGTCGAAACAGGAGAAAGAAAATGAACGCCCGCAAGTTGTTTTTGGCCGCAACCATTGCCTCCTTCGTTACGCTGCCGGCAATCGCGCAGACCGCCCCTTCCCCGAGCGATGGCGGACATCACTATTCAGGTGGACCAAGGGCCGAGCCGCACCACATGGGAAAGAAAGAGAGTACGGCCCCGAAGAAGAAGTCCTCCGGAGGCAGCCATCACTATGGCGGCGGACCCAAGTCCGATTTGCCGCATCATATCGGGCCCAAGAAGGATCAATGATCGGAGCGCGGTGATCCTACGAACTGACTTGTGGGATCACTGCTTCGTTCAACCGAGCCTCCTGAGTTCGTTCAGGCACGATGCAGGTCCATCCCAGTTCCTTCGCGATGCGAGTCTGCAGCGCCCGGGCGGCTCGCGGCTCGCCATGAGTAACGAACGTCCTCCTCGGCGCTGACCCGGCGCTCTTGAGCCATTCGATTGTTTCGTCGGCATCCGCGTGTGCAGAAAGGGCATCGATGTTGCGAACCTCGGCGGCGACCGGGACATCCTCGCCGTGGATCCGGATCGTCCTAGCACCTGATATCATCGCCGCCCCTCGCGTCCCCTCGGCCTGATAGCCTGCAAACAAGACCGTACTCCTCTGATCCGACACGAAGCGCTTCAGATGATGGAGCACCCGGCCGCCGGTCGCCATTCCGCTCGCGGAAATGATGACCTTCGGAACGGGGCTGTCGCTCAGGCGCTTCGAATCCTCGACGGAGCGGATATAGGTCGCGACAGCGCACGTTCTCTTGCATTCCTCGTATGACAACTTGTGATCGGACCTGAATTTGCAGAAGATTTCGCTCGCGTCGACGGCCATCGGACTGTCGAGGAAGATCGGCACGTTGGCCAGGCCGCCGGCCAATTTGATGCGTGCGAAGTAGTAAAGCAGCGCCTGAACACGGCCAACCGCGAACGCCGGAATGACCACCGTGCCACCGCGTTTCGCCGTCGTGCCGACGATCTCCTCGATTGTACGTTGAGGATCAATCTTTGGGTGCGAGCGGTCGCCATAGGTCGATTCGATAACGAGGTAATCGGTTTTTGCCAGCGGCTCGGGCTGTAGCATGATCGGATCGTCGTGCCGACCAAGGTCGCCGGAGAATGCGATCGAGGTTCGCTCCCACTCTATCTCAATCGAGGAAGCCCCCAGGATGTGGCCGGCGCGCCGGAGTACCAGATTTGCGCCGCCCGGCAGGCTGTGGTCATCGTGAAACGATGTTGGCTTCAGCAGACGTAGGGCGGCTTCGGCATCCTTTACTGAGTAGAGCGGAAGAGCAGGCCTATGCTTTGAGAAGCCGCGCTTGTTGGCAAATCGTGCATCCTGCTCCTGCAGATGCCCGGAGTCGCGCAGCAGCACCTCGCATAGGGCGGCTGTCGCTTCGGAACAGACGATTGCTCCGGCGAATCCCTGCTTCACGAGAAGGGGTAGCGCGCCGGAATGATCGAGATGCGCGTGGGTTAGGACGACAGCGGAGATGCCGGCCGGCTGGACCGGAAATCTCTCCCAATTCATCTCGCGAAGTGACCTACCGCCTTGAAAGAGACCGCAATCGACGAGAATCCGATGGGACGGGGATTCGAGAAGATATTTGGAGCCTGTAACCGTCCCCGCTCCACCCAAGAAAGACAATTTCAGACTCATTCCGACCCTCTGAATTGCTGACCAGACCATTCGCTCCGTTTGGCGAGCGGCCCAACGGAGATCCGGAAGATCGGAGCGCTTCGGCGGCCGGTCAAGCAGAAGCTAGATTTCGGTTGCGCTTTATTGATCCGGTTGGGACAGTGTAGTTGGCGGAAAGAATAGTAAAGGCGATAAATTTTGAGACGGATGTTGTAATGAACGACACCCCACAGACGTCGGAGGAAGCCCCTCCCTCGAACGTCGAGCAACTGCGCTCGCCGGCCTACACTTTAGCGGCCCTCGATCAAGGCTTTCTGCTTGGCGATTCCATGCGTGGGGTACGATTCCTGCTGGAGTACGCAAAGGCCGAGGAATGCCTGAGATCGTGGGGCGTCCGGTCCACTATCGTCGTTTTCGGGTCGGCACGAGTTCGGGAGGATGGGCCTGAATCGCACGCGCGATGGTATCGGGAAGCACGCGCGTTCGCGCGCGTGGCCTCCGAACGCGGCGGCGCCCTGACTTCGAACGGCGGCCTCCGAGACAACGTCATCGCAACCGGCGGTGGCCCGGGGATCATGGAAGCCGCAAACCGAGGAGCCGGCGACGCGGGAGCGCCTTCCATCGGCTTCAACATCACGCTTCCGGAGGAGCAACAGCCAAACCCTTACTCCACGCCAGCGCTGACCTTTCGATTCCACTATTTCGCGATGCGGAAGATGCACTTGGCCATGCGCGCCAATGCGCTCGTTGCGTTCCCGGGAGGCTTCGGGACTTTCGACGAGTTGTTCGAAATCCTGACGCTGCGGCAGACGAAGAAGGCGCCGGCCATTCCGATCGTTCTGTTTGACGAACAATACTGGCGGTCTGCCGTCAACTTCGAGGCGCTGATCGACAGCGGCACGATCGATCGATCCGACTGCGATCTCTTCCGGTTCGCGGAAACCTCGGAAGATATTTGGTCCGAACTACTTTCGTGCGGTCTCGGCGCACCCGGTCTTTCCTGTCCGGCCTCGCAATTCAGCCGCACTATGTCCTCGAACGCGAGTTAGACCTCCCACTCTACCCGCAACATGTCTGAATGAGCGTGACCGACGTCCGCCTGCCGTTATCGCGCTCGGCGCTGGTGCTTCGAACCAGCCGGCTCGGCCGCCTTCGGAGAAACGACGGCTTCTCGGACGGACATGACAATGCTCACGCCCCAAACGAGGGCGATGCCGAGCAGAACCCACTTGAAATCGGAATGGATCATGAAGTTGACGGCGGCCATCAACCCGATCGAAAGCCCGCCGGCGACCCCCGCGCCGACCGCAGCTACAGCGCGATGGTCTCGGAAGGACGTCAACGCCAGGGTGAGCGCGAGCATCCGTAGCCGTCACGTAGCCGGCATCACGCGGAATGCGTGGGTCAGCCATGATGTCAGTCTGGGCCCGATAGACTTCAATTCGACAGGTGCAAGGCTCATGTGCCGGATGTCCTCCGGCAGCAGGGGAGGCCGAAGGAAGAGGAAGTAGACGCCGACCCCGATCAACAGGATCCGAAGGCCGCCAACAGCATCGAGGACAGACGCCAGCGATACGGTGCGTCGCGCATCGTGGCGGCCGGATCAACCGTGACGATAGGTGCTGCCGGTCGAGCCCTGCCCGAGATTTCGGCTCAGGCGCGGTATGAAGCCCGGGACTTCCGCAGCGTATTTCGTATAGGCCTCGCCGAACTCCGACTTGGCGTCCAACTCCTCGTTTCTCGCGAGCTTCACGTACATGATCGTCAGCACCGGAAACATTGCGAGCGTGAGAATTGTCGGCCACTGCAACAGGAAGCCGAGCATGACGAGGATGAAGCCGACATATTGCGGATGGCGCACATAGCTGTAGGGACCGGCCGTGGCGAGACTGCGCGTCTGCTGCGCGTCGTACAACACCTTCCAGGCGGCGGAGATCAGAATGAACCCGGCGGCGATGAAGATGAAGCTCAGGATGTGGAACGGTCCGGCGTGCGGATTGGCCTTCCAACCGAACACCATCTCGAGCAGATGACCGGCGTCGTGCGAGAACCAGTCCACGTCGGGAAACCGCGACTGCAGCCAGCCCGAGAGGAAGTAAATGGTGAGCGGGAAGCCGTACATCTCCACGAATAGCGCCACCAGAAACGCACTGAAGGCGCCGAACGAACGCCAGTCCCGGGAGGTCTGCGGCTTGAAGAAGCTGTATGCGAACAGGATGAAGACCGCGGAGTTGACGATGACAAGGCTCCAGAGGCCGTAAGCGGGCGTAGAATCATGCATCACAGGCTCCTTGGATCGTTCTGTTGATTGTCGGCGTGACGATGCCTGTGTCCGTGATGCATGAACAAATGCATCAGCGGGCAGGCGAGGATTGGGAGCCAGACAAGCAATCCGAGCACGTGCGCTCTATGCTCAGTGAACAGCAGGGCACCTGCGATGATAAGAAATCCGATCAGAACCAGCCCGGCACGCGATTTGAGCGACAAACCCTCAGGCGCATGTCGTTGGTGACCGGAACGATCTTGCACCGACATCGTGAACTCCTGCTACCCAATAGTAAGTAAACAACTTGCCGGAAACCTGCTTCTTGATCGAGATCAAGCAGATCGAACCGGAAACGCCCGCAAGCAAGGCGCTTGCGGCGACCGCTGCCTAAGCACGTTGCGCGATGCGCTCGCCGACTGACAGGGCGTTGACTTGGTCTAGTTCTGTATCATCGGGGACTTCGGGCCTCCCTGATATCTCCAAACCCGCCTGCTCGAATCAACAGGTGGCGCGAAGTAGTGGCCCGGTGTCGCGGGAACCGAACCGAACGCAGAGCTCCAGCCACCTTGTGGGTTCGACATCCCTTGCGCGCCCCGCCTGGCCTCGTTCGGCCAATACCGCCGATCCGAAATCGTGACCCCTGCAAAGGCACTCGCCGACACTGCAACCAACGGCAGCACCAGCAACATAGTTCTGAAGGTCTGCTTGAACATGACCCGGCTCCTGCTCACCTGAAGGAAGGATTTGAGGCCCTCTCATCGATGAGTTCGGAAGAAATCGCCGTTCGGTTACAGGGCTCACGCCGACGTGAAAACGGTTTGGTCTCGCTACCAACGCAGCAGCCTGGGGCCCAGCATCACCCCTGCCAGGGTGCAGAGCACAATCGTCCCGCCGTACCAGATTGCGACAAATGGCAAGGAATCGTCGGTGCAATGAAGCGCGTAACCCATGGCGCTGATGCCGCCCGAAACAAGACCCGCAAAGGCACCTGTCCGGACGAGATTGGTCGGCGCCGCCGTTCGCACCGCCGCGATAACGACGGTGAAAGGTACGATCGCGATGATCGGGATCGAGATAATGCACTCTAGCCACTCGTCACCCATGACCATCTTGGCCCAATGCGTACTGGGCGCCAGCCAGAGGCTGATTGCGGCAAGCAACAAGATGCCTGCGAATGGGAGGACGGCCCACCCCGAAGAGGACCTACGTTCTCCGCCCGGCCGCGCCAGTCGCATCAGGTAGGCCGATGCCAACACGACGATTCCGACCGCGAACACAATCTTCAGGAGCACGGAAACGACGGCGTGACCGGTCGTCAGATCGGACCGGGTACCCAGGCCGACCAATATGCCGCCCAACGTCAGAACCGTTGCGGCCGCAAGGGCGAGGCCCACTGTCCGACCGACCGATCGGCGATCGACCGGCTCGACGTGGGCACTGAGTGCCGCGATCAAATCATCCGTCTTCATGATCTCGCTTCCCGGGCAATCAGCGCGGCCAGGGTTTTTAGCCCGCGGTGAATATTCACCTTAATCCCGGATTCCGAAAGTCCGCACCGCTGCGCCGCTTCGGCGATGCTCAACCCGTCGAGTTTCACGGCTTCCATGGAACATTTGACGTTTGGCGGCAGCCGTCGCAAGAGCCGCCCGACGTCGTAGGAACTCTCCGCACCGACATGATCGTCCGATGCCATGGCCTCGTCAGCCTCATCCAGAGGCACATCGGCCAACGACGCGCGGGTCCGACGCAGAAAGTCGATCAATTTGTGGCGCGCGATCGCATGGACCCATGGTGTCAGCAGGTCCGAGGCGTCGTAGGTATGTCTCTTGATGTGAATGGCCAAGACCGCTTCCTGAACTAGGTCTTCGGCCTCCGACGCGCTACGGCCAGTGCCTGCGAGCTTCCTCTTGTAGTACGCACGTAGGCGCCTGCTCAGCGCTTCAAGCAATGCCCGATGCGAAGCCGGATCGCCGTCCAGGCTTGCGAGCATGAGTTGCTTCAGATCCGCTTCCGAGGTCGTCATGTTCGCGGTCCCAACTACCTCTCTCGATCAGGGAAGATCTCGATGAACTCATTGTCCTGCAGGCGTCCGCAAACCATGCCAGGCATCCCGGACTTGGTAGTAGTGGACCTCTGGCAGATAGTCAGGCGTGTTCAACCCGAGCGTCTTCACGTCGAGACGCCCTACGGCGCCTAGGAGCGTGTAGGATGCGATCACGCGGTCGCGCTGAGCGAGGATCAGCCGAGCTCGGGCATTGGTCAGATCCTGCAGGGCGTTGAGTACGTCGACCGTCGTGCGCTGTCCTGCCTGCGCCTCCCGCTGCACCCCCAATAGCGCCACGTTCGCGGCACGCACCTCGGATTCTGCGGCAGTGACCGCGACTTTTGCTCCCTCATTGGCGACCCAAGCGCCGGTTGCCGCAGTGCGCGTCTGATTGCGCACCTGCTCCAGGACCAGCCGGCTTTGCGAAGTGACCTCCTTGGCCTGGCGGGTCTGGGCGGCGGCCATGCCTGCATCGTAGAGGGGAACGCCGACCTGGCCCAAAACCGAAGTCTGATCCATGCGGGAAGTCGCGAGGGTAGGATCATTCTGCACGGCGCGGCTGACGCTGGCCTGCACGGACACGGTCGGAAGCAGCCCGCTTTCCGCCACTGCGATCGAAGACTGGGCGACATCCACATCGAGCTGCGCGGCAAGGACGGCCGGGTTCTCTTGACGCGCCACATTCGTCGCATCCGCAAGAGTAGGCGGCGAGAACCGGTCCACCGGCGTTGCGGCCAGCAGCTGCGCGGGCGGCTCGCCCACCACTTGGCTGTAGGTCGCCTTGCTCACGGCTAGGGCCACCTCTGCCGCGTTGAGGTCGGCAAGCCCGCGGCTCAGGCGCGCTTCGGCCTGGGCCGCGTCGGTGGGCGTCACGTCGCCCGCGTTGAGACGAGTGCGAGTGTTGGAGAGCGTCTGCCGCAGGAAGGCGATATTGGCGCGCTGCGCGTCGACCAGCGCTCCGTTGGCAAGCACGTTCATGTACACGGTGACGGCATCGAGCAGGATCCCCTGCCCAACGTTGCGAAGGGCTTCGCGGCCGGACCTTACCTGTGCCTCCGCCACCCGGACATTGTTGGCGGTCTTGAAGCCGTTGAACAGCGTCTGGGTCACCGTGAGCCCAACGGTCCACGGCTTCAGCGTGGCCGTCTGGACGACGTTGTCCGGCAACAGGTTGCGAACCTGCTGCAAGCCGGCGCTCAGGCTTGCCACAATCTGCGGGCGATAGCCCGACAACGCTTGCGACACGTTTTCGTCGGTCGCCCGTTGGCGCGCCCGTGCCGCGTTCAGCTGCGGATTTGACTGATAGGCTTTCACCATGGCTTCCACGAGGGTCTCCGCCCTGGCGGGCGCTCCGCCGAGAAGCAACAACACCGACCCGAGCATGGGTCCGGCCCACCTCCCGGCGATCGAACCCGAAGCATCAACCCTCGATCGGTGCTTAGCCATCTCGTCCGTCCTTCGCGAAGCGTCGCACAGGGATGTGCTCACGGCCGGCCCCTCTCCCGGCTCATTGGGCCGGCTCCATAATGCGCGGCATCTTTGCAGGCGCATCTTTATGTGCGGGAGACTGCCGGTTGCGGTCGCCGCGATCGGACGTCGACGGCAACCGGAAGCCCTTGATCAGTCCAAAGATGGCTGGAATGACGATGAGCGTCAGCAGCGTGGAGGAGACCATTCCGCCGATCATCGGCACAGCGATGCGCTGCATGATTTCGGATCCGGTACCCGAACTCCACATGATGGGCAGAAGGCCGGCCATGATGGCGACCACCGTCATCATCTTGGGCCGGACCCGCTCGACGGCGCCTTGCATGATGGCGTCGTAAAGATCGCTTCGCGTCAGCGCGCGACCTTCCGCCTTTATCCGCTCGCTCGTTTCCGCCAACGCGTGGTCGAGATAGATCAGCATCACCACGCCGGTCTCGGCGGCGACGCCGGCGAGCGCGATGAACCCTACCGCGACGGCGACCGACATGTTGAAGCCGAGCCACCACATCATCCAGAGGCCGCCGACCAGCGCGAAGGGCAGCGAGAGCATGACGATCAAGGTTTCTGTAATCGACCTGAAGTTCAAGTAGAGCAGCAGGAAGATGATCGTGAGCGTGACCGGTACCACAATCTTCAGACGCGCAGCGGCACGCTGCAGATACTCGTACTGGCCGCTCCAGACGACATAGTAACCCGCCGGAAACTGTATGCTCTCGCTGACCGCTCGCTGTGCGTCGGCGACGTAGCTCCCGATGTCCCTGTCCCGGATGTCGACATAGATGTAGGTCGCGAGCTGTCCGTTCTCGGTACGGATCGAAGTCGGCCCGCGGGTGGGTTCAACCTTCGCCACTTCGCCAAGCGGAACGGCCCCGCCGGCCGGCATCGGCACCAGGATATCGCTTGTGATGGCCTTGGGATTGTCCCGGAGATCGCGCGGGTAGCGCATGTTCACCGTGAACCGCTGCCGGCCCTCGACGGTCGTGGTGACCGTCTGGCCGCCCAATGCGGCCGCGATGGTGTCCTGGACGTCCTGGATTAGGACCCCGTAACGGGCGAGCGCCTCCCGGTCCGGAGCGATCTCGAGATAGTACCCACCGATGCCACGCTCGGCGTAAGCCGATGATGTACCGGGGACGGCCTTGATGACCCGCTCGATCTGCTTGGCCAACCGATCGATCTCGACGAGATCCGTGCCCATGACCTTGACGCCGATCGGCGTGCGGATGCCTGTCGACAGCATGTCGATGCGTGCCTTGATCGGCATGGTCCAGGCATTGGAGACGCCGGGAAATTGCAGCGCCTTGTCCATCTCGGCGATCAGAGTGTCGATCGTCATTCCGGGACGCCATTGCTCTTTCGGCTTGAGGTTGACCACCGTTTCGAACATTTCGGTCGGGGCCGGATCGGTGGCGGTCGCGGCCCGTCCCGCCTTGCCGTAGACGGAAGCGACCTCCGGGAAGGATTTGATGATCCGATCCTGCATCTGCATCAGTTCGGCCGCCTTGGTTACCGAGATGCCGGGCAGGGTCGTGGGCATGTAGAGCAGCGTGCCTTCGTTCAGTGTCGGCATGAACTCGGTTCCGAGCTGCCGGGCCGGCCAGATCGTGACCGCGAGGACCGCCACGGAGGCGATGATGACCAGGGTCTTTGCGCGCAGCACCCCCTTGATTACGGGGCGATATACCCAGATCAGGAAGCGATTGATGAAATTCTTGTGTTCGGGAACGATCTTCCCGCGCACGAAGATCACCATCAGCGCCGGGACCAACGTCACCGAAAGCAGAGCTGCGGCTGCCATCGCGAAGGTCTTCGTGTACGCCAGCGGGCTGAACAGCCGCCCCTCCTGCGATTCCAGCGTGAAGATCGGCATGAACGAAACGGTGATGATCAAGAGGCTGAAGAACAATGCCGGGCCCACCTCGGAGGCCGCTTCTATCAGGATTTGCACTCGCGACTGTCCCGGCTTCGCCCGCTCCAGGTGCTTGTGCGCGTTCTCGATCATGACGATGGCGGCATCCACCATGGCGCCGATCGCAATCGCGATACCGCCGAGGCTCATGATGTTCGACCCGAGCCCCAGCAGTTTCATGGCTCCGAACGCCATCAGCACGCCCACTGGCAGCATCAGGATCGCGACCAGCGCGCTGCGCACGTGCAGCAGGAAGACGATGCAGACGAGCGCCACGACGATGCTCTCCTCGAGAAGCGTTTGCTTCAGCGTGTCGATGGCGGCGTAGATCAGGTTGGAGCGGTCGTAGACCGGGACGATCTCGACCGATTTCGGCAGACTGCTCGCAATCTCCTTGAATCGCTTCTTGACGTTCTCGATGACGTTGAGCGCATTGACGCCAAAGCGCTGCAGCACGATGCCGCTTGCGACCTCCCCCTCGCCGTTCAATTCGGCGATACCCCGTCTTTCGTCCGGGCCGAGCTCGACTCGCGCGACGTCACGCAGCAACACGGGCGTGCCGTTGTTCGTCTTCAGCACGATGTTGCCGAGATCGTTGATGCTCTTGATGTAGCCCCTGCCCCGGATCACGTACTCGAACTCCGCGAGTTCGACCGTCCGGCCGCCGACGTCCGCGTTCGATGCGCGGATGGCGTCCCGGATCTTCTGCATGCTGATTCCGCGGTCGCGCATGCGCTGCGGGTCAAGGACCACGTTGTACTGTTTGACGAAACCGCCGATGCTCGCGACCTCGGCCACTCCTTCGGCCTTGGCCAGCGCGAATCTCAGATTCCAATCCTGGATCGTGCGCGTGTCCGCCAGATTCAATTCCTTCGAGATGACGGCGTATTGGTAGACCCAGCCGACGCCCGTGGCATCCGGCCCGATGCTCGGCGTGACGCCCGCCGGCAACCTGGACGTCGCGCTATTCAGGAATTCCATGACGCGCGAGCGGGCCCAGTAGATGTCGGTTCCGTCCTCGAAGATCACGTACACGAAGGACACGCCGAAGAACGAGAATCCGCGCACCACCTTGGATTTCGGCACGGTCAGCATGGCCGTCGTCAAGGGATATGTAACTTGGTCCTCGATCACCTGCGGCGCCTGGCCGGGATATTCCGTGTAGACGATGACCTGCGTGTCGGAGAGATCCGGAATCGCATCGAGCGGCAGATGCACTAGTGCGTAGAGGCCAGCGGCGGCCGCAAAACCGGTGCTGAACAGCACCAGCAGTAGATTGCGTGCGGACCAGGCGATGATGCGAGCGATCATTTGTGCTCTCCCGTCGAGTGGGCGGCGCCGGTGTCGGAAGGATTGGGCGCAGCCTCGGCGAAGCCTTTGAGCGCCGCCTTCAGGTTGCTTTCGGCATCGATCAAGAAATTGGCCGAGGTGACCACCGCCTCGCCATCCGCAAGGCCCTCCCGCACCTCGATGTAACTGCCGCCGCGCCGGCCAAGCTTGACTTCGCGCGGCTCGTAGCGTCCTTCGCCCTTGTCGACGAGAACGGCCTGCCGGCTGCCAGTGTCGAGCACCGAACTGTCAGGGACCGCCAATACGGATTTGGAGTCCGCGGTGTCGATGTCCGCATCGACGTACATATCCGGCAGCAGCGCCACATCCGGGTTGGCGAGTTCGATTCGGACACGCGCCGTCCGAGTTTCGCGGTTAACCTGCGGATAGACGACGGCGATCCTGCCGCTGAAGGTGCGGGTCGGATAGCTGCGGGCGCGAACCGTGACCGGCTGACCCACTGCGATGTTGCCGAGATCGCGTTCGGCGACGTCGACCAGGGCCCAGACCACCGAAATATCGGCAATCCGGAATAGTACGTCGCCCGGATTGGCTCTCATGCCTTCGATTGCGTTGCGTTCAAGCACGATTCCGTCGCGCGGCGCCGACCATTGCACGGTGACGGGCGCGACGTGGGACTTCTCCATGTCCGCGATGACCTGTTCGGGAACGTCGAGATTGATCAACCGCTGCCGCGAGCCGCGGCCGTAGGCCTCAATCCCGCCGGTGGTCTTGGAAGTGATCGTCGAGAGATACTCCGCGGCGGCGGACGCCACGGCCGAACTGTAGATCTGCATCAGCGGCTGGCCTGCCTTCACGCGCGTACCGGTGGTCACGTCGGCGACCTTCTGCACGAAGCTTTCGGCGCGCATTGCGATGACCGAGACGCGGCGTTCATCCAGTTGGATCGTACCGGGCGACTTGACCAAGATCCGGATCGAACGGCGCTCGACGGGCTCGGACTTCACGCCCGTCCTCTGGATCTTGCCGGGCGAGAGCTTGACCGACCCGTCCTCCTGATCGTCCCCTTCGTAGACGGGAACGTAGTCCATCCCCATCGGGTCCTTCTTGGGGACCGGCGAGGTATCCGGCAGGCCCATCGGATTGCGATAGTACAGGATCCTGCGGGAGGAATCCGCCTGTTGCCGCTTCGGCTTCGCGGACTCGGTCGAGGGCTCGTCCTCATCGTAGACCGGCAGGTAATCGCGTCCCTGCTGATCCTTTTTCGGAACGGCCGACCAGAAAGGGGCCCCCGCCGGGTCGCGGTAGTACAGCGGCGTCTTGTCCGCCGCCGCGGAGGCGGCGGTCGAGTGTGGGTGAAGGGGCCAGAAAGATCGTTCGACCGACCAGTAGCCGGCCAGACCGATTCCGGCGCCGAGCGCAATCATTGTAAGCAAGCGCGAGGTTTTCATGGTGTGCACCAGGGCGCGCCCTCTGGCGCGCGCATCAGAAATGGGTTCGAGGATGCCGGGCGCTCGCTGGGAGCGCCCGCATGCTCACTTGTTGGCCTTGACGATGACCTTGCCGTTGACGGTCTCGGACTCGCCCTGGACTTTTGCGGAGAGCGTGACCTGATAGCGTCCGGCCATCGGAAGATCGGTCTTGAAGGCGTATACGCCGGGCTCCTTGGACGGCAGCGGAGCCACTGGGGATTCCATTTCAGCCATCCCATCGGGCGCCATGTCCACGCGCGTCTTGAAGATCACGGCGTCAGAGACCGGTTTTCCGGTCATCTTGTTGGTCAAGCGAATCGCGACGGTGACGTCGTCGCCCTTCTTCATCTCCGCATTGACAGGCTCGAATACGTAATCGCCTGCACCCGCCAAAGCAGCCGAGGTGACGAGAGTGACGGCGACAGTCAGCGCGGCAGCACTGCTGAATTTGGAAATCATGATGTTCTCCTCAAATGGGTCTGTCTCGACCGCGGCTCCGCAAGAGCACACGGGCAGTCGTCATCGCGCGCGGGCACGTGCTACGCGCGTCGAACTGGGTGAGATCAGACCCGAGGAGGTCGGAAGGGAGGGCTCCCTCCGCGGACAGGGACGAACTGGTCCGCAGGGATGACGACTTTACTCTCCGCCGCGGGGACGAAGCGGAAACCGACGCTTCGGACGTCCCCCAGCGCGACGAATCCGCCCGCGCAGCAGAAACCCATGCTGCAGTTATGGCCGGCGGCGTGAAAGGGGGCGCCGTTCATGTCGTCCGGGCAACAGTCCATCGACATGTCGGCCGAGGTGCCCATCTGCATTCCGGACTGCGCATCGTCGGCCATCACGCCGGAGCCGGCCGCGGACGCGCCGACCGGCAGCAACGCCAAGGAGGCGGCGATCGCGAATGCCAGAATGGTACGGACGAGCCGCATCGCGCTTTGTCTACCTATACTTGTCCCGCTTACCGCACCGGTCCGGCGCGGTAGCAGTTTCCTTCCATAACATAGTCCTGCTCCGAGCGGCGTCTTTGATCCTCGTCAAGCATTCGTGACCGCCTTCATCACCTGTCCGCCCGACGACTTCCATCAGTTCCGCGATCTTGCGCCGCTGGTCGGCCTTATCCCCGCTACGGATGGCGTGTTCCACGCAATGGGCCACGTGATCCTTGAGGATTTCTTCCTCGACGCGGCGGAGCGCGGCTCTGACCGCCGAAATCTGCGTGACGATGTCGATGCAGTACCGGTCCTCGTCCACCATCTTCCCGAGTCCGCGAACTTGGCCTTCGATGCGGTTCAGGCGTTTTTGACAGGAAGCCTTGATGTCGGTCCTCATGGGCCGTATATACCCCCCTAGGGTACTTTCCGCAAGAGATGGAACACATAATGTCAAGGGATGCCTCTTCCGAAAAGGCTCGCGGAAACTGCTGCGAACACTCTCACTCCGCCTCGCGCGAGCGCCCTGTTCGCCATCAACATGGCCCCGCGCACGGCGCCGCGGTCGATCCCGTCTGCGGAATGGCCGTGGATCCGGCGACGGCCTCTCATAAAGTCGAGCACGGCGGAAGGACCTTCTATTTTTGCTCCGATCGTTGCAGGACGAAATTCGCCGAGGAGCCGGCAAGATACGTTCATAGCAAGGTGGGGCATGAAGCCCGAACCGACGTGCCGGAAGGTACGGTCTACACCTGTCCGATGCATCCGCAGATCCGGCAGGTCGGGCCCGGCAATTGTCCGATCTGCGGCATGGCGCTCGAACCGGAAGTCGCAACGGCGGACGCGGGACCGAATCCCGAGCTGATCGATATGACCCGCCGATTCTGGGTGGGTCTTGCGCTCTCCGTTCCGGTGGTGATCCTCGAGATGGGCGCTCATCTGGTCGGAGCGCACCGCTGGATCGACCAGTCGTTCTCCAACTGGATCCAGTTCGTTCTCGCGACGCCGGTCGTCTTGTGGGCCGGCTGGCCGTTCTTCGTCCGCGGTTGGCAGTCGGTGCTGACGCTCAATCTGAACATGTTCACGCTGATCGCGATGGGTACCGGCGTCGCCTGGGTCTACAGCGTCGTCGCGACGGTTCTGCCAGCCGCGTTTCCTTCCACTTTCCGCGGCCACGACGGCGCGGTCGCGGTCTACTTCGAGGCGGCCGCCGTCATCACGGTCCTGGTGCTTCTGGGGCAGGTGCTCGAATTGCGCGCGCGCGAGGCGACCTCCGGGGCGATCAAGGCACTGCTGGATCTCGCGCCGAAAACCGCGCGACGCATCCGTGCGGACGGCGCCGACGAGGAGGTGCAGATCGCGGTGCTGCAGCCGCAAGACCGCCTGCGCGTCCGTCCCGGCGAAAAAGTACCCGTGGACGGCGAGATCATCGAGGGTCGCTCGTCGCTCGACGAGTCGATGGTGACGGGAGAGTCCATGCCGGTCAGCAAGGAGGTTGGCAGCAAGGTCATCGCAGGCACCCTGAACCGGTCCGGCGGCTTCGTCATGCGTGCCGAGAAGGTCGGTAGCGACACGATGCTGTCCCAGATCGTGCAAATGGTCGCGCAGGCGCAGCGGTCTCGCGCTCCCATCCAGCGCCTGGCCGACCAGGTCGCCGGCTGGTTCGTTCCCGCGGTCATCGTGGTCGCGGTCGCAGCCTTCGCCGCCTGGGCGGTCTACGGGCCCGAGCCGCGCTTCGCTTTCGGGCTGGTGGCGGCGGTGAGCGTTCTCATCATCGCCTGCCCGTGCGCGCTCGGCCTCGCGACACCGATGTCGATCATGGTGGGCGTCGGACGCGGAGCACATGCGGGCGTGCTCATCAAGAACGCAGAGGCGCTGGAGCGCATGGAGAGAATCGACACGCTCGTTGTCGACAAGACCGGCACGCTGACAGAGGGCAAGCCCAAGGTCGTCGCGGTGATCCCGACGAACGGGTACTCGGAGTCGGACGTGCTTCGGCTCGCCGCCAGCGTCGAGCGTGCCAGCGAGCATCCATTGGCGGATGCGATCGTTAATGCAGCCCGGGAGCGCGATATACCGACTACCGACGTGCAGGACTTCGACTCGCCGGTCGGCAAGGGCGCGCTCGGAACCGTCGAGGGCAAGAAGGTGCTCCTCGGAAACGCGACGTTCCTGAGCTCGGAAGGCGTCGATACGTCCTCCCTCGAATCCGAAGCCGAACGTCAGCGGGGCGAAGGCGCGACCGTCATCAACATGGCGGTTGACGGCACGCTCGTCGGCATCTTGGCCATCGCCGACCCGGTGAAGCAGTCCACGCCCGAGGCGCTGCGCGAGCTCGCCGCCGAAGGGGTCAGGGTGATCATGCTGACGGGCGACAACCGTACGACGGCCTGGGCGGTCGCTCGGAGGCTCGGTATCGCGGACGTCGAAGCCGAGGTTCTGCCCGACCAGAAGAGTGCGGTCGTCGCGAAGCTACACGAGCAAGGTCGAATAGTCGCGATGGCCGGCGATGGCGTCAATGACGCGCCGGCGTTGGCGGCCGCCGAAGTCGGTATCGCGATGGGGACCGGAACGGACGTGGCGATGGAGAGTGCCGGTGTGACGCTACTCAAGGGGGATCTCACGGGTATCGTACGGGCGCGGCGACTGTCGCGCGCAACGATGCGCAACATCCGCCAGAACCTGTTCTTTGCCTTCGCCTACAACGCGGCCGGCATTCCGATCGCCGCCGGGCTGCTCTACCCGACCTTCGGCTTGTTGCTGTCGCCTATCGTCGCCGCGGCCGCAATGGCGCTGTCGTCCGTCAGCGTGGTCGGCAACGCGCTGCGGCTACGAACAGTGCGGGTCTGACGTCGGAGCATGCGCGAGTACATTCGTCCGAATCCGGTACCTCCGCCCAAGACGGCCGTCGCGCGCGAAATCGCCGGCCATCGTCGCTGGCCATCGGAATTCGCGTCAAGGCGACGATGTGATCGAGGAATCGGCAGCCCGCTTCGCGTTTCCATCGGGGACGCCGTGCGCGAGCAACCTGGACTCCGAAAGGCTTCCAAGAAGCTCGACCTTGGCGTCGTTGAGCGCTCCGCATGCTGCCTGAACGGCTTTCACAGCCTCGAGCTGGTCGCCGAGGTGCACGTACCAGACTTCCTGTGCGTGCTTCCCGTCGCGGACTTCGGGCCAGGTCACGAGGACAGCGTAACCGGCTGCAGGCAGCTCGAAATCGCGAATGTCGGGCCCGGATTGCTCTGACGACATCTGCTGTTCTCTCCAAACATCGTTATTAAGCTGGCCCGCCGTCGGAGGTTCCCAAGCACCCGCACGGCTTCTTGCCGCTGCAAACGCGGCGAACCTTCCGATCGGCGCGGCTGTCGCCGTTCGCGACGGACCGCCCGAAGCTCAGGACGTCCTCGCTGATACGAGGCTGTTGCGTTGGTACCAGCCGCGCCGGACGCCGGGATGCCTTACGTACGCGCCGTTCAGAGCAGGCGGGCGATCGCCTCGATGCCCTTCATTCCCGTCCCGAAACGGGCAATTGCATCCTTGTTGCGCTCCAATTCACCGTAAGGCAAGAATCGGACCTGGAGGTCCGCCACGCGACTGAATGCGGGCCGACGAAGCTGGTCGCGTACTTCATTCTCTCTGCCGTCGGGAGCCACCAGAAACAGCCCGCCCGTCGCATGCAGGTCGCTGCTCAACGCGAGGTCTAGCATGCGAACGATGCCGGAATAGATGGAGGTCGTATGCTCGACCTCGAAGGCCGCCGTCACGCGGCTGCTCGCGGCATCGATCCAGAGAACGTCGATCAGCCGGATCGACTCCGCGCCGGCAGCTTCCTCGACCGACGGCGGAAGGCGATCGATGCACCCGGCGGCCAAAGTCGCACCATTGTAGGGCCGCCCTCGATCGTTAGCGGCGATCCAGACTCGGTAACCGAGGGCCAGGCCCAAGTCCCGGAGCCAGGCTTGAACCTCCGTGTGGGTGAGGTCGTTCTCGCGCGCGGCGGCGATCGGCGCCTCGAGGCGCTTTGCGGATTCCCTGGCCTTCGACAACTCGGACAACCATGCGTCCTTGGCGGAATCGCTCGTGCCCGCGGGAGGCGCGGTAAAGCGCCCAGTGCCGATATCGAAAAGAAATCCTGCGATTGCGCCGAGGTCGTTGGACAGGAGATCGCGGTAGTTCCGGTTCAGCTCCAGGATTCCCCGCCGCATGGCGAGGTACTGATCCCAACGACCCAGCTTCACCTTCGAGCCGGTGACCGCGTTGAAGCCGTTTACGATGGCGGTATTGAACGGTGGCATCAAGGTCGGGTGCAGAAAGTACAGGAGATTGGCGACCGCCGGACCGAGGCCCTTGATCGCCACACGATCGATCGTCTCGATTCCGTCCACGAGCTCCTGCTCGGTGCTGCAGCAGGAGCAGTGATGGAGCAGTCTGCCGAACGCCCGCTGATTGCCGGAGTTTTCGTAGATGTCCGGTATGCGGAGCTTCGGCTTCCACAGGAAGGCGTGGTCGGCCCCTTTGAATATCTGCCTCTGCTCCGCGATCGATCCGACGATCGTTTCGAGGGAAGAACCCTTGTAGACGTTGCCGAACGTGCCCGCCTCGATCTCTTTGACGACCTGCTCGATGCCGCTTCGAATGGAGCGGAAATTCTTGAGCCGCTCGTCCCACAAGAACCATGTGCGATAGGTCGATCCTGGGTCCTCGCGCCACCGTTCGATCAACACGCGCAGCAGATCGGTCAATCCTACCCCCTTCAACTTAAACACTAGGCCGCAAGTCGACGCGCGCTGCGACGTCCGCCGACCACGAATATTACAGCTGGCGGTAGCCGTTTCTGCTTTGCCGGAGCGGTATCAGAACAGGAACAATGACACCGCGCAACGGTTGCGTGACAAACGATCCGTCGGAGCAGCCGTGATTGCCTTCCCATACGATTATTTCCTGCTCGCCTGGTTCGCGATCGCGCTGAGCTCGGCGGCCTATGTAGCCTACGATCAGTTTGCGGGAAACCCCGAGCCCACGGTCATGAAGTGGGCGTTCGTCCTCGTCACGCTCTACATGGGGCCTTTCGGGCTGCTGCTCTATGTTCTCGCCGACAAGGAGCCGCGGCCAGGAGAGCACGAACGCTTTACCTCTCCTCTCTGGAAGCAGGGAGTAGGCAGCACAATCCACTGCGTGGCCGGCGACGCCACCGGCATCATCCTCGCCGCGGCGACGACCGCGCTGCTTGGGTTGCCGATGTGGATCGATCTCATCGTGGAATATCTCGCCGGATTCTCGTTCGGCCTCTTCATATTCCAGTCGCTGTTCATGAAGAAGATGATGGGCGGCTCGTACTGGCAGAACGTGAAGATGAGCTTCATGCCGGAATTCATCAGCATGAATTCCATGATGGCGGGCATGGCTCCGACGATGAGCCTCCTGATGATGGGACGCGATATGCGGGCCATGGACCCTCTCGAACTGGTGTTCTGGGGTGTGATGTCGCTCGGCGTCATCGTCGGGTTTGCGACGGCATATCCGTTCAACGTCTGGATGGCGGGAGCCGGCGTCAAGCACGGGCTCATGACGGAGAGGCGCTCGGCAAGCACGAAACGATCCGGCGGGCACGATGGAGGCGGCCGACAACACGGCGAGCATGGCGGGAGTGGAATGAAGAGCGAGGCGACGGTCCCGCAACTCGCCGCGTTGGCGGGCGTCACAGGATTTCTCCTCGTGACCGGCATGGTCTGGCCAGGCTTCCACGTGAACCTGAGCCTCAGTGCGCGCGACGTGGACGGTGCGATCATGCCGCCGGGCATGATCAACACCTTCGAGCTGCCGGCGGCCGCCATGCGGGAAATGGCCGCGGTGAAGCCGCGACAGGTCGGTTACGAAGCTCCGAACACGGCGCGCGGCGACCAGGTGCTGCAGCCACGGCTGGAAAACGGCGTCAAGGTGTTCGACATCGAAGCGTCGGTGATCCGCTGGAACATCCTTCCCGACGTAACCGTGCAGGCCTATGCCTACAATCGTCAGATACCCGGTCCCCGGCTGGAATTGACCGAAGGCGACCGTGTGAGAATCAACGTGCGCAACACGCTTCCCGAAAGCACGACCGTGCATTGGCACGGACTGATCCTCCCGAACGAGATGGACGGCCCGGCGAAGGTCACGCAGGCACCGATTCCGCCCGGCGGCTCCTACAGCTACGAATACACGGTCGGACAGCACGGGACCTATTTCTATCACAGCCACGACCATCCCGATCGGCAACAGGCGCTCGGCCTGTACGGCGCCCTTATCATCCAACCGAAGGATCCGTCGGCTGAGGTCAAGGCGGATCACGAGTATGCGATACAGCTCCAGGAATGGCTGAAGCGGGAGTGGCTCACTTATCCCGCGATGCTGATGGAGGGAGAACTGCCCAACTACTTCACGATCAACGGGAAGGCCTATCCGGCCACCGACACCGTTCCGATGAAGATCGGTCAGACGATAAAGCTGAGATTCATCGGGACCAACAACAACTTCGTCCATCCGATGCACGTGCACGGCGGACCATTCCAGGTGGTCGCGGTGGACGGCATCACGCTTTCCGAAAGCGCTCGTTACCAAGCCGACACCGTCAACGTGGGTCCCGGCCAAAGGTACGACGTGATCTGGACCGCCCGCCAAGCCGGCAAATGGCTGGTGCACTGTCATATTCCCCACCACACGGCGAACAACAACGTCGAGCAGGACGGCGGCGGCGGCTTGATGCTGGTCTTGAACGTTCAGTGATCGCGAGGAAGCGTGGTTGCCGCGGCGTCCGTGGCTTGCATGGCAAACGCGCACTGGACGCGATCGTGGAATACAACGTGGTCAATTTCCGCCCACGTTTGGATCGAGAAACGACCTGGCGTAGGCATCGGTGGGTCATGCAGAAAGGCTGGGACTGCTTTCAACCCAACGGCCCCTGGCTCGTTCCGGCCGATTTCGTACCGGATCCGGCGCGCTCGACATCATGCTGACGGTAAATGGCGAGCAGCGGACGCGCCGCGTCCACCCGCGTTGTCTTCCTTGTACGCCTTCCGCTCAAGGCTCCCGAGGCGGGCAGGAGGGGCCGGCGACCCGGACGAAGGGCTCGGAGTCGGATACGGTCCGGTATCGTCGATCACGAATTCCGATTTGGAAGCGGCTCGGCGCTTTCGGTTTGGCGCGGTAGCGGCGCGACGCGGCGGACAAATCATCGCCGCTCTCCGTCGATCGCGACGGTCAGCGTCGGATCGAAACCGGTACGCTCGTCCGCGTAGCCGATTGGATTCGACAGGATTCGTGTCTTGCCGCGACGAAAATCCGTACGGTGGTGAGTGTGGCCGAAGACCCAGAGGTCCGGTTGATGGCGGTCGATTACCGGCAGCATTTCCGAGAAATATGCTGCCGATACGATGCTCTTCTGCTTACTCGGCGGGATGCATTCGATCGAGACCGCCGCGTGCGTGATCACCAGCGTAGGACCGTCATGCGGTTTCGAAAGCTCTTCTTCGATGAACGCGCGCGAGCGCATGTGCAGCATGCGCGCTTCTTCCGGCCGGAACCTCCGCCACGGATCGCTGCTCCACTTGATGCGCTTGTGGTCGCGCATCTCTTCGCGCGCGCTCCGCATCGCGGCGGGCCTCAAGGACTCGCCGTAGGCGTCGTAGCTCGTCCAAAGCGTGCATCCCAGCACGCGCAGACGTCCCAGCGTGACCGCCTGGTCCTCCATGAAACGGATGCCCAATTTCTCGGCAACGCGACGTCCCTCGTCGACCTCGCGCGACCACACAAATCCCCAGAACTCGTGGTTGCCGGCGACCATCAGAATCTCGACGGGACGCGGATAGGCGGCGCGCAGTTCGGTGAGCGAGGCAGCGAGTCCTTGGCGGGTATCGCCCGCGACCACTATGGCGTCCACGCCCTCTATTAGCGGCGGAAAACCGCTGAAACCTGCGCAGTCCGAGTGAGCGTCCGAAAAAGGCTGCAGGATCACGACTTGCGCCCTCCCCGCATCTGGCGGGCCCGCGGCGGCCGGGATGCGGAGTAATCGCGTGCAAGAGATAAATTCCTGACGAGCCACGACGTCGCGAGCCGATTGCGGTGAGATCGGTCCAGCGGCATCGACCTCAGCCTGAGGGAGAGCGTAAGCGCCGCCGCCGCATTGTCGAACGCGCGGCACAGCAGCACGGTCATCGCGAGATCGACCTTCAGCGTCATGCGCTCCGGCGGTTTTTGGGCCAGCACCAGTCGTATCGCCGCCGCCGCGTCGCCGTGGACCGCGTCTCGCCAATCCTTGACCGTCGAAGAGATCGATCCGACGCAGGTTTCGACCTCCGCGATCTCGGCCTGCCCGAAGTCCAGCGCCGACAGCGTGCGCCAATAGTTTAGAGGGCGCTCGGTATCGCTCTCGCCGGCGGTGCCGCTGTCGTCGTCGAGACGCATGACTGATCCTTCAAGCCTTCGGCGACGTTCGGGCGGGCCTCCATGGCCGGGCGAACGGCGCGCTCCTTTGATGTGATAAGTCACATACCACACGGCGCGCGAGAATGGTAGCATAAAGCTACGGATCGCCAGAGATTTGGTTAACGACAGATTAGGCCATCCGGTGCAATGTCGGACGAAGCGCGAATTCCAAGCGCTCAAACCGATTGTGCTATGGCCGAGATTCTCACCCCTTCACTTATTCGTGCCGCGAGAGCCCTCCTCCATATGGATCAGGCAGGGCTCGCGGCGTCGTCTGGCATTTCTCGCAAGACGATTTCCCTGATCGAGACCGACGACACCCCGCCCGATCATCCTAAACGATTGGAAGTACTTCAAAATCTAAGAAGGCACCTCGAAGAGCAATGCGGCGTGGAGTTCACGTTCGCCAGCCTGCGCTGCGGCGAGGGGGTTCAGTTGAAGAGGGCCTGCAAGCCGAAGCCCAAGCCCAAGCCGCGGTTCTGACGTCTGGGATCGCTCAGGCCGCGGCCGTGGCCTTCGGACCGATGACGACGACAGTAATGTTGTCTTTCCCACCGGCATCGTTCGCAGCTGTCGCGAGGTGCTCCGCCGGATTGGTAGCGTGTTCGGCGAGGAGAGTGCCAATTCGGTTCCCTTGAACCATGTCGGTCAGACCGTCCGAGCAAAGCAGTACGCCGACGTGATCGTCGAGCCGAAAGCGTCGGATATGAGGACTCACGGGCTGTGGCGTCGCGGTCCCGCCGAGCGACTGAGTGAGCGCGTGGCCGCCTCTACGCCCCCGATCGACGCCCAATGTATCGTCTCGGCTCAATTGGAGCAGCTGACCGCGCCTGAGTTCGTAGGCGCGACTGTCTCCGACGTTGAAGACGAGGGCTTCATAATCGAAGAAGACTACTCCGACGATGGTCGAGCCCATGCCGGGCCTGCCTTGGCCCGAATACATGGCTTCGAACAATTTTCGATGGGCATTCTCGATCATGGTAGTGACGTCGGCTTCGTCTCGCACGCTCTCGATCGATCCTGCGATCGTCTCTATGACGATGCGGCTGGCGATCTGGCCGTCCTCATGCCCGCCCATGCCGTCGGCGATCACGGCCCAGCCATGATCGACAGCCATCCTTCCGGACCAGCTTTCCACCGGTCCGGCACCTATCCGTTTGCCCACGAGATACAGATCCTCGTTCGCGCGTCGAACGCGGCCGACATGCGTTGCGGTCCAAACGGGTCGGTCAGTTGCCATTTCGTCTTACCGGGCGACTGCTGCTGCCGAGCACGATGCTCCTGATCTCTCCCACAAACTCCCGCTTGCGCGTCACGAGTCCTTGCACGCGCATGAACCCCGTCCGGCGGGACGCTTCGCCGAAGAACGGTCGCGTTGAGATGACGGCCAGCTCGTCGTCCTGCACCAGGAAGAAGAAGTCCTGCTTGCCACTTTTGCGGAGCGTCAATCCGGCCTTCGCGGCGCGACGGGCCAACTCCCAAAGGGGATCGTATTTGCCGCCGCTCCGCGCCTCCGTCGGCGTGGTCAGGTAGGATTCGATCTCGATCTGAACACCTTCTCCGATCAGCAGATCGATTTCGCGCAGTCTGGCGGGGTTGACGATGTAAGGCTGAATGCCGGCACTCGTGATCACCAGCGATTTGCGTGCCTTCTTCAAAGCGATATCGAGCAGCTCGGTCTGCTCGTAGCATGCGAGGGGACGGACTTCGAAGGCGTCCATGTCCCGCCTTGCGCTCTTCAATCGTTCCTCTGCCGTAGCCAAGGCGACCGCCACGGGATCCGATCTCCGCAGAGACGTACCGGCCGCCGCCCTTCGGACCGCATCGATCTCCAGCAGCCCATCGACCTCCAGCTTGCGCGCCGCCTTCATCGCGTCTCGACCGGCCATGCTTTTGTACATGGGGCGACCGATCATCTTTTCGAGCTTCTTGCTCAGATCGTTTTCCGCGATCGCGCGCACGAAGCCCATTTTCTTCGGCCCGCCATGCTGGGCGAAGGCGAGTTCGTATGCATCGGACAGCTTGTCGTCGATGACGAACGCCACCTGGACTTCGTCCGACTTATCCGCGGCGTAGACAAGCGCGACGCCTTCCCGAAAGAGGCTGTTGCGCCTCACGACGCGTTTCAGCGACAGCACTGTGCGCCGGAAATCCTCGCTCTTCTGCCGACGGATAACTTTCGAAATCTCCGGGATTGCTAGATCGTCGACTCCAGGCGCCTCCGCCGGATACGGCCGGATCTGAACCGCCCCGGTTCCATGAAGCATGGCTGGACGCACGACGCTCTCGCCCGTCAGACGCAGAGGCATTCGACGCACGCCGTCGTAATCGACGACCACCATCTCTTCCTGGGGGACCTCCAACCGATCGACAAGCAGCCGCGACTTTCCGGCGTCGGTGAGATGGAATTCGTCGGCACCGTCGCTGTTGGGTTCGCGCACGACGTACCCGTCGGAGATCAGCACATTCATGGCGCTGACGACCACGTCGAGCTTGAGGCCGAGCATGTTCGCGACATCTACTTCGTGCGTTTCACCGAGATCCAGGCAGCGCAACGCGAACTCCTGGATGGTCGGCATGAAGCGGGGAGACATCGTGATCGCCTCCAGCGTCAGCCGGAAGATCGGCAGTCCGACCTCGCCGTAGTCGACGAGATGGAAGCCCTCGCGGAACTGGAATTTTCTCGCTGCGAGCTCCGGGGTCACTGCAGTTCCTCCACCGTGCAGGTGCTCTCGTTGTTGTCGATGTATTCGATCACAGACTTGAACGGATTCTGGCCGCGGGCATTACGGCAGAAATAGTTGTCTCCGACGATGAGGAGACCGCTCTTGCCTCTGGAAAGCGCGACGTTGAGCCGGGGACGTTCGCGCAGGAAACCGAGATTCTTCTGATCGTTCGATCGGACGACCGAGTAGATGCAGATGTCGGCCTGCCGTCCCTGGAACGCATCCACGCTGGAGCAGGTGACATCGAGAGAGGGCCATTCGGCGATGCCGCGCTGGACCATCTCGCTGAGAAGCTTCACTTGCCCCGTGTAGCCGGACAGCACCGCGACGGAGATGCGCTCGTTCTGCCCCTTGGCGACGAACTCGAGGCGCAGCAGGATCTGGCGGATCTGCGCGACCTCGGTAGGATTCGCGTAGGTCAACCCATCGCGCTCCTCGAACCGGGAATCAATATTCTGGGTCGAGTACCACGTTACGGGCTTCGGGAAGGCCATCGACAGTTTGAGGCCATGCGATGTCACCGGGCTCTTGAGCTTCTTCTGGTAGAAGCAGGCGCTCACTAGGTCGCCGATAGGCTTGATCATTCTGTACTGGTTCTTCAGACCCGCGCGGCACCTCGCGGGAAGGCCCGCCTGCTCGTCCAGCAATCGGTCGAGCAGGGTCGCCTTGACCTCGCCGACCTCGAACTCGTCAAGCAGCTCGTCGCTCAACTGTTCGAAGAAGGGCGGAAGCTGCTCGGGGTCTCCGACAACGATGGATCGTTTGCTGCGGGACAGCGGAATGAGGATTTCGGTCGCAGTCGCCTTGGAAGCCTCGTCGACGATGCAGAGGTCGTAGCCGACCTCTTCCATGCCGCGGACGCCGGCGATGCCGACGCATGTGCCGGCGATGATCTGGGCCGACGACAGCATAGCCGTGTTGAAATCCGACGAACGGCCGACCCTCAGCAGCCAGTCCTCCAGCAGCTTCAGGCGATCGCGGCATGCAGTGATCATCGGCGTGTCGGCGAGGAAATGGTCGGCCCACTCGCCCAGTTCGTGGGGGTCCTTCGACTGGGACAGGTAGGCGGCGTATTCGCCCATCTCCTCCATGTCGGCGCGCAGGTCCTTCTCCTCCGCCACCGCCTGCTTGAGCGCCTGCTTGCTGGCGCCGATCTCGCTGTCGATCTGGGTGGTCTCCTCCTCGACCTCGCCCTGATCGGCGGGTCCGCCGGCGGTGTCGGTGCCCGCCTTCTCGACGCTCGCCCGATCGGCCTCCTGCCTGGCGATGGCCTCCCGCAGGCCCTTCTGAACCGCAAGCAGTTGCAGAAGGCGCTCGACCTTCATGCCCACCGCCACGGCCTCGCGGTCCACGTTCTTCTCCGTGGCCCACCTTTGCATGTCCGCCTCGGCGGCCTTGCGTACCTCCTTGATCCAGGCTTCGACACGCTTCTCCAGTAGGAGCTTTTGGCCGAGGTCGGAAATGCGGGTTTCGTCGCTCCGTCCGATGCGGATCATCTCGAGCGGCAGCCCCGTTTCGGTGATCCGCTCCAGCACGTTGTCGAGGGCGATGTGGGTCTGCGACGACAGCAGTATCCTGTGGCCCGGATGGCGCTTCAGCCATTGAACCACGATTTCCGCGATCAGCTTCGTTTTCCCGGTCCCGGGAGGGCCCTCGATTGCGAGGATGTCCTGCACGCCCAGCGCCTTGGCCAGGATCTCCTTTTTTTCCTCGTCGAACTCGTCGCTTGTGGGAACTACGTCTTCCACCTCCTCGACCGGCTCCGCCGTCCGCGGATCGATGATGATGCCCTTCAACCGTTCGCTTTCGGCCCTGTCGTAGAGGACAGCATCGAGTGCGGCGCTCTGACGGTCGAGCGCCCGCTGCGCCGCCAGCGTGTTGATGGCGAGCTCTCCGCGTCGGGGCAGCCGAGACGCGTCGCCGAACGTCACGTTCAGCAGTATCTTGTTGAAGGCGACCGCGGCCACGGTGCCCGTCAGCCGTCCTCCGGACGGGATAGAGATCACTCGTTCCTGGCCGACGAGGTCATCGGTCTGCGCGATTTCGGTCGTCAGCACCACGCGATCTTCCAGCACGTTCCGATCGACGTACTTGATGGCGCTCGTACGCTTCGCTTCGAAGTCGGCCCGGTCGCGCAGGTAGCCGCGCCAGATGCGGAAGATGCGCTGGCTGGATCTCGCCTTGCGCTCCTCGGCCAGCTGCCTCTGGACCTCGGCCGCCTCGGCCAGAAGCAATCCGAGCTGCTGCCCGGACGTCTCCGGATCGCGCGGCCGCTCGAAAGTGAACTGCATCGGGCGGGTCAGGCAGCGCTCCCTGAGACTGGTAGCGAGAGACGCGTCCACTTCGAGCACGTTCGCCAGTTCGAGGACCTCCTTATGGCGCCCGCTGAAGCGGCAACGAAACCGCCAGGTCGCGCCGACGAGGTCGACATCGGCCTTGTCCTGCCCGGCCGGCACGTCGGCCGGCATCAGCCCGGCGACCTCGCCGAGCACTTCCAGCACAAAGCGTTCCGCGTCCTTCCGCTCCTGCAGCTCCATCCGCGAGCAAATCCTCGACTGGACCTGGGACGACAGGGACAGGTGACAGAGCGGAACGGCTGCCGACTCGCGCCTGGTCTCCTCCTCCGCCCTTTCGATCTCGCTGAGAAGCGCCGAAGCCAGCGGAGGCCGCTTGGAAGCGTCCCTGTGGAGGCATCGCTCTAGGATGGCGCGGATGTTGTTCGGCAGGACAGCCTCCTGCAGGGCGACATGCGGATCGTCCTCGCTGTCGAAGTTCCGGCCCGTGACGCACGACAACGCCACCGCGGCGAAGGCATAGCAGTCCCGGGACAGAATCGTTCCGGCGGTGTCGGCCTCTGCCGGCGTGTAGCCCTTGGTGTAGTCGAACCTGAACGTGGGACCCTTGACCGGCGCCCAGCTGCCGGCGTTATCCAATAGCTTGGCGATCCCGTAGTCGGCGAGCTTCGGCACGCCGTCGGCGGACACCAATATGTTCTTCGGCTTGATGTCGCGGTGCGCGATCTGCTTCTTCTGGCCGTAGATCACGGCATCCAGGATCGGACGGCCGAAACGCCGCAGGAAGTCGTCCCAAGTGCAGGCCCCGTCCCGTTCGATCACGGTGTCCAGATTGTCCGGCAACCATTCGAGAACGAGGTACCAGTTCCCGTCGTTGTCGCGGTCGACCTCGATCATCTCCACGATATTGGGATGGCGCAGATCCTGAAGCATCTGCACTTCGCGCCGGAAACCCTCTCGCGCGCGCTCGTCCTCCGGGCCGAACCGCATCCGCTTGATGGCAACCATCTTGCTCTCGATCGGATCGTACGCCTGGGTCACGATGGCCTGCCCGCCCGGTCGGACGGTCTTCGACAGGACGTATTGGCCCAGGAATTGCGGTGGCTCTACGGGTTTGGAGACCATGAAAATGACGACAAATTGTTCCGGTCGGCATCAGTTGGCGGTTGGCAACCTATAGGCGTGCGGAAAAACTTTTTAAAGAACCCTGCGCATAAGAACGATCGAAAAAGTTCCGCTGGATGGCGCCAACCAAATCTGCCGCGTAAAGGATGGCCGGGGCTCACCTCCGAGCGGCGTATTTGCGCCGGTATACCTCGAGGAAGTCGCGGTCGTCGCAAATGCAGCGGCCGCTAGGATCCTTTGCCCGCGGATCAGCCAGGACCGGCGCCAGCGGTCGCAGCAGATTGACCCGCGTGGCCGTGGTTGGCGCGGTCGGCATTCCGATGGCGTGCTTGACGAGATCGGCCGCGAGCATGATGCCGGCGAGCGCCGACTGGAACGCCATGGGCACGACGGCGGTGCCCGCGCTGGTGCCGCCGGTCAGATTGACCATAAGCCCGCCGCAGACAGCCTTCCGATAGAAGGTCCGTACCGGCTGGCCGACGAACATTTCAAGCTCCTCGAACGGAACGCCGAACGCGGTGGCGACGCGGCGGACGAACGGCTCTGAGACCGGCTGATCCGTCTGCAACAGGTTGCGGATTTCCATATGAGCGTCGGGAATCCTCAGCTCCTCCGACACTCTTTCATGTTCGTTCTTAACCGCGCCCGTCGGCAGGTAGAGGCAGGCGAGGCATGCACCACCGTCGGCGAAATTGTGCCGGGAGACACCTAGATCGACGTCCTGGGTCCAGGCATTCACGATCCATTTGGGCAGCGACGCTTGGAGCGCGATGCGGTCTTCGGCGGTGTCGAGCGCAACCGCGACCCGTTGGAAGGTCCACTTGCTACGACCGTGGACGTAGTCGGCCCACCGCTTCGGATGCGCCCGGACCTTGAGCCCATCCTGGGTGAACATCGTTCGAGCGAGTTTCACTTTGCTGCGGCCAATGTCGTTCTGCGTGGTCAGGACATAACGCTGCAGGTTCGAAAGGTCGGCGTTCTCGTGATCGACGAGATGCAGAACGCCGGCGAGGCCTGGAACGCGCGACAATGCCCAGACGGCGCCGTTGCCGATTGCGCCGAGGCCGACGAGATAGGCATCGCCCAAGTCGCATCGTTCCGGCAGCTCCGATCCGGCCCCGGCCCCCTGAAGATAGGTCGACAGCGACAGATCGATCAGATCGTCGAGATCGCCGCGGGGCAGTTGGTCAGCGAACATCCTCCTGAAAACGTTGGCGGCTCCGAAGCATGCGGCTGCGCCGGCGCCGAACGGATTCGTCGTCGAGCCAGAGCCGACGGGACGCTGGCGCGACAGCTTCGCGCGCCATCCGTCGGAACCGATGTTGGTCACGTCGGCGGCAGCCACCGCCGTCGCGCCGACATTGACGACGATGTCGGCGTTGGCGAGCCCGTCCTGCAGTTCGATCTGGTCGTTGATGCTGCGGGCGAGTTCGCCGAGACGAGCGGCATATTCGCCTGCCGTGGATCCAACCGGATGGGCGGCGAGCGCAGGATAGAGGCGCGCGAGCAGTCTCACCGCAAGATCGAGGCTGGCGCGACCTTCCGCAGAGTTGACCGCGGCATCATCGAAGGACAACGCGACGACGTGCGCCGACAGGCGGGCCTTGAAATCTTCCAGCCGGAAGTTTGCGAGCACCTGCGAGGCGGCCGTGGCGCTCCGGCCGAAGAAGTTGGCGAAGGCCATGGCTACTCCACGATCGCGATTATGCGGGCGGCCTGCGACGCGCCGATGGCGCGCCAGGCGCCGGATGCGTCCAGCCGATAGGAGGCCAGGCGCTCGATCTGGAAAGGGCCGCGTGCGAAATCGGGCATGACCAGCGAAAAGCAGCCGACGGTGGTCGCTACCGCATAGCGGTCGTCAGTGTCGGAATGATAGGCCCGGCCGGGGTGGCTATGGATCTGTGCGATCAGCGACAGGCCCTTGCGGTAGAGCCAGACGTTCAACCGATGCAGTTCCTCGGCGCCGGTGATGACGCAGACGCCGTCCTCGGTACGTATGTGCTTCTGGGCCGGGATGATGGCCTCTTCCACCGTGAAGATGTCGCCGGACTGGCGCCCGGCCCACAACCCGAGCCCTTCGAAGCCGTCGCGGCCGACTTTGCACATGTGGGCGTGGACGGTGTCGACGCAGCGGCGCGGTACCCGCACCGAGCGGACGTCGGCGAGCCGCATCATTCCCGAAACGCCTGCGGATTTGCTCCCAGCGCGAGCGTTGTGGCCTGCACCTGGATCTGGAACGTCGACAGCGGCTCGACGCCGTAGATCCAGATCTTGTCCAGGATGAACGCCAAGGAGCCTTCGCCAGAAGCGCGATGCAGAAGCCATGAATCACCGGTATGGGCTGGATTGTCGTGATATTCGCGCACGCCCGGCAGGCATATGAAGGGATAGTCGTCCGGACCATTGAACTGCACGATATTGGCGACCGGCACGGTACCTTGCTGAAGCATCGCTGCGAACGTCTCGTCCGGCATACTCTGACGCCGCCACATGGTGAAGTGGAGGTTGCGCGCGATCAAGGGCTCGCGGGTGAACGGGTCCACGAAGCGGACCGACAAGGGCCGCAGGTCGTAGTCGCTGAAGTCGATCACGACCGCGGCGACAATCGGAAAGGGACGCAGCTTCGGGATCCCGAAGGCGATGCAGACCTCGGGAAATGCGGCGTCGAGAAGAAGCCACCCCCGCCTGCGGTAGGCGGCCTCCATCTTCCGGTATGCCGCGATCTCGCGATCGAACTTGGCGCGCGAGACCGCCGGATCAACGACCTGCGGCGTCGGCACCCGCGGCTCCCGCCTTGAGGCTGAGGAAGAGCGTGACCTCCTTGCCGAAGTGGTAGTCGCCGACGCGCTCGTCGGGATCGAGCACCGCGCCCGCCTCGTCCTTGATCTCCCAGTTCTCCGGCGGCTGCGCCACGTTCTCGGTCTCGGTCAGGGCGCGCTGCCGGACCTCGGAGAGCTTTTCCTGTTCGGTCGCCTTGATGGTCACGGGCTGGCCGTTGACCACCATGGTGATCTTGACGACACGGCCGTGGTGATGACCGTGATCGTCGTCATCATGGTGCCCGCCGTGCCCGTCACCATTGTCGTGGCCGTGGTCGTGGTCGTGGTCGTGGTCGTGGTCGTTCCGCTCGCGGCGGGCTACTTCCTCGAGTTCGTGCGCACGACGCTCCAGGTCGTGGGCGTGCTCCTCGATCTTGTGGGCGGTCTCCTCTAGCTGTCCGGCTTCGCGCTCCAGTTCCTTGGCCTCGCGCTCCAGCCGGTCGGCGTCCTTATTCCCGTGATCGTGCATTATCGATCCCTTCTGCCTGGGCGCCGGAATCGGTCACCCCCAAACTAGGTCAGAACCTTACCTCGATTCTAGGCAGGCTTCAGTATTAAAAACATTAAATATTTGTAATGTTTGTATTAAGCACGTTTTTGTTTGCGTCGTTGACGCGGGAATCGAATTGCGATTCTCTTCCCGCATGGCTGATTTGGATCTGTATAGGATCGTGGGCGCGGGTCTCGCGGCGCGGCGCAAGGAGCTGCGCCTTAGGCAGTCGGAAGTTGCCGATCGGATCGGTCTTACGAGGGCCTCGCTGGCAAACATCGAGCGCGGGCGCCAAAAAGTCATGCTTCATCAGATCTACCGTCTTGCGAGCGCGCTTGAGGTCGGATCGATCACTGATCTCGTGCCGAGCAAATACTCGTTCGAGCAGACGAGCGGTCCGCTGGCAATCGAGGGCAGCGACGTGAACGAGATGCAGCGGGCTCAGATAGAACAATATGTGAGAAGAACGGGCGGGGGCCGGAAATGAACGACCTGGAGGAAGCGAGAGAGAGCGCACGTGCCCTGGTCAACAAACTGGGATTGAAGGCGCCCCCAGTGCCGGTCGAGAAGCTCGCGAAGGCATTGGGGGCGCGCGTGGAGTACGCGCCCTTCGACGACGAACTCTCGGGCATGGCGTTTGTCCGTGACGGCAAGCCCGTTATCGGTGTCAATTCAAACCATCATCCAAACCGACAGCGCTTCACCATCGCACACGAACTGGCGCACGTGGTGCTGCATCGATCGAAGCTCGAGGCCACGGTACTGATCGACAAGGGCCGGAATTTCCTACCGCGCGACTCGGTATCCGCCGAGGGGATCGACCGGCTCGAAATGCAAGCCAACGCGTTCGCGTCGGAACTGCTCATGCCGGAACGGCTCGTCCGAAATATGCTTTCGGAGTCGTCTCGCGACATTCAGGATGACGACTATCTGATCAGCATAGCGAGCCGCTTCCGCGTCAGTCTCGCTGCATTGCAGTTCAGGCTTGGACGGCTATAGGCCAGGTCTATCGTGGCCTTCATCCTGTACGATCTCGAAACTTCTGGGCTTCACAAGCGCTTCGATCAGATCCTCCAATTTGCCGCCGTCAGGACCGACGCGGACCTCGTCGAGACCCACAGATTCGAGACGAAGTCGCGCCTGATGCCTCACATCGTACCCTCGCCTCAGGCGCTGCACGTCACCGGGCATACCCTCGACGACGTGAACGCACCGTCGAGACAGTCGCACTATTCCATGATCTGCGAAGTTGCGAACACGCTCGCTTCGTGGTGCCCGGCGGCGTTCCTCGGTTACAATTCTATCCGCTTCGACGAGGAATTCCTGAGGCAAGCATTCTATCAGTGCCTGCATCCGGTCTTCCTGACCAACACCAACGGCAATGCCCGCGCCGATGTGCTCAATCTGATGCGGGCCGCGACGACTCTGCATCCGTCGGTGGTGCATGCCGGACTTGAGCCGGACGGGCGCCCTACCCACCGTCTCGGCGCCCTCGCCGCGGCAAACGGCATCGTGTCGCGGGCCGTCCATGACGCGGCGGCCGACGTCGATGCCATGCTCGGTCTTTGCAGGCTGGTGCGCGCCGGCGCGCCCGACCTCTGGTCCACTTTTCTACGCTTCTCGGCGAAAGCGGCGGTGCTCGACTTTGTTCGGGACGAGGCAGCGTTCGCTTACTTCGACTACTTTGGCCGCCCGCAGGTCATGCACTTCCTGACCAGGGTCGGCATCAGCCCAAAAGACGCGAATGTGCATTACTGCCTGGATCTTGCATGCGACATAGACGCTCTGCGCAAGCTCGAGGAGACGGAACTCGCGACCAGGATGACGCAAGAGCCACGGCCGATCCGGCGGCTGAAGGTGAACGCCTCGCCGCTGCTCTATCCATTGTGGGACATAGACAGCGTTCACTTCGTCGATCTGACCGAGGACGAGTGCTCGCGACGATCCGTTTCGGTTCGTGCCGATCCCGACTTCATGGAGGCGCTGACGCGCGCGGCCGCATCGCTCGAGCCCACTTATCCGCCCTCGGAGCACGTGGAGGAGCAGATCTACGGCGGCAACTTCTTCTCCGACGCCGACACCGAACTGTGCCGGCTATTCCATACGCTTCCGTGGGAGGCCAGAGCAGAACTCATCCCCCGCTTCGCCGACGGGCGTTTGAGGCGCCTGTCGCGCCGATTGATGTACTTCGAGAGCCCCCACCTGTTCCAGGAGGCGGCCCGTCGCGTCATCGAAGATGACATCGGCGCGCGCCGGCGCGGCGATGGCAGATACGCAGCCGCACCTTGGACGACGATCCAACGCGCGCTTTCCGAGCTCGAATCCATTCCAGGAGAATTGAGCGACGCTCTCAAGAGCGGGTTTTGGAATCTGCGGTAAGCCGGCCCTGCACCCCTTCGGACAGCCGCCGCGAACCGTCTATGCGTCTCTTGCGAATCCTTCGCGAGACGACCTATTTGCGGCGGTTCGGCCACATGCCTATCTGCGTTCTACCGCGTTTAACAGAGATCGACATTGGCCAGGTCCAGCAAATTGAAGACTGCCGCGCCGAAGGATTCGGCGGAGAGCCTGATCGAAACCATCGTTGACGATGTCCTGAAGACTGCTGCCATGCCTTTCGAGGACTGGTTGTCGCAGAATCGGTTTCCGATGATTCCGATGACCATCCCGGCGGATGCGGGTCGTGCGTATAACGTCACGCAGGCCGGCGTGGACGCCGCCCATCGGCTTACGGCGCAGACGTGGAACGAAAGGTCCGAATTCCGCCAGACGATCGAACGGAGCGCCTTCGATAGGATTTCCTTTCGAGCCATCGGCGAGGCGCTGACGAGCAGTCCATCCCACCTGCCGCCCGACGCACAAACCCGCGGCCAGGATCCGCTGCCAGAAGGCTTCTTCACCGCCGTTGTCGCCGACTACCGGAAGAATCTCGATCGCCTCGCCGCGACGATCCTGCAGACGACGGACCGCCACATCCCGTGCAACCTGTTCGACACCGATCAGGGCGTCCAGCCGTTTGCCGTCGGCCCGGTCACTTTCCTGCCGCGGGCGGACTGGATCGCGCGCTACGTGAAGAGCACGGGCGCGCGGGACCACATCCGATCGGTCGAAAGCGGGCAATTGCGGTATGCCGACCTTCGTGACCGGGCTTTGGCGACCGGCAGCGACGCAGATCTCCGGACCGCTTGGGAGGTGCTGAGTACGCTCGACGGCTTCGAATGGGTTGCGACGGTCAGGATCGAGGGCCACGAACTCGGCCGATCGCACCACAAGGCCGTGGTCGTCGGCGGCCTCGCCATCGACGCGATTGGGCTCCGCTTTCGGGTCGAAGACGCGCGGCGGTTCACCAAAGCCGGGCGCCAGCATCTCTTCTCGGAAGACCGGCTGGCCACCCTGCCGGACGGCACATTTCTCACAGGCTGGAGCACCCAGCGGCCGGGACTGGGGTCCGCGCCTGGCGCTCTTGCGGCCGAGATGGCGGCGGCGAAGCCATTCCTAGATGCGGCAGGCAAGTTGCTTGAGGCCTACATGAGAGGCCGGCAGACCGGTCGTGCCCCTCACCTCGTGGAACGCTGGGCCAACGCATTGTACTGGGTGGGCGAAGCCAGGCGCGAGGCGTCGGACTTCATGGCGGTCGTCGATTACGGCTGCGCTGCTGACGGTCTATCCGGAGCCGGCGGTGAGGCGAAAGCCATGACGACCTTCGCCGAGGCGGCTCTCAACCCGCAAGCTAAACCTGTGCCGCCCGGCCACCTGACCATCGAAGACGCCGTAACCAAGGTTTACCGCGAAGGCCGCAACAAGATCGCGCACGGCGAGACGGCTGGTCTCTTCGAAGATCTGTCCGAAATCCGAAGCGTGGGGGACTCCCTTCTTTTGGCCCTTTTGGATGCCGTGACTGTGGAACTGGCCGCGATCATCGACCAGAGGCCGGAGATCCTGGCGGTGCCTGAAGAACACGCTTACCGGGCCCTTCTGGCGAGGCTCAAAGCGCGGCGTTGACCAAGGGTGTTGTCGCTGACGTCGTTTATCTACCGCCGGTTGCTTCCTTTTCCTTCATGCTACCGGAAGCTAATTCCTAGAGTGCGCTCACGCGGCGAGAAAGATCGGGATGGTGGCGACCGGCAGCGCTCGCAGAATCCAGCGAGCGCAGTTGCGGCCCTTCGCCTGGAAGTCATCGGCGTGCTTGGTTAACACCGTTTGGAGCACGCTGACCTCGTGGCCGAAGATCTTGCGACCCTTTACGTGAAACTGCTGAATGAGTTCGAGGGGGCGCATTGGCTTGCCGCTTAGGTCCAGGACCTCGCGCGCCATCTCCACAATTTCCGCCGTGGATTGGAAGTACCTGAGCGGCTGCTTCTCCCACCGCGAACGGAGCATGAAGCCGTTCTTCCGGATGCGCACGAAGAGTTCTGGCCGGCGATCGAGGGCGTTATGCACGCTGGTAACGCTGCGGTGCACGCCCACGTCGGCAAGCTTTCCGGCGATAGCCCTAGCCGTGAGCGGGACACCGGATCGGGACAACAGAAGTCTCAACTCCGGTTCCTCTCGCCGCGGAGCGCGCTTTCGCGGGGGTTTGTGGCCCGGCCCGCGGCGCCGGGCAAACGGCATCACGAGATTCGCAGCCGCGCGCGACGTCGTAAGGGTTTCTCGGATAAGGATATCCTTACCAACCATATCCTTACGATGTTGGGCGCGGTAGGACACGGCGCCGGTAACCAAGGTCGCCAGCTTGCCGAACACCTCGACCTCGAAGGTCTTCTTGCCGTTTTCCACGAGCGGATGCACGTAGACGTGCTTGACGAGAGCTTCGAGATGCTCGCGGAGCTCGATGTCTTCGGGCTCCTGGCCGCTGCCCGAAAGATTAACCATCATCCGCTCGGCCATCGAGGTGTAATCCGCCAGCGACGGAGGATTCAACGCGAAGATCACCGACGAATTTTCGATGTCTTCGAGCTGCGCGGTCAACTTGAGCTTCTCCTCCTTGCGAAGGGTAATGCCCCCTTGCAATTCGTCGGCGTTGATGCCCTTGGCGAGTTGGTCGACGAGCCGCTTGATCTCGGTTTCCAAGACCTTGATGCGCTTCTCGGCTTTGCCCCGCGACGGGCCGACTTCGGCCAGACGCCTCTCGGACGCGGCATTGTGCTCCTGCAGGAATATCTGCATCGCCCCGGGCGATTTGAGATGATCAAGCAGACCGCCGAGGACCGCTTGGAGGATATGGTCGCGGTAGAAGGTTCGGCGGTTGTTGCACTTGCCCGCATTTGCGTTGATGCAGCGCATCCTGAGCCGACGGCCGTCGCCGCCCACGACGGACATCGAGCCGCCTTGAACGTTGCCCTCGTCGTCGATCCGACTGCAATCCGGACATTTGATCAGGCTCGAGAGGAAGGCGGGAGGACCGGCCTTCTTGCTCTTCTTGCCGTTCTCGTTGCGGCCCAGGATTTCCTGAACGCGATCGAAATCCACCTCGGAAACGAGCGGCTCGTGAGTTCCCAGCGCCCGGATCCACTCGGCCTCGGGCGGATAGTCACGCTTGAAGGCTTCGGTCATCGCGTGGAAGAAGTTTCGGGTCCTGCCCCAAACGATGTCCTTTCGATAGACCGGATTGGTCAGGATGTACCGCACCGTCTCCGACGTCCACAACGAGTCTCGCGGGGACGGGACCTTGTCCTTGAAGTTCAGGATCTGCGCCTGGCCGCGCAACGACACGCCGGCCAAAGCCCGCTTGAAGATCCGCCTGACGATCCTGGCGTCTTCCTCGACGATCTCAAGGTGGCCCTTTTCGCCGTCCTTCTCGACGCATTCGTAGCCGAGCGGCGGACGTCCGAGATGCAATCCCTTTCGGGCCTTCACGGCCAGCGAGGTCCTGACCTGTTCGCCGCCGACGGCCGGCATCACCTGAGCGACCAGACCCAGCGCCCAGCAGATCAGGCCATCGATGACGCCGATCTGCCCGTCGACAAGGACGACGCCGTTCTGCCGCGAGAAATGCCACAGATCATCCAGAGTACCGAACTTTCGGGAAAGTCGGCTCAGATCGCGGACGAAAAGGTAGTCGATCGCCCGCTGCTCGATGAGCTTCAGCATCTGCTGATAGCCGGTACGCTGCTTCGATCGCCTGCCCGTCCCGACGTCGCAATGCTCCGCGACGATATGACCCTTTTTCGAGGTCACCTCGTTCCGAAGGAAGCTCAATTGAGCGTCCAACGCGGCGGACTGGTCCGGCGTCGAAACACGCCCGTAAAGCGCAAAGCGGGCTCCCTCCCAGGGTTTATCATGGGCGACCTTCAACTCGAACATAGGGCACTCCTGCCTCTTGACCTGCGATGTGCAGAACTCTAGTATGTAACGATTACGAAGTTACCTGTATCTGATACGACAATTTTAGTGAATACGCGATCTTTTTTGGGTGGAGCGTGGAAAAGGCGTCTCAAAGCTTCGGAATCCGGGAGGCGGGGCAGCTGTTGCGGCTTGCAAGGATGCTGGCCGGTTTCACTTCAGCCAAAGCCGCCGCAATTCACTTTGGCTGGTCCGAACCGCTGATGCGTGCGCACGAGAGCGCGACGCGGAGGATCGGCCTGAAGGATGCACAGAAGTATGCTTCCGCGTTCGGGATCTCGGGCGACGCTTTTCGCAGCGGGGATGCTGCCAGGGCCGAGATGGAGAGATTGCGCGAGAGTTCGCCATTCGCGGCCGACGAAATCCCGGCCGGGAGAAGTCACGTCGCCGTGGGTGCGCGTCTCAAGCTCGCCCGCAAAGTGCGCGGCTTCGTCAGTTCGTACGATTTTGGCGGCGCTTTCGGCTTCGTGCCGTCCACGCTGGCCAGTCACGAAGCCGGCAACAATCCTGTCAACGAACGGATGATGGAGGCCTATGCCGAGGCTCTAACGGTATCGCCATTATGGCTCGCCCGCGGCGATTTTCCGTCCGGCCTCGGCGAAGCCGCGGATCAGTTGATCGGCTCTGTCAAGTCGTTGGCCGAGATCGACCCGGCCTACTTGGCTCGCATCGCCGAAGCGGCTCCGCCTCCCGACTTCGATAAGGTAAATGAACTCTTAAGCGCCTCCAAAATGCGCCGCGCACCCGGGAGCTCCGATGAGGACGAGATCTATGAAGTCGAGCCGGCAAGTATCGTTCAAGCTCTTGGCGCGGCACGCCGGCTGAGGACGTGGAAGCTGCCGAAGGGTCTGCTGCAGACTCTGTTTGATGCGTCGCCTTCCGAAACGGTCATTGTGGCGCTCGACCGGCCAATCGAAGGTATGACGCAAGGCGATCGCGTGTTCGTGGATACTTCCCGTCGCGATTGGACGGCCGCCGGCGAGTTCGCCTTCTGCGGCGCCGACGGCAGGGTGTTTCTGGCCAGACATTCCGACGGCTCGGCTACCTCCGAGGGAGTTCTGATTGGACGCGTGGTGGGGCGGCTCTTGCGAGAGCGGGTCTGAGCGGTCACGCGATAAGCGCAGCAATCGGAGACGAAATGGTTCAAGAGCAGAAGCGGCCCCGCGCCCACCGACAAGCGTCCGCCGACAATCATCATCAAGGAAGCGGTCGAAGAGGCCAAGATCGAGGTGATTCGTCAGAAAACGAACGTGTCGCGGGCGGCCCAAGAACTGCTCCAAGGATGGCTTTGCGGCCAGCACAAGCTGCAGCGGAAATGGGGAGTCAGGGCTAAATCGGAGGCAGTGGCCAACTGGTTCATTTACACGATGCGCCGCGAACCAGAAATTTCCTAAGGCGATCCGGGGCCGTAAGATCGAGGCTTCTTGGCCTGCTCGGTCTTTCGGGCGAGCACGTTCCGATATCCGCCGACATCCGCACGATATGGGGCGACAAGGTCGGATTTCTCTCGCTTATGAGCCGGTGTGGCCAATCAGACCGCCGACTACGTCGGGTCGCGCCGGTGGAATCCGGAGACAGAAATCAAGGACATCAATCTCCGCTGCTCGCACGGTTTTGTCGACGCACGGACATCGATCCCGAGCTAATCCTCGCCAGCGACAATGTCGGCGACGTCGCCCTCTGTGTCCTTTGCCGAGACGGAGAACGACCACCGAGTTCAGAGTTTCAAGGATTCGATTTCAAGGACTCAAGCGACCCAAAAATCGCGACGCGGTCGCGTGGCGAAGATTCCGTCCGCGCGCATCGTCGAACCGGCCGTCCTGTTTTTAAGGACTCGAATTTTCGTCGGCTGGCGCGGCCGACGGATTGACCCCATGCGCGACGGCCGAAGCCGACGTCGGCCCGCGATAGGGTGACCGGACCGGTTGGACTCTTTCGAGCGCGATCGTCACCCTGAAACCGACCAACGAAAGGGGAAGACCCGCGACAGAACCCCCAAACGAAAAAGGCGACGCCGTTTGCCGCGGCGTCGCCCTTCGTGCGGGAAAATCGAGAAGAGGAAGAACCCCGACACGACAAACCGCCACAGAACCCGTAGCTGACCAGAGCCGGCTCGGGAAACGCAGAGGTGAAGCGCGTCCATCCGAATGATGCCGGTGATCCTCACCACGACTGAAACCGACTGATGTCAGAGGTCACCTACTACGTGGCTTTGCCGTTCGTCGCTTCCGACGAGGGGATCGCGCCCGGCGAAGCCGTCGAGTGCATCAACCCGAACTCGGCGGTCATGAAGGCCGAAGCCCTGTCGCGGAAGCCCGGCTACGTGGGCGCCATCGCCTTCAGCCGCAGCGGAGATCCCGCCGCCGGCGACTTCGGCGACGCCAAGCTGATCCGCAAGTTCGGCGACGTGCCGGACGATCTGAGCGCGCTCTGACGGGCGGCGACTTCGCTTCACTCCTCGCTCGAACCGGCGGCATCTCTCGGCTCGAGCAAGTTCAGCGCGGTCTCGATCTGGGCGAGCAATGTCTGGATTTCCTCCCGCTCGTTCGGCCCAGGATCGCTCTCCAGTCGCTCAGGAGCGCCTGCTTCCGCGCGAGCAGCTTTGCGACCGTCGACATCGCGCTTCCCCATGCTTGGCATCTACAAACGACTTGGTGGGCCCGCGACGAACTTGCCAGTCTTGGCTCTGCAAGGCCCGAACCAGCCCGGGCCGATTTCTTCCCGGGCCACTATTTCGCCGGCGGCCGCAGGGGACCGTCCACCCACTTACGGGCGGCAGGATCGTGCAGCGGATCGTCGTCGCAATCGGGGCAGACGTAATGCTCCCCGCCTCTGGCGGCCTCGTCGCGGACGAGCTTCATCGGCCGCCCGCATTGAGGGCACGGCTTCCGGATATGGTGCAGCAGCGACATCTGGCTTCCCCCGCCGCGGTCAGCCTAGTGCGGTTGGCCGGGCGGGCACAAGCGATGTCTTGACTTGAGTCCCGCAGGCCAACGAAAATCGGCTTCGGTGATGTTGCGGGGTAACGTCATGGAAGAGTTCTACAGGGGTTTCGCGCAGCGCGCACGAGACCTGGCGGAGAAGGCAGACCCGTTCACACGCAGACGGCTGCTCGATTTGGCGAAAACATACGACGTCAAGAGCAGGCCTCCCGGCAGCGCCAGGCCGCTGCCGCCGCGCACGACCTCACCGTCGACGCTCTTCTCCGGCGCCGGCGAAGCATGACGAAGGGCGGCTCAGCTGAGATCAAGTGCCACGCCTGCAACGGCACAGGGCGCCAGCCACCTCGCGAGATCGCGCCCGGCCGCAGGATCTTTCCGGGCCGATGCGCGAAGTGCGGCGGCAAGGGACGCCTACCCAAGTCGGAGTGAACTTCTTTCCGGTCACCCGACCGCGTGCTACTCGCGTGCGCGGCGCAGAGCGGCGTCCAGCTTCTCCCTCTGCTTCTCCCAGCGGGTATCTTCGGCTTGCGCGCGTTTCGTCCAGAGCGGCGCGCTCGGCCTCGATGGCGCTCATCTTCTCCTCGTGCTCCCGCTGGGCCTCCTCCAGCGCCGCCCGCGCCTTGGCGACCGCCTTCTCGCGCCGTTGTGCTCCTTCTCCCTCGCGGCCTCCTCCTTGCGGCGTCGCTCGAATTCGAGTGCCGCCTTTCGATCCGCCTTGTCGTCGCTCTTCCGAGGCGGATGCTTCTTCGACTTTGGCTTTGCGTGGACCTTCCCTGGTCTGCGGGCGCCGGGACCGGCCAGGTCCGATGGCAGCTCGGCGTTTTCCCGGAAGGGCCCATCCGATCCGACAGGGCGCCGGAGAACGACGGTCGCGGCGACGATGTCGGGATCATCGGTTTCTTTCGCGACTCCCTGGTAAAGAGATTGCTCTCCGCGCCCCACGCGTCCAGAGCCGCCTTCATCGAAGGGGCCGCGATCGCCTGGTCGAAGAAGCCCAGCGAGGTCTGGTAGGTCTTCAGTTTTCTCGCCATGAGAGCCTCAACCAGCTTTCGTTGGGGCTTTGTATCACGCGCGCAGGCGCGATTCGCGGCGCGAGGTGGCGCCCAGCTGAAATCGAGACGCAGCAGACTGCGGCGAAGCAGGCGAAAACCTGCGCTCGATGGGTCGGCCTAGCTTGGTGTTTAAGCCGCCAGTGCGCCGTCGGTGGCCACCAACGGGCCGCAGGCCGTATGAACGATCTTCCCGGCGTCGTTGAAGCGGAAGCGCATGCGAAACGCCTGGCCGCCGCAGTCGCGGTACTCAAGATAGACGCCGCGCGTTTCCGGAAGGATCGCCTCGATCTCAAAGGCGCCGGAATCCTGATTTGACAGCCTCAGATTCCAGTAGGCCCGCAGCGCGTGCCGGCCTTCGAACCGGCCGCCTTCGCAACAGTCAACCGTGGCATCGTCGTCATATAGTTCGAGCACGTCCGACAGCCGCCGCTGTCTGCAGGCGTCCAACCAATCGACCGCGATGGCTACAGCATCGAATGCCTCTGGTGAGTTCGACATAACAGACCTCGTTCTGCGAAGCCCCGTGCGACAGACTGGGCTTCGGAGCATGAACTGGACCTGAATCGCGACCGCATGGCGGGAACCCATTTTGAGATTAGGCGGTGCGATTACATCCGAAGTGTCCTCCCTGATCCGTCGCCCGGCGAGGTGCCGGTATCGAGTAGCTGGGACACGGCGGTCGTCAATTTCGCCGGCGCAAAAGGCTTCTCGATCAGGATGCTGCCGTCGACGCCCTGCGATTTCCAGTCGGGCGCGCTGGCGCTCGTCATGTAGACCACGGGGAAGCCAGGCATGATCTCCCTGATCTGCGGGCCAGCTCCCATCCGCTGATGCCATCACCCAGGTTGACGTCCGTCAGCAGCGCCCGACATCCCTCCCGGCCGTCGAGCGGCTGTCGCGACCCGGGCGCGCGGACGAGCCGCTGGCGCTGCTCTATCTCGACCTGGACGACTTCAAGACGGTCAACGACACGCACGGTCACGCCGCGGGCGATCGGCTGCTGGAAAGCGTGGCCGAGCGCATGCGTGGCCTGCTGCGGGAGGGCGACGTCCCGGCGCGCCTCGGCGGCGACGAGTTCGTCGTGCTCGCCGCAGGGTGCACGGCGGAAGAGGCCCCGGGCTTCGGGCGTCGGCTGATCGAGACGATCGGAGCGCCTTACGACCTCGGCTCCGGCACATCGGCACGCATCGGCGTGAGCATCGGCATCGCGATGGCGCGGGAGCACGGGAGAGAGGCGGCCGACCTGCTGCGGGCCGCCGACGCCGCGCTCTATCAGGCCAAGTTCGACGGCGGGTCGCGGTGCCGGGCCGCGTCCGGAGACGACCTGGCGAGGCTCCGCCGTCTCGGTTCGCGCAGCGCCCCCGAGCCCACTCGCCGGAGCGCTGCGGCGTAGCTTGGTCGGCGGTCGGGGCACTTCGCACTCCCGTTGCAGTACGGTCCCCGAATTTAGAGCCCTGTTAACCACTCCGGACGAAGGTGAGCGCATGTCCGCCGCCCGAGATCCCGACTCGATCGTCGATACGCCCGCTTGCTACTCCTGCAGCGTCCGCCGGTCGCTGCGCGATGTCTCGCCGGTGGTGCCGGGCTACGAAATTCGATCCTTCGAGTGCCCCAAATGCCGGACGGTTCTGCGGCTAGTCTGCCAATCCGACGCAGGTTCGCAGAACATCGATTGACGGGAGCGGCGCTCCTAGCCTGCCGTTTCCACGGCGATGCTGCCAGAGCGGATTCAGTGCACTTTTGAACGCTTCTAACGGGAACCGGCCCGCAACCGCCGCGTAGAGTCGCCAGCTTTATTAACGAGGCGCCTCTTGTCCGATTGTCTCACCATCTTGGTCGCGGAGGACGATTACCTGATCCAGGGGATGCTGGAGGATGCGCTGACCGAAGCCGGCTTCCGGCCGCAAATCCTGTCCTCGGCGGAGGAAGCGGCGACCGTTCTGAAGAGCGGACTCTACGAATTCCGGGCATTGGTGACCGATGTGAACCTGAAGGGCACGACGAGCGGCTGGGACCTGGCCCGGCTCGCCAGGGAGCGCGCCCCCGACTTTCCCGTCATCTACATGACGGGTACCGCCGCTGACGACTGGGCCAGGCTGGGAGTGCCCAACAGCATCCTTCTCACCAAACCGTTTGCGCCGGCGCAGCTCGTTACCGCCATCGCGCAGCTTCTCAACACCGGCGGCCCTACGGGCTAACGAAGTGGACATCGGGAAAAACGCTGCCGTCCCGCGCTGAGATCAGCGGCGACCCTTGTCCGGCACGGTGTCCAGCTAAGCGTCTTCCGCCTCCTGCGGACTGCCGAGCCAAGCCAACAATGCGGCGAGAACGCAGCCGGCAACGATGCCGAACATGAGATCCTCCACAGCGTCAGCGCGAACGTCGGAACGAGCACCAGCGCGCTGCGCCTCGCCAACCGGACGAACTCCTCCTTCTCGGCCATCGACCAGCAGACCACGACCAGGACGCCGGCGAGCCAAAAACCCTCCGGGAAGAGTTCGGCCGCCAGCTTGCAGTTGCCGCGGATGGTCGATGCCCGAAGTGCGATCGTACCGAGCCGAGCCACTAGCGAGGCCCAGACTGCGGAGCGAGGCCACCCATTCATCCCGCCGCAAGGGAACGCAACCAAGCCAACCTTGAGATCGCCTTCTCCGCGAGCCGCTGCAAGGTTTCGACGCGCGGCGCGTCGTCCGAGCGCTCCGCGCCGTCGAGGTAGCCGTCGACGAGCGCCTCGGCGATCTCCAGCGAATCCTTCCGTTCGAGGGCGCCCGGGAAGCTTCCGAAGCCGGCTGCCTCGTCGGCCATGCCGACCGTCTCGTCGAGAAGCTCGCGCGTGCGGGCGGCAGATGGTCCGGTGAGGCGCCTCTCCAGATCGGCAAGCTGCGCAGCGAGGCGGAGCTCGAGCCTTCGCGCGTCGACCTGCGGCTGCGCTCCGTCGACGCTCTTCCGGTCGTGTTCGCGGTGATAGGCGCGGCGCCGTTCCTTACGCAGCGTGGCGACGTGGCCGAGCTCCTCCTTGGCCATCGCCTCGGAGGCCTTCTTGATTTCCGGATCCTCCGAGTAAGCCGCCAGATAGGACCAGAAAGCGAAGGCGCGCTCCTCGTTGCGCACCGCCATCGCCAGCGCGCGGTACGGCGTCATCAAGCGCGACGTCTTCACCTCGGTCGCGGCTTCGGCGTCGAAGGTCTCCGGGGCCTCCCACCGCACCAGAGCGGGATCCGGATCCTTGCCGCGCCGCGATCGCGACCACCGCGTGACGCTGTCGACGTGCTCGCGCTCGGCGGCCGCGAGCTGGGTGAACACTCCCGCCAGGTCCTCCTTGCCCTGCCGGCGCATGTGCTCGGCCAGACCATCGTACCTGTTCGCCGCCTCCCGCTCCATCGCATGGGCAAGGGCGAAGAGTTCATCGAGAGAGCGCAGCGCGCCGGCAGGCTCCGAGCGCAGCAATGAAGCGCGTAACAACGGCATGGCGATGGCTCCGCTCCGCAAAATCCGATTTGGTTCCACCGAAACGCAAATATTTTCCATCGGGTTGACAGATGTGGTGGCACGCGGTGAGTTTCGCACGTCAGCGCAGACAATTCACTCGAAGAAATCGCGCGCCCACACGGTCGCGCCGACCGTGTTGAAGCCAGATGTTCAAGCCGGCGAACGACGTCACCCACCTCGCGAGGCATGCAGCCACGGTGCTGGCGGGTCTTGTGCTTTTGTGTCTGGCGCAGATCGCGCCCGCGCTCGCCGCTGGCGACGTGAAGACATACCTGCCGAAGGTCGCGCCCGGCGACTTCTTCGCAGGGGCGGATCGGTTCGGGCCGCCGCAAGGCGATCCGCCGATCGTGCCGGCCTATCGCGGCGATCAACTCCAGGGCTTCGTCTACCTCAACTCCGATCTCGCGAACGCCGTCGGCTACTCGGGCAAGCCGATCCACATCCTGGTCGGGATCGACCCCAAGGGAGTCATCACTGGCGTGAAGCTGGTCGACCACAAGGAGCCGATCGTACTCGTCGGCATCCCGGAAAGACGCATTCTCGATGCCGTGAACAAGTTGATCGGCGCGGACATCGGAAGCGTGGCGCGGGGAACCGCGCCCGCGCCACAGGTCGACATCGTCAGCGGCGCAACGGTGACCGTGCTGGTGATGGGCGACAGCATCGTCCGTTCCGCGACCAAGCTGATCAAGAGCGGGCGGCTCGGCGCGCAAGGCAGTCCGGCCGCCAACGCGGCGCCGCAAGCGTCGAAAGTCATCGATTCAGGAAAAAGCGAGATTCGCGACTGGCAAAGTCTCGTCGGGGACGGCTCGGTCCGGCGACTGTTCCTCTCGATCGCGGACGTCAACAAGGCCTTTGAGAATTCGGGCAATGCCTCAGCGGCCGCGCACCCGGAGCAAGGCGAGCCGGACGACACCTTCATCGACCTGTACGTCGCCGACGTGGCCATCCCCACGATCGGCCGTAGTCTGCTCGGCGACGACAGCTACAACCGCCTGGCCGGGCGGCTGAAACCGGGACAACAGGCGCTCGTCGTCGCGGGATCCGGTCGCTACTCGTTCAAGGGGGCCGCCTACGTCCGCGGCGGAATCTTCGACCGCATCGAACTGATCCAGGAAACCAACAGCGTCCGCTTCCGGGACCGCGATCACACCCGCTTGGGCAGCCTGGCCGCCGAAGGCGCACCCGATTTCCCGGAAATCGCGCTGTTCACGGTGCCGCCCGAGATGACGCTGGATCCGGCCGAACCGTGGATGCTGCAAGTGCTGGTGCAGCGCGTGGTCGGAGCGCGGGACAAGGCCCTGGTCACATTCGATCTCGGCTATAAGCTGCCGGACATCTACCTGAAGCGCCAGGCGCCGCCGCCGCAGCCTGCACAGGCTGGACCTGCGAAGTCGTCCATGTCCTCGGCTGCCGAGAGGCGCGAGGTCGGTACACCGCCTGCCGCGTCCGACGAGGAGCCGCTGTGGACGCGGATCTGGCGCGCCAACGCCGTCAAGATCGGCGTCGCCGTCGCGGCGCTGGGCGCGCTCACCCTGATCTTCTTCTTTCAGAACTTTCTGGTCCGTCGCCCGACAGTGTACGTTTGGGTGCGGCGGGGCTATCTGCTCTTCATCCTCGTTTGGCTGGGCTGGTACGCGAATGCGCAGCTTTCGGTGGTCAACGTCCTGACCTTCGCCAACTCGCTGTTGACCGGATTCAGTTGGGACTACTTCCTGTCCGCGCCGCTGATTTTCATTCTATGGGCTTCGATCGCGGCGGGACTGCTTTTCTGGGGGCGCGGACCGTTCTGCGGCTGGCTCTGCCCTTTCGGCGCCCTGCAGGAGCTGCTCAACAACGCCGCCAAGGCGCTCAAGGTCCCGCAGTACCGCGTTCCCTGGGGGCTTCACGAACGGCTCTGGCCGATCAAGTACATCATCTTCCTCGGCCTCTTCGGCATGTCGCTGTACTCCACGGCGTTCGCCGAGCAACTCGCCGAAGTCGAACCGTTCAAGACCTCGATCGTCCTGAAGTTCGCGCGGGAGTGGCCGTTCGTCGTCTACGCCCTGACGCTGCTCGCTGCGGGCCTCTTCGTCGAGCGCTTCTTCTGCCGCTACATGTGTCCGCTCGGCGCTGCGCTGGCGATCCCGGGCCGCGTCCGGATGTTCGAGTGGCTGCGGCGCTGGCCCGAATGCGGCTCGCCCTGCCAGCGCTGCGCCAACGAGTGTCCGGTCCAGGCGATCCATCCGGAGGGGCACATCAACGTCAACGAATGCATCTACTGCATGCACTGCCAGGAACTCTATTTCGACGACCACCGCTGCCCGCACATGATCCAGGTGCGGCTGAAGCGGGAGAAACGGATGGCCATGTCGTCGCCGTCGATGCGCCCGGGCGGCAAAGGTCCCGACACCGTCATCACCGCCGGCGGAAAGCCGGTTGGCGCGGCGCCCGCCATCACTCCACCCGCAACCTGAAACCGAAGCCGAGGAGGCAATCATGAGCGACAACGAAAACAACAAGAGCGTCAGCCGGCGGACTCTGCTGGGGACCACGGCGGCCGCAGCGGGCGTCGGCCTGGCCGGCGGAGCGGCGATCAGGGGCGACGGTTTCGTCTCGACCGCGGACGCGCAGACCAAGACGGGCGCGCCTAAGGCCCCGGCTGCCCGGCCGGCCGTGCAGAAGACCGAGGTCGCGCCCGGCGAACTCGACGAATACTACGTGTTCTTCTCGAGCGGCCAGTCCGGCGAGATGCGCATCGTCGGTCTTCCCTCGATGCGCGAATTGATGCGCGTTCCCGTATTCAACCGCTGCAGCGCCACGGGTTGGGGCCAGACCAATGAAAGCCTGAAGGTGCTGACGGAGGGAATGCAGCCGGCGACCCGCGAACTCCTCAAGAACCGCGGCGGCACCTTCATGAACGGCGACCTGCACCACCCGCACGTCTCTTTCACCGACGGCACCTACGACGGGCGTTACGCCTTCATGAACGACAAGGCCAATAGCCGCGTGGCCCGGGTGCGGCTCGACGTCATGAAGTGCGACAAGATCATCGAACTGCCGAACCAGCACACGGTCCACGGCCTGCGGCTTCAGAAATATCCGCGCACCGGCTACGTGTTCTGCAACGGCGAGGATGGCGTGCCGCTGCCGAACGACGGCAAGATCCTCAACAATCCGAAGGAATATCGCTCCATCTTCACGGCTGTCGACGGCGACACCATGAAGGTCGCCTGGCAGGTGATCGTGAGCGGCAATCTCGACAACGTCGATTCCGACTATCAGGGCAAATACTGCTTCTCGACCTGCTACAACGGCGAGGAAGGAGTCACCCTGGCCGAGATGACCGCCAACGAGCAGGACTGGGTCGTCATCTTCAACCTCAAGCGGATCGAGGAAGCGGTCAAGAAGGGCGAATTCAAGGAGATGAACGGCGTGCCGGTGCTCGACGGCCGCAAGGGGTCGGCCTACACCCGCTACGTCCCCGTCTCGAACAATCCGCACGGCATGAACACGGCACCGGACGGCATCCACATCGTCGCGGCGGGAAAGCTTTCGCCGACCGTGACGGTGATGGACGTCCGTAAGTTCGACGATCTGTTCGACGACAGGATCAAGCCGCGCGACGTCGTGGTCGCCGAACCCGAACTCGGCCTCGGGCCGCTGCACACCGCCTACGACGGCAAGGGCAACGCCTACACTACGCTGTTCCTCGACAGCCAGGTCTGCAAATGGAGCATCGACCTCGCCAAGCGGGCGTTCAAGGGCGAGAAGGTCGATCCGATCATCCAGAAGCTCGACGTCCACTACCAGCCGGGCCACAACCATTCCTCGATGGGCCAGACCAAGGAGGCCGACGGAAAATGGCTGATCTCGCTGAACAAGTTCTCGAAGGACCGCTTCCTCAACGTCGGTCCTCTGAAGCCGGAGAACGACCAGTTGATCGACATCTCGGGCGACCAGATGAAGCTGGTCCACGACGGCCCGAGCTTCGCCGAGCCGCATGACGCCACCATCGTGCACCGCTCCAAGATCAACCCGATCTCGATCTGGGATCGCGCCGATCCGATGTTCGCCGATGCCGTCAAACAGGCCAAGGCCGACGGGATCAACCTCGAAGCCGATTCCAAGGTCGTCCGCGACGGCAACAAGGTGCGCGTCTACATGACTTCGACGGCTCCGGCGTACGGGCTCGAGGAATTCCAGGTCAAGCAGGGCGATGAGGTCACTGTCTTCATCACCAATATCGACGCGGTGGAAGACCTCACGCACGGCTTCTGCATCGTGAACTACGGGATCAACATGGAAGTCGCGCCGATGGCGACCGCATCGGTGACGTTCGCAGCCGACAAGCCGGGTGTCTACTGGTACTACTGCTCCTGGTTCTGCCACGCCATGCACATGGAAATGAAGGGCCGCATGTTCGTCGAACCGAAATCGGTCTGATCGGGAGCCGCGCGATTGCGTTCACTCCCACGCATGCTTCCGGCGGCGCTGGTCGCCGCCGGGCTTTCGGGCTTCGCCAACGCGGAGACGCTCACGGCCGCGCCGGACCGACCGCTTCAGGCGCTACTGGACCGCGCCAGCGACGGGGACGTCATCGAGCTCGCTCCAGGCGAATACCGCGGCGCGATCCGGATCGATCGGCCGCTGGTGCTGACCGGCGGTCCGGATGCCGTGCTCGACGGCAGCGGCGACGGCAACGTCGTCACGGTGAGCGCGCCCGACGTCACCATCCGCGGCGTGACCGTCCGGGGATCAGGCCGCGATCTGCAGGCGATGAATTCCGGAATTTTCCTGCAGAAAACCGCGCAACGGGCGACGATCGAGAACAACCGTCTGACGGGCAACCTGTTCGGCGTCTACGTGCACGGCGCGGCGGGCTCGCGGGTTGTCCGCAACGTGATCGAGGGGCTGCGCGGCGGGCGCCTCAGCGAGGCGGGCAACGGGGTGTCGCTGTGGAACGCACCGGACGTCACCATCGCGGACAACACATTCCGCTACGGACGCGACGGCATCTTTACGATCTCCAGCCGGAAGGACCGCTTCCTCAACAATCGATTTGAAGGGGTGCGCTTCGCCGTCCACTACATGTACACCAACGACAGCGAGGTCAGCGGCAACGTCTCCGTCGGCAACCATGTCGGCTATGCGATCATGTATTCGAACCGGCTGGTGATCCGCGGCAACATCTCGGACCACGACCGCGACCATGGGCTCCTGTTCAACTACGCGAACTACGCCGACATCGACGGCAACCGGGTGACAGGCGGGCCTCTCGGCACCGTTTCGGGCGCGACGGAAGAACGACCGGACGACGAACGGGGCATGATTCCGGAGGTAAAACGTGACCAAACCCTCCGCAGCGGCCCGGAAAAATGCGTCTTCATCTACAACACCAATCACAACAGGTTCCGCAACAACTGGTTCGAGCGCTGCGCCATCGGGGTGCACTTCACGGCGGGCTCGGAGGGCAACGAGATCACGGGCAACGCCTTCGTCAACAACGCCAACCAGGTGAAATATGTCGGCACCCGACACCTCGACTGGTCGACCGGCGGACGTGGCAACTACTGGAGCGACAATCCCGCCTTCGATCTCAACGGCGACGGCATATCCGACACGGCCTATCGGCCGAACGACCTGATCGATCGGGTGCTGTGGACGGCGCCGGCGGCGAAGCTGCTCATCAACAGCCCCGCCGTGCAGGTGATCCGGTGGGCGCAGGCCCAGTTTCCGGCGCTGCTGCCAGGCGGCGTGGTCGACAGCCGCCCGCTGATGTCGCCGCCCACGCGCCGTACGGCGGAGGAAGCGCGATGAGCAGCACGGTACGCGTCATCGACGTCTCCAAAGAATACGGCCGCGTGAAAGCGGTCCGCGAGACCTCGTTCGATCTGGCTAAGGGCGAACTGGTGGCGCTGATCGGTCACAACGGCGCCGGCAAGACCACATTGATGAAGCTGATGCTCGGACTGATCCGTCCGACGGGCGGATTGATCGAGGTTTTGGGCGACAATCCGGCCGCGGGACAATTCGCGGGGCGCCGCCAGCTCGGTTACCTTCCAGAGAACGTGTCGTTCGATACCGCCCTCACCGGCCGCGAGGCCCAGGCCTTCTACGCCAGACTGAAGCGCGAGCCCCTCGCCGGCGCCCTGAAGCTGCTGGACGCCGTCGGCCTGGGCGACGCCTCCCGGCGGCGCGTCGGCACCTATTCGAAAGGCATGCGCCAGCGCCTTGGGCTCGCACAGGCACTCATCGGACGGCCGCGCGTACTTCTGCTGGACGAGCCGACGACGGGACTGGATCCGGAGCTGCGCCAGACGTTCTACGAGGTGATCCAACGGCTCGCGGCCGAGGGCACGACAGTCCTCCTGTCCTCGCACGCGCTGACCGAGCTCGAGGAACGAGCCGGAAGGGTCATCATCATGAATCGCGGAATCAAGGTCGCGGACGGATCGATCGAGCGATTGCGGAACATCGCGAGGTTGCCGACCAAGATAAGGTTGAAGGTCGCCGGCCTCTCGCCAGGCGAGTTGCCGCCGTGGCTGCCCGCGGACGCTCCCTGCCGGCGCCTGAACGGCCACGTCGTCGAGATCGACGCGGCTCCCGAACGAAAGATCGAGCTGCTGCACAGCGCCACCGCGTCGGGGACCGCAGTCGAGGACCTCGACGTGATCCCGCCGACGCTCGACGAGCTCTACGCTCACTTCCTCCGGCATTCGGAGCGGACGCCATGAATGCACTGATCATCGCCCGCAAGGAGATCCACCAGGCGATCCGGAATCGCTGGGTGCTGGCCTCGACGCTACTGCTCGCGGGTCTGGCCCTGTCGCTGACGTTCCTCGGCAGCGCCCCGACCGGCACCGTCGGCGTGCGGGCGCTGGACGTCGTGATCGTCAGCCTTTCCAGCCTGACCATCTTCTTGATCCCGCTGATCGCGCTGCTGATCTCGCACGACGCCATCGTCGGCGACATGGAGCGCGGGACCATGCTGCTGCTGCTCAGCTACCCGGTCGCCCGCTGGCAGGTCCTTCTCGGCAAGTTCATCGGCCATCTGGCGGTGCTCGCGTTCGCGACCTGCCTCGGCTATGGCATCGCAGCGGCGGCCCTGCTCGCGACGGGAAGCCGGATCGGCTCGGACAGCCTCGCGGCCTTCGCCGCGATGATCGGCTCTTCCGTGCTGCTCGGCGCCGTGTTCGTGGCGATCGGCTATCTCGTCAGCGCCCTGGTGCGAGACCGCGGTACGGCCGCCGGCGTCTGCATCGGGCTGTGGCTGCTGCTGGTCCTGATCTACGACATGGCGCTGCTCGGGGTCCTCGCCGTGGACCAGGGCCGCAGCATTTCGGCGGCCGCCGTCGATGCGATGCTGCTGCTGAACCCGACGGACGTCTACCGGCTGTTCAACCTCACCGGCTTCGCCAACGTCAGCAGCTTCGCCGGCATGGCCGGCCTCGCCCAGAGCACTGCATTGTCCGCCCAGGCGCTGCTGATCGCGCTGGTGTTCTGGACGGTGATCCCGCTGGGGCTTGCTGCGGCCGCCTTTTCCCGGAGGGAGCTATGAGACGCTTCGCTCTCGCCCTTCTGCTTTCGCTCGCGCTCGTCGGCTGCGGCGAGAAGCAGGCAGCGCAAGTTCCGCCGCCCCACAGGATGACGGCCGAGGTGATCGGCCGCTACTGCGGCATGAACGTGCTGGAGCACCCCGGTCCCAAGGGGCATATCTTCGTCGCCAGCCTGATCGAGCCGATCTGGTTCTCCTCGGCCCGCGACACCATCGCGTTCACCGTGCTTCCCGACGAGCCCAAGGACATCCAGGCGATCTACGTGTCCGACATGGGCAAGGCGCCGAGCTGGGACAAGCCGGGGGCCAACAACTGGATCGAGGCGCGCAAGGCGCTGTTCGTGATCGGCAGCAACGCCAAGGGAGGCATGGGCGGCAATGAGGCCGTGCCGTTCTCGGAGCGGACCGCCGCTGAGAAGTTCGTCGGCGAAAACGGGGGCAGGATCGTCAACTTCGACCAGGTGCCTCGCGAGTACGTCCTGACGTCCGACGGCGCCAGGGATGGCGCTTCCGCCGACGACGGGGCCGACGGGCGCCGGCCGAATGATTGAGGAGGACACGATGACGCGCACCATCTCGCGCCGACGCTTCGTCCGGATCAGTGCCGCGGCGGCCGGTATCGGCCTCTTGCCCTCCGGACGCCCTGCCCGCGCCGGCGGGAAGCCCGTCATCTGGCGCGGCACGATGCTGGGCGCGGTCGCGAGGATGGACATCTACCACGACGACCGGAGCGAGGCGGAACGGCTGATCGCGGCGGCCTGCGCGGAAGCGCGCCGACTGGAACGGCAGTTCAGCCTGTACCTAGGCAACTCCGCGCTGGTCGAACTGAACCGGACCGGCATCCTGGTCGGCCCCGCCGCCGACATGGTCGAACTGCTGTCGATTGCGCAGCGCTACTCCAAACTGACCGGCGGACTGTTCGACGTCACGGTGCAGCCGCTGTGGGATCTCTACGCGAGTCACTTCTCTCGAGAGGATCCGGATCCAGCAGGTCCGGCACCGGCGGCGATCAAGGACGCGCTCGGGCGCGTCGGTAGCGGCCGGCTGTCCATCAAGCGCGACCGCATCGCGATGCCGCGCGGCATGGCCGTAACCCTGAACGGGATCGCGCAAGGCTACGTCACCGACAAGATCGTCGAACTGCTACGGTCCCGCGGCATCGCGCACAGCTTGGTCGACATGGGCGAGACCCGCACCATCGGCGCCCGCCCGGACGGCGCGGCCTGGGAGGTCGGTATCGTCGATCCCGAGGTTCCCGACCGGACCGAAGCCGTTCTGCCGGTCGTCGACCGCGCCGTCTCAACCTCCGGCGCCTACGGATTCCATTTCGATTCAGCCGGTCGTTTCAACCATCTGTTCGACCCGGCGACCGGAAATTGCGGCCATCTGTATCGAAGCGTCACGACCGTCGCCGGAACCGCCACGGCAGCGGATGCGCTATCGACGGCCTTCAGCCTGATGGACCAAAAGCGGATCCAGGCGTTGATGTCCGAAGCGGGTATCGAACGCGTTCACCTGATCGACGTTGCTGGAGCCGTTGCCGACCTCGTCGCCTGAAACCCATAAGCAGCCCAAGGAGAAGTGAATGAAGCGAATAGTCATTGCCGCCGCGTTCGCCGCAGCCGGATTGAGCCAGGCAAACGCGCAAGATGCGGCCGCGGGTGAAAAGGTCTTTGTGGTCTGCAAGGCCTGTCACCAGATCGGCGACAACGCGAAGAACGTGGTGGGCCCCGTACTCAACGGTCTGATCGGACGAAAGGCGGGATCAGTTGATGGCTACAGCTATTCGGCCGCCAACAAGAACTCCGGGCTCACCTGGGACGAGGCGACGTTCTCCGACTACATCAAGGATCCCAAGGCCAAGATCCCCGGGACCAAGATGGTGTTCGCCGGAATCAAGGACGAGCAGAAGATAAAGGACCTGATCGCCTATCTGCACACCTTCGACAAGGCACCGGTCAAGCTTACGCAGCAGTGACGGGGCGCTGCGATGACTAAGAAGGATACAGAGCATGAGCGACAATTGGCTTCCTTCGCCGAAGACGGATACAGGCCGGTTTCGAGTTGGCGGTGAAGCTCTCCCGAACGGCGGTGAAGATCACGCAGCCGTCGGATGACGTACGGCATACGAACAGGACTCGGCGCAATTCATCGCGACATCTCACGTCGTCGCGGTTCACTTCCAGACGGTCGCCGCCGCCAACAATTGGTGGCGCTGACGGCGGCCGACGATCGTGACTGTCTTGCCCGGCTCGGCTCGCTCACTCCCGTTCGTGGCCGAGGAGCTTATGCGTGCTGCGGTTGAGGAAATGCACCTTGCCGCACGCCGGGCAGTTCACGAGCATGTAGGCGTTGCGTTCGGCATCTGTCTCGTCTGCGACGATCTGCTGCACGTATTGCCGAGTGCTCGGACATCGAAAGGTGATGGTGCTCATTTCCGACCTTCCCCCGAAGGGCATTGCGGACCATGACCGAGATCAAGTTTCGTCGAAGTTCTCGGCTAGGGCGGCCCGCCCCGTCGTCGTGCTCATCGAGCCCCAGCCTTGGGCATCGCATTTGACCTGCATCAATGCGGCCAACGACGTTGCGAGCATGCTCCCAAGCCACACAGCGGAGCGGGTCGATGCGCGCGCTTTGGTTTGCCGCAACAGCAGCGTTGTTCGTCACCACATGCCCGGCGCTGGCCGAGAGCACATGGCTGCAGAGCGGGCAGCTTGAAGCGTCGGAGGTGAAAGTCCTCTGTGAGCGGGCCACCGACGTTCGGTTGCTGGCGCGCATGCAGATGATCGCGTCCGGCAACGACCGGTGGCGGAGGTTGTCGCGGCAAGGGTTGGTCGTCGAGGCCGTCGCCATGGGCGTGCGTCCGCTCGATCCTGACCGCTGCTACGTGATCGCGCGCGCCGGCCTGGCCGACGAGAAGGAGCGGCGCGCCTTCGAGGTTCGAGACTTCTTCGACAGCATAGAGCTGACCTCGGTCTTTGTGCTCGGTCGGGTCCACGACCAGCCGGCGGGTGAATTATCTCCGCAAGACTGACTGCCCCACCGGCCTGCCGTGGTCGGGCCTTCCGCTCTTGCTGTCGATATGGCTTGCAGTTCCGGCCGAGAACCAAAAACCGACGACTGCTTTTGCGTGCCCCGAGAAAGTCGGGTATTGCCAACTACTACTCGGGATCTAGAGCGGGTTTCGACCAGATTGAATCGTTTGGGATTCCCAAATCAAGGCGGTTCTGATTCAAGCTGTCTGCCGGCGAAGGAGGCCGGTCGGCATGGCGAGATCCATTTCGGCCGATCTTCGTAAGCGTGTAGTTGCCGCTGTTGAAGGCGGCATGTCGCGTCGAGCGGCTGCGGCGCACTTTCAAGTAGGCGCGTCGAGCGCGATCCGCTGGGTGGCGCAGACGCGCGTGACGGGCGAGGTGGCCGCGAAGCCGCAGGGCGGCGATCGACGTTCGCGGGCGATCGAAGCGCAGGCCGACCGCATCCTGGCGCTGATTGCGACCAAGCCTGACAGCACATTGGAGGAGTTGAAGGCGGCGCTCGCCGCCGATGGACATACCTTCAGCGTCTCCGCCTTGTCGCGCTTCTTCCAACGCCGGAAGATCACGCTCAAAAAAAGACCGCGCACGCTGCTGAGCAGGAGCGGCCGGACGTCATGAAAAAGCGGGAGGAATGGGTCGGTGGTCAGCTCACCTTCGATCCCGACAAGCTCATCTTCATCGATGAGACATGGGCGTCGACCAATATGGCGCGTAGCCGCGGGCGCGCGCCTCGGGGCGAACGACTACGCGCTTCCATCCCGCACGGCCATTGGAAGACGACGACCTTCGTCGCCGGGCTGCGCCTGTCGGGTATGGTCGCGCCGATGGTTCTCGATGGGCCGATCAACGGGGCTGCGTTCCAGGCCTATGTCGATCACGTTCTCGTCCCGGAATTGCGACCAGGCGACGTTGTCGTCATGGACAATCTAGGCAGCCACAAAGGCGCCGGGGTCCGCGCGGCGATCGAGGCTGCCGGTGCAAAGCTCCTCTATCTTCCGCCCTACAGTCCCGACTTCAATCCGATCGAGAACGCCTTCTCCAAGCTGAAAGCGTTGCTGCGTACAGCCGCCGAGCGCACCGTCGAAGGCTTATGGGCCGTCATCGGCCGTTGCCTCGACCGCTTCACGCCGCGCGAATGCGCCAATTACTTCGCAGCCGCAGGATACGAGCCAACCTGATCGGAAACCGCTCTAATGGAGGGAATTCTGGTTCGCACGCTCGCGTAGCCGATAGAACTGCAGAGCAGCCTGGGCAGTTTTCAGCTTGAGCCGGAAATAGCTTGCAAAATGCTGATTCAGTTTCTCTTTGGCAGACTTGTCTTGGCCGGCCTGCAGGACAAGGAGCGCCTTCGTCGTCTCCCATGAAAGGTCGATGGCCTTGGCGAAGACAAGAAGCTGTTCTGGTTCGTCCTGGACGAGCGCCCTCTCGATCACCCCGATCGGAAGGTCGCACATGATCGAGAGAGCGACGGTCGTTCTGTCGAAGTCTCCGCGATGGGCGAAATCCATCAGCTTTGCCTCATCGAGCTGTCCGCGCGCGTGCAGCGACTGCACTTGCTCGAAAGCCGTCGCATGTTCGTGCGAGCCCGTCCGCGCGATGGCCTGAATCTCCTCCGACGCACTCGCGACCGCGCTCCGGATCAGCGCCGCGCGCCGCGGGTCGGCCGCCTCAAGCTTGCGCCGTACGATTTCCGATGCCTGGGCAAACAATCTCACGAGATCATGGCGCGGAATATCCGGGCGCGACCAGATGCACAATACGAGATCACTATGATCCTGCGCACGCTTGACGAGCGTCGACATGCCTGAACTCGAGAATTTCGCTCCGCGGTTGGCGGCGGTGCGGGCGAGCACCGGATGGTTGCCGCGGGTGACCAGGACGTCCGTCACGGTCTCGACGAGAGTGCTTCGGCCGGAAATGGCCAGAAGATGACCCTGGCTCTTGGTCTCGGCGTTCTCCACCAAGGTGGCGTCGTCCAGCCGGACTGAGTGTGTCAGGACCGGAGCGGCCACTTCTACCGCATCGTCGAACGCCAAGGCGCGGATCACTTTCCGAGGTGCGTCCGGCGCCATGGAAAGCCGGCTGCCGAAAGTGGCTCGGGCGGCAATCTCGATGCCTGCGACGAGCTTTCCCATGACATCGTCGAACAGATCGATCTGTTCGTCGGTGAACTTGCCTGAACCGAGCATGAAAAGATCGGTGACCTGCCGCAGGATCTCCGCGCGCCTCGAGAGATCCTTGGTTGCCAGCACGTCGTTCAGTTGATCGATCAAACTATCCATGGCTCGAACTCGAAAATGCTCGAACCGGATGTCGCGCCTCGACGGTCCCGGTCATCAGGCGACGCTCCTGGCCGAAGGAGCTGCCGCCTCGAAGTCGAGGTCCGCATGTGCGAGCGGCCGGCCGATCAGGTAACCTTGGGCAAAATCTATTCCGGCGGCCGACAGGGCTTCGAGCTGTTCGCTGGTCTCGACCCCCTTGGCCACGGTCGCGATATCGAGGCCGCGCGCCAGCGCCAGCACGGACGCGATCACTGCCGCACAATCGCGGCGGTTGGCGAAGCCTTGCGTGAACGCCCTGTCGATCTTGATCTTGTCGAATGGAAAACCAGTCAGATAGCTGCCCGAGGAATACCCGGCTCCGCAATTGTCGAGCGCGATCGAGATCCCGATGTTCCTCAGTTGTCTCATGGTCTGGAGACAGGCCTGGTTGCGTTCCAGAAGCGAAACGTCAGCCATTTCCAATTCGAGCCGCTCCGGCGACAGGCCGGAATCGACCAGCGCGCACAGTACAACGTCGAACAGGTTCTCCTTGCGGAACTGGACGGCGGAGACGTTGACCGCGATCCCGACATGGGGCGGCCAGGCCGCGGCATCCATGCACGCCTGTTGGAGGATCCATTCCCCGAGCGGCACTACCAGACCGGTCGATTCAGCGAGCGGCAGAAATTGATCGGGTCCCAGCCAGCCTCTCGAAGGATGATGCCAGCGAACGAAGGCCTCCATGTTGCGAATGGCGCGCGTACGTACGTCGACGATCGGCTGATAGTGCAGTTCGAACTGACCTTCCAAGATCGCCTCGCGAAACTCCGCTTCCATCGATTTCTGGATGTCCGCCGCCGCGGTCAATTCCGGCTCGAATAAGCGGAAGTCGTTCCGCCCACCGGACTTAGCCGCATAGAGAGCCAGATCGGCCTTCTTCAGCAGGGTCTCGGCGTCGGCGCCGTGCTCCGGCGCGAAGGCGATTCCGATGCTGGTCCCGATGCCGACCCGATGGCCATTGAGATCAAATGGCTGCTCGAGCAACCCGATGATCCGGAGCGAGAGCGCGATGGCCTCCTCGTTCTGGAGGTCCACATTTTTTTGGATGATCGCGAATTCATCGCCTCCCAAACGAGCCAGCACGTCCGTCTCGCGGATCGCCGACTTCAACCTCTTGGCGACCTCGATCAGCAGTTGATCGCCGGCCGGATGCCCCAGCGTATCGTTCACATGCTTGAACTTGTCGAGATCGAGCATCAGAACCGAAAATCGCTCGCCATGGCCTCCGAGCCGCCCCGCCGCGTCCTCGAGCGTCTCGGAAAAGAGCGCCCGATTGGCGACCCCGGTCAGGAGGTCGTGCTGCGCGAGAAAGGCGATGCGCCTCTCGTTCCGCGCCCGCTCGGTGATATCCTCATGGGTCGTCAGCCAGCCGCCATTCGGCATCGGATGCCGGGCGATCGCGACCACGCGGCCGTCGGCAAGCTCCTGCACCTCTTTGGCCAGTTTGACGTTGACATCGACGTACACTTCCGGGGCCACGGCGAAATTGGTGCCTTTCTGGCGACGGTATTCCAGGATCTGCGGCAACGAGGTGCCCGGCTTTATGTGGTCCGGATCCAGGCGGTACATTTCTCCGTACCGGGCGTTTGCCACCACGACCTTCTGCTCTGCGTCGAACATGCAGAGGCCTTGCGACATGTTGTTGAGCGCCGCGTCGAAACGGACGTTCATCCGTTCCAGCTCAGCGGCCTTCTCGGCCAGCAGCCGTTCGCCGCGCTTCTGCTCGGTGATGTCCGTATGGGTTGCGACCCAACTGCCGTCCAGCAGCGGCTGCCGCTCGATCAGTATCTTGCGGCCATCGGCAAGGCCGTAGATCTGCTTGTATTCCGTCGGCATCACCTCGGTGTATTCGTCCACCGAACGCGTGCCGGTCTCGCCCCGGTCGGCATAATGCTGCAATATCTGACGCAGCGGCGTGCCTGGCGCCACAAGTTCGGCCGGCAGATTATACATCTGTTGATAGCGGCGGTTCGAGATCACCAGATTCTTGTCCGCGTCGAACAGGCAGAGTCCCTGCGACATGTTGCTGGTCGCCACCGCGAAGCGTTCATTGGCGCTTTGCAGTTCGGCCGCGTTTGCGACCAGCATCGTCTCGGCAAGTTGCTTCTCGGTGATGTCCTCATGGGTCGCAACCCAGCCGCCGTCCGCCATCGGCGTCCGTACGATCGATATGATCCGCCCGTTCAGGAGCCTCAGAATGTGAGGCGTCCGATCCCGCGCGCTCTGAAGAAATTTGTCGGTGTCGAAATCGACCGCGTCACTCCGCTCCCCAAAGAGCTCGACGATGCGGCTCAAGGGCGTGCCCGGCCTCACCTGCTCTTCGGTCAGGCCGTACATTTGCCGATAGCGGTCATTCCAGACCAGCAATCTCGCGTCGGCATCGAACATGCTGAGCCCATTCGGCATGTTGCGCAGCGCAGCGTCGAAACGCGCGTTCGTTCGCGCCATCGCGCGCGTGTTCGCAGCGAGGGCGTTGGTCTGCCGCACCAGCAGATACGTCCCCAACAAGATGACGGTGACAATTGCGAAAACCACCAGCCCGACAGTATAAAGATGCTGGAACCACGGCCTCAACACGTCGCTGCGCGCATACGTCACGACTATAACCAGGGGCAAGCCTGACACCGCTTTGTAGCCGGCAACGCGCTCCACGCCGTCAACGACGCTGGTCGTCTCGAAGGCGCCCGTCTCGGACACCGGCAGATACTTGGTAAGCACCGGCGCGTCCGCAAAGGACTTTCCGATCGCATCCCTCACTTCCGGCTGCCGCGCAAGCATTCGTCCTTCGCGGTGCAGCAGCAGTATCGAGCCGCCTTTGCCGAGATCGATGGAGCGGTAAAGCTTGGTGAAGTATGATTGATCGATCGGCGCGGTGACGACGCCAGCAAAGCTGCCGTCGGCGTCGTTCAGACGTCGGGATGCCGCACTGAACCATCTGTCGCTGATTGCCGAGCGGTAGGGCGGCGCAATGAAGAGCCCGGCATTGGAATTGTCGCGCTGAGCGATGAAGTGCGACATATCGGAGATGTTGCGGCGGGCCGGTTCGCGCTCATAGGAATGAGCGAGGAGCGCGCCGGCCGCATCGGTCCAGCCGATGGCGACCAGCATCGAGGAGCTTTTCTGAAGCTGGCGCAGCGCAGCGTTGACCGCGCCCGGGGTGCTGTACATTCCTGCCTGGTGGTTTCGGCGAATCGCCGCGGCCTCGCTCAAGCTTTTGTCGACATCGTCGAACGTCAGCGCCGTATGCTCGGCGAGTATCTTCGCAAAGCTTTGCGCATCTGTCTTTGCGGTAGCGATCCGGTCCCAGTAGCGGGTCTGCAGATCGACGAGAAACAGGATGATGGTCGCGATGGAAAGCAGGAGGCCGAGCGCCAACAGCGACGACCCCGGGGACCGGGTCAGCCTTCGGTGACTTTCCTGCATTGCGGACTCGCGTCGTCCATGATGAGACTGCTCCACCGTCGCCCCGCTTCCTTAATATTCGGTTCTTGGAGTTATTCGGTTGGGGCTGCCCTGCTTCGCGACCAGCGCCGACCAGGCTGCCGATCCCGTAATCCTACGGGTGTTACGCACGATCATGGGATGGGCGGCGCCTCACAGCCGGCCCCGGCCCCTGCGGTCTCTCTGGGGTTCAGCGGCAGCAATATGGCCGGATCGGACCGACTAGCTCTTATGCCGATTTGGCGTGGAAGTCGGACGGTCGCGTCGGAACGATCGAGGTCGTGAAGGATTAGCTGATGGACCGGTCGTCAGGAACGCCATGCTGGACTCGCTTGAACATTCGGACGAGGCCACCATCGGCGAGATCGCCGCCTGGCACGCGGCGATCCGAAGCGACTCCGGCAAGGATTCCGAGAAACGATTCCGCGAGCTCCTTCAGGCCCTGCCCGCCGCGATCTACACCACGGACGCCGAGGGCCGCATCACCTTCTTCAACCGCGCTTGCATCGATTTCGCCGGACGGACACCGAAGATCGGCGAGATGTGGTGCGTGACGTGGAAGCTCTACCTGCCCGACGGTACGGCCTTGCCTCACGACCAATGCCCCATGGCGGTCGCGCTTAAGGAGAACCGGCCCGTGCGCGACGTCGAGGCCGTGGCCGAGCGGCCCGACGGCTCGCGCATCTGCTTCATGCCCTACCCGACCCCGCTGCGCGACGAGCGCGGCCTGCTTATCGGGGCCGTCAACATGCTGGTGGACATCACGGCCCGCAAGCAGGCCGAGCAGCGGATGATCCTCCTCACGGCCGAAGTGGACCATCGCTCGAACAACCTGCTCGCGGTGATCCAGGCGATGCTTCGGCTGACGAAAGCGGACACCGCCGAGGAATTCCGAGCGTCGTTTCAGGGCCGGCTCACCGCGCTGGCGAACGTGCAGAGACTGTTCTCGGCATCACGTTGGACGGGCGCGAGCCTGAAGGCCATCGTCGAGGATGAGCTGCGGCCGTACGCAAGCGAGGACGGCGAACGGATCAGCATCGTGGGGGACGACGTCCGCCTGCCTGCCTCGCTGGCGCAGGCGATCGCGGTCGCCGTCCATGAGCTCGCGACCAACGCCGCCAAGTACGGCTCCTTGTCCACCCCTTCCGGCCGCGTCGATATCGGCTGGGAGACCGATGATGCGGAGGCTCTCGTGCTGCGCTGGTCGGAGCGTGACGGCCCTCGGGTCAAGGAGCCGACGCGCAAGGGCTTTGGCGTCGGCGCGGTCGACAGCGTGATCCGCACGCTGCGAGGCAGGATTACGCGGCAGTGGAGACCGGAAGGATTGTCTTGCGAACTGTCGTTCCCGGAGATCACGGCCTAACCGGTGAGCCTCAGTCGCCGATCCGGAGAGCAGCGCACGGTTCCCGGGGATTCAACTCGAAACCTTACCGATCTCGTCGCATTAACCCGGCAAGGCTTCGGGGCTTCGCAATTGCGAGGCATGTGATGAACTCCATATCCGCGAGGGATACGCTCCTCACCGTCCTGACCATGAGCTCGGCTTTTCTGATCGAGGTCGCCTTGTTCGCGTGGATCGGGATGTTCTGAGGCGAGCTCGATCTATCCGCCGGGCTTTTCATGCGAGTTCACACAGTCATCGCACCAACTTTAGCTGGCTCAAGGGGAAACGTCGAACTGAGCGTATGTTGAGATCGTACCGAGCGGCATTACGTCGTTCTGGTTGCGAGGCGTCCGAATTCCTAGGCACTCCGGAGGCTCGCTGCGCGGCACCAGTTCCAGCACCTGGAACAAATCCATCCGCCCAACGTTTTGCACCTTCTTGCGCAGCTTTGGGGTGCCGCGTGCGTTTGCGAAACGTGCTTCTCGGGTTCGGGCTGGGACTTTCCATCCAGGCTTCTCCCGCTTCTGCTCAGGCGCCCAGCCAGCCGCCGGACACAATGGCTGCCCGCGTGGAAGCCTGCACGCCTTGTCACGGCAAGGAGGGCGAGGGCACCAGCGACGTCTACTTCCCGCGCCTCGCCGGCAAGCCCGCCGGCTACCTCTACAACCAGCTTCTGGCGTTCAAGAACGGGCGGCGGAAATACCCGCCGATGAACTACCTGCTCGAATACCTCGGCGACCCGTACCTGCAGGAGATGGCCGAATACTTCGCCGAGCAGCGTCCGCCGTTGCCCGCGACCCCAGCGAGCGACGTGAGCCAGCAAGTCATGCAGCAGGGGCAAGCGCTAGTCTCGCGCGGTGACCCGGCCCGGCAGATTCCGGCGTGCGGCAGTTGCCACGGACCAAATCTCACGGGCATGGAACCCGGCATCCCTGGACTGCTGGGGCTCCGTCCGAACTACGTCAGCGCGCAGTTGGGCGCATGGCGATACGGCACGCGGACCGCGAAGGCCCCGGATTGCATGCAGCAAGTCGCGGCGCGGCTCACAGAGGCCGACGTCACCGCCGTAGCCGCCTATCTCGCGAGCCGACCCGCTCCGATCAACAACGCTCCAGGCCCGAAGGGCGCCTACGTGCTGCCCTTCGCCTGCGGCAGCCAACCGGACTGAGGAGACGGAGATGCGCGTGCCATCACGAATCCTTGGCCTGGCCCTGCTGTCCCTCCTCGCAGCGACCGCCGCGCAAGCGCAGCAGAAATCCGTGACCGGCGGCGAACTCGTCAAGCGCGGCGAGTACCTCGCGCGCGCCGGAGACTGCATCGCATGCCACACCGCTCCGGAGGGCCGCACCTTCGCCGGGGGGCGGGCCATGCCGACACCGTTCGGCACGCTGTTCTCGTCCAACATCACGCCGGATCGCGAGACCGGCATCGGCAAGTGGAGCGCCGACGACTTCTACATCACGATGCACCGGGGGCGCTTTCCGGACGGCGGCCTGATCTATCCGGCGATGCCGTTCGCGTCCTACACGAAGGTCACTCGAGCCGACAGCGACGCGATCTTCGCGTATCTGAAGTCCATCCCGCCGGTGAACCAGAAGAACCGGGAGCACGACCTCCGCTTCCCCTACAACAACCGGCAACTGATCCTAGGCTGGCGCACGCTCTATTTCACTGAAGGCGAGTATAAGCCCGACCCGGCGAAGTCCGCCGAGTGGAATCGCGGCGCCTATCTCGTCGAAGGACTCGGCCATTG
>CAYREH010000012.1:4519-9804 GCA_964423245.1 uncultured Bradyrhizobium sp. | reverse complement strand
CGAAGTCCGCCGAGTGGAATCGCGGCGCCTATCTCGTCGAAGGACTCGGCCATTGCGGCATGTGCCATTCGCCGATCAACGTCCTCGGCGGCACCTCGCAGTCCGACGCCTTCAAGGGCGGGCTGATCCCGATGCAGAACTGGTACGCGCCGTCCCTCACCTCCAACCGCGAAGCCGGTCTGGGCGACTGGAGCATCAAGGACATCACCGACCTCCTGAAGACCGGCGTCTCGGCGCGCGGCGTCGTCTACGGGCCGATGGCGGAGGTGGTCCACAACAGCCTGCAGTACCTTACCGACGAGGACACCAAGGCGATGGCGGTGTACCTGAAGAGCATCGCGGAGCCGGCATCAACTCCGCCGGCCGGCTCCAAGTTGCCGACGACCGAAAGCAGTCTCCTGATCAGTCTCGGCAAGACCGTCTACGACGCGCGCTGCGCGAGTTGCCACGGCGCCCAGGGCGAAGGCAAGCCACCGCACTGGCCGCCGCTCGCGAACAACCAGTCGATCGAAATGGAATCGGCGGTCAACGCGATCCGGATGGTGCTGAACGGAGGCTATCCGCCGAGCACCGAGGGAAATCCCCGCCCCTACGGCATGCCGCCCTTCGCAGGACTCCTGTCGGACAACGAGGTCGCCGCCGTCGTCTCCTACATCCGGACCGCATGGGGCAACCGCGGCGCCCCGGTGAGCGCGCGCGAGGCCAACGAACTGCGCTCCGCGCCCCTGAACTGAGGTACACCTCATGATCAACTCGGATCTTCCGGAGCAGGTCGAGAACACCGCCGACGACCGCGTGAACCGGATCGTGGCCGCCGGACCGGGCGGAGCGTTGGCGGTGGCGGGCATCGCCACCGCGCTGGTCGTCGCGATGTGGTTCGCTTTCTACCTGTTCGTGTTCCTGCCGCGGGGGCCACTGCAATGACCGTGCAGGAGGACGATCGCGGCGCCGAGATCGCCGAGCGCACCGAGAGGCGGTGGGCGATTATCTCGGTCGCCATCATCATCGTCCTCGCGGTGCTGGCGGCGTTCGCCGGCATTCACCGCGCCACCATGCCGCAGGCCCGCGTCGAGACAATCGATCCGACCCGGATGCATGTCTCCGGGGAGTTCGTCGAGTCCAATCTCGGCAGCGTCTTGGAATCGAACGGCGCCGTGACGGTTCGCGCGATCGGACAGCAATATTCCTTTACTCCGGCCTGCATCCTGGTGCCGGCGCAGACGCCGATCACGCTGCGCGCGACCAGCGCCGACGTCGTCCACGGCATCCTGATCCAGGCTACCAACGTCAATACCATGCTGGTGCCCGGCTACGTGTCGGAGCAGTTCATGCGTTTCGAGAGGACCGGCGACCACCTGATGCCGTGCCAGGAGTTCTGCAGCTTCGGCCACGAAGGCATGTGGGGCAAGGTCAAGGTGATCGACAAGGCCGCGTTCACAGAGCGCGCGAAGAACGGCGGGAGGCTGAGCTGTGTTGGAGAATAGGAAGCTCATCCTCGCCCACTTCTGGCTCGCGTTCGCCGCCTTCGGCCTGGCGCTGTTTTTGGGCGCCTGGCAGATGTTCGTCCGCAGCCCGCTTCTGGCCTGGATCAGCAATCCGGAATGGTACTACCGCTCGCTGACCGCCCACGGCACGGTCATGGGCTACGTATTCCCGACGCTCGTCGCCATGGGCTTCGGCTACGCGATCACCGAGTCGGCGCTGAAGCAGCGTCTAGTCGGCGTGCGCTGGGCGTGGACCGGGTTCTGGCTGATCGTGGCCGGCAGCATCATGGCGATGGTGCCCGTCGCATTGGGGCGCGCCTCGGTGCTCTACACCTTCTACCCGCCTCTGATCGGCAACGCGTTCTACTACATCGGCGTCGTGCTGGTCGTGGTCGGCTCATGGATCTGGGTCGCGCTGATGTCGATCAACCTGAGGGTCTGGCGGCGCGCCCATCCCGGCGAGCCGGTGCCGCTCGCGATGTTCGCGAACGTCGCCGGATCCTATCTCTGGGCTTGGACCGCCGTCGGCGCCGCGCTTGAGCTCCTGCTGCAGATCATTCCCGTGGCGCTCGGATGGAAGACCACGATCGATGCCGGGCTTGCCCGCGTGTTCTTCTCCTGGACGCTGCACGCCATCGTCTATTTCTGGCTGATGCCGACCTACATCGCCTACTACACCATCGTGCCGCGGGCGATCGGCGGCCGGCTCTACAGCGACACCATGGGGCGGATCGCCTTCATCCTGTTCCTGGTGGTGGCGATGCCGATCGGCATCCACCACACCTTCGCCGATCCGCAGGTCGGCGCCGGCTTCAAGTTCATCCATTCGGCTTTCACCGCGCTCGTCGCTCTGCCGACCCTGCTCACCGTCTTCACGATCTGCGCCTCGGTCGAGATCGCCGCGCGCCTGCGCGGCGGCCGCGGTCCGTTCGGCTGGATCCGGGCGCTGCCATGGCAGAACCCGATCATGCTGGCGGTGGCGTTCTCGTTCGTGCTGCTCGGTTTCGGCGGCGCCGGCGGGCTGATCAACATGAGCTACCAGCTCGACGCGACCATCCACAACACACAGTGGATCACCGGCCACTTCCACCTCATCTTCGGCGGCGCCATCGTCATCATGTACTTCGCCATCGCCTACGATCTGTGGCCGCACCTGACCGGCCGCGCGCTGCCGAGCCTTCCGCTGGTCCGCGCGCAGCTATGGCTCTGGTTCGTCGGCATGATCGTGACCACGTTCCCGTGGCACTGGGTCGGGATCCTCGGCATGCCGCGGCGCATGGCCTACTACGACTATGCGGATCCGGCGATCGCGCCGCAGGCGCTCTCGGTCACGCTGTCGGCGATCGGCGCGCTCATCCTGCTCGTCTCCGGTCTGCTCTTCCTGTTCATTTTGGCGACCGCGCATCGGCAGCCGGCGGCGGACGCCGGCCCCTACCGCTTCAGCCTTCCTGTTCATCCGGTGCGCTCGGTCCCCCTCGCCCTGAACACCTTCGCGATCTGGGTGGCGCTGATGATCGGGCTGACGGTCACGAACTACGGCTACCCGATCATGACGCTCGCCGCGCGTTCCGACACTTCCGTGCCCGCCATCTACGTGGGGGCGCAGTGATGAGTGCCCGCGAACTCTTCACCTTCCGCAACCGGTTCTTCTCGGCGGGCGTCGGCATCGCTGCCGGGCTGTTTGTGCTGACCGCGCTGGGCGGGTTCATTCTGCTGCCATACCTCCAGAAGGAAGTTCAGTTCGCCAGCCTCTGGGACGCGATCTGCAGCGCAGCCGGGCTGCCGCAGCGGGCCGCTCCCGTCGCGACGGGCAAGGTCGGACCTCGCCTCACCGAAGCGGTCCTGACCCCGACGATGCTCGCCAGGCCGAGCCAGGAGTCCATCGGGCGGGGCGCGACGCTGGCGCACCGCTGCGCCATCTGCCACGGCCCGACCGGACTGAGCCGTGCCGACTCGCCCAATCTCGCCGGCCAGTATGCCAGCGTGATCTACAAGCAGATGCTCGACTTCCGCTCGGGCGCACGGACCAGCGCGATCATGTCGCCCTTTGCCGCCAACCTTACCGACCAGGAAATCGCCGACGTCGCCGTCTACTACGCCTACCTGCCGCGGCTGCCGGCCTATCATCCGACCCCGCAGCTTCCCAGACCGCGCATCGTGATCTACGGCGCGCCGCTGCGGGGAATCGCGCCCTGCGGCTCCTGCCATGGCAGTCTCGACAACAAGGTCGGAAGCCCGTGGCTGGAAGGCCAATCGGAGGTCTACATGAGGGAGCAGCTGCTGGCCTTCGCCTCGGGGCAGCGCCGCAACGACATCAGCCAGCAGATGCGCAACATCGCGCGCGCGATGACGCCGCAGGAGATCGACGAGGCGGCGGCCTACTACGCCTCCCAGCCGCCGGATGTCGTCAAGGCGGTTGACTGATCGCAGCGGCATGGCGCACGACGACGCGCCGAAGCAGGCCGCTCAAGGAGGAAGGCGCCCCCGAGCCGCAGCGGGCGGAAATCCCTCGCCCTTAGCCTCATCCGGTTAGCGCTCGGCACCGGCGCTAAGTCGCCAAATGAGACAAATCGACAAGTTATTTTGCCGTATGAGACGGTCCCAGAGGGTTCGACGGCGGATTAAGTCGTCGGAAGGTCGGGTTCTTGGCAGCCGCCTACTGCCAAAGTGCTCTGGTAGATCACGCCGAAGGGCGTCGCAGACACTCCTTCAGAAATCTACTGTGTAGGCCTTGGTGCGGCCAAGCAGGAGCTCCGTGAGCTCTGGCCGAGAATTCCCATGAGTCGGGCGGCTCTGGCATGGGGCGAGGCGACGCTTCTCCATGACGTCGGTGATTCTCGATGACGGCGTTCGCCGGCGCAAGATGCGCCTCTGGGTCTGGAAGACCGAGGTCAGCAAAGACGTGTCCGGAGCCGATAACGCCGATCGACATCTCGGGAGAAGTAATCGAAATACTGCATCCGCCAAACCAAACCGGTTCTTCCTGACACGACCGCAGTACCGAATCCGCGTTCTGTTCCGAGGCATCAGCGAACCGTTAAATCGACCGTTGTCAGGTCACGCTCCTCGGCTATCGTCGCATCCTCATTGCAAAGAGACGGTCGTGGCCCTGAACTTGTCGGTAGCGGCGATGCCTTGCTACACTGGTATTTTGTGTCTTTGGAGATCGTCAGGTCCTTGGCTTGCTCGCTCATCGAAGCCTCTTCGCCCCGAGTGGGAGGATCGACAAAAGGGACGCCGCCACCGGGTTATCGTACAGCGCGCTGCTTATCGCCGCGCGGTGCGGTGTTAGGACTTCGACAGTCACCGGCCCGTCCTCTTTAATCGCGCGTTAACCGTCGCGGAAACATCGGTTACTTTATGCTACCGCTCTTCGACGCTGCGTGCTATGTGACTTATCACATATTCGTCGAGCGTGCGCGCGTTCCGATACGCACGCGGATATTCGCCTGAGGAGAACGAGGATGAGGACTACTGCGAAGCAAGGCCGGAAACCGAAAGCAAAGATCAACTCGATCGCATCGGCCTCGTCGCCGATCAGGTGGTGGCGCTCCATCGCGGCGCCCAACTTCCACGCGGCGGCACTGGGCGCGATGCGCTTTGCTGTCGAAAGGATCGAGATGGTCGGCGAGCCGCGCTGGCGCGCCGCCGTCGCGGGCGACGCAGCCGCCGCGATCGGGATGGCGCTTGCGCTGAGCCGCGACGACTCGTTTCGCCACAAGTTCGATCTGGTGATGACCGTCCTCGTTCTGTGCGCCTGCGAAGGCGACGCCACGGCCTGCCTCGTGCTCTCCACCGTGA
>CAYREH010000012.1:0-4419 GCA_964423245.1 uncultured Bradyrhizobium sp. | reverse complement strand
GTTCTGTGCGCCTGCGAAGGCGACGCCACGGCCTGCCTCGTGCTCTCCACCGTGATCAGGCGTCTGCCGGGCGCCGGCGCTCGCGAAGCGCGCTTGGCGACATCGTGGCTGGTGAAATCTTTCCGTCCCTTGGTGGCGAGGAAGTTCTCGGAGGAGACCTGATGATAAGCAACCCCGCTCATCCCGGAAGCGAGAGGTTTCTTCCCGGTCGCCGCCACCGACGCGCTCGTCATAGTCCGCGACACATGCCGGGGACTTGCTTCGGCGCTCGAGACGCTGCTGCAGCGTCGATATATGCGCCGCAGGTAACCAACTCCGCCAACTAGGCGGGAGAAAAAATGACGGTTCGATCCAGCCTTGCTCGTCGAACCTGCTGCCTACGGCTTCTTCCTCCGGACATCCGGACGATCGATTTCATCCTCACTCCTTCGGAATTTCGATGAAAAACGAACCCACGCAGTTTGCTGCGCCGAAGACGCTGACGGGCGAACCGTCACCTTCGATCGAAAGCTCGTCGCCCGTAGCCGCGCCCGCTGCGACGCCGACCGACAATCCGTCAAAGGGCGGCGATGCGCTGCGCGTACCGTCCGGCTTCGCCCGGCTGCTTGCCGCGCGCGACAGAGCGCGAAAGGCCGAGGACGGCGACGATCCTGACCTCGATCTTTCTTCCGATGCCGCCGGCGACGACGGTCCTGGGACTACGGCGGACGACGGCGGTGCGCTTCGGGACCCGCGCAAAGCGCTCGTGGCCGCCGCGATCACTGCGGCCGTTACGCCGATCGTCGACGAGGCGCTCTGGGGGAAGTCGACCCAGGCCGTGGTGGTGTCGGCCCCGGCAGCCGATTGGATCGTCCCGGTCAAGGAATTCTTCGAGCAACGTCCCTTCGGAAAAAAGTGGCTTTGCTTCGCGCGAGACGGTTCCGAGCGTCTTCGCCACAAGCCGTCAATCGGCAACGCCGAGGTGGCTTCTGCACTGGCGAAAGGACGATCCGTTATCGGCATCGCCGTGGATCCCGAGCAGGTACTCCCGTCGACGCTCGTCGCGGGCGCGGACCATCGCATAAAGATCAAACTCGACGAGTCGGTGCTCTGTGGAACGCTCAGCGACCTGTACGGCGAGGCGCCTCCACGGATCGACGGGGTTCATCTGGTCCGCCTCGGGCTCGATGACATTGTGGCCGCCATGCGTCCGGGAGTTGATGCCCGTGAAGTCGCTTATCGCATCGTGGCGGCCGCGGCCACGCGGGGCGGCGCCGGAAATGCCGAAGACGTTCCGGATCTTGCCACTGCGGTCGAGTACGGCGCCGCGCGCGCTTGGGGAATGGCCTTGGCACGCGACATGCGGGACTATCGCGCGGGCATCATTCCCTGGAGTGCGGTGGACCGCGGAGCCGTCTTCTTTTCCGGTCCCGGCATGGGAAAGAGCGTTCTCGCGAGAAGTATCGCTCACGCGTGTGAGGCCTCGCTGGTGGTCGGCAGCATAGGCGAGCTTTTCGCGGCCAGTTCCGGGCATCTGGACGGCGTGATCAAGAGCATGCGCGAACTGTTCGCGCGCGCGATGGCTTCCGCGCCTGCGATCCTCTTCCTCGACGAGATCGACGGACTGCCTTCCCGCGAATCCTTGGACTCCAGGAATCGGGATTGGTGGATGCCCGTGATCGAGGATTTCATGCTGCAGTTGGACGATGCGACCAGCGGCAGGAGAGAGGGCATCGTGGTGATCGGCGCGACCAACCGGATCGACGCCATCGACCCGGCCATTCTCCGGCCCGGACGGCTCGAGCGCGCGATCGAGATCACCGCGCCGGACGCCGACGGAATCCTCAACATCCTCCGCTTTCATGTCCAGGGAGACGTATCCGACGACGAGTTGCGCACCGTGATCGGACCGCTCGAGGGGTCGACGCCTGCCGAGATCATGCAGACCGTGCGCAGCGCTCGTCGGAAAGCGCGGCGGGCCGGGCGCCACCTTTCGATCGAGGACGTGAGGAGCGCGGCGCTTCCGGAGTCGGAACTGCCTGCCGACATGATCTACAGGATCGCGGTGCACGAGGCCGGCCACGTCCTGGCTGCCTATTGCAGCGGATTTCGGGTGGAATCCGTCCGGATCGTCGGACGGGGCGGTACCGGCGGCGTCACGCGCATCGACCAGCAGGACCCCGTGGCGGTCACGAGGCCTTGGATCGAACGACACGTCGTCGGACTTCTTGCGGGTCGTGCGGCCGAGATCGTTTTGCTCGGCTCGGCGTCCGCCGGTGCCGGGGGTAGCGAACGTTCCGATCTATCGGTCGCGACGCGCTTGCTCGCCGCGATGAACCGATCGTACGGATTGGGAGACGATGAACTGATCTATCTCGCCGACGCCGACGACGCTCATCGTGAACTCGACCGCGATCACGTTGCGCGCGGAAAGATCAACGAGATGCTCAAACGGTTGCAGGCACGCGCCGTAAAAGTCGTGGAGAACCACCGCCGGCAGGTGGCAGACTTGGCCCAGGCCCTGTCTCTTCGTCGCTTTCTGTCGGCGGACGATATCGTCGCCATTGTCGGACCAAGTCCCCCGTCGCCCACGCGCTCGAATGGGCCGTAGACATGCCGCAGCACATGCGGTCCGGCATCGAGAAGCGCGGGGACTTCCTCCGCCTTGCGCTGCCGCCGGCGGATACCTCGCGATCTCGAAGCGGCATCACCCGCCGTTAACCGTCTCCGAAACTCGGTAGCTTTAAGCTACCAAAGCCGGATAGTTCGTGCTATGTGATTTATCACATCTTCGGCCTCTCTCATGGCTGCCGAGGACTGGAGCCAGATCGATGACTGAAACGGACCTCATCCATACGCGCTTACCGATCGCGCGAGAGCAGGAGTACGAGCGGATCGCGCTTTCACTGGAGAGCTGCGGAAATTACCGGCTGCTCCGCCGCCTCAAGCCGCGCGTTTTCAATTCTTCACGCCGAGCGTTGTCGACCAAACGGGCAGTCTTTCTCGATGTCGAGACCACCGGTCTCGACCGGCAGACGGACACGGTGATCGAGCTCGCCATGCTGCCGTTCGATTACGAGCCTGACGGCAGAATCGTCGGCATCGACAAGCCGTTCGTCGCCAGGCGTGATCCGGGTCGCCCCATTCCGCCCGGCATCGCGACGTTGACCGGCATCACGAACGAGATGATCTCCGGCGCCGTGGTGGACGACGAGATCGTTCGCGACATGCTGCGCGACGTGTCGCTGGTCGTCGCCCACAACGCCGCATTCGATCGTCCGTTCTGCGAGCCGTTGTGGCCGGAATTCGCTTCCAAGGCGTGGGCATGTTCGCTGAAGGAGGTGGACTGGGCCGGAGAGGGTTTTGAGGGCGGTCGTTTGTGCCATATCGCGGCGGCATACGGCTTCTTCTTCGACGCGCACCGGGCAGAGGAGGACTGCTACGCAGGAGTCGAAATTCTCACCCGTGACCTCCCGCGAAGCGGACGTCCGGTCTTCGCCGCGCTCCTGGAATCGGCTCGAACGCCCAGACTACGCGTGCGCGCCGAGGGAGCGCCCTATGGCTCCCGTCAGCTCCTGAAATCGCGCGGATACCGGTGGGATGCAAGCGGAAAGGACGGTCCGAGCGCCTGGTGCGCGGAGGTTGCCGAGGACGCGTTGGACGGCGAAGTCGAATTTCTACGTCGGGAGGTCTATCGGCGAAACAACGCAGCCATTCCCCATCGCCGCGTCACCGCCTTCGACCGCTATTCCGACAGATGACGACGCGGGAAGATCGCCGCAGGACTGCCTGCGGCGTCGACCCCGACCAGCGACGCAGGAGAGCCCAATGAGTAATCATGAAGCCGCCGACAACCGAAAGGTAGCGGAAAGCCGAGAAGGCACCGATGCACGCCGGCTCGAGCGGAAGAAAAACGAAACGCCGCAACCCCTCTCGCCCGAGCGAGAGCAACTGCTGCGTAGCGTCTTGGCCGTCATGGCGCTCGCAGCGGTTGACGGAGAGGTCCGGCGACGGTCTCAAAAGCTTCGTTCGGATCGAGCGTTGATCGGATCGACGGCGATATCTCGCGCGGAATCGATCAAATCGTAGCCTTCACGGAAGCCTAACCACGTCCGGGCAACCGAAACTTAAGCAGTCCGGCAAACTCGTTAGGACGGTAGGCGAGCATTAAAGTTTGGCCGGAAGGTTAGGCACCCGAAAGTTCGATAATGGAAAGCGCCGTCGAACGCGCGAAAGCTCCGAAAAGGATTGCAGTGATGACCAGACCCGAAACGGCAAATTCCGCGACCGATGAAGGCGAATCGTCGACCAAGCCGGGCGTGCAGGCGGCGGCCGTACGAGTCTTGTCTTATGCCAGCACTTCCAACAAACCGTACGATGTCTCGCTTGAGGATCAGATGATCACCATGGCCGAGTACAGCTCGAATCAAAAGGGCTGGG
>CAYREH010000011.1:110727-162390 GCA_964423245.1 uncultured Bradyrhizobium sp. | reverse complement strand
GCACGGAGGACCGCGGGTGCCAGCGGGCTCCCGGTCTTCCCTGCGCCCTCTTTCATGGGGCGGAGTGAAGTGAACGATCCAGAACTCGGGCGAGATGCGCCGCGAGAGCGCGAAGCTGTGCCGGTGTCTGGGAAGTTGTCTCTGTGTTGGGAGAGTCGAGCTTGCAGCGCGCTCCCATCCATCACCGTCACCCTGAGTCGCAGTTGGCCGATCCGGTCGCGTGGGCTATAGTGTTTCGCGAAGGCAGGGTGTTCGATCCTCTGCCGCCCGTTCAACGAGCGCGGTCGACGGACATGGCGCGTATCGTCGTACTCGGTGCCGGATTTGCGGGCCTGTGGGCGGCCATCGGCGCCGCGCGCAAGCGCGACGAGATCGGCGCGACCCGCGACATCGAGATCCGTGTCGTCGACCGCAATCCCTATCACAACATCCGCGTGCGCAATTACGAAGCCGATCTCGGCGATGTCGCGCTTCCGCTGCCGCAATTGCTCGATCCGATCGGCGTCAGCCACGGCATCGCTGAGGTCGAGGCGATCGACCCGGCGCGCCGCGAGGTGTCGCTCTCAGGTCCCGGCGGCTCCGAAACACTGAGCTATGACCGCCTGGTGCTGGCGCTCGGCAGCGAACTGATGCGTCCGCCGATCCCGGGCCTTGCCGACCACGCCTTCGACGTCGACACCTATGCCGCTGCGCGCCGCCTCGAAGCGCATCTGACTGCGCTCGGTCGCAGCGCACCGTCGCCTGGAAGCTCGACCGTCGTCGTGGTCGGCGCGGGCTTCACCGGCATCGAGGTTGTGGCCGAGATGCCCGAGCGGCTGCTCCGCGCAGGCATTGCGGGCCGCCACCGCATCGTGCTGGTCGATCCCAATCCCGAGGTCGGCGTCACCATCGGCAAACATGCGCGCCCGGTGATCGCGACGGCGCTGTCCAGTCTCGACATCGAGACGCGGCTCGGTGTCCGCGTCGTCTCTGTCGAGGCCGCCGGCATCCGGCTGAGCTCCGGCGAATTCATTCCGGCGCGGACGCTGGTCTGGTGCGCGGGCATGCGCGCCAGCCCGCTGGCGGCGAATTTTCCGTGCGCGCGCGATCGCCTCGGGCGGCTGCTGGTCGACCCCCTGATGCGGGTTGCGGACGTGCCCGGCGTGTTCGCGGCCGGCGACGTCGCGTCCAGCATCATCGATGGCCTGCATCCGACCGTGATGTCCTGCCAGTTCGCGCGTCCGATGGGCCGCTTTGCCGGCCACAATGTGGTGGCCGATCTGGTCGGACTGCCGATGCTGCCGCTGCGGATCGACTGGTACGTCACCGTGCTCGATCTCGGCAAATGGGGCGCGCTCTATATGGAGGGCTGGGATCGCGAGGTCCGCACCACCGGCGCGGCCGCAAAGGCGACCAAGGAGATCATCAATCGCCAGCGCATCTATCCGCCGCTCACCGGCGCAAAGGACGATCTGTTCGCTGCCGCAGCGCCCACCGTGCAGGCGCCGCCGCCGACCTATGGCGCCCGCTCACGCGCGGCGCGGGACCATGACCTCGTCGCGATCCGCGCGCCGGCAGCAGGAACCAGACCCCAGACATGAGAAAGCGCCCGTGGGGGGCGGGCGCTTTCCGTAGTCGACTTGGGGTTGGGGTCGTCTACTTATCCACGTGGCGACTTTGGGGGGCTGGTAAAGAGCCGCGTGAATTCAAGAAACTCGTGTCTCCTAGCGAACGATCGAGGTGTTCGAAGAGGTGATTGCAACCGGCTTGCCGGCCTTCATGACGCGGGCCGTCTGCGTCAGGCCTTCGTCCGAACCAAGCCGCGCGCCGATGCCGAGACCTGCGACGGCGATCCCTGCAACCAGGGCGACGATCACGATCTTCAGGTGCGTCGAGCGATCTGCGCTGTAAATCGAGTGGTTCATGGAAGCCTCCTGCCGCCATCCACCGGAATAGTCGCCAGCCCGATCAGGCAGGTTCATGCTTCCGATGCCCAACAACCTAGTATTGGACGGATTCGTTCCCAAGAGGCCATCACAAGAGCGTGACAGGACGTGAAGAGTCGCGATCAAAAACGGGGTTTGATCGGCTAATAATCAAATTATTTCAAAGATGTAATGTGGCTTTGGGCAGCTTTTCCCAGATCTGGTCCACAAGGCGCCAGGAACTCAAAAACCATTTGCCTGTGGCCGAAAAACACACCGGTTCTTAAGGCAAATCAGACGCTTCCGACCGTTTTCAGGCGCGCCCTCGGGTGGATTTCGGCCTGCGACAGCACGGTGGTCTGGGCGCGGAACCGCTCCACCAGCGAGCGCACGAAGGGACGAATCGCCGCAGAGGTGACCAGCACCGGCGCCTCGCCTTCCCGGGCCGCGCGCTCGAAGGCCTCGCGCACGGCGGTCATGAATTCCGACAGTTTCGACGGCTGCATCGCGAGGCTGCGCTCCTCGCCCTGGCCGATGATGGATTCGGCGAAGGCCTGCTCCCATTTCGCCGACAGCGCGATCAGCGGCAGATAGCCGGCATAGGAGGTGTTCTGGGCGCAGATCTGCCGCGCCAGCCGGGCCCGGACGTGCTCGACCATGGTGGCGGGATTGCGCGAGAAGGCGAGCGAATCGGCGATGCCCTCGAGGATGGTCGAGAGATCGCGGATCGAGATGCGCTCGGCCAGCAGCAATTGCAGCACGCGCTGGATGCCGGAGACCGTGACCTGGCCGGGGACGATGTCCTTGACCAGCTCGCTCTGCTCCTTCGGCAGCTCCTTGAGCAGCTTCTGCACCTCGCCATAGGACAACAGGTCGGACATGTTGGCCTTGAGCAGCTCGGTGAGGTGGGTCGAGAGCACGGTGGCGGCGTCGACCACGGTGTAGCCCTTGAGCGAGGCTTCCTCCTTGAGGCTGGCATCGACCCAGGTCGCGGGCAGGCCGAAGGTCGGCTCGGTGGTGTGGATGCCGGGCACCTGGACCTGGCTGCCGCCGGGGTCCATGACCATGAACTGGTTTGGCCAGATCTTGCCGGTGCCGGCGTCGACCTCCTTGATCTTGATGACGTAGGTGTTGGCTTCGAGCTGGACGTTGTCGAGGATGCGGACCGCCGGCATCACGAAGCCCATCTCGATCGCCAGCGAGCGGCGCAGCGCCTTGATCTGCTCGGTGAGGCGGTCGGTGCCGTCGGGGCCGTTGACCAGCGGCAGCAGCGCATAGCCGAGTTCGATCTTGAGGTCGTCGATCTTGAGCGCCGCCGAGATCGGCTCCTCGGCCGCGGCCGCGCCGGGGGCGCCGGGCTGGCCCGCCGCCGGGGCGGATTTGGCGACTTCGGCGGCGCGGGCGGTGACGCGGTTGCGATTGCGGGCGTTCCAGGCCAGCGCGCCGGCCCCGATGCCGAGCGCGAGGAAGGGCAGGGTCGGAATGCCCGGCAGCGCGGCGAGCACCAGCATCACCGCCGAGGACATCGCCAGCGCCTGCGGATAGCCGGAGAACTGCTTCATCAGCGCCTTGTCGGCGGCGCCGGAGACGCCGGCCTTGGAGACGAGCAGGCCGGCGGCGGTCGAGACGATCAGCGCCGGCACCTGGGTGACGAGGCCATCGCCGACGGTCAGCAGCGTGTAGCTGCGGCCGGCGTCGACGAAGGACATGCCCTGCTGCGCGACGCCGATGATCATGCCGCCGATGACGTTGATGAAGACGATCAACAGGCCGGCGATGGCGTCGCCGCGGACGAATTTCGAGGCACCGTCCATCGCGCCGAAGAAGCCGCTCTCGTCCTCCAGCTCCTTGCGGCGCTGCTTGGCCACGGCTTCGTCGATCAGGCCGGCGGAGAGGTCGGCGTCGATCGCCATCTGCTTGCCGGGCATGGCGTCGAGGTGGAAGCGCGCAGCGACTTCGGCGATACGGCCCGAGCCCTTGGTGATGACGATGAAATTGACGATGATCAGGATGGCGAAGACGATGATGCCGATGACGAAATTGCCGCCCATCACGAAGCTGCCGAAGGCCTCGATGACGTGACCGGCGGCGGCCGTGCCCTCGTGGCCATGCGACAGGATCAGCCGGGTCGAGGCCATGTTGAGCGACAGGCGCAGCATGGTCGAGATCAGCAGGATGGTCGGAAAGGCCGAGAATTCGAGCGGCGCCTGGATGAACAGCGAGGTCATCAGGATCAGGATCGACAGCGTGATCGAGATCGCCAGGAACAGGTCCAGCACGATCGCCGGCAGCGGCAGGATCAGCACCACCAGGATGGTGAGGACGCCGAGCGCCAGCGCGATGTCGCCCCGCTTGAGGACGGTGACGATGTCGTTCAGGGAGGGGATGCTGGGTTTCGTGGGACCTGCACCCTGTCCCGCCGTGATGTCGACCATGCCTACAGCCTCCCCGCGCGATTGCCGTCCGCGCGCCCCGAACGTCTGCGCGGCGGCCGATGGGCCGCCATTCCGAAAGTGAGGCACCGCACTGGCGTCCACGGGGGCTCTCCCGTTCTACGCGGCTGACGACACTCGACTTCACCCGGCAATTTTTGCCCGGTGTATGGTTAGCAAAGGGTTAACGGCGGGTGCGTCAAAGGGGGTGGCAAGGGGGGGCGGCGAGGCGGGGGTCGGGCCGTGCTGAGAGCGTCATGCCCGGCCCTGTCCCGGGCCTGCACGTCTTCGTGGCGCGTCGGACCGGCGTGGATGGCCGGGACAGGCCCGGCCATCGCGCCGTAGAGGTGGCCGGTCCGCATGGATGGAAGCGACGCCGTCGCCCTACTTCGCCTTCTGGATCCGGGTCACGGTGTAGCCGGACGCCGCCTCCTCGGCCTCGAAGGTCACCTTGTCGCCGACCTTGACCTGCTTGAGCAAAGCAGGGTCCTTGACCCGGTAGACCATCGTCATCGGTTCATCCATGCCGAGGCTCTTCGCGGGGCCGTGCTTCAGCGTGATCTTGCCGGCGCCCTCGTCGATTTTCCTGACCTCGCCGCCGATCGCGGCCCCCTCGGCCGCGAGGGCTCCCGTAGTCATGTTCAACGTCAGCGCCAGCGCGGCAGCGATACGAATGATGCGGTTCATCGCGGTCTCCCTTCGTTACTTGACGGTGACGTGGCCGACCATGCCGGAGTCGCGGTGGTCGGGAATCAGGCAGGAAAATTCGAACGTGCCGGCCTTGCTGAATTTCCAGAGGATCTCGGCGGTCTTGTTCGGCGCGAGCCGCACGCCATTGGGATCGTCGTGCTCCATGTGCGGATGCTTCTTCATCTCCACCGCATGCGCGAGATTCTCCTTCGTGGTGGCGAGCAGGAATTCGTGGTCCTCCTTGCCGACATTGCGCAGCACGAAGCGGATCTGTTCGCCGCGTCTGACCTCGATGCGGGCGGGTGTGTAGTCCATCTCGTTCATCAGGATCTCGATGGTGCGGGCGGGCTTCCCGGGATCGCCGGGCTCGCCGGCCGAATAGTTTCCGTGCCCGTGCTTGTCGTGGGCAAGCACCGGTGCGGATCCAAGCGCGGCCAGCGCGAGCCCGAGCCTGATCGTGGTCTTCATCGTGGTCTCCCATTGGCGGTTCATCGAAACGCTCACATCCTGTGCTTCATCGGCGCGGTGCCCGGTTTGTGCCGGGCCGGCTCCGCGGCCGGCGCCGCGACCTCGTAGGCGACGGTGCCTTGCGGGAATCTGTACGGACCGGGATCGCGGTAATCGTCGCGGGCGAGGTCCTCGCGGATCTTCATCACCGTGAACATGCCGCCCATCTCGATCGGTCCGAACTGGCCGGTGCCGGTCATCATCGGCAGCGTGTTGTCCGGCGCGGGCATTTCCATGTTGCCCATCGCCATGCCGGTATGGCCCATCACCATGGCGTCGGGGGCGAGCTTGCCGACCGCCCTGGCCAGATCCTTGCGCGACACGCCGATCAGGTTGCGCATGTCATGGCCCATCGCATTCATGGTGTGGTGCGACTTGTGGCAGTGGAACGCCCAGTCGCCGGGATTGTCGGCGAGCACGTCGAACACCCGCACCGCGCCGACGGGCACGTCGGTCGTCGTCTCCGGAATTTGCGCGGTCTCCGGAATCCAGCCGCCGTCGGTGCAGGTCACCGCAAAACTGTGGCCGTGCAGATGAATCGGATGGTTGGTCATGCTGAGATTGCCGATGCGCACGCGCACCCTGTCGCCGAGCCGCACCGGCAGCGGATCGATGCCCGGAAACACCCGCGCGTTCCAGGTCCACATGTTGAACTCGGTCATCTCGTTGACCTTCGGCAAATAGGTGCCGGGATCGACGCGGTAGGTGCTGATCACGAAGACGAAGTCGCGGTCGACCGGACGGAAGGCGGGGTCGCGCGGATGCACGACGATCATGCCCATCATGCCCATGGCCATCTGGACCATCTCGTCGGAATGCGGGTGGTACATGAACGTTCCGCTTCGTTTCATCTCGAACTCGTAGACGAAGGTCCTGCCGGGTGGGATGTGCGGCTGGGTGAGGCCGCCGACGCCGTCCATGCCGCTCGGCACGATCATGCCGTGCCAATGCACACTGGTGTATTCGGGCAGGCGGTTGGTGACGAAGATGCGCACCTTGTCGCCTTCGACGGCCTCGATGGTCGGGCCCGGCGACTGGCCGTTATAGCCCCACAGATTGACCTTCATGCCGTCGGCGAATTCGCGCACCACCGGCTCGGCGACCAGATGGAATTCCTTCCAGTCGCCGTTCATGCGAAATGGCAGCGTCCAGCCGTTGAGCGTCACGACCGGGCGATAGTCGGGGCCGGCTGTGGGATGCAGCGGCGGCTGCATCACCGCCTTGTCCATGGTCGGCGCTTCCGGAATCGACGCCGCCTGGACGCGGCCTTGAATCGCGGTGGCGCTGACCAGTGCCGCAGTGCCCAGAAATCCTCGGCGGGAAAACATGTCAGGCTTCCTTTCAATGGCCGCCGGCGGCAGGCGCTGCCGCGGCGATGCTGGTTGGAATGTCGCCGCCCGCGAGCCCGCCGCCATTGACGGCGGTCTGCAACTCGGACTGGGCGAGGAAGAATTTCTGCCTGGCGTCGATCGCGCCGCGCAGCGAGGCGAGGCGTTGCCGTGCCTCCGTGAGCAGCGCGAAGATGTCGACCTGCATGCTCGAGAAGCGCAGCTGCATCTCCTCGGTGATGATCCGGCGCAGGGGCAGGATCTCCCGCTGATAGTGGCTCGCGATGTCGTAGGCCGAGCGATAGGAGCGATAGGCGTCGCGGGCTTCCGAGCGCACGTTGACGGCGCGTTCCGTCAGCCGGTTGAAGGCGCGGTTGTAGGTCTCCGTCGCCTGGCGCATCCGCACCTCGCCGCCGTCGAAGATCGGGATCTGGAACTGGACGTCGAAGCCGCGCTCGCGGAACGGCGTGCTTTCCGGATCCTGGGTCCGGCGTTCGATCCCGGCAAGATCGAGCAGCGTGACGAAGCGCGTCGCCTCGGTGAGCTGGAGCGACCGGGCGAGCGCGGCGAGCTCGAGCCGGGCCATCTGCAGGTCGATGCGGTGGGCCACCGCGTCCGCCTCGATCGAGGGCAGCGCCAGCGGACGGCGCGGCAGGGCCGGCAACTGGTTCGGCAGGCGGAAGTCGAGCCCGTCGTCCCACAGCCCCATCAGCCGCGCCAGCCGCTCGCGCGCGCTCGACGCGGCCTGCCGCGCGGCGGCGAGATCGGCGGTGGTCTCGGCGTAGAACACCTGCTCGCGGGCCTGGTCGAGCTTGTTGAGCGCGCCGGTCTCGCCGAGCTTCACCGCGAGCTGTGCGGTCGATTCGGCCGTCGACTTCGCATCCGTCAGCAGCGCCACGAGTTCATTGGCGGCGACGCTGCGGACATGACTGCGCCGGACGTCGGCGGCGAGCCGCAGGGTCGCGAGCGCCGCGCGCAGCTGCGCCTGGCGGAAACGCTCGCGCGCGATCTCGGAGCGGAACGGCAGCGTCGCCAGCGCCAGGATGTCGCCGACCACCTGGCGCTCGATCTCGCTGGCGCCGCCGCCCGCGATCCTCGAGACGGAGAACACGGGACTGGGCGGCAGGCTCTGCTCGACGAGGTCGGTCTCGGCCAGCGCCAGATCGTTGTAGGCGGCCTGCAGGCCCTTGTTGTTGAGCAGCGCGACCTGCACGGCCGCATCCATGCCGAGCGGGCGTGCGAGCAGCCGGCGGAGCCTGGCGTCGACGGCCTCCGCGCCCTCCCGGGAGCGGACGAATGCGACGTCCTTGTCGATGGCCTGGCTGGTCAGCTCCGAGACCGCGCCGATGCCGCCTTCGGGCGAGAAGGCGGCGCAGCCGGCGAGACCGATGGCGGCAAGGACGAGCAGGACGCCTGTACGATACGGGATCATGGCGCGCCCCTAGTCTTTCGCAGGCGCTTGTGGCGCAGCTTCATCGTTGCGCGCCCGCCACGGTGCCGGTTCCGCCGGCCGCAGGCGGGTATAGGGTTCGGTGGTCGGGCGATAGCCGACGGGGGCGACCCTTGCCGCGGGATCGGCCGGATCGCCGCGCGTCTGCGACGTCGTCGCCGGCATGCAGCCGCTCAGCAGCAGCGCGAGCGCGGGCGGCAGCAGCCGCATCAACGGAGAGTGAAGCCCGCGCGCCGAACGAGCAGCGGCGGCCTTCGCGCCGGAAGGCATTTGCATGGAATGTCCCTGATCTGTCGGATGAGCAAAGGCGCGCGCGCGCGTCACGCGCGTCGCCTCGAACCATGACCGTGAGATCAGGCGATCGGGGGACGGTAGAGCAGGGGCGGCGCCTCGCCGTGCAGGCGCGCGACGATGTCGGGCGCGCAGGCCGAGGTCGGCAGTGCCGGCTTGGAGACGTCGGGCAGGTCGGACGGCAGCGCGCTCACGCACATCATCGCGCAGCAGGGACCCTGCCTGCCCTTGCCGTCATGATGATGCGTGCCGGATTGATCCTGCGCTGCGCCGTGGTGGTCGGCATGCATGGCATGATCGTGCGGCGTCGCGTGATCGTGGCCGGCCTGCATGTGCTGATGCGCGGGAACGAGATCCGCGAGCAGCGCTTCTTGGACGAGGCCTTCGGCAAGGCACGGTGCCGGACCGGTGCCCCAGGCAAGTGCGGCGGCCGGCGCGAGCATACAGAACAGATAGGCGATGGCGACCAGCCACCCCATCCGTCTCCGCATCGATCGTGTCAATTGCCGCAAATTCGCTCCGCGCCAGTCGAATGCACACGCAAGGTGCAAACTAAACGGAAATCGTGCCTTCGCCAAGCTCTTCCTACCGCAGCGCACCGCGCATGCCCATTATCGCGGCACAAAGCTTGACCGGGAGGCGATCAGCGAACATGGTCCCGCGCGTGCACGCACCAAATCATCCAGGACAGAAATCCGCTGCTTTCGCGCCCGACTCAGGTCAGGCCTGGATGCGGCTGCTGCTCGCCCTTCTGATCGGCTCGATCGGCGGTGTCGGCATGTGGGCCGTCGTCGTGGTGCTTCCCGCCGTGCAGGCCGAGTTCGCGGCGACGCGCGGCGCCGTGTCGCTCGCCTTCACGATGATGATGTTCGGGTTCGGGCTCGGCGGCGTGATCGCCGGCAAGATCACCGACCGCTTCGGCATCGTGCCGGCGATGGCGATCAGCATCGCCTTTCTCGGCGTCGCCAATGTGCTTGCCGGCCTGTCGGGCGTGCTCTGGCAGTTCGTCGCGGCCTATTTCCTGATCGGGCTCGGCACCTCCGCGACCTTCGCGCCGCTGATGGCGGAGGCCTCGCACTGGTTCGAGCGCTATCGCGGCCTCGCCGTGACCATCGTTGCCAGCGGCAATTACGTCGCCGGGACGATCTGGCCGCCGCTCATCAGCTGGGGCATGCGGACGATCGGCTGGCGGTACACGCATGTCGGCATCGGCCTCGCCTGCGTCTTCCTGATGTCGGTCCTGGTCTGGCTGTTGCGGGCGCAGATGGGCGACGACAAGGTCCGCAACCACGCCAATGCCGCGCCGCCGGCGGTGGAACTCGGGCTCTCGACCAACACGCTCACGGTGCTGCTCTCGGTCGCCGCGATCGCCTGCTGCGTGGCGATGGCGATGCCGCAGGTGCATATCGTCGCCTATTGCGGCGATCTCGGCTATGGCGTCGCGCGCGGCGCCGAGATGCTGTCGCTGATGATGGCCTGCGGCATCATCAGCCGGATCGGCTCCGGCTATCTCGCCGACAAGATCGGCGGCATCCGCACGCTGCTGATCGGCTCGCTCGCGCAGGGCTTTGCGCTGTTCTTCTACCTGTTTTTCGACAGCCTGACCTCGCTCTACGTCATTTCCGCGATGTTCGGTCTGTTCCAGGGCGGCATCGTGCCGAGCTATGCCATCATCGTGCGCGAGGCGATGCCCGCGAGCCAGGCGGCCACGCGCGTCGGCATCGTGATCTTTGCCTCCGTGTTCGGCATGTCGTTCGGCGGCTGGGTCTCGGGCATCATCTTCGACGCCACCGGCTCCTATGGCGCGGCCTTCGCCAACGGCGTCGCCTGGAATGCCGTCAACGTCGCCATCGTCGTCACGCTTTTGATCCGCGCGCGGATGAATACGGCGCGGACCGGCCCGCCTCTGGCGGCCTAGGCTTCCTGGCCGACCTTCAGCAGCGAGCAACCGGTGATCTTGTAGCTGCCGTCCGCTTGCTGCTCGAGCGTGTAGAGTGCTTCCCAGGCCTCGCCATTCGCGTCGACGATGTGCACGCGCTGGGCGATCGAGCTGCCTTCGCTCCTGCTCTCGCCGAATTCGAAGCTCTTGTGCCGGTAGACCGGGGGGTAGCCGTTCTGCACCATCGACATGAAGATGTCGGGCGCGGGGAAAATCTCCCGGATCGCCGGCGCGGCATGGGAATAGGCCCCCGCCGCATCGTCGCGGCCGAAGGCCTGCTCCTGGGCGCGGATCACGCCCTGCGCGGCGGCGACATCGCCGGCGTGCGCGGGCATGACAGGAAGGACAAGGCTGAAAACGACGAGCAGGGCGGCAAGGCGCATGACAGGCTCCGCGTTGATGTCCCGGCGGTACCCATCCTAGCACATCGCGCCGGTCAGCGCCTCCGATTTGCAAGCGGCTCGACCCGCGCTAGCGGATCGAGCCCTGCATGCTGTCGATATCTGGAGAGGGTCGTGCCGGAAACAGCCGCGCTGTCGACGAAATGTCGCGGCGGCGACGGCACTTCGCTTCGTCGTCATCGTCCTTGCCGGAGCGCTTCTTCGCGAACATGTCGTCCTGGCGATTCACGATCAGCATGGCGCGGTCGCGCTCCAGCGTGTCCGGATTCCGGCGCTGCTCGTTTGAGCGGAACGTGTTGCCGGCGACCTTCCCCTTCATGTCGTACTCGCAGCCGGCCTTCCAGTCGCCCTGGTCCCACTTCCAGCCTTTTGCAGTGAGGCGGCCGTCCTTCTCGACATCGATCTTGATGATCGCGTTGTAGGCGAGCCAGATCCCGGCAAGCCCCTTGCGCGTCTCGTCGAAGCCTTCCAGCAGTGCGATCCGCTCCCGCTGCAGGCCATCGACATGGTCGCGTGCATCGGCCGTGTAGTGCATGTCCGACGTTCGCTTCTCCCAGGCCGGGTGCAGGAACTCCGGGAATTGCAGCGTCTGCGCCTGCAGCCAGTTTCGCTGGTCCTCCATCAACGCGCGCCGCGTTGCATCGTCGAGCCGCGGCAGCAGCGCCTTCCAGGCGCGGTTCAAGCGCTGATCGTTGGCGGCGAGGTCGGGATCGGAGCAGATTTCCTCCTCGGTCGCCGTGTCCGGCTTCGTGCAGTCGAACGTGGGCGCGACAAAGGATGTCTCGGCCTTGTCCGCCTGATCCGCCGCCCCGGTCGCGAAATAGGTGCCCGTGATCTGCCACAGATCATCGCATCCATCCCCGGCGTCGGTGAATTGGTGGCGGTCGGACATGACGATGCGCAGCGTCTCACCCTGGCGGCGAAGCTTGATCTCCGGCGATGCATCTGCAGACCCAATGCCCGCTGCCGCAATGGTGCCGCCGATCCAGCCGTTCGCCGAGGGGGTCACGGCGATGTTCAGCTTGCAGTCCCGGTGCTTGTCGCTGCCGTAATTCACGCTGATGTCGAGCGCGAGCTTGAACCCGCCACTCCCGTCGCTGGCGATGACCGCCGTGCCGAACGCGTTTCGCCACGTGCCCGCGACGCCGCTGCGCCCGAAGCCAGCTGCGATCTGGTCGAGCGTGGCCGCGCGCTGGCGCAGCGTCGATACAAAAGCATCGCGCAATTCGCCATCGTCCATCTCCTCGACGATGTCGACCGCGCCGGGGATCATCTCGTTGAACCAGACCTGATCGCGCTTGAGCAGCGGCCGGATATTGGCGGGTGTCCGGGCGAGCGCCGCGTCGAACGCGCCATTGATCGCCGCAACCAGCTTGTCGTAGCCCCTGTCCTTGCAGACCGCCGGCTTGACCCTGCTGGAGTTGCTCTCGCTGCACAAGGTCAGCGCCGTCGGCCCGCGGCTGAAGGCACGGAGGTCGTCGTCGAGCGCCCGGGCGCTGGCTGGTGCAGACAGCAGCGCCGCCGTGAGCAGGACTGTGCGGAGGCGAATGGACATGGCAAATCCCGGGGCAGGAGAACCGGTCTGGTCCTTGGTCGCAGTCTCCCTTGTCCCGGTTCAGGACGCGGCCGGGGCCGCCCCCGTCCGGTCAGAACGTCGGCGGCGTGCAGGCCGAGATCACCTCGCACGGCTTGCCGCCGACGCAGCGGAAGCGGTGGGGGCGGCGGCTCTCGAAATAATAGGCATCCCCGGGATTGAGGATGCGGCGCTCGTCTTCGACGGTGACCTCGAGCTTGCCCGAGATCACGATGCCGCCTTCCTCGCCGTCATGAACGAGGTGGACGCGTCCGGTATCGCTGCCGGGCTCGTAGCGCTCCTTCAGGATCTGCAGGCTGCGGCCGAACAGATTGTCGCCGACCTGCAGAAAGGAGATTGGCTTCTTGCCGACCTCGGTGAGCTCCTCGGCGCGGTAGAAGATCTTGCGCTTCGACTCCGGCTCCAGCGCGAAGAACTCGGCGAGCCCCATCGGAATGCCGTCCAGGATGCGCTTGAGGGCGCCGACCGACGGGTTCATCTGGTTGGACTCGATCAGCGAAATCGTCGAATTGGTGACGCCGGCGCGCTTGGCCAATTCCCGCTGCGACAGCTTGTGCCGGGCCCGGATGAATCGCAGCCGGCCGCCGATGTCGACGCTCATATCCTGGGATCCCGTGTTGCAGGTGTTGCGGATCGCGCAAATATGGCCCGACTGACCCTGTCAGATCAATGGGTTGCATCCGATCAGAAAAGGACTTGTTGTGGGCTCCCCAACGTGGTCCGGCTAGGGAGCCAGCAAAGGAGCGCCGCCGTGACCGTTCATCAGATTCCGAACACCCTGCAACTCGATTCGTTCTGGATGCCGTTCACGGCCAACCGCCAGTTCAAGCAGGAGCCCCGCCTGTTCTCGTCGGCCGAGGGCATGCACTACACCAGCGTCGACGGACGCAAGGTCATCGACGGCTCGGCCGGTCTTTGGTGCGTCAACGCCGGCCACGGCCGCCGCCAGATCGCCGCGGCGGTGGAGCGGCAGCTGATGACGCTGGACTTCGCGCCCTCCTTCCAGATGGGCCATCCGATCGCGTTCGATTTCGCCCGCCGCCTCGCCGAGATCGCCCCGCAGGGGCTCGACCGCGTCTTCTTCACCAATTCGGGATCTGAATCGGCGGACACGGCGCTGAAGATCGCGCTGGCCTATCAGCGCGCCGTCGGCCAGCCGACGCGGACCCGGCTGATCGGCCGCGAGCGCGGCTATCATGGCGTCGGCTTCGGCGGCATGTCGGTCGGCGGCATGGTCAACAACCGCAAGGGCTTCCCGGTCCATCTTCCCTATGTCGACCACATCCGCCACACCTACGATCTCGCCCGCAACGCCTTCGCGAAGGATCTGCCGGAGCATGGCGCCGAGCTCGCCGACGACGTCGAGCGGCTGGTGGCCCTGCACGGCGCGGAGACCATCGCGGCCGTGATCGTCGAGCCGGTGCCGGGTTCGACCGGCGTGCTGCCGCCGCCCAAGGGCTATCTGCAGCGGCTGCGCGAGCTCTGCACCAAGCACGGCATCCTGCTGATCTTCGACGAGGTCATCACCGGATTCGGTCGGCTTGGCGCGCCCTTCGCGGCTCAATATTTCGGCGTGACGCCGGACCTGATGGGCACCGCCAAGGGCATCACCAACGGCACCGTGCCCTGCGGCGCTGTGTTTGCCAGCCGCAAGGTGCACGACGCGATGATGAACGGGCCCGAGAACGTGATCGAGCTGTTCCACGGCTATACCTATTCCGCACATCCGGTGGCATGCGCCGCAGGCCTTGCCACGCTCGACATCTACCGTGACGAGGGCCTGCTGACCCGCGGCGCGGAGATGGCCGGCTACTGGCGCGATGCGCTGCATCAGCTCAGGGATCATCCGAACGTCATCGACATCCGCAATGTCGGCCTGATGGGCGCGGTCGAACTGGCGCCGCGCAAGGATGCGCCGGGCGCGCGCGGTTACGAGACCATGGTCGATTGCTTCAATCGCGGTCTCTACATCCGCACCGCCGGCGACACGTTCGCGATGTCGCCCCCGCTCATCGTCGAGAAGAGCCACATCGACGAGATGGTCTCGATCCTGGGTGATGCCATCAAGCGGGTGGCCTGATAATTGCTCCCGCCGCTGCACTGTTATCGTCGTGCAGCGGCCGGAGTGAGGCCGCAGGAGTCTGATCCAACGTGAAAGTTCTGATCCTCGGCAGCGGTGTCATCGGCGTCACCTCTGCCTACTACCTCGCGCGTGCCGGCCATGAGGTGACGGTCGTCGACCGCCAGCCGGAGCCGGCACTGGAGACGTCCTTCGCCAATGCCGGCGAAGTCTCGCCCGGTTACTCGTCGCCCTGGGCCGGTCCCGGCGTGCCGGTGAAGGCGGTGAAGTGGCTTCTGATGAAGCACGGTCCGCTGGTGATCCGGCCGAAGCTCGATCCGGTGATGTGGGTCTGGCTCACCAAGATGCTGCGCAACTGCACCAGCGCGCGTTATGCGATCAACAAGAGCCGGATGATCCCGATCGCGGAATACAGCCGCGATTGCCTGCGCGACCTGCGCCGCGACATCGGCATCCAATATGACGAGCGCGCGCAAGGCACGCTGCAGCTGTTCCGCTACCAGGCACAGCTCGACGGGACGGCGGAGGACATCGCCGTGCTCAAGCAATACGGCGTGCCCTACGAGACGCTGAGCCGCGAGGGCTGCATCGCGGTCGAACCGGCGCTTGCCGGCGTGAGGGAGAAGTTCGTCGGCGGACTTCGCCTGCCGCAGGACGAGACCGGCGACTGCCACATGTTCACGCAGGCGCTGGCGAAACACGCCGAAGCGCTCGGCGTGCGTTTCCTGTTCAACACCGGGATCGACCGCATCGTCACCGACGGCGCGCGCGTCAGCGGCGTCGTGACCAGCGCCGGCATGCTGCAGGCCGATTCTTACGTGCTTGCGCTCGGAAGCTGGTCGTCGCGGCTGGTCGCGCCGCTCGGCATCTCGCTGCCGGTCTATCCGGTCAAGGGCTATTCGATCACGGTCCCGATCAAGGACGCGGCCGGCGCGCCGGAATCGACGGTGATGGACGAGAGCTACAAGGTCGCGATCACCCGCCTCGGCGATCGCATCCGCGTCGGCGGCACCGCCGAAATCTCCGGCTTCTCGACCAAGCTCTACGACGCCCGCCGCGCCACGCTCGATCACTCCCTCACGGACCTGTTTCCGCGCGGCGGCGATCTCGCCAAGGCGACGTTCTGGAGCGGCCTGCGTCCGATGACGCCGGACGGTCCGCCCGTGATCGGTCCGACGCAATACGCCAATCTGCACCTCAACACCGGCCACGGCACGCTGGGCTGGACCATGTCCTGCGGTTCGGGACGTGTGCTCGCGGACATGCTGTCGGGCAAGAAGCCGGATATCGATGTGAGTGCGCTGACGGTGGATCGGTATAATCACCGGTTCGGGTGAGGCTTGATCCGGCTGTCATTGCGAGCGCAGAAGCAATCCAGAATCTGTCCGCGGAGAAAATCTGGATGGCTTCGTCGCAACCGCTTCTCGCAATGACGGCGTGGCGGCGACTTGTGGACTCTCCATCACCGTCACCTGAGGTGGCGGGGCCGCGCATCCTTCGAAGCTCGCTTCGCTCGCGCCTCGGGATGACGGGGTCGTGAGGGGGGAGCAGCCCTAGTTCGCACCCGTCACGCAATTCACCCACAGCACCACGGCCTTCGCATCCTGCGCCGGATTGGAAAACCGGTGTGGTCTGCGGCTTGCAAACCGGAAGCTGTCGCCTGATTTCAGCGACCACGTCTCGCTGTCCACGGTCAGCATCATCTCGCCGTCGAGCACGAGGCCGGCTTCCTCGCCGTCATGGGTGTAGAGCTCGTCGCCGGTGGAGCCGCCGGGCTCCAGATGCACCAGGAACAGATTGAGCTTGTTGTCGGCGCTCGCCGGACTCAGCAATTGTTTCGACACGCCGGTGCGCCACAGTTTGAGCTCCGGCCGCTGCTGGCCGCGCGTCACCACCTGGTCGGAGGCGCCCTCGGCGCTCGGGCTCGCGCCGAACAGCGCGGCGATGCCGACGCCGAGCACGTCCGCGAGCGTGGCCAGCACGCGCAGCGACGGCGACGACAGGCCGCGCTCGATCTGGCTGAGGAAGCCGATCGACAGATTCGTGCGTGCGGCAATCGTTTCGAGCGAGAATTGCCTGACGCGGCGGAGATCGCGGATGCGGCGCCCGACCGTGACGTCCACGGCCGGCTCCGTCGGCTTGACGACCGTCCGCGCGCCGGCCTTGGCTTTGGCCTTCACCTTCGTGGCCGGCTTTGCGGCGGCCGGTCTGCGCATTCTTTTGCCACCGCTCACGTCAAACCGCTTCCTTCATGTGCATGAAAACCGCTTGCATCACCTGCGAAAGTGTGACCAAATTTTCATATTGGTGAAAATAGGCCGAAACGGCTTGGCCCGCAACGTCTGCGATCACGACATTTGCGAGCGCCGCGCCGGCCGGACCCAAAGGGGGATGCGATGAAGCGTTTTGGTCTCGCCGCGATCGCGGCGCTCGCGATGGTGGCCTGCGCGCCGGCCTCGGCGCAACAGGTGCTGAAGGTCGGTTCGACGCCGACAGGCATTCCCTTCACCTTCCTCGACACCAAGACCAACACCATCCAGGGCATCATGGTCGATCTGATCACCGAGGTCGGCAAGGACGCCGGCTTCAACGTGCAGATCGAGCCGATGCAGTTCTCGACGCTGATCCCGTCGCTGACGTCGAGCAAGATCGACATCATCGCGGCGGCGATGTTCATCACGCCGCCGCGCAAGGAGGTCGTCGACTTCTCCGATCCGATCTACAGCTATGGCGAGGGCCTCGTGGTGCCGAAGACCGACACCAAGGCCTATGCCACGCAGGAGGATCTGAAGGGCGAAACGGTCGGCGCCCAGGTCGGCACAGCTTTCGTCGATGCGCTGAAGAAGTCCGGCCTGTTCGCCGACGTCAAGGCCTACGACACCATCCCCGACATCCTGCGCGACGTGAACACCGGCCGCCTGAAGGCCGGCTATGCCGACTATCCGATCCTCGCCTACAACCTGAAGCAGGGCGGCTTCCCCGAAGTGCGTCTCGTCGACGGCTACAAGCCCGTCACCGTCGGTTCGGTCGGCATCGGCGTGCGCAAGGGCGAGACCGCGCTGCTCGCCAAGATCAACGCCTCGCTGGCGAAGCTCAAGGCCAACGGCACCGTCGACAAGATCCTCGATAAATGGGGCCTCAAGGCCCAGGGCTGACCAGGCGTGGCTGATCGAGGCCGATCGAAAGCGTCCCGATGAAGGGCTTCCTCCACGACGCCGTCGAGTTCTTCCCGATCCTGATGAACGGCGTCGCGCTGACGATCGTCGTCACCATCGGCTCTCTGCTGCTCTCGACGGTGCTGGGTCTGGTCTGGGCCATGATGCGGGTCTCCGGCATCAAGGCGCTGTCGCTGCTCAGCGCCAGCCTGATCAACGTGATCCGCGGCATCCCGATCATCGTGTTGCTGTTCTACCTCTACTTCGTGATGCCCGATCTCGGCGTCACGCTGTCGGCCTTGCAGGCCGCGATCCTCGGACTCGGCATCGCCTATTCGGCCTATCAGGCCGAGAACTTCCGCGCCGGCATCGAGGCCATCGACAAGGGCCAGATCGAGGCTGCGCAGTCGATCGGCATGGGCTGGTGGCTGACCATGCGCCGCGTGGTGCTGCCGCAGGCGGTGCGCATCGTGCTGCCGCCCTACGGCAACGTCATGATCATGATGCTGAAGGATTCCTCGCAGGCCTCGACCATCACGGTCGCCGAGCTCGCGCTGCAGGGCAAGCTGATCGCCTCCTCGACCTTCAAGAACACCAACGTGTTCACGCTGGTCGCGCTGATGTATCTCACCATGAGCATCCCGCTGATCCTGCTGGTCCGTCATTTCGAGAAGCGGGCGGGCAAGAAATGATCGAGCTCCGCGACGTCCACAAGAGCTTCGGCGCGAACGAAGTGCTCAAGGGCATCACCGGGAGGGTCGAGAAGGGCGAGGTGGTCTGCGTCATCGGCCCGTCCGGGTCGGGCAAGTCGACGATCCTGCGCTGCATCAACGGTCTCGAAAGCTACGACCGCGGCGACATCAGCATCGAAGGCCTGAAGGTCGACCGCGATGCGCCGTCGATCGTGAAGGTGCGGACCCAGGTCTCGATGGTGTTCCAGCGCTTCAATCTGTTTCCGCACCGGACCGCGCTGGAGAATGTCATCGAGGGACCGCTCTACGTGAAGCGGGAGGCGCGCGCCCAGGCGCTCGAGCGAGGCCGCGCGCTGCTGGCCCAGGTCGGGCTCGTCGAGAAGGCCGATGCGCATCCGCCGCAGCTCTCAGGCGGCCAGCAGCAGCGCGTCGCCATCGCCCGGGCGCTCGCGATGCAGCCCAAGGCGATCCTGTTCGACGAGCCGACCTCGGCGCTCGATCCAGAACTCGTCGGCGACGTGCTCGGCGTGATGCGCAAGCTCGCCGATGACGGCATGACCATGGTCGTCGTCACCCACGAGATGGGCTTTGCCCGCGACGTCGCCGACCGCGTATTGTTCATCGACGGCGGCGTCATCGTCGAGCAGGGCCCGGCCAAGGCGCTGCTCAATCAACCCCAGCATCCGCGCACGCAGGACTTCCTGCGCCGCGTGCTGCATCCTCTCTGATCGGTCACTGCCATGATGCGCCTGCCGCTGCCGCCCTCGCTCTATGCCGACACCGCCGTGGCGCGCGTGCCGACGCCCCCGCTCGATGCCGACAAGTCCGTCTCCGTCGCGATCGTCGGCGGCGGCTATACCGGCCTTTCCACCGCGCTGCATCTGGCCGAGCAGGGCGTCGAGGCCCTGGTGCTGGAGGCGCAGGAGCCGGGCTGGGGTGCGTCCGGCAACAATGGCGGCCACACCAATCCCGGCCTGAAGCACGACCCCGACCAGATCGAGGCCGATTTCGGCGCCGAGCTTGGCCGCCGCATGATCGACTTCGCCTACGGCACCACCAACTTCACCCACGACCTGATCCGGCGCTATCAGATCCCCTGCGAAGCGCGGCAGAACGGAACGCTGCGCGCGGCCTATCACGAGGCCAGCGCCGCCGCGATCGAGAAGACGGCGCAGCAATGCATCCGCCGCGGCATGCCGGTGACCTATCTCAACCGCGAACAGCTGCGCGAGATGACCGGCACCGACCGCTATATCGGCGCCATGCTGGATGCCCGCGGCGGCGATCTGCATCCGCTCAGCTACGCGAGAGGCCTCGCGCGCGCCGCGATCTCGGCTGGCGCGAAGGTCCATGGCGAAACACCGGCGTTGTCGCTGCGCTGCGACAGCAATCGCTGGCGGATCGAGACGCCGCGCGCTGTGGTGCATGCCGACAAGGTGCTGCTCGCCACCAATGGGTTCACCGACGATCTCTGGCCCGCGCTCCGCCGCACCATCGTCCCGGTGTTTTCGTCGATCGCGGCCACCGCGCCGCTCTCCGACGAGGTCGCCCGCTCGATCATGCCGACGCGCCCCGTCCTCTACGAAAGCGGACACATCACGGTCTATTACCGCATCGATCAGCAGAACCGCCTGTTGATGGGCGGCCGTGGCCCGATGCGCTGGATCAGCGCGCCCGACGACGTCGCCTATCTCATCCGTTATGCCGAGCGGCTGTGGCCGCAGCTGAAGGGCGTTGCCTGGACCCACGGCTGGAACAGTCGCCTCGCCATCACCAAGGACCACTATCCGCATGTTCACGAGCCGGCGGAGGGCATCCTGATCTCGCTCGGCTGCAATGGCCGCGGCGTCGCATTGTCGACGGCGATGGGCGCCCAGCTCGCCCGCCGCCTGATCGGCGGCGCGAAGGCCGAGATCGACATGCCGGTCACGGGCATCAAGCCGATCCCGCTGCATGCATTCTGGCCGGTGGGCGTCACCACGGCCGTCGTCGCCGGACGCGTGCGCGACCGGCTCGGGATCTAGCTGACGGGCCGTTGACGGGTCAGGAAACCTCAGCCACCGCGTCGGCCCAGGGCTGGAAGATCTCGACCGCGCCGGAGTTGATGTCGCCTTGGCGCATCACCACGCTCGGGCAGGCGAATTTCGGCGGCAGCGACTGCACCAGCGCCTCTTCGTAATCGAAGCGCGCCGCGAGCGTCTTGCGTGCCTCCGCCGGCAGCCTGACATCGCCGATCACCACGTCGCCCTCGCTGGCGTCGATGCGCGGCTGGTGCAGGGCGGCATCGAGGTCCATGCCGAAATCCATCGCGAAGGAGAGCAGCTGCATCACGGAAGGCAGGATGCGGCGTCCGCCGGACGCGCCGACGGCGAGACGCCTGCCGTCCCCGGCCTCGGCAATGACGGGCGTGTAGTTGGTGAGGCAGCGCTTGCCCGGCGCGAGCGAGTTGGTGGTGCCCGGCGTCGGATCGAACCACATGATGCCGTTGTTCATGGCAATGCCGGTGTGCGGCGTCACATATTTCGAGCCGAAGGACGACAGCAGCGTCTGCGTCACCGCGGCCATGTTGCCGTGCCGGTCGACGACGGAGAAATGCGTGGTGCAGGCGGGCGCCAGATATTCGGCGCCGAGCGAGCGCTTGCCGTCGGCATCGCCCATGTCGTTCAACCGCTCGCGATAGGCAGCTTGCAGGGCGACCGCATATTCGGCGTAGGCGGCTGCATCGGGCGTGCCGTTCGGCTTCAGCGCCTGCTGCAACAGCCGCAGCGCATGCGCCAGTGTCGGGCCGGCCGTCAGCTCCGGTGTCGCGAACACCTTGCCGCCGCGATAGGGTATCGCCAGCGGCTCGCGCGAATGCGCGCGGAAGGCGGCGAGATCCTCCACCGAGAGCGAGCCGCCGTCGGCGCTGATGTCGGAGGCGATGCTCCTGGCGATATCGCCCTGGTAGAAGTCGCGCGGGCCTGCTTCGGCCAGATGCGCCAGCGTCGCCTTGAGATGATCCAGCGGCAGCCGCGTCTCCGACTTGATGCCCCAGGGCGCGCTCGGCGGCAGGCCGTTCTTGAAGTAGGTGGCCGCGCTGGCCGCGTAGCGCCTGAGGTCCGGCGCCGAACTCGTGATCATCAGCGTGGTCCACCAATCGACCAGCATGCCCTCGGCGGCGAGCGCCGCGGATGGCGCCACCAGATCCTTCCACGGCAGCCGGGCATGGCGGCGATGCGCCTCCTCCATGCCGGCGACCACGCCGGGCACGGCGATCGCGGCGGGGCCGTGGATGTTGCGGTCGTCCTTCACCCGCGGCCAGGGGAACAGATCGGACGCCGCGCCTTCGCCGCTGAGCGGATAGTCCGACGCGCGCAGGCTCTGCGGTGCGGACATGCCATAGTCGATCACCTCGTAGCGGTTTTCCTTGGCGCGGTAGAGCACCATGGCACCGCCGCCGCCGATGCCGCTGTTCCAGGGCTCCAGCACGTTCAGCGCGAAGGTCGTCGCGACGACCGCATCGACGCAATCACCACCCGCGGCCAGAACCTCAGCGCCGATCTCGGCGGCCCGGCGCGATTGCGCGGCGACGATGCCCCCCTTGGTCGTGATGGCGGGTTTGCGGACGGTTTGGGCCAGGCTGAACTGATGGGGCATGATGTCGCTTGAGCTCTCGAGTCTATCGTCGTTTCTGCGTCGATTTTGCGTCGTTTTCGCTGCGCCGCAGCCACGCATTGGCGAAGCGCGCGGAGAATGGCACATTGCGGGCAACGAGAACATCGAAAGGGAGACGCGACATGGCAGGTGTGAAACAGGCGCGGGATGGCGCGGTCGGCATCCTGACGCTCGACGAGCCGGCAAGCCTGAACGCGATGACGCCGGACCTGCTTGGCGCGCTCGCCGCCTCGGTCGCCGACATGACGCGGGACGACACCGTGCGCGCCCTGATCCTGACCGGCGAAGGCCGCGGTTTCTGCTCGGGGCAGAATTTGAAGGCATCGGAGGCGCTCGGCACCGACATCGCCGCCGGCGTGATGCGCTTCTACTGGCCCGCCTTCAAGGCGCTGCGCGAATGCCGGGTGCCCGTCGTCGTGGCCGTCAACGGCGTCGCGGCCGGCGGCGGTTTCAGCCTGGCGATGGCCGGCGACATCATCGTCGCGGCGCGCTCGGCGAGCTTCATCCAGGTGTTCAGCCGGATCGGGCTGGTGCCGGATCTCGGCTCGACCTGGTTGCTGCCGCGCCTCGTCGGCCGTCAGCGCGCGCTCGAACTCATGTTGCTGAACGAGCCGCTCACCGCCGAACGCGCCCGCGAGTTCGGCCTGGTCCGGCAGGTGGTCGACGATGCGCAGTTGATGCCGGAGGCATTGACCCTTGCCCGCCGTCTCGCCGAGGGGCCGACACGCGCGCTGGTCGCAACCCGCGCGCTGATCGAGGCAAGCGAGCAGTCGACCTACGAGGCGCAGTTCCGCCGCGAGATCGAGCTCCAGGCGACGCTCCGCACGAGTGCCGACGCCCTCGAGGGCCGCAATGCCTTCGTCGAGAAGCGCAAGGCGGTTTTCACCGGCCGGTGAGAGCGCGCCGTCGTGCCGTCAGCGCGCGTCCCTGTGACCGGCGCGATGCTTGGCATGCCATTTCGGACCCTTCCCGCGCATGTAGTGCAATTCGGGGCGATAGGGGTTACCCGCGATCCGCACCAGCTTCTGCCATTTGGCGGCAACGCAGAGCAGGGGCTGGCGGAGCAGGCTCAGTGAAGTGAACAGCACGGCATGCCCCTCAGTGCGGCTTGCCGAGCATGTTGGCGAAGGGAAGATCGAAAATCTCCTCGCCGTCATCGTCGCTGACATGGATGATCCAGTCGCGCCAGTCCTCGGATCCCGGCGTCAGGATCATCGTGCGCATGATCTGGTCGGCCCGGTCGCGCGCCTCGGTCAGGCTGGCGACGGCCGCGCCCGAATGGTCGATCAGCATGCCCTCGGTGTTGGAGCAGTGGAAAAACACCTGGACCAGAGACTGGACCATGGACGCCTCCTGAAGAAAGCGATCGGAATGGCAAAGCGATACCATTCGAAGCCTTCGCAAAACATTCGGGTCGAACCCGGTAAGTGACTTTACGGAGATTGGTCGGGCCCTGGGGCCTGTCGGGTTTCATCACAGGCGGGTGATGGATCGTCTGGACGATCTTGCCCCGGCATGGAACAAGTTTTGGCGGAGACTGCACGAGGCCATCCGTGAAACCACACCCATTCCAGCGGGAATCCCGTCTGCGCGCATTTGCAGGCGCCATCGCTGTCCTGTTCGGGCTCGCCTCGGACGCGTCCTCGGAGCCCGCGCGCAGAAGCGGCTATGCGATCGGCACGGAGATTTGCGGCAGCGGCGATCTCGCCTTTCCCAGGATCCAGCTCGACATGAAGCCGGGATTCTGCGCAGGCCTCGTCGCGAGTGAAGAGGACGGCCTGAAGTTTCCGCGTGCGATCGTGCAATTGCCCGGTCGGGAGCTGTTCGTGGTCGCGGACATGGCGGGCTGGGGTCACACGGACGGCCGGCTTGTGCTGCTCGATCCGCGCGCGCCGGTGGGCCAGCGCTTCAGGAACCTGCTGACGGGCATCGAATATCCGTTCGGCCTCGCGATCGGTCCGGACGGGAAGCTCTACGCCTCCACCGCGGAGACCATCTTCCGGTTTGATCCGCTCGCCGACAATCCGCGCGGCACGGTCGAGACCATCATCCGCCACATGCCGGGACGGCGGATCGCATTGCCCGACGGCACGAGGATCGAGGAGAGCGCGCATCCGCTCAAGCCCTTCGTCTTCGACAGGACCGGCCGGCTGTTCGTCAATGTCGGCTCGCACAGCGACGACTGCATCACGCGGGCGCCGATCACCAAACCCTGTGCGGCTGCCGAGGGCGCCTCCGCGATGGCCGCGATCTGGCTGTATGTCCCGCCGGCCGGCGGCGTCTTTCCGGCGTTGAAGCCCGGAGATCCCGATCCGCCGCACATTGTCCATGCGCGCGGCCTGCGCAATTCGATGGCGCTGGCGCTGCATCCGAAATTTCCTGACGCCGGCTATGCCTTCCTGCAGGGCGAAAATGCGCGCGATCTTCCCGACATCTTCAAGCCGAACGAGGAGATCAACGCGATCGAGCAGGGCAGGCATTATGGCTGGCCGTATTGCTACGACCTGTCGACGCCGAGTCCCGAATTCAGAAACGTGCTGCAGGCCGGCACCTACAAGGCGCTCTGCACCGCCAATGCGCTCTACAAGGCGCCGCTCTCGCTATTGCCGCCGCATGGTGCGCCGCTCGCGATGCTCTACTATCGCGGCTCCAAATTCCCCGAGCTGGAGGGCCGGCTGCTGATCGGCCTGCACGGCTATCGCCCGACCGGCAGCCGCGTGCTGATCTACGAGGTCGACGATCACGGCTTCCCCCGGACGAGCCCGACGCCGGTGCGCTACCACGTCAGCTGCGCCGCCGATCCGACGCGGAGCTTCCAGACCGAGGCGGGCGAGGTTGCCGCGGCGCCGTTCGAGGAACTGATCTCCGGCTGGCACCGCGTCAATGGTACAAGGCCGCAAGGGGCGCCGGTCGGCATGACGGTCGCGGAGGACGGCGCGATCTGGCTGGTCGAGGACAAGAACCAGACCGTGATCCGCATCGATCGTGCCGCCGGCGATGCACCGCCGCCGCTGCCTTGCGACACGCGCAGCCAGGCGCTGATCGACCAGCTCGCGGCGCTGGTCGCGAAAGATGCGCAGAACCGCGCCCGCCTCGCGACGCTGCGCAAGGATCTCGTCGAGAAGCATTGCATGGGCTGCCATTCCGACTTCGGGCTGAAGCCGGGCCAATCGGATGCGCAGAAGGATGCGGCCGTGACTCGCTTCCTGCTCGGCCAGGACGGCTGGATCTATCCGGGCGATCCCGAAGCCGGCAAATTGCGCACGCGGCTGCGCGGCCTCGGTGCGGAGAAGCTGATGCCGCCCGGCGGCGAGCACCTGCCGAAGACAGAGCCAGGCTACGCACGCCTGCTCGACACGGCCGATATGCTGGTCGCGAAGATGGTGCCGGGCGCGCGCATGCGCATCAGGCCCGGCCCGCCGCAGCGCAAGTTCTTCGCCAGGACCGGCAAGGAATGCGGCGAAATGCCGGCCGGCAAGGTCGTTGTCGTGACACAAAGGAGCGCTGTAGACAGACCCGGTTTCAGCCGATTCTTCCGGCCGGCCGACCCCTATCTCAATGGCGAATGCAGCGACGACGATGGCTACTACATCCGGCAGGATCTTCTGGTGCCTGTGCCATAGCGTCCTTCTCGTCATTGCGGCATCGTCCGCCAGCGCCGAGCCCCGCTTGTTCGAAAGCGCGCAGGTGTCGCCGGCGGGCGAATACACGTTTGGCATCGAAGGCCCGGCGGTCGACACCGAGGGCAATCTGTTCGTGGTCAATCTCGGCAGGCCCGGGACGATCGGCCGCCTGCCGGCGGGCGGCACGGCCTCGGCGCTGTTCGCGACGCTGCCGGACGGCAGCGTCGGCAATGCGATCCGCTTTGGGCGCGACGGCACGATGTTCATCGCCGACTACAAGAAACACGGCATCTTCGTGATTCCGAGGGGCGCCACCGAGCCCGTCCTCTGGTTTCGTTCCGACGAGATGAACCAGCCCAACGACATCACCATCGCGCGTGACGGCACGATCTACGCCAGCGACCCGAACTGGAAGGGCCGGCAAGGCCATATCTGGCGGATCGCAAGGGCTGCCGACGGTTCGATCCAGGGACAGATCATGGCGGCGCCCCGCGCGATGGGCACCACCAACGGCATCGACCTCAGCCCCGACGGCAGGACGCTCTATGTCGGCGAATCCAGCAGCGGCCAGATCTGGGCCTACACGATCAGCGGCAACGAACTCACAGGCGCAAGACTGGTGAAGGCCTTCCAGCCCGACACCATCGACGGTCTGCGCACCGACGTCAGCGGACGGCTCTATGTGGCCCGCATCCTCAAGGGGACGATCGCGCTGATGAAGCCGAACGGCGCGGTGGAGCGCGAGATCGCGCTGAAGGGCAAGGAGCCGACCAATCTCGCGTTCGGTGGCAGCGACGGCAAGACCGTCTTCGTGACCCAGCGCCAGGGCGGCTTCGTCGAATCCTTCCGCACCGATCAGCCGGGCCGCGAGCATTGCCTGCAGCGTGGCCGCTGCTGAGCTCACGGACGCTCTGCGGCGGACGCAGAACACGACGGGACGTACGGCATTCTTCTTGCTTGCATCTGGCCGCCGCAGCGATCAAGACTTTTGCGGCATCTTGAGACCGTCTCGACCGGAGTGTCACGCGTGAAAGCCGTCCATACCGAACTGCATCGCAGCCATGATCCGCAATTCTTCCTGGTCCGCGGCGTGGTCAAGCGCACCACCGAACAGCCCGAGCGCGCTGACCGGCTGCTCAAGGGATTGAAGGACGGCAAGCATCAGCTGGTCGAGCCGACGGCATTCGGGCAGGGACCCCGCGCGCGCATTCACAGTCCGGAATACCTGTCCTTCCTGAGCGAGGCCTGGGACGCCTGGACCGCCCTTGGCGATTCGGGGCCGGAGATGATCGGCAACATTCATCCGGTGCGTCATGCCGCGACCTACCCGACCCACATCGTCGGCAAGCTCGGCTGGCACACCGCCGACACCGCAGCACCGATCGGTCCCGGCACCTGGGCCTCCGTCTGCGCCGCGACCGACGTGGCGGTGACGGCGGCGCAGATGGTGATGGACGGCGAGGATGCGACCTACGCGCTGTGCCGTCCGCCCGGCCATCACGCCTATCGCGACATGGCCGGCGGCTTCTGCTTTCTCAACAACAGCGCGATCGCGGCCGCGCATCTGCGGCAGAAGCACGAGCGCGTCGCCATCCTCGATGTCGATGTCCACCACGGCAACGGCACGCAGGGCATCTTCTACGCGCAGCCGGACGTCTATACGGTCTCGATCCATGCCGATCCGGTCGCGTATTATCCTTACGTGTGGGGCTATGCGCATGAGCGCGGCGAAGGTCCCGGCCTCGGCACCAATCTCAACATTCCGCTTCCCATCGGGACCGGCGATGACGGCTACATGCAGGCGCTGGATCTCGCCCGCAAGGCGATCGAGTCGTTTGCACCGGGCGCGCTCGTCGTCGCGCTCGGCCTCGACGCGTCCGAGCACGATCCGCTCAAGGGCCTCGCCGTCACCACGCCGGGCTTCCGCCGCATCGGGCAGGCCATCGCCAGGATGGGCCTGCCGACGGTGCTCGTGCAGGAGGGCGGCTATCTGTCGGAGATCCTTGGCGCCAATTTGACCTCGGTGCTGGCGGGCTTCGAAGAGGCGCGTTGACGAGCAGAGACCGTTGCGCGCAGGACTTCAGAACGTCCCGCTGGCCGCGAGCGCCTGGCAGACGTGCTGCATCTCGGTTTCGTCGGCCACCATGTCCAGCATGATCGTGGTGAGACCCTTGTCGGCGAAGGTCTTCAGCTTCGCTCCGATCTCCGCGTAGCTGCCGACGAGATAGGGACAGTCGGCCTGGAAGGTCAGGTATGGCAACAGCCAATAGCCATTGTCGTGGAGGTCGCCGCTCTGTCCTTCGTAGAGCTGCCGCTTCCAGACGGAATCGCTGTTCTCCACCGTGAGGGCGAGCAACGCGCGATCATCAAGATTGTCGCGGAACCGCGTCATCGCCGCCTGCCTTGCCTCGTCGCGGTCGGGCCGTGCGAAGATGCCGAAATTCATGCCGGGTGCGTCCAGGCCGCGCTCGATATCGGGCGCCAGCATCTGCATCTTGATGCAGCCGGTCTCCCGCGCGATCCGCTTCGCCGCCTCGGACTGGCCCGCAACCAGGAATTCGGGCATCAGCTCGGCCGGCAGCCTCGGCCGCAATTGCAGATGATTGGCGCGATAGAACCGCCCCGCGAAGGTCACGGGTCGCGGGCTCGTCAGCAGTTCGCGCATCAGGGTGATGAACTCCCCGAGCCGAACGTAGCGCTCGGCATGCGAATGCTGGTCGCCGAGGCCCTCGAGGTCGCTGATCGCGGTCCCCGTGATCATGTTGAGATAGGTCTTGCGGCCGTAGAGCTGGGCGAACGAGGAAACGAATTTCGCGGCCGTGAACGGATGCATGTAGACGGGATTGACGGCGATCAGAGGATGGCTGCGCGAGGTCTGCGCCATGATCTGCTGGGCCATCGCCCATGGCTCGACGAACACGTCGTTGCCTTCGAACAGCAGGATGCCCTCGAAGCCGTTGCGGTCGGCGAATTGCGCCACGCGCATCAGCTCGTCGATATAGCGCCCGGGATCGCGGTTGCGTGAAACCGCAGGAAACACCCGCAGCCGCGGCGGCGTCATTCAGCGGCTTCCTGCAGCGGCCAGGCGTTGCGGCTGATCGGAAGGCCGCCGGCTGCACGGGAGCCGTCCGCGATCGCCAGCCGATGAGACGGCGAGGGCGACATCAGCGAAAAGCGCCAGCCCGTCGGATCATCGGCGATGTCGGGCTTGAAGCTGATCTGGATATCGTCCTGCGAGACCTGCATCGCGAAGGCGTCGAGCGGCAGGTTGAGGCCAAAGCCTCGGGCCTTCAGATAGGCCTCCTTCAGCGTCCAGTAGTCGAAGAAGCGCTCGATGGCGTCAAGCTCCGGCAATCCACGCAGCGTTTCGACCTCCTCCGGTGCGAAAAAGCGCAATGCGGTCGAAAGCGGAGCGGCGCGCCGCGATACGGTCTCGACATCGATCCCGACGGCCTCATGCGCCGATACGACGCAGGCGACACAGCCATCGGCATGAGACAGGCTGAAATGCAAAGCGGTCGAGCTGACGGGCGCTGCGACGAACGGACGTCCGTAACGGCCGGCCGCGAACGACCAGTCGGAAGGGGCGACGTTGGGCGCGGCCCGGGAAAGCGCCAGGCGCAGCATGGCATGGGCGAAGATGTATTGACGCCGGTGCCTTTCGAACTTGAAGCGGTCGGCGCGAATCCGCTCGTCGACCGACAGCAGGCGCCGGCACGCCTCGACAGTGCCCGGCGCGTCGATGGTCTCGATCAGTCCGACAAACAGTTCGATTCTGTCGTCCGCCATTCGTAAGGCCCATGCGTCAGGCCCTTGCCCCATCGGGCGCTGACGAAAGATACATTGAGCAACAAGCCGCTCCCCGGGACCACGTCTAGCGGTCCACCTCGGCGAATTCTTGTCGATTTGCAGGCCGGTTTACGGGCGCAAGCTTGTGCGAGACCCCAACTCGACAGGCGAGCGGCCCGGTTGTCCGGAGGTTCGTGCGGCGTCCCGGCCGACGACCTTTACTTCTTCTTCTTGGCCTTCTTCGACCCGCCCAGCAGCGAAAGGCTGGCGTCGACGTCCTTGAGTGCCGATTGGAGCTTCTTCTTCTCGTTGTTCAGCAGCTTCTGGAGGGCCTTGCGGTCCTTGTCGCTCAACGAGGTGCCTTTGGTAAATTTGATGAAACCCATAACACTCCCCCAAGTGAAAATTCGTGCAAATCAAAACGCGCCGGCAATCTTGCGCGCCGGCCACAAATAATCAAGCTGCAACTGGACCATTCACAGCTTTGGCGGGTGAAACTTTCAGTGACGCTTCGCTGCAGCACGTCATGCTGCGCGGCGGGCGAGCAACCGCGCGAGCGACGTGTTGGGTTGCGCGGCTGCCGTGCCGATCAATGTGACGAGATCATTCATCCAGTCGCCCACCAGACGGCCATCGAGCAATTCGGTCTTGTAGTTGCACGTTCCGGTGATTCCGGTCGGTCGTTCCTTGAGCATCAGTGACAGCCAGGTCTGGTCGATCGGCAGGACCGGCTGCCCTTCGCGCGCGACGTTGCCGATCGATTCCATCACGATATCGGGGAGATCGAGTGGCTGACGCAGGGGGTTCTGCAGCGTGAAGTAGACCTGGAGCAGCGACGCCGGCTCGATTCCCGCCTGATCCAGATGATCGGCGAGAAGGTTGAATGGGAGCTCCTGTCGCGCGATCGCGTCCAGTACGCTCAGGCGTACCCGCTCCAGCGCCTGCGTGAAGGACAGGTCAGGCGTGATCCTGGTCCGCACGATCACCGTGTTCTCGAACGGGCCGACGATGCGGTCGGTGTCAGGCTGGGCGCGATTGGCCATGGCGGTTGCGACCGAAATGTCGGTGCGTCCGGTCCGCGCCAGCAGGAGGGCCTTCAATCCGGTGAGAAGGCACATGAACAAAGTGCAGTTGTGCCGGGCCGCAAGCGCGGTGAGGCGCTTGACCAGGGCGGGTTCCAGACTGACCGGCCGGTATCCCGTGGATGCACCGGGACTGGCCTCGCCCTCGAAGATCGGCGTTGCGCCGCGCAGGATGTCGGTCCACTCCGCCGCCTGTCGACGTGCGGCGTCGGTGCCGCACCACCAGCGCTGCCAGCGCGCCACCTCCGAAAAGGCCGGCGCTGGCTTCGGCAAGGGCAATGCAGCGTGTCCGGCCAGCGCCGCATAGCGGCTGGACAATTCCCCGAACAGCACGCCGATGGACCAGCCATCGGCGATTGCGTGGTGCAGCGTCAGCAGCAGGACGTGGTCGTCATCGTGCAGCCGCAGCAGCCGGGCGCGGAGCAGCGGCGCGCGATCGGTCTCGATCGGGGTATAGGCCTCTTGCTCGATCAGGAGTCCGATCTTCCGGAGCTCCAGCGTCTTGCGCCGCCTGCTGTTGTGCCGGCGGCCATCGCCGATCGTCTCGACGGAGAGGATCGGTGCGAGGCTGCCCGGCGCGGCGATGCGGCTGACCGGCTCCTCGCCGTCCCAGTCGAAGGCAGTCCGGAGCGATTCGTGGCGCTGCACGATCTCGTCGAGCGCACGCGCCAGGTGGGCCGGATCCAGCGGTCCCTGAAGGCGCAAGGCGAAGGGCAGGTTGAACAGCGGCAGGCCGGGAAGGTTCTGCTCGATCCGCATCATCTGGTCCTGCGCGATCGAGAGCGGGGAGGGGCCGCTCGCGCCCGGCCCTGCCGCGACCAGGCCGGTTCGCGAAGGGGGCGTTGCCGAAGGCGGCGTCGCAACGGCCGCATCGACGCACCGCGCCAGTTCGGCGATCGTCGGCGCCTCGAAGATCGTCTTGATCGGCAGCGACACGCCGAGCGCCCGTGCGACGCGGGCCATTACCTGGCCCGCGAGCAGCGAATGGCCGCCGAGATCGAAGAAATTATCGGTGACCCCGAGCGTGTCCACCTTGAGCAGATCGATCCAGATGTCCGCGAGCACCTTCTCGGTGAAGCGTCGCGCCGGCATCGCGGCTTCCGCCGCGTGTGCCTCCTGGTGCACCGGAGCGAGCAGGGCCGACCGGTCGATCTTGCCATGGACGTTGAGCGGGACCCGATCCATGAACAGGAAGGCGGACGGGATCGCGTGGCTCGGGAGGCGGCCCCTCAGGAACTCGCGCAGTGCGCTGGCGCTGAGCCGGCTTGCCGGCATCGCGGCGACATGGGCGATCAATCTGACGTCACCGCCGCTTTCCCGGCGCGGCTCGATGATCGCGGCGCGCACGCCCGGATGGTCGGCGAGCGTGGACTCGACTTCCTTCAATTCGACGCGATAGCCGCGAACCTTGACCTGCTGATCGGCGCGGCCGAGGCACTCGATGGTCCCGTCCGCGCGGCGGCGCGCCAGGTCGCCGGTCCTGTAGAGACGGGCGCCGGTCCTCTTCGCGAACGGGTCGGCGACGAAGCGCTGGCGGCTCTGCGCGGGATCGTTGATGTAGCCGCGGCCGACGCAGGCGCCTGCGACGCAGAGCTCGCCGGTGATGCCGACCGGCTGCGGCTCGAGATTGGCATCGAGCACGTGGAGCTGGATGTTCGGCAGCGCCGCGCCGACCGGCACGTTGATCGTGGCGGTCGCCGGGGCCCGGGTGAGACGGTGCAACGAGACGTCGTCGGAACATTCCGATGCGCCATAGGCGTTGATCAGCGGCACCTTCGGGCAGCGCGCGAACCAGGCGCGGCAGAGATCCACCGGCAGCGGCTCGCCGGTGGAGATCAGCAGCCGCAGCTTCGCGAAGCTGCGCTGGATTCCGGGCTCGTCCATTCGTTCGAGAATGATCCGGAGCAGCGACGGCACGATCTCCAGCACCGTGATGCCCTCGCGCGCGATCGTCCGTGCGAGCAGCACGGGGTCCTGCACGATCGCGTTCTCGCAGACATGCACGCGCGCGCCGACCAGGCCGCCGGCGAGGAATTGCCAGACCGAGATCACGAAGCTCTGCGGCGCGGTCTGCGCGATCACGTCCCGCGCCGACAGGCCGAGTTCGCTCACGAGCGACGCCAGATGGTTCGACAATCCGCGCTGCTCGATCATCGCGCCCTTGGGAGCGCCCGCGGAACCGGAGGTGTAGACGAGATAGGCGAGGCTCGCGGCCTTGCGCCTGACGGCGCGGACGGGCCTTGCCGGTACGGACGTCAGGGCGTCGGCGAGGGCGGCGACATGGATGCGCTCGACCAGCGGTTCGACCAGCGCCTCGACCAGCGGCGCCTGCGCAGGTCCGTGCAGCAGCATCGGCGCACAGCTCGAGCCCAGCAGGGTCGCAAGCCGCGCCGGCGGCTGCTCCGGGTCGAGGTTGAGGAAGGCCGCGCCGGCCCGATGAATCCCGATCATTGCGGCGAGCAGATCCGGCCCGCGATCGGCGAGCAGGGCAACCACCGTCTCGGCCCCGATTCCTTCCCGGACCAGCCAGTGCGCGACGGCCTGGCTGCGCTGCGCCAGCTCGCGATAGCTCAGCGTGGTGTGCCCGTCCGAAACCGCGATCGCGTTCGGGGTTTTCCGCGCCTGCCGGTCGTAGCGTTCGCTCAGATTGCCGAAGGCGGCGACATCGGTCCGTGCGCCGCGCCCCTTCGCCAGCAGATGTCTTCGCTCGGCCTCGGTCAGCAGCGGCAGGCGGGAGATGCGCTGGTCGGGATCGGCGATGGCCGCCGCCAGCAGGGTCTTGAACTGGGCCGCCATGCCTTCGATCGTCGACGAGTCGAACAGGTCGGTGGCATATTCGAAGAAGCCGCTGAAGCGACCGTCGGCCTCGACCAGTTCGAGCGTGATGTCGAACCGTGCGACCTCCGGGTCGACTTCCAGCCGTCGCGTCGTGAGGCCCGGAAAGCGCGCCGCCTCGATCGAGGCGTTCTGCAGGATGAACATGATCCGGAACAGCGGATTGCCGTCCGTTCGACGTGCGATCTGGAGCGCGCGCAGCACTTCCTCGATCGGCAGGTCCTGATTGCGATAGGCGTCGAGCGTCACCTGCCGCACCCGTCGCAGCATTTCGCCGAAGCTCGGGTCGCCGCTGAAGTCGTTGCGCAGGATCAGCGTATTGGCGAACAGGCCGATCACGCGCTCGCTTTCGATCTGGTTGCGGTTGGCGATCAGAGATCCTGTGGCGACATCGTCATGCCCGGTATGGCGGAACAAAAGGCACTGGAATGCCGCCAGCAGAGCCATGAAGGGCGTAACGCCCTGATGCTGGCTCAGCGCACGCAAGTCTGCCGAGAGACCCTTGGAGAACGCCAGATAGTGCCGGGCGCCACGGCCGCTCCAGACCTGCGGCCGCGCCCGGTCCGTGCGGAGCGGCAGCGTGGTGACGCCGTCGAGCTGCGTCCGCCAATAGTCGAGTTGCTCGCGGGCGGACGGGGTTTGCGCCCAGCTGTCCTGCCAGAGGGCGAAGTCGCGATACTGGAAGCGGGGCGCAGGCAGCGCGGCCGTCTCGTTCTTGCGCGCCGCGGCGTAATGCGCCGCCAGTTCTTCCCAGAACAGACGCTGCGACCAGCCGTCGGTGACGAGATGATGCACGTTGACGACCAGCGCATGGTTCGAGCGATCGAACGAAAGCAGCGTGACCTTCAACGGCGCTTCGCCGGCCAGATCGAACGGATGTTGCGCGAGCCTGCGCGCTTCGCGCCTGATGATCGCAAGTCGCTTGTCCGGAGGGCAGGCCTTGAACGCGATCCGGTCGAGCCGGGGCGGCGATGGCATGACGTGCTGCACTGGCACGCCCTCGCGCTCGATGAACAGCGATCGCAACGCCTCGTGCCGTGCGCAGACGGCCGCGAGGCTCGCGGACAGTGCGGTCGCATCGACCGGGCCCTTGAGCATGGCGACCTCGACGACATTGTAGTTGTAGCGCGTCGGATCGAGCCGGGAGAGCACGTACATGCGCTGCTGCTGGAACGACAGCGCGGCCTCCGGCGCCGTGGCGCGGCGCCAGTCGGGCAAGGCCGCGCCGCGACGCGTTGCGGCGGTCTCGATCCGGGCCGCCAGCGCCGTCACCGTCGCGCAGTCGAAAATGTCCTCGAACGAGAAGTCGATGTCGAAGCGTTCGCGCAGCCGCGAGCGCATCTGCGTGACCGCCAGCGAGTCGGCGCCCAGTGCGAACACGTCCTGGTCGGCTCCGATCCGTGGCAGGTCGAGCAGGCCGGCCCAGATCTGCGCCAGCTGGATCTCCAGATCCGTGCGCGGCAGGTTGTCGTCCTTGGCGTCACTGGTCGCGGTGATCAGTCCGGCCAATGCGTTGCGCCTGACCTTGCCGCTGGCGCCCTTCGGCAGGCCGGCCACATGCCGGATCACGCTCGGCACCTTGTAGGACGCAAGGCGCTTCCGCGCGAACTGGCGCAATTGCTCCGGGCTTGCTTCGGAGCCCGGCCGCATCACCACGACGGCGGCGACGTTCTCGCCGAGCTTGGCGTGAGGAACGGCGAAGACGCCGGCCTCCAGCACCGAGGGATGGCTGAGCAGGACCTCTTCCACCTCGAGCGGCGAGATCTTCTGGCCGCCGCGATTGATGACGTCCTTGATGCGGCCGACGATGAAGAGATAGCCGTCCGCATCGAGATAGCCGAGGTCGCCGGTTCGGAACCATCCGTCGCGGAACGCGGCGCGCGTGGCCGCCTCGTCATTGTCATAGCCGCGGCACATGTTCGCGCCGCGCAGCATGATCTCGCCATGCGCGTCGGGCGGAAGCATCCGGCCGGTGTCGTCCATGATCGCGATCTCGGGCCCGGCGGCGCGGCCGACCGAGCCGATCTTGCGCCGTTCGAACGGATTGGCCGCGATCTGCGAGGCGGCCTCCGTCATGCCGTAGGTCTCCAGCACCGGCACGCCGAACATCGCCTCGAGTCCGTTGAGGATCGCAGGTGCCAGCGACGCTGAAGCGGAGCGAATGACGCGCAGCGACGACGGCCGCGCCAGGTCCGGGTTGGCTTCCGCCGCGGTGAGCAGGGCGCGATGGATGGTCGGCACCGCCGTGTACCAGGTCGGCTGAAGCTCCCGCATCCAGCCGAAAAAGGCGGATGCGTCGAAGCCATCGGTGCAGATCACGCTGGATCCGGCGGCGAGGGCCGTCAAAAGGCCGGAGATCAGGCCATGGGCATGAAACAACGGCAGAACGTTGAGCAGGCGATCCTGGGGAGCGAGCGCCAGCACACCGCCGGCATTGGCGGCGGACAGGCAGACATTGCGATGCGTCAGCGGGACCATCTTCGGCCGCGCCGCGGTGCCTGATGTCAGCAGGATGAAGGCGTCATCATCGCTGCCGGCGAGTCCGCTCGCTTGAGACGGACCGACCACCGGCCCGAGGAATTCACAGCCGCCGAGATCGTCTTTGGGCCCCGGTCTGAAATCGATCACGGCGATGCCGAGCGCCTTGGCGACATCGCGGCTCGGTGAGTTGATGTCCGAGCGCGTCACCAGCGCCGTCAGCTTCAATTCGCTGAAATAGCGCTGCAGTTCGTCCGCCGTCAGGTCGGGATTGACGGGAACGCAGGGGCAGGACGCAGCGACGGCGATCAGCGCCAGTGCGCTGTCGGCGCCGCGCGGCAGCGCCACCGCAATGCGGTCCGCAGGCGAGAGGCCAAGACCGCGCAGGGTGCCGACCAGTCGCCGGATGGTCTCGTCGAGCGCGCCATAGCCCAGCGGCGGCCGTCCGGGGTCGAGCAACGCCGGCGCCGCCGGCGCCTTTCGCGCGTGAAAATCGAGCAGCGCGCCGATATCGGCAAAGCGTCTCGCCTCGGCGCGCGCGCCGGCCGTTTCCCCGGCTCCGGATGCAATCTCCGACAACGCCATTCCCTTTTGATGTGATTGGGCTATTCTTCCCAAGAGTTAGGGAACGCGTCCAGTCCGAGGTGAAGTTTGGGCCCCAAAATCTGTGGTTGAGGGGCCTTTAGCCCTTCGACGGAGTGAGGGTCGGGCAGAATCACCATGCTGGAGAAGGAGCCGGAGACCGAAGGCGGGCTGAAGCGCTGGCTGGATGGCATCGGTCTGGGGCACTACACCGATCTGTTCGCGCAGCATCGCCTCGATCTCGACGTGATGGGCGACCTGACGGAACCCGACCTTGTCGAACTCGGGCTTCCGCTCGGCGACCGCAAGCGGCTCCAGCGCGCGATGACGTCGCTGTTGAAGATCGACACGGCCGAGCCTGCAGCCGCGATGATTCCGCAGGCCAGGACCGAGGTCGGTGCCGAACGGCGTCAGCTCACCACCATGTTCTGCGACATGGTCGATTCCACGAAGCTGTCGGTGCAGTTCGATCCGGAAGACGTCCGCGACATGATCGCGGGCTTCCGCGAGACCTGCGTCCGTATCGTCAAGCATTATGAAGGTTTTGCCGCGCGCTTCGTCGGCGACGGTATCCTGGTCTATTTCGGCTATCCGACCGCGCATGAGGACGACGCCGAGCGCGCGGTGCGTGCCGGGCTCGAGATCGTGCGGGTGTTGTCGACCGCGCGCGCGATCGAGCCGCGCGGCGCGCTCAGCCATGCTCCGGCGGTTCGCATCGGAATCGCCACCGGGCTCGTCGTGGTCGGCGATCTCGTCGGACAGGGTACCGAAGAGCGCGATTCGGCGGTCGGCGAGACCGTCAACCTTGCCGCGCGCCTGCAGGGCCTGGCGCCGCCCAACGGCGTCGTCATCTCGGCCTCGACCCAGGCGCTGCTGAGAGGCAAGTTCGACTATCGCAATCTCGGCGTTCACGCCCTCAAGGGCATCTCGGACAAGACCCAGGCCTGGCACGTGGTGCGCGCCTCGCGGGTGGAGACCCGCTTCGCCGCCGCGATGGGCACGCGGCTCACGCCGCTCGTCAACCGCGAGGAGGAGATCGCGCTGCTGATGGGGCGCTGGCAGCAGGTCAGGAGCGGCGACGGCCAGGTCGTGGTCAAGTTCGGCGAGCCCGGCATCGGCAAGTCGCGCATCATCCAGGAGATCTTCGAGAGAATCTCCGGCGACCGCCACGGCCAGGTCTCGCTGCAATGTTCGCCCTATTACACCTCGACCGCGTTCTATCCGTTCGCCGAGCAGCTCAAATTCTCGCTCGGGCTCGACCGCGAGGATGCGCCGGCGCAGGCGCTGGCGAGCCTGGAGACCGCGATCGCGGCCGCCCATGGCGACATTGCCCAGGTCGCGCCCCTGTTCGCCGCGCTGCTGTCGATCCCGACCGCCGATCGCTATCCGCCGCTCGATCTGTCGCCGCAGCAGCAGAAGGACGCGACCGTTGCGGCGCTGGTCGAGCATTATCTCGGCCTCGCGCGCGAGATGCCGCTGGTGATCGTGTTCGAGGACCTGCACTGGATCGATCCGACCTCGCGTGAGGTGATCGACCTGCTGGTCGAGCGGGTGCAGACCCGGCCGATCCTCGTCATCATCACCGCGCGATCGGAATTCCAGCCGAGCTGGAACGCCCATTCGCACATCACGACCGTGGTGCTGAACCGTCTCAGCCGGCATTTGCGCACGACGATGGTCGAGCGCGTCGCCGGCCGCGAACTGCCCAAGGAGGTCGTCGAGGAGATCATCGTCAAGACCGACGGTGTGCCGCTGTTCCTGGAAGAGCTCACCAAGACCGTTCTCGAATCCAACCTGCTGACCGAGCGTCACGGCCGCTACGTGCTGTCGGGCCCCTGGCGGCAGCTCGCGATCCCCGCGACCCTGACGGACTCGCTGATGGCCCGCCTCGACCGGATGGGTCCCTTCAAGCGGATCGCCCAGATCGGCGCCACGATCGGCCGCGAGTTCTCCTACGAGACGCTGAACGCGGTCGCCAACACGCCGGCGGAGCAGATCGAGGCCGCGCTCAATCACCTCGAACAGGCGGGGCTGATCACGCGCCGCGGCCATCCGCCGGATGCGCTCTACTCCTTCAAGCACGTGATGATCCAGAATGCGGCGCATGACAGCCTGCTGCACAGCGAGCGGCGCAAGCTGCATTCCCGGATCGCGCAGGTCCTTGCCGAGATGTATCCGGAGAAGACCGATCGCGAACCGGAGTTGCTCGCCCACCACCTGACCGAATCGGGCCAGAGCGAGGGGGCCGCGAGTTTCTGGCTGAAGGCGGGCAAGCAGGCGGCCAAGACCGGGGCCAATCTGGAGGCGATCGGGCATCTGCGCCGCGGCTTGAACGTCGTGCATGCCAATGCCCGCATGCAGGGCGCCGATGCGACGGAGCTCGAACTGCGCATCGCGCTCGGCAACGCGCTGATCGCGGCCAAGGGCTATGCCGTTCAGGAGGTCGAGGAGAACTACACCCGCGCGCTCGAACTCGGCCGCCAGCTCCGCGACGATGAAAAGGCCTTCGCCGCCACGCGCGGGCTCTGGGTCTGCCACTTCATCCGGGCCGATCTCACGCGGGCGCACGAGCTCAGCGTCGAACTGCTCAAATTCGCAAAGCGCGCGGGGCCGAACACGCCTGCGCATCCGGCCCAGCAGACGGGGTATCTGATCGAGGCGCACCGCTCGATCGCGATGACCATGCTCTATCGCGGCCGTTTCGCCGCCTCGCAGCATCACCTTCACCGCTGCATCAATCTCTACAGTCCCGATCTGCATTCCGACCTGACGGAACGACACGGCACCGATCCCGGCGTGGTGTCGCTGTCCTATCTCGGCTATTTGCTCTGGTTCCTCGGAAGGCCCGATGCGGCGCGCCAGCACAGCGAGCAGGCGATCCTGCACGCGGAGAAGATCCGTCATCCCTTCTCGCTGGCCTTCGCGCTCGTGTTCGGCGCCTATCTCTGCCAGCATCTGCGCGACATCGAGGGCACGCGCGATCACGCGAACCGCGCGATGATCATCGCCACCGAGCACAACTTCCTGCACTGGCGGCAGCAGGCGACGATCCTGCGCGGCTGGGCGCTGGCGCAGCTCGGCGAGGCCGACGAGGGCATCAGCCAGATGCGCTTCGGTCTCGACGAATACGAGGCGATGGATTCCTGGCTCGCCGGCTGCTGGTTCCGCTGCCTGCTCGCGGAAGCCTATGCCAAGGTCGGCATGCGCGACGCCGCCTTGCGCGCGCTCGACGGGGCGCTCGCGACGGCGCGGCGGACGGGCGACCATTCCTACCTCGCCGAAGTCTACCGCCTGCAGGGCGAGATCACGCTGTCGGACGGCAACCCGGCCTTGGTCCACGAGGTCGAGGATCTGTTCACGCAGTCGCTCGAGACCGCGCGCCGGCAGGGCGCATTGTCGTGGGAGCTGCGTACCGCCGTCAGCCTCGCGCGCCTGTCCGTGAATGCCGGCAAACGCGAGCATGCGAAGCTCCTGCTCCGGCCGATCGTCGGACGGTTCAATGAAGGGTTCGCCACGCCGGACCTGAAGCAGGCCATGCAACTGCTGGACGAACTCGGCGCGGTCGAATTGCGCGAACAGGCCGCTCCTTGAGATGAGCGATCTTGCAGCCGCGCGGGCGCGCTATGCCGCGGCGATTGCGAAGCGCGAGCGGATTTCTTCCCAGCGCCTGCTCGAGGCGCTCGCCGCCGTTCCGCGCGAGGACTTTCTGGCAAGAGGCCCCTGGCGCATCAAGAGCGAGGCGGCGCGCGCCTATCGTCTCACGCCCGATGCCGATCCCGTTCACCTCTACGACAATGTGCTGGTCGCAATCGATGCGCGCCGCAGGCTCGACACCGGTCTGCCGAGCCTGTGGGCGCATTTCATCGATGTGCTCGCGATCAGGCCGAAGGACCGCGTGGTCCAGATCGGCTGCGGGCTCGGCTATTTCTCCGCCGTGCTGTCGCACATCGTCGGTCCGAAGGGGAGCGTCCGTGCCATCGAATGCGATGCAAGGCTGGCGGCGCGTGCAGCGGCCAGCCTTCGCCCCTATGGCAATGTCACGGTGATCCATGGCGATGGATGTGCCGAGACCGGCGATCCCGCCGACGTGATCATCGTCCATGCCGGCTTCGCCTCGCCGCATCCACTGTGGCTCGACACGCTCCGCCCGCGCGGCCGCCTGCTGGTGCCGTTGACCCAGCGCGACCGCGAGGGCGCCGCGCTCCTGATCAGGCGCAAGGGCAGGGGGTTCGAGGCCGAGGCGGTGCAGCAGATCCGGATCTTTCCCGGCCGGGGCCGCGGCCTGACCGCGCTCGACGACCGGGTCGCCGACTGGTGGCAGCGCGCATCCGCCCTCGGGCCGCTGCGCTTTCGCAGCCTCGCGCAGGGACTGCCGTCAGGCGACTAGCGATTGTTTCGCTTTACCTTGATTCCCGTTGTCGGTTTCCTCGACTTCCCGCCGCCTGTATGACTGCGGCCCAATGGCCATTCGAGCGTGAATCCCATGCACTCCGTTGCACTGCTGACTGCCAGCTATGCCAAGGATATCGAACGCTTTTCGCTTCTGAGCGAGAGCATCGACACCTGGCTGACGGGGTACACGACGCATTATGTTCTCGTTAACGATGAGGACGTGCCGTTGTTCGCGCGCTTTGCCTCCGACAAGCGCGTCATCGTCCCGGCCTCGCGCTATCTGCCGAAATGGCTGTTTGCGCTGCCGCCGGCGCTGCAGTTCATCAGCAAGCGGCGGGTCTGGCTCTCCCTGCTGTCGTCGCCGGTGAACGGCTGGCATATCCAGCAGATCCTGAAGATCGCCGGCGTGCTCAATGCGCCCGAGCAGCGCGTCTGCATCCTGGATTCGGACAATCTGTTCTTCCGCGAGTTCGACGTGGGCGCCTATGCCGGCGGCGAGAAGACGCCGCTGTTCGTCACGCGGGGCGACATCGACGCCGACCATCCGTTTCACGTCCTCTGGCTCCGCACCATCGACCAGATGCTCGGCATCAGGCAGCGCAAGTTCCCGGCGGACGACTATGTCGGCAACGCGCTGGTCTGGGACAGGGACACCGTGCGCGCCATGACCGCCGCGATCAAGTCCGCGACCGGCCTCAACTGGGCGCTGGCGCTGTGCCGGAAGAAGAAGTTTTCCGAATATCTGCTCTACGGGAACTTCGTCGAGAATTCGCCGGAGCATCTGGCACGGCATCGCATCACCGAAGACAGCATCGCGGTCTCGCACTGGGACGACACGCGTCTCGATCGCGAGGCGATCGAAGCCATGATGCGCGCGGCCTCGCCCGATCAGGTCGCGCTCTGCATCCAGTCCTATTCCTCTACTTCGATCGACGACATCCGCGACGTCTTTCGCCTGCATTCGCGCGACCGTCGCGGTCCGAGCCTGTCGCCCGACCATCCGGCGGAGACGGTCGAGTTCGAAGTGAAGGCGCGCTAGCAGCCGTTTCGAGCGAGGTGGATACCGCCTCGCGTCAAGAAATCGTCAAGGCGATCATCTGCAGCCCCGTTCCGGTTCCAGAGGAACGGACATGGCTCCGGCGCCTCACGCGGTCCTGGCGAACTTGCTGATCACATCCATGAAGGGCTTCGGCTTGAAGTCGCCGTCGAGCGGGAGCGGGCGGTTCGGCTGCTTGTCCTTGCGGGAGAAGGTGCCGTTGATCCAGCTGTAGCGGTCGGAGATGCCCCAGGTCAGGACCGATCGCACCGGACCGCTGGCCGAGACCGCGGTCAGGAGATCGTCGACCCGCTTGGCCACGATGGCGTCGCGCTCGGCGGGGGGGCCCGGCAGCTTCTGATCGTCGACATCGAGCTCGGTGATGAGCACCTCGAGTCCCCAGGAGCGCAATTCGCTGACGAATTCCGCAACTCCATGCGTGTCGATCTCGAGCTCGGCATGCAGATGCGATTGCAGACCCACGGCTTGCAGCGGAACGCCCTGGTCCAGCAGGTCCATGATCAGATTGCGGTAGGCCGCGCGCTTGGCGATGAAGGAGTCCTTGGCGGACTCGATGTCGTATTCGTTGATCGCGAGCTTGACGAAGGGATCGGCGGCGGCCGCCGTGCGGAAGGCGAGCGGGATCCAGCGCTGCCCGAGATGCTGGGTCCAGAACGTGTCGCGACGGTCGGTGATTCCCTTCGGATTGTCCGGGATCGGCTCGTTGACGACGTCCCAGGAGGTCAGCTTGTCCTTGTAGTAGGACACGACGGTGCCGATGTGGTCGACATAGGCGCGCTCGACGGACTTGCTGTCCTTGAGCTGCTTCGCCCAGTCCGGAATGTCGTGGTACCAGGCGAGCGTATGCCCGCGCATGGTCAGGTCGTTCTGCCGCGCGAAGTCCAGGATGGCGTCGGCGCGCTCGAAGGCGAAAGTATGCGCGTCGGGGCGCAGCATCGGCCATTTCAGCTCGAGCACCGGCACCACCTGGGTGCAGTAGGTGCTGATGGCCTCGCCGACGCGCGGATCGGCCTGCAGGTCCCACAGCGTCGCGGCGGCGCCGAAGCCGGGCCGGCGCTGGGCAAGCTTGGAGAGCGGAACGGCGGAGGCGGATGCGCCGGCTACGAGAGAAGCGGCGCCGCCGAGCAGGAATTCGCGTCTGTCGAGCCTGGTCACGTGAGGTCCTTTCGGTCGCAACGTGTCCAATCTACCAAAGGCTCGCCCGCTCGCGCCGGTGTTTCCCTCCTTTGGGTTAACTGCCGGCGCAGGTTCCCGCGTCAGCGCGCGTGTCGATGCATCACGGCCTGGGCGAGGTCGTAATAGTGACGTGCGCCCTTCTCCAGCGTCAGGTTCTCGATCACATAGTCGCGAGGCGCAAAGCCTCCGCTGCGGACCTCTGACCAGAACGCGCGCCAGCCGGCGGCGAAGCCGGCCGCGTCGGGGAATGTCATGCCGCAGCGCTCGTCGAAATACGGCACCGACGACACGCCGCCTTCGTATTGGACCCTGTCCGGGAAATAGTCCGGATCCTGCCACGGGCCGCCGCGATCCCAGGCGAAGACGGGAACGCCGCTGGACAGCGCCTGCTGGCAGGCAATCCCCTGGCTTTCGTGTTCGCTGAGGAAGATCATGCTGCGGCAGCGCCCGAGCGCGGCCTTGTAGTCGGTTTCCTTGTAGCGGCCGTAGCGAATGATCTCGACCGTGCGGCCGCTCTCGGCGAGATGCCTGCAGATCGGGTCGATCAGGTCCCGCTCGTACGCGTCACGGTCCCAATGCACCTTGTCATAGAGCAGCACATCCACGCTTTTCTGTTCGGCGGGTGTGGGTGTCCACAGGTCTGTCTCGATGCCGACGGGCCACACCTCGACATGCGGCCAGTACGGCCGGCACATCTCGGCGTACCATTGGCTCGGCACCAGGATCGTCTGTTTCGCCAGATCCTTCAGACGCTCCGGAGCGTCGACCGGATGGTTGAACATGGCCACGCCCAGCAGCAGCGGGTTCTTCCATTCGAACCAGTCGAGCACGAAGGGCCGCCCGAGAATGCAGGCGAGTTCGTCGGGATGCTTGCGGATGTAACTGTAGTCGTTGACCCGGTAGGGCAGGCCGAGCCGGTCGAGGCCTGCGCGCAGATTGAGGAACACGCGTCGCTGGCCGCTGATCCAGGTCTTGCCCAGCAGCAGGCGCCGCACCAGCGGCCGGATGCGACGGTCGCCGGGAAACCAGCGATCGTCCCGTTCCTCGAAGAACAGGTTGAGAACCATCGGCTCGCCGCCGGGGTCCCGGGGGGCCAGCGGGGCATCGGTCCCGTCATGGGGCAGGATGGCGGCGCTCGCCCGCGCCCGTTCGACAACATTCATGTCAGTTAAAGTCCAAGCATCTGAAAAAGTTGGGCGAGGGCCGCAAACATGGTTTCTATTCGGTGATGGCGCGGGGCCCGGCAAGGCAAGCGCGATCTTAACGCTAACGCGCGAATCTGGCCGCGCTGCCGCATTCCGGCGCCGGTCTTCCAGATTTACGTGACACTTGTCGCGGATGCTGCGCCACGCTCCAGCCAGATCGATCAACGGCCTCCAGAGTCGTCCCGTGCCCGCATGCTGAACCGCCATTTCTCGATTTATCTCGTGGCCTACATCCTGCCCGCGGCGGTGGGCTTCTTCGCGGTCACGGCCTATACGCGGCTGCTGACGCCGGCGGAGTACGGCGTCTATGTGGTCGGCATCAGCCTCGCCGGCATTCTCGGTGCGATCTTCTTCGCCTGGATCAAGCTCTCGGTGTCGCGCTATCAGGCGATCTCGGCGGAGGTTGATTTCCGCGGCACGGCAATGGTCGCCTTCGCGCTGACATCGGCCGTGCTCTGCGCGACCACGCCGCTGGTCTTCCTGGTGCGCAGCGACGTCAGCATCGAGCTTCTGCTTGCCAGCATGTTCGTCGCGATCATGGCCAATGCGGTCGATGTCGGCCAGGAGTTCGAACGGGCCAAGCTGCGCCCCTATCGGTTCGCGGCGATCTCGATCGTGCGCAGCGTGTCGAGCGTCGGCTTCGGCCTGCTCGCGATCTGGCTCGGCTGGGGCGGCATGGGGCTGCTCGCCGCCTTCGGTCTCGGCTCGCTCACCGGCATCGTCCTGAACCTCGTCGGCGACAAGACAAGAATTGCCGCTTTCCAGCGCAGCCAGTTCATGCAGCTCGCGCGCTATGGCCTGCCGCTGACGCTGGCCGGCCTCTCCGTTGCGGTCTATTCGGCCTGCGACCGGCTCATCGTCGCCTATCTGCTCGGCAAGGATGCCGCGGGCATCTTCGGTGTTGCCGCCGACCTGCCGCGCCAGTTCATGGTGATGATCGCCTCCAGCGTCGCGGCCGCGACGGTGCCGCTGGTGTTCCGGACCTTCGCCGAGAAGAACGAAGCCTCGACGCGCGAGCGGCTGACCGAGAGCTTCGAACTGCTGCTCGTGGTCGTCGCGCCCGTGGCTATCTGGCTCGCGCTCGCGGCCGATCAGGTCGCCGGCACGCTGGTCGGTGTCGATTTCCGCGCGGGCGTGTCGGCGCTGCTGCCGACGCTGGTGCTCGCCCGCTTCTTCGGCATTGCCAACCAGTTCTATGTGCAGATCAGCTTTCAGCTGGCCGAGCGGCCCTTCATGCTGGCGGCACAGTCGTTCCTCACGCTGGTGATCAGCGTGGTGCTGATGGTTGCCCTGGTCGCGGGCTATGGCCTGTTCGGTGCGGCGCTGGCGACATTGGCGACCGAGGCGATCGGCTTCGTGGTCGCGGTGGTTCTGATGCATCGCGCCCATCCGGTGCCGTTCGATCTCAACCGCCTCGCCGGCGTCGCGGCGTCGGCGGCGGCCATGGCCGGCGCGATCCTGCTCGCCCGTTCGCAACTCGCCGGCACGGGCCTTGTGGCGCTCATCGTCGTCAGCATCGCCGGCGGCGCCGCCTATGTGCTCGTCGCCTGGCTCCTGAACGTTGCGAATGTGCGGGTGCTGTCGCTCCGCTTCCTGCGGACCTTCAACCGCAAGGCGCTGGGCGTCTAGATCGCCAGCCCGCGACGTGCCGCCTCGTGGAAAGCGGCGCCATCTGCGGACGATAACGGCTGCGCAGGGCGCATACGCATCTGAATTCTTGGCTACATCCCAGGCCCGCCAATGGCGCTATCGTCGCGCCCGCCGGCATCGTGGTCGATGCGGCCGATGACAACAAAGAACAGAAGTGGAGGACCTCGATTGCGGCCGTTCGGCCGGCATCGATGCGCTCCGCCTGGGAAGGAGATGCCGGCCATGCCGGGACGACAATTCAAGACATTCCGTGGACTGGTGGCCTTGCTGGCGGTCGCGGGAGCCGCGTCCGCCGCCTTCGCGGGCAATTACGACCTTGGTGCAACCGACACCACGATCAGGCTCGGGCAGACCATGCCCTATTCGGGGCCGGCCTCCGCCTATTCGGCGATCGGCCGCGCCGAGATCGCCTATTTCAAGATGCTCAACGACAAGGGCGGCATCAACGGCCGCAAGGTCGAGCTTCTCAGCATGGACGATGCCTATTCGCCGTCGAAGACGGTGGAGCAGGTCCGGCGCCTCGCCGAAAGCGACGAGGTGCTGGCGATGTTCTCGATGCTCGGCACCGGCCCGAACATCGCCGCGCAGAAATACCTCAACGCCAAGAAGATCCCGCAGCTGTTCCCATCGAGCGGCGCGAGCCGCTGGAACGACCCGCAGCATTTTCCGTGGACCACCGGCTCGCAGCCGACCTATCGGACCGAGGGACGGATCTATGCGAAATGGATTCTGGCGAACAAGCCGGACGCCAAAATTGCCGTCATCACCCCGAACGAGGACCCGGGCCGCGACTATCTCGCCGGCTTCAAGGAAGGCCTCGGCGCGCATGTCGGCCAGATCGTCTCGGAAGCGGTGTACGAGACGACCGATGCGACCGTCGATTCCCAGATCGTCAAGTTCAAGGCCGCGGGCGCCGACGTGGTGTTCATCGAGTGCACGCCGAAATTCGCGGCGCAGGCAATCAAGAAGGTCGGCGAGCTCGGCTGGAAGCCGCAGATGATCCTGCCGGCCGTCTCCAATTCCGTCGGTTCGGTGCTGACGCCCGCCGGACTGGAAAATTCCGTCGGCATTGTCACCGGCGCTTTCCTCAAGGATCCCGGCGATCCGCGCTGGGCGGATGATCCCGGCATGAGGGCCTGGCGCGAATGGATGAAATCCTACAATGCGAGCGCCGATCCGGCCGACATCTTCAATGTCACCGGCTACACCATGGCGCAGATCATGGAGCTGGTGCTGCAGCGCGCCGGCAACGATCTGACCCGCGCCAATTTGATGAAGCAGGCGCAATCGTTCAAGGACGTCGAACTGCCGATGCTGCTGCCCGGTATCCGGCTCAACACCTCGGCCGAACAGGTCACGCCGATCCGCCAGCTCCAGATGGCGCGCTTCAATGGCAAGTCCTGGGAACTGTTCGGCGACGTGATCGGCGAATAGTCCTCGATGTATCCGGCGGGCAGGGCTCCGGCCTTGCCCGCTCCACCCGTTAGCGCCTGCTCCAGCCTCAGTGACGAGATGATGACACAGACCGGTCCCCTCAGCGGCATTCGCGTCCTCGATCTCACCAGCGTCTTGTTCGGTCCCTATGCGGCGCAAATGCTCGGCGATTGGGGCGCCGACGTCATCAAGGTGGAGCCGCCGGCGGGCGATGCCTGGCGCTATACCGGCGTGTTCCGCAACCGCGGCATGGGCGGTCAGTTCATGGCGGTGAACCGCAACAAGCGTAGCCTCGCGCTCGATCTCAAACATCCCGACGGCAAGGCCGCGCTCGCCCGGCTGATCCCGACCGTCGATGTGCTCTTGACCAATGTGAGGCCGGCGGCGATGGCGCGGCTCGGCTTCGGCTTCGAGGCTTGTGCGAAGCTCAATCCGCGGCTGATCTATGCCGCGGCAACCGGCTTCGGCCAGGACGGCCCATGGGCGGCGCGCCCGGCCTTCGACGAGATCATCCAGGCGGCCTCCGGCCTCGCCTCGTCGATCGGATCCGACGACGAGCCGGAATTCATCCCGAGCCTCGTCGGCGACAAGATCTGCGCCCACGCCATGGTCGGCGCGGTGTCCGCCGCCCTGTTCCGGCGCGAGCGCAGCGGCCAGGGTCAGATGGTGGAAGTGCCGATGCTGGAGACCATCGCCGGCTTCAACAGCATCGAGATGCTGGGCGGCCACGCCTTCGATCCGCCGATCGGCCCGACCGGCTACAAGCGGATGAAGAACCGGCGCCCGGTGCGCACAAAGGACGGCTGGCTCACCATGCTGCCCTATTCCGGAGACAATTGGTGCGCGTTCTTCGAAGCCGTCGGCCGCCCCGAATTGATCGAGGAACTCGGCGTGCGCGACCCCGTGCTGCGCTCGGAGAATATCGACCGGATCTACGACCGCATGAGCGAGATCGGCCCGAGCCGCACCACGGCGGAATGGGAGGACCTGCTGCTGCGCCTGGACGTGCCGCACACGGCGTTCGCCAGGCTGACCGAGATCGCCGAGCAGCCGCATCTTTCGGCGGTCGGCCTGTTCGCCGACATCGATCATCCGACCGAAGGACGGATCAGGCAGGCCCGCCCGGCGACGCGGTTCTCGGAAAGTCCGGCAGCCCTTCGCCGCACCGCGCCCCGCCTCGGCGAACATTCGCGCGAGGTCCTGAGGGAGGCCGGCCTCAGCGAAGCGGAGATCGAGGCCGCCATCGCCAGCAAGGCGGTCGGCGTGCCGACATAAGGCCAGCGCTGGTCCGGCCTGACGGCCTGCCGCTGCGAATTGCCGCGAGCCGACCCGGCCGGGGCGGCCTTCCGCCTGCGCGAACCCTCGTATATGAGAGGCAAGTCGCCGCAACGTGCCGAATATCGCCATATACGGGGCGTCTGATGGCTGCGATTCCTTAATCCAAAGATTGCAGTCTAGGTCATCGCGCGCGTGACCGACTGGCATCGAACCGGGGTGTGGCATGAAAGACCTGATGACGACGTCGCAATCCACCCCGGCGATGCGGCGTTGGCGGTTTGCCCCTCTCCTCGCCGTGACGGCTGCGATCGCGCTCACGGTGCTGCCATCCCGCGCCGAGGCGGCCAAGCAGGCGCGCCAGCCGGCCGAGGCGGTCGCGCCGCGCCAGGCCGGCGAGCCGATCATGGCGATCGTGTCGATCAAGGGCCAGCAGGTCACCTTCTACGACGCCGACGGCTGGATCCTCCGCGCGCCGGTTTCGACCGGCACCACGGGCCGCGAGACGCCAGCGGGCATCTTCGCCATCGTCGAGAAGGACAAGGACCATCGCTCGACCATGTATGACGACGCCTGGATGCCCAACATGCAGCGCATCACCTGGAACGGGATCGCGCTGCATGGCGGACCGCTGCCGGGCTATGCCGCCTCGCATGGCTGCGTCCGGATGCCCTATGGTTTCGCCGAGAACCTGTTCGACAAGACGCAGATCGGCATGCGGGTGATCATTTCGCCGCAAGACGCGGCGCCCGTCGAGTTCTCGCATCCGTCCTTGTTCGTGCCCAAGCGCGAGGCCATCGCGGCGGCGCCGAGCCGGGCCGACAAGCTCGCCGCCGAGTCCGAGGAGGCGACCCGCGCCGCCGACGAGGCCAAGAAGGCCGCGGCAGCCGCCGCCAAGGAGGCATCTTCGTTGCCGGCCGCGCTGCGCAAGCTGGAGCAGCAGAAGGCCAAGGCCGATTCCGAGCTCGCCTTCGCCGACAGGAAGCTCAATGCCGCCAAGACCGATCAGGCTCGCGCGCAGGCCGAGGAGCTGAAGCGGAAGGCTGCGACCAAAGCCGCGGACGCCGCCGCGCAGCTCGACGCGGCCAAGGCCGCCGCGCAGCCCAGGCGTGATGCCGTCGCGGCGACGAAGGAGGCCGCCAAGGTGGCGGCGGCGAAGAAGGCCGAGGCCGTCAAGGCCGCGACCGATGCCAAGCTCGCGATGGAGCCGGTCTCGGTCTATATCAGCCGCGCGACCCAGAAGCTCTATGTGCGGCGGAACACGCACAAGCCGGCGCCGGATGGCGGCGGCGAGGTGTTCGACACCAGCATCGAGGTCCCGGTCACGATCCGCAATCCGGATCAGCCGCTCGGCACGCATATCTTCACGGCGATGGCCAAGACCGAGACCGGCCTGCGCTGGAGCGCGGTCACCATCGAGAACGGCGACGAGGCGAAGAACGCGCTCGATCGCATCACCATTCCGCAGGACGTCTGGGACCGGATCGGGCCGACGGCGCTGCCGCGCTCGTCGATCGTGGTCTCCGACGAGCCGCTCAGCGCCGAAACCAATTACCGCACCGAATTCGTCGCGGTGCTGAGCAACCAGCCCCAGGGCGGCTTCATCACCCGCAAGCCGACCGCGCCGCCGCCGATGGAAATGGCAAGTGATGACGGCTGGAACAATGGCGGCAACGGTTTCGGCTTCTTCTTCCAGCAGCGCGATCCCTATGTGCAGCCCGCGCCGCGCCGCCAGCGCGGCGGGCAGTACCAATATTATCAGCCGGCCCAGCCGATGCAGCGGAGCTTCTGGTAGGACCGGCCATTCGGCAGATCACGCCGAACGTTGCGCGACTCATCGGGAAGCAGCTCTACCGCCCCAGCAAAGACGTGAACCCCGCCGGTTCCAGCATCGCCTTGCGCGCCTCTGGCGACATCGGCTCGAAGCGGCTGCCGGTGAAGATGCTGAGCCGGCTCTCGATGCCGTTCGAGCCGGCGTAGCAGCCCTCCGGCGTGTAGCTGACATAGCCGTCGTCGCCGAAGCCGATCGCGGTCAGCAAGAGGCGCCGCTCGGCGATGTCCCAGACCTTGATGGTGCGATCCTCGCTGGCGGAGATCAGCCGCGTGCCGCCTGGAAAGAACGCGACCGCTTCGACGTCCTCCTGATGGCCGGCAAAGCTCGCGAGCAGACGGCCGCTGTCGGCATCCCACAGGTTCACTGATTTGTCGCGCCCGCCGCCGCCGGTGACGATCCGCCGGCTGTCCGGCGACCAGTTCGCCGCCACCACATAGTCGCGATGACCGACGAGCGGCCGCGCCGCTCCGGTCCGGACGTCGAACAGTTTCGGCGCACCGAGCTCGGCGTCCGAGCCCGCCGCGACGACGCGCGCGCCGTCGGGCGCATAGGCTACGCGCAGCGCCTTGCGGCCATAGGCATCCTTCGCCTCGATGGCGCCGCTGGTGCGATAGAAACGGATCTTGCCGTCGAAGCCCGCCGAGACGAACTCGCCCGAGCCCGACGGCGCGTAACTGAGCGAGCGCACCGCGGCGCGCGCAGGATCGACGCTCGGATGATCGAGCCTGCTCTTGGCGAGTTCGCGGCTCTGCAGATTCCAGATCCGCACCACGCCGTCCTCGCCGGCCGAGGCCAGGTATTTCAGCGACGGCTCCGGCGCGAAGGCGACGGCGTATTGCCGCGCGCCGGCATCGAGCGTGAGGCTCCTGTCGTTGCCGCGCAGATCCCATAGCTTGACCTTGCCGTCCCATCCGGCGGAGGCCAGCAGCGTTCCGTCGGTCCAGTAGTCGAGCGCATAGATCGCGCCGGCATGTCCCTTCAATGCGCGCGTCATCCGGAACGAGGCGGCATCCCACAGCCGGATCACGCCGTCGTCGCCGGCCGGGGGCACTTCCCCGCCGGCCGGCCACACGGCCAACGCGGGCCCCCGGGCGCGTTTGTGACTCGGCCGGGTCGGGGCCGGGATGAAGGGGC
>CAYREH010000011.1:0-110717 GCA_964423245.1 uncultured Bradyrhizobium sp. | reverse complement strand
AGCGCGCCTCAAGGCGGGGGGCAGAGACCCCCGCCCCATGGCCCGGCGCGGTCCCGGGGGGCTGGCCCCCGCGGGCGGCCGGCGGGCGACACGGCAATCGCGCGCACGCTGGCGCCCTCCACATTCGGCCGGATCGAGACCGGAATGAACGGACCGCCGACGGCGTCATTGCCGCGTCGCGCGCTGCGCGCCGTGCAGCTTGCGGCCGCTGTGGCGGCAAGGCTCTTCGGCTCGCCGGCCGGCTCGGTCATGAGCGGGAGTGGCGCGACGCTCGCCGGTGCTGCGGCGAGTTTCGGTGCGGGAGGCGGCGCGGGGGCAGGGGCAGGGGCAGGGGCAGGGGCAGGAGCAGGAGGCTGGTTTTGCGCGGGACGCGGCGCCGCTGCGGCGAGCTTGTTGCGCTGGACCTTGGCAAGGTCGGTGTAGAACCCGCTCGGATGCGCGGCGATATAGAGGTCCCAGGCTTCCACGGTGCCGACGCGCTCGGCGAATTCATAGTCGCGCGCCGCGCTGGACTCGCCGGCAGCGGGCTGTGGCGCAGGGGCTTGTGCCGGCGCGGGGGCGAGTACGACGTCGTCGCCGCCGAGCGAGCCGTAGATGAACGGCTCCTGCCGGTTGGTCGTGGCCTGCAGCACCTCGTCGCGGACATAGCCGAACGCCTTGCGCAGATCGAGGCCGGGCGTCGCGAGGTGATGCGCCAGCGCGGTCGCGAACGGGCTGTTCCTGCCGTCGCCGTCGAGCGCGGTGAGGCCGGCCTTTGCGGCGAAGGCGACCAGCGTGTTCGGGCTGACGGGCTCGACCTTGGCGAGGCCGCGCGAGACCGCGCGCGAAGCCATCGTGCGCTTCATGGTCTTCGCGAACGGATTGTCGCGGCAGGCGTCGAGGATGACGAGCCGCAGCCGCTTCGCCGGCTCGATCGCGACCAGCACGCGGTCGAGCCCGATGGTCTCGTCATAGACGTCGGTGTCGTTCTCGAGCTGCGCGTCGACCGGGACGAGGTAATTGTTGCCGTCGATCTCGATGCCGTGGCCGGCATAATAGATCACGGCGATGTCGGCCCCGCGCGCCCTGGCGCCGAAATCGCGCAGCGCCCGCCGCATCTCCTGCGCGGACAGGTCGTTGCGCGCCTCGACCACCGTGAAGCCGGCCTTCTTGAACGTCTCGGCCAGCAGCCCGGCGTCGTTGGCGGCATTCGACAGTTTGGGTGCGCGCTGATAGGCCGAATTGCCCATCACCAGCGCCATGCGCTGGTCGGCGGACGCGCCGGTCGCGGGCAGGATCAGCGCGAAGGCGCTGACAACAAACAGATAAAGGAATGGCATCACGGCCCCCAAGCCGGGATATGCAATGTCCGCGAGCATATCCGACCGGAGCCGCAATACAATTTCTATTTGGCTGGCTTGTTCTCCATGGCGCCTCGGCCGTTGCAGCCGCTAACGCCCAGGAGCGAACATGCGGCCGATCAGATGGTCGAGCGAGATCCGCCCGGGCCCGTGGGCCATGATGGCGAGTGCCATCGCCGCCCAGGTGAGATGGATCGGCCAGCCGTCAGGCACCGTCAGTTCGACGATCAGTGTCATGAACAGCAGTCCGAGCGCGGCAAAGCGCGTGCCGAGCCCGAGGACGAGCAGCACCGGAAACATCACCTCGCCCGATCCGGACATGAAGGCCATCACCGTCGGCGCCGGAAAGTGATACGGGCCGCCCGGCAGATGCAGCATGAACTCGTCGCTGAACAGCGTCACGGCGGTGTCGCTGAGGGTGAGGAAGCCGCTCCATTTCAGGATGCCGGAGCGCCAGAACGGAACAGCCAGCGCCACACGCAGCACGAGCTGGACGAGGCTCGGCGTCGCGAGCGTCTGGACCAGCTGGATGGCGCGTTCGATCAAGAGTCCGAGCGAAGGCAGCGCCTGGCGGGTCGTCACGTGCTGGTCCATGGTCATGCGCAGTTCCCCCAGGACAGAGATGTGAATGCACCGGCCTCGATCAGGCCGGCGATATTGGCGGCAATATCGAAATCCGCGGACGCATCCTGGGCCGCGCTCGCGGCTTCGCCCAGCGGCCGGCCGGCGATCAGCTGTTCGACGAAGACTGCGCCGCCGGGCGGCAGGTGACGAACGACGACCTCGACACCGGGCCGCGTGATCAGGGCATCCTCCGCCGTCGAAGCATCCATGCGCGGCACCGCTGCGTCTGTGCGATTGGCAGCGAAGATCGTCGCGGCGGCGTAATCGGACCGGACGAGCCGCGTCGCCGGATGCGGTCCGAAAACCAATTCGCCGAGTCTTTCGGCGTCGACGGCCGCGAGCTGTGCCGGGACCAGCGGCGCCGCGTCGGCGGCGTGATAGGCGTCGAGCCAGGCCCGCTCGATGCGGGCGACGTCGGCGAGCCAGGGGAGCTGCCGCGCGTATTCATAGGTCGCGATGAAGGCGGGGAAGTCCCGGCCGTATTCGAACAGCAGCGGCGAACTGGGCGGGCTGCTGCGAACATGGCTTCGCGCCATGGCGCGAAAGAAGTCCGGCCCCGTGATCCGCTGCACGGCCGGATAGATCGCGGCGAGCGCCGCGATCAGGCTGACGGTGACGTTGTTGCGGTAGACGTCGTAGCGCCGGCCGGGAGGTCTGCCCTCGCGCCCGGCAACCGCGCGCGGCGCCGCCAGCGCAGGATCGAGCAGCGCGGACGCGAAGTCTGCTGCAAAGTCGAGCCCGGGTTCAGGCTGCATGACGGTCCTCGGTCCTGTCGGCGCGATGGACGCGATCGAGGATCGCCTGCGCGGCGGCGGCTTCCGCCTGCAGCACCGGCCAGTCTGGAATCCTGCTGTCCCATTCGATCAGCGTCGGCACGCCGCCGTGGCGCGCCACGACGATTTCGAACAATTTCCAGACCGCGTCGGCAACGGGGCCGTCATGGCTGTCGATCAGCAGGGGCTCGCCGTCGTCGTCGGCCTGCTCGGCGTGGCCGGCGAGGTGGATTTCCCCGACATGCGACAGCGGAAAATCGGCGAGATAGTCGAGTGCCGCATAGCCGTGATTGGTCGCGGACACGAATACGTTGTTGATGTCGAGCAGCAATCCGCATCCCGTGCGCGCCACGACGCCGCGGATGAAATCGGTCTCGCTCATCGTGGACTGGCGGAAACTCACATATGTCGAGGGATTTTCCAGCAGCAGCGGCCGGCGGATCGCCTCCTGCACCTGATCGATGTGATCGCAGACGCAATCCAGCGTTGCCCTGGTGTAGGGCAGCGGCAGCAGATCGTTGAAGAAACCGGTCTCGTGCGTCGACCATGCCAGATGCTCTGACACCAGCGCCGGCTGGTAGCGCGCAACCAGGCTGCGGAAGCGCGCCAGATGCGCAGGGTCCAGCGGCTGGGGACTGCCGATCGACATGCAGACGCCGTGCAGCGACAGCGCATGGTCGCGCCGGATCGCTTCCAGCGCGCGGTGCGGCACCCCGCCCGCGCCCATGTAATTCTCGGCATGGACCTCGAAGAAGCCACAGCCCGCTGGAGAGGCAAGGATCGCCTGGAGATGCTCCGGTTTGAAGCTCGTCCCGGCGACCCCGCCGAGCGCGGCAGGAAAGCGGAGCGGCACGGCCGCGGGTCCAGTCGGCTTCATCGCGCTCATCGTGCTGCTCCGCTTGGGTCTATCGGCGAGGTTCGGTCTCAGACCGGCTTCAGCGAGCCCTTCTTGCCACCGGGCACTTCGATGCTGGTGCAGGTGCCGCCCTGAACGAATTTCCAGGCATTGCCCTGGAAGTCGACGGTCGAGGTGCCCTGGCAGGTGGTGCCGGGGCCGGCGGCGCAATCGTTCTGGCCCTTCAGCGCCACGCCGAAGCATTTCTCCTTCTTGGCGGCGACCGCCGCCTCGGCCTCGGCCTTGGTCAGCGGACCGGCCATTGCGAGGGTGGCCAGCGCGGTCGAGACGGCACCGGCGAGAGCGAGCGAAGTGACGACATGTTTGGCAGACATCGTTGTTTCCTTTCGAGGTGGATCGCCGTGCTGGCGAAGGCGCAGCGACTCATTCGGTCCCGGGAACCAACCCGTTACCTTGCGGCTCGTTCACGAAGCCGTGATCGTGGGCCAATGAGGTCCGGCGCTCGGGCGCAATCTAGCCGGCAGGGTCCCCGTGGAATCCAATGCGTTCTGTCTATGGCGATGCGAGCCGGAGGGCATTGGTCGTGACCGCTGGCACTTGGCACCGTAACGAGACCGGGCGTCGGCGCGTAACGCAACATCAGGACATCACGAGGGGCAAGGGCGAGGACGCCGATGAAGCTGGATTCCGGACGACGGCCCCACGCGATCGTCCGCCTGACGATCAGCATTCGCCTCGCCATCTCCGCGCTGGTGCTGGCGGCGATCCTGCTGACCGCGGGGTTGTCCAGCCTGTTGTGGTGGCGGACGGCGGAAGCCACCAGCCGCCAGCTCGCCGCGACCATCAACGAACAGATCGTCGCCGCCGTGCGCAAGGAGGTCTCCGCCATCGTCGACGAGGCCCGCGCCGCGCACACCGCGATCCGCACGCTGTTCCTGCAGAACGTGCTCGACACCCGCGAGGCTGACAAGCGCGAATTCGTCTTCCTGTCGCAATTGCAGTCGCAGGCGACGATCTCGTGGGTGGCGTTCGGCTGGCCCGACGGATCGTTCTTCGCCGCGCACAAGCTCGGCGATCACCGTCTCGAAATGATGGAGATCTCGCTGACGGATCATCCGGGCGAGCGCCGCGTCGACGAATACGATGTCGTGCCGGGCGACATCGAGTTCGCCAGCCGGCGCTTCGAGCCGACGGATTTCCGCGTCGCCGACCGCAACTGGTTCAAGACCGGGCTGGCCGCCGACCAGCCGCAATGGTTCCGCGTCGGGGATCATCCGAACGGCGCGCGGCCGTCGATCGCCTTTGCGGGTCCGATCGACGTCTATCAGGAGCGGCAGGGCGTGCTCGCCGTCATCATCGAATACACCAGGCTTGCGCGTTTCCTCGCTCAGCTCGAGGTCGGCCGCACCGGGACGGCCTTCATCGTCGACCGCGGCGGCGAACTCATCGCCGCGCCGGACAGGGACGCCGACGAGCTTCATCCGGCGCGCGGCGACGTCGCGCTGCTTCCACTGGCGCGACAGGCGCTGAAGAGCCAGGGCGAGGCCGGACGTGACCAGGCCTCGCGCAGCCGGCTGATGTCGGGCGGCGAAGCCTACGAGGTCGCGCTGACGCCGATGCCGTTCCCCGGCTGGTCGCTCGCCACCGTGATCCCCGAAGCCGAATTCCTCGGGCCGGTCGAGACGACGCTGCATCGCCTGATCCTCGGCCTTGCCGTCGGCGCCGTGCTGGCGGCGCTGGCATCGGCGATGCTGGCGCGCTTCGTCATCGCCGCGCCGCTGTCGAAGGTCGTCGACGAGATCCGGCATGTCGAGAGTTTCGCGCTCGAGCGGGTGCGCCGCCATCCCTCGCGCCTCAACGAGATCGCGAGCCTCTCCGGCGCCATCGCCGAGATGGCGGCCGGCCTGTCCGCCTTCCGCAAGTTCATCCCGGCCGATCTCGTCCGCGCGCTGCTGCGCCAGGGCGTCGAGGCAAGACCCGGCGGCAGCCTGCAGGAGCTCAGCGTGATGTTCATCGACATCGCCGGCTTCACCGGCCTGTCCGAGCGGCTCGGCGACCGCGTCGTGCCGCTGCTCTCGCGCTATCTCGACCTCACGTCCGAAGTCATCGTCGCCAATGGCGGCACCATCGACAAGTTCATCGGCGATGCCGTGATGGCGTTCTGGGGGGCGCCGCAGACGCAGGCCGATCATGCCCTGCGCTGCTGCCGCGCCGCGCTGGCCTGCGCACGCGCCGTCGCGCAATCCGGCCTCGCCGACGATGGCGGCCAGCCGCTGCAGATCCGCATCGGCATCAACTCCGGCCGCATGCTGGTCGGCAATATCGGCTCCGAGCTGCGGCTCAACTACACCGTGATCGGCGACGCCGTGAACGTGGCGAGCCGGCTCGAGGGCACCAACAAATCCTACGGCACGCAGATCCTGATCGGCGAGACCACCGCGCGTCTCGCCCGCGGCGGCATCGTCACACGCGAGATCGACACCATCGCGGTGTATGGCCGCGACGAGGGGCTCGCCGTGTACGAACTGATCGGGCTGGCGGAGGCGGGCGACGCCGCCGATGCAGCGGCCGGCTGGATCGCGCATTATCAGCAGGGCCTCGCGAACTATCGCGCCGGACGCTTTGCCGCCGCGCTCGCCGATTTCGAGGCGGTGCTCGCCGCACGCGGCGAGGATCGACCGGCCGCCTTGATGGCCGATCGCTGCCGCGAGCTTTCGGCGACGGCGCCCGATGGGTCGTGGCGCCCGGTCGCCGCGCTGACCTCGAAATAGCGGAACGCGTCGGAACCGATTGGCAAACCCGGCCAAGTCCGCCAATGATGCGCGCGCAATCTCGCCAAGGCTGGACTCGACCGCATGACAACGACGCTGCTGACGCCCGACACCTACACCCGCTCGCCCTGGAAGAACGGCGGCGGCATCTTCACCGACATTGCGGATGCGCATCGCCCGGGCGCGGCGACGAAGGATTGGGACAGCCTGCTCTGGCGCTTCGCAGCGACGCCGATCGTGGCGCCGGGGCCGTTCTCCTTCATGCCCGGCATCGACCGCCTGCAGATGGTCGTCGGCGGCCGCGGCCTCGTGCTGAAGGCGCCGGGGCAGGAGTTCGACGAGCGTGAACCGTTCACGACGGTGCGCTTCACCGGTGAACTCGCCATCGTCACCGAACTCGAGGCGGGCCCGGTCGAGGTGGTGAATCTGATGGCGCGGCGTGGCGCCGCCGAGATCGAGATGGTCGCGCTCAGGGAACCCGGTACGCGGCAACTCGCCGCGGGGACGCATCTCGCTTATGCCGCGCGCGGCGACTGCAGCCTCCGTCTCGACGGCGAGGATGTCGTGATTCCGCACGAAGGCACGTTGAAGATCGAACGGACCGGGTCGTCACAACTCACCCTCGTTGCGGGCCTGGTCGTGCTGGGATCGATCCGGCTGGTCGGCTAGGCGCGGTCCGCCGCAAACGCGTCATGGCCCGGGCAAGCCCGGCCACGGCGACCTCTCTTCAATCGTCGCATGTGGTGGCGTCGTCTGGCGCCGCTGCCCCGAAAGGCGGCTGCGTACAATCCATGCAACTGGCCAGGTTGACGCCGCCCGGCCGGCGCACGATATCTGCCCCGATGCAGATACCGCCGAAAGCCAGGAAATGACCGTGCCAGAGAATACTTCCGCCACGCTGTCCGACGGCGTCGTCGACTGGCTGACCAACGGCACCCGCGACGAGCGCTTCATCGACAACATCTTCGCCGAGATGTGCATCCGCCTGCAACAGGCGGGCATCCCGCTCAAGCGCGCCACCCTTCACGTGATGATCCACCACCCGCAATGGCTGGGCGCCCGCTTCATGTGGGCCGACGGCATGCGCGAGGCGGAGCTGTCGCGGGTCGATTACGATGTGCGCGAGCGCTCCGAATTCATCGGCAGCCCGGCGAACGAATTGCTGGAGGGCGCCGAGGAAATCCGCGAAAATCTCGAGCAGGATCCCGCGCGCGGCCGCAAGCACGCGCTCTACGACGGGATGCGGGCGATGGGCCTGACCGACTACGTCGCCTGGCCGCTCTACCACACGCTCGGCAAGCGCCACCTCGTCACCTTCGCCACCGATGCGCCCGGCGGCTTCGCGCCTGCGCATGTCGCGGCGCTGAAGAAGTTGCTGCCGGTGTTGGCGCTGGTCAGCGAGATCCGCATCAAGAACCGTCTGGCGCGCACGCTGCTGGAGACCTATGTCGGCGCCCATGCCGGCGAACTGATCCTGGCCGGCGCCACGCGGCGCGGCACCGGCACCACGGTGCGGGCGGCGATCATGATCTGCGATCTGCGCGACTTCACCAGGATCTCCGACAACTGGCCGCGCGACGACGTCATCGACCTGCTCAACGATTATTTCGATGCGATGTCCGAGCCGATCGCCAGACATGGCGGCGAGATCCTGAAGTTCATCGGCGACGGTCTGCTCGCGATCTTCCCGCTGAGCCTGACGGATGCCGGCGCCAGGCTGCTGCAGGCCGTCAACGAAGCGCGGCAGGCCATGGCCGCGCTGAACGAACGCAACGCCGCGACCGGCCGCGCGCCGCTGAACTACGGCATCGGCATCCATGTCGGCGACGTGATGTACGGCAATATCGGATCGCGCAGCCGGCTCGACTTCACGGTGATCGGCCCCGCCGTCAACATGGCCTCGCGCCTGGAGGCCCTGACCAAGCAGGTCGGCAAGCCCGTGCTGCTGTCGCGCGAATTCGCCGAGCTGGTGCAGCCGCAATTCGCGCTGGAGGATGTCGGCCGCTACGACGTGCGCGGCTTCAGCGAGCCGATCGAGCTGTTCGCCTATCCCGGCTGAGACGCGGCGTCGTGAAGCGGTCCCGGCGTCGGCTTCCGGGGGCGGGGGCGAGCCGAGACCGCCATCTGCCGGGTTGTGGGACCCGGCTGACGTCAATGCGCGGTGCGCCTGCCGCATTCCAATGCGCCGTCAGCTAGAGTTTGCCGTCCGGCGTCATCGCCATGATGCGGTCGAAGCCGCGCGCCGGCGTGAAGACGCAGCGCAGGGCCTTCACGCCCTCGGCGCCCTTGTCGGCGGTGGCGTCGATCTCGTAGCCGCCGCCCCGGCCGGCCCGCACCGCGCCGGCGGCGACCTGCTTCGGCGTCACGCCATACATGCCGGCGGCCTCGCTGCGGCAGCGGTCCTGCAGGATGCTGTCCGGCACGCCCGCGCTGGTGCCGCCCGGTGCGCCGGTGATCTCGATCGTCAGGCTGTAGCGGCAGGTCGCGTTGCGGCGCGCCGCACTGCGCATCAGGTAGACCTGCACGGCGTAGTCGCCGGCGACGGTGAGATTGGCGCTATATTCATTGCCGCCGACGGAGCCGATGAACACGGCCGTGTCCGTGCCCGGCGCCCAGACATTGATGGTGCACGATCGGTTCGACGGGCTGAACAGCACCGACATCACCTGGCCTGCCGCCGCGCCGACCGAATAGCGCACCCCGTCCTCGCCGCGGATCGTGCCCTTGAGCGTCGCCGAGGTTGCGCCGGGCGCGAACCTGATCGTCTCCCGTCGCTCGGCGGCCATCGCGGGCGTGGCTGCGGCGAGCAGCGGCAGCAGCAGGGCGATTGCAACGCGGGCGCGTCGCCGGGTGCGCAAGGCCGTGGTCGTCATCCGTCGGTCTCCTCTGCTTGTCGCGCGGGGTCGCTGCGGGCCGGTCCTGCGCGGCGCTCACGGCAGGCCGCGCGCCTCGATCTGCCGGATCAGCGACTGCACCGGTTCGCCGAGCACGTCGATCAGCGCGGCGGTGCTGCCGTCGCCCGCCAGCACGGCGTGGCGCGGACAGATGCCGCGGCGCGCCTCGCAGATCAGCGCGTTCAGCTCCTCGCTCTCGGCCACCACATGCCGGGAATCCCGCATCGACCAGGCCAGCAGCAGCGGATCGTTGGCGAACAGGATGCCCGGGAAGATCGAGCGGTGCCGGTAGGTCGCGGGATCGTTGCCGATATAGGCCTTCACGGCCTCGCTCGAATGCGTGCCGACGCGGTACAGGCCCGAGAGCAGCACGATTCCGGCGAGATTGGCATGCGCCATCCGCAATTCGGGATGCGCCAGCGAACTGGCGAGATGAAAGGCGCCGACGGCATAGCCGATCGCGATGATCTGGTTGCGGTCGCCGCCGAACAGATCGATATTCTCGGTGATCCAGGCCACGGCGGCGGCGACGTCCTGCGCGGCCGCCGGCCATTTGTGCTTCGGCGCCAGGCGATGCGAGAGCTTCACCGCGACCAGATTGTTGCGCGCGGCAAGGCACATCGCCTGGTCCAGCAGCGGCCCGGCGCGGCCGGACCCGGCCGGCTCGGTGAAACTCTCATTCGCGACGAACAGCAGCACCGGCCGCGGATGCGATACGGCCGTGCCGGCGGCGCTGGCGACATCGAGAACGTTGAGTTCCGCCTCGCCGTAGCGTAGCCCCGCGGTCAGCACGACGTCGGCACACTCGGCCCGCGCCGCCGCGCCGCGGCCCTGCGCCACGTCGTTCGCCGTCGCCGCCGACCGCGCTTGCGCAAAGATGCCCATCGCCAGCATGACGACGAGACCGGTCCTCAGACGCCCGTTCAACGCGCAGCCTCCCCGCAACCCGGCCGCCCCCGCGGCCGACGGCCGTCAGTCTAGCCGAGCGGTGGAACCTGCCGAGCGGAAAAACGTAAGCCACCCGTAGCCGACGCGGGTTGACAGCGGCGCGGATGCGGACGGAGCGGCGAGGCGCCCACCGCGCTGCCGCGGGTCCGCGACGATCGTCCCGGCATGCGGCGCGACAATCGCGTATCATCCTTGCGAGGAGCAGCCGGCGATGATGTCCAGATTTCTGCGATGGTTCCTTGTCAGCCGCGAGACCGGCCGGATCACGATCGCGCAGGCGCCGAACCTCGTGCTCTGGATCGTCATCGCCGCCGGCGTGCTGCGCTGGCTGCTGCCGCTCTCCGGCACGCCGGCGCTCGTGCTGGACGTCGTGTTCAGGGGCGCCCTCGTCGTCTGGGCGCTCGACGAGCTGTTTCGCGGCGTCAATCCGTGGCGGCGCTGTCTTGGGGCCGCCGTGCTGGCCTATCAGGTGGCGACGCTGCTGTGAGGCGCGGCAGGAGGAGGGAGCGGGATCGGTGCCGGCCCTTGTGATGCGCCCCGGCGTGGAGCGGATGGTTCTGGCCGTGACGTGCCCGGCCAGCGTCACCCCCAGGCGTGTTGGACGGACTGATCCAGCCCGTGCGGGCGCGCGTTTCAACCACATCAGAAGCAGAGACATGATCACGCAGGCATGGCCGCCACCAATGACGAATGCGAATCCGTCTGGGACTACCCGCGCCCGCCGCGGGTCGAGCCCGTCAGCCGTCGCCTGAAGGTGATGTTCGCAGGGCACATCATCGCGGAGACCGTCGCGGGCTTCCGCGTTCTCGAAACCAGCCATCCGCCCACCTACTATTTTCCGGCGTCCGACGTCGACGCCGAGGCCTTGCGGCCCGCGCGCGGCAACTCCTTCTGCGAGTTCAAGGGCGTCGCCGAGTATCTGACGATCGTCGCGCGGGAGCGAACCTCCGAGCGCGCGGCCTGGCGCTATCCGGACCCGACCCCGGCCTTCGCCGACATCGCCGGCTGCGTCGCCTTCTACCCCAGCCGCGTCGATGCCTGCTTCGTCGGGCACCACCAGGTCGTTCCGCAGGACGGCGATTTCTACGGCGGCTGGATCACGCCGGACATTCGCGGTCCCTTCAAGGGCGGGCCGGGGACGCGCGGCTGGTGAAGGTCTCTCCCGATGGGACGGCGCGTCCGGGCCGCCGCCGCGCGATATCGGTGCAGCACGCTGCTGGCATGAGCCTGTTCATGGTGTGACGCCCCACGCGCGTCGCCGGCGATCCGAGCAATCTGGGGGTGACTTCGACACGTGCGTGCCGCTTCTGCGTGGTCGCTTGCGATTGCAGCGCGCGGCAAAGCCGCGGGTCATGGATCGGCGTGGGTGCGAGAGGCTCTCCAACACGTCATGGCACGCTGCGGACAGCATTGGCGCGCAGCGGATAGTGCGACAAAATGATGCAAGAATTCGCCCGCCAGACCGTACTTCAACGGAGGCGAATGGCAACGTTCCGGCAATGCTTGCATGACAATTTCGAGGCGCCCGAAGCCGACGGCTCGGGGCCGTTGATTGCTCGCGTACCATCGATTTCATTTTTCGAGCACGCGAAAGACCGTGCTCTCAGCCCAGAGAATGCAGGTCATGTCCTTCCTCACCAATGTGAAGATCACCTTCAAGGTCTCGGCGATCGTGGCCTTGATGACGGTCGTGTTGCTCGGCCTGGTCGCTTTTGCGGGAAACCAGATGAGAGCGATCGACGATGACTACTCGTCCGTGATCGAACATCAGGACAAGGCGGCTTTGCTCGGTGCGCGGGCCGGCCGCTACATCGAGACGTTCCTCTCGGCCGCCTACCAGCTCGCCGCCGAAACCACCGACGAGGGCAATGTGGCCCTTGCGAAGGAGACCGCGGAGGCCAAAAAGGCTTATGATGGGTTGATGGCGGATGTCGGCAAGGCCTTGCCGGAGCACGCGTCCAGGCTCGATGCCGTGGTCACCAAGGCCAACGCGGCGTTCGAGGCGTGCGGCCCGGCCATCGCCTTTGCCGCAAAGACCAGCACTCCCGAAGATTCGGCGAAGGCGGCGCAGCGTCTCAAGGTTGAATGCAGGCCCGGCATCAAGGACGCGGTGGCCGGCCAGAGGAGCTTGGGCGACTTCCTGGCGGCCGAGGCAACCAGGAAATCCGACGAGCTGTCCGCGATGACCAATTCCACGATCCGTCACTTGTGGATCGCCTCCGGGCTGGGCATCGTCCTCTCCATCGCGATTGCGCTGTGGATCGGAATCTCCGGTCTTTCGCGCCCCATCGGCCTGCTGCGCGATGTGATGGAAGCCTTCGCCAACAACGACCTCAAGCGCGACGTTCCCGGCATCAAGCGCGGCGACGAGCTTGGCGAAATGGCCCGCACCGTCGAAGTCTTCAAGAAGAACGCGCTGGAGGTCGAGCGGATGCGCGCCGACCAGCAGGCCCAGGAGAAGCGCAGCGCGGAGCAGCGCAAGGCCGACATGCACAAGCTCGCGACCGACTTCGAAGGCGCGGTTGGCGAGATCATCGAAACCGTGTCCTCCGCCTCGACCGAACTGGAATCGTCCGCCGGTACGCTGACCAGGACCGCCGAACGGGCCCAGGAAGTCACCACGACCGTCGCGGCGGCGTCCGAGCAGGCGTCAGCGAGCGTGCAATCGGTGGCGTCGGCGACGGAAGAGCTGAGTTCGTCCGTCAACGAGATCAGCCGGCAGGTGCAGGAATCCGCCAGGATGGCCCATGACGCCGTCGAACAGGCCCGCAAGACCAATGACCGCGTCGGCGAATTGTCGAGGTCGGCCGCCCGCATCGGCGACGTCGTCGAACTGATCAACACCATCGCCGGACAGACCAACCTGCTGGCGCTGAATGCCACGATCGAGGCTGCCCGCGCCGGCGAGGCGGGGCGCGGCTTTGCCGTGGTGGCATCCGAGGTCAAGGCGCTGGCCGAACAGACCGCCAAGGCCACCGGTGAGATCGGCCAGCAGATCAACGGCATTCAGAACGCGACCCAGGAATCGGTCAACGCCATCAGGGAAATCAGCGGCACGATCGAGAAGTTGTCGGAGATTTCGGCGACCATTGCCTCGGCGGTGGAGGAACAGGGCGCGGCGACCCAGGAGATCTCCCGCAACGTGCAGCAGGCCGCTCAGGGGACCCATCAGGTCAGCACCAACATCGTCGATGTGCAGCGCGGCGCCGGCGAAACCGGCTCGGCCTCCTCGCAGGTGCTGTCCGCCGCCCAGTCGCTGTCCCGTGAGAGCAACCGTCTGAAGACTGAGGTCGGCAAGTTCCTCGACACGGTGCGGGTCGCCTGATCATGCGCCCCGGCCCCGACGGGGCCGGGCGCCCCATGGCGACGGCCTCGGCGCGCCTGCGAGGGGGACGCGGCGAAACGGGGATGATCTCGGCGGTGCACTCACATCCGCCGCACCGGGCTGGCGAACGAGGGGGGCGGGGTCTCGCCGACCTCGATCATGCGCTGCGCGACGATGTCGTAAACCTTGCGCCAGGCCTGCTCCAGCTCATCGGTCCAATGTGGCCCGAGACCGCGCGCAAGGCTCCAGAGCAGGGCCTCGCCGACCACAGGATAATGCTCGGCCTTCGCGCCATATTGCTGGTGATTGCGGCCGAGAATTTCGGCGCCGCCCAAAAGCCCCGTCGCCGGATCGAGGCTGCCGACCAGCACGGCGAGCTTCGAAATGAAATCCTGCTTCAGGGCGCTCAAATCGGCTGGAAACATCGGCCTGACGTCCGGCGCAAGCTCGAAGATGCGGTCGTAGAACGCCGTCATGGTGTCGTTCGAATTGGCGAACACCATGTCGAACGAGGTCCTGACGCGGACGATTTCTTCTGCGGTCAACATGCGTAATTCCGACGGTGCCAAGTTCGACGTTTCCAGGTCCGAGGTTACCAGGTTCGAGGCTGCAGGTTTGATCGACGGCGCAACGCGCAGGCCCGGACTCGATGGCGCGCGTCATCGCCGATCTTCGATGTCCGGTTCGCCCGGCCCCGACATAGATGATCACAATGACATTACGACGCGCGCCCGCAGATTTCCAGACAGCCGGTGCGCGCGTGCAAGGAAAGGCCGGGCATGTCGCGTCAGGCCCAGGGCTGTTGCCGGTGGCGACCAATCAACGATCGCCCATTGCTGTCCGCGCCATCTTGTCGCCGGACCGACCGGACCGGCGCGGCTCTTCTATTGGGCACAGCGGCTCTTCTGCTAGGCAGAGTTGGAGATCATTGATCGGCGATCGCGCCCGACCGCCCTGGCGGCGAGCAAGTCGGGCGCACGTCGCAGGCGCTCCGAAGATGATGCGGGGACAGCGATCGTCTCCGGGGCTGGGACTATGGCGACATCGCAGGACGTTCACCGCAATCCCGGTCCGTCGGCGGATGCCGGCTATCGAGGTGACGACCGGTTCAATGGATGATTGCACTACGGAGGGGTAACCGGCTTGCGGTACACCAGCTGCTCGAGATGAGACCGGTCGTGATTGATATCGAAACCAGCGCAAAGTTCGCCAGATTCCTCGATCGAGATATCGGCGCGGTATAGACGGCATGAGAATTTGGTGTCAGGCCTGCCTGGTGTCGCACGCCCGTGTTGAGTGAGATATGCGCAGTCACCGCAAATGCCGGAGGCCACTCCGGCGCGATTGAGAGCTTGACGCATCAGCCTGCCGAGCCGCTCGCAATCGTCCGAACCAATGGTCGAAAATACATCTACAAGGTGCTTGATCGGATCGTGCTCGCGGAGCGTCTGTTTTCCGAGAGGCGTCACATTGAGCAACAGGCGCCGCCTGTCCTGTCGTGCGGGCTCTCGGACGATGTAGGATTTGCTTTCCAGAGTTTTGACGATCTGCGTTACGGAAGGCCTCGTCGCTCCGATGAAGCTGGCCAGTGCGGTAGCGTTGCGCGAAAAGCGGTTGGCGCGACTGAGAAAGCGCAGGCTCGTCCACTCGCGTTCGCGCAATCCGCGATGCGCGCAATCAGAGCTCAGAGTCGTTGCCGTCCGCACCAATAGTTCAGCGACGTCATACGCTGCCCGCATTGCAATTTCCTTGTGCCGCAAACCAAGAGCGTTACGGCCGGGTGCCGGCCGTCAAGAACAGAGAAGGTCACTTCCTTCGTCTTCGCTGGTCCGGCGGAAAGGAAATCGAAGCACGAGTTATCGACGAAACTAGCACGAACATGAACCGCATGATGAGGGCGACGCTGATGACGCGTCGATTTGTTCGTAATCGTGGGATTGCTTGCGCATTTGTGACGTTTCGATCGTGATCGAACTTGCGCCCGACGACATTCTCGGCGGAACATCCGGATGCCTCGCGGATCGGCTGGACTTAACCAGCCGCTCGGCCGGCAACGCAACCATTTTGACACCTGATTTGAACGGCATCTGCCTCGTGTCTGCCAACCCAGCCGTTTTTCGGTCGCGCGATCCCAGCGCCATACGCGCATTTCTGGACACGGCTCTGGCGTGTTCGCCGGGGGAGGTGTGTGCCGACCCTGGAGATGCCGGATTTCGATGCGCTACGTTTGTCGATGAGCATGCGTCGTCGTATCTCGTCCAGCATTCTCTCGCCGGCCAAACCGAGTTTGCGCCAAGGGATCGCTTCCTCGTCGCATTCTTCAAGCGGCATTCCGGCGAAGTCGTCATCAATGGCCGGTTGACACCGCTGCCTCCCCGGGCAAGCTTCATTTTGCCTCCCAATCGCGGCGCGTTGCTCCAGCATCCGGAGGGCCTGGATGCCACTTTCGCGGTGATTGAGCGCGAGGTCTTGGAAAATCGCCTGAGAAGAGCATTCTGCGTGGCAGTAGCGACCCCGCTCGAATTTCGACAACCGGGTGAATATCCCGATTACTTCCTGGAGTTCATTCAGGACCCCGTTACTGCCGGGCTCGAGAAGATCTTCGTGGCAAAGCCGGAGGTTCGTTTCGCAATTCTCGCGGGCCTCGGCAGTAACCTCGTGACCCGGCTGCTTGTGTTTGGGCAGCACAATTATTCGAGTCAGATTGCTGCGGAAGGCAAGCAGGCGGGACGTTCCGGTCGCCTGAAGGCTCTGGAGGAACATATTCGCGACAATCTGGAAACCCCGTTGAAGGTCGGGGATATTTCTCGGATCTACCAGATGAGCTACCGCAGTCTGGTCAGAGATTTTCGACGGGAGTTTGGGGAGACGCCCGTTCAGTACATCAGAAATCTGCGCCTTCGCAAGGCTTGTCAGATGCTACTTCAGGGCGACGAGACGACCTCCGTCTTGGCGACGGCGTACAAGTGCGGCTTCAACAGCCTTGGGCATTTCGCCAACGTTTATGAGAAGCTTTTCGGCGAACTCCCGTCGGAGACGCTGCGCAAGGCTCGACCGCGTCCATAGTCGCCAAATTGCTTCTGGCCATGACGTGTTCGCGGGACTCAGCTCCTCTTGCGAGTTCGCGCAGTGGGGTCGTTATCGTCTTCGAAGTCTCCTGACCGTCTCGGAGGGCAATTCGCCGAATGCCTCCTCGTAGGATCGCGCGAAATATCCAAGATGTGTGAAGCCCCATGCCCGCGCCAGATGTCTTAGTTCCATTTCTTTCCCGGATAAGATGTCTTCCCGCACACGCTGCAACCGTCGTGTGCGGATATATGCGACGAGGGACAATCCTTTCACATTTTTGAATGTGCCTTGAAGAGATCGCAGGCTGGTGCCGGCCGCTCGCGCGACGTCCTCAACGGCGATGCGTTCCTGAATATTCGCCTCGATGAACTCGACGGCGCGTCTCACTTGTCGTGGAGATGGGATCGGACAGCGGGATCCCAGAGTGGAAGACAGATTGTGGGGTATCTCGAAGGCCACGAACTGAAGCAGCGTTCGTGTCAGATAGAAGTCCGCCAGGTCGGGACGATCAAAGTCCGACTTGATTGTCTGACCCTCCAGGAGTGTCCGGGCGAGCCTGATCAGCGCGGCGTATCTGGCGTCAGTCGATTGCAGTGTTGGCTGAAACGTCAGCGCGGGAAGTGACACCGTTTCAAATGCTTCCGAAAGCAGCGAAACAATCGCGTTCTTATCTATCGAAATGGAGATGCCTTTTCGTCCCGTGGAAGTGAGGACGCTGCGGTACTTACTGGCGTCGCCGATGTAGGCCGTGTCTCCGTCGACATTCCAGAGGCCGCGATCTGTTTCGATCTGGACGGTTCCTGTTTCCGACAGGTGGATGAGATATGCGTCGAGAGGCCTCTCCGGATAGAGAATGAAGCCGCTTTCGGACATGCTGCTCATGATCGAAAGATAGTCGATACGACGGACATTGACGTGAAGGTCGATCTCTTGCGTTCTGCAAAGCGGCCTGATGCGGACCGGAGAAAACGTGCGCTGGTAGATTTCGGCGAGCTGATCCGGATCTTTCGAGCTTGCGCGCAGGAGCGTTCTGCTCAGGTTCGAGTTCTGGGCGGGTCGCGCGGTGTCTCGGTACGGGTCCACTGCCACCTCAAGGTCCATCGATCAAAGAGCAAAGCAATCCTCGCAATGAAGATGCATTCAAGACTGCGATTTGACGCAGCTTAGGTTGGAGCGCCCTGAATACAACAGCCGCGTCATTCGGCATGAGTAGCGATGGTTGCGACGAGCCTGTCTCCAAGCCGTTTATGCAAGGGGCAGTTGTGGACTCTCATGATGCAGATGGCGGATTGGACAGATCTGGAATGATCGCATTGGTTTTGGCGTTTTTCGAATACACGGAGTGTTACGGGGATTCGGGTTAGTGGATGGAAGAGCCGCCATGGCTGACGCGACAGGTAGAGACCTTCAGAATTCATGCTGTCCAAAGGCGCCATTCCTTCTCGTCTGGGTTGTCGGCATTCTCGGCAGCCTGCATCAGATTGCTGGAGCGATGGTCGCTCGCGGCGTGAATGGCATCAATGGTCTCGCGAACGAAATGTTCAGACTCGGTTGGTTCGTATTCGTGTCCTCAAGTCGATGCGGGCGGGGCTCTATGCCCATCGCGTAGCGCTTCGTGATCATCTGTTGAGCGAAACGAGCGAAGAGAACGCGGCAGCGCAGAACAGGATGGCGGTAATTCTCGACGAGCTCGAGGTGGATCGCAGGACTTACGAATGGATCGTCGCGTCGCCTCAGGAGCGGAGTCTGGCCGACCGATGGGACAAGGTCTGGGGAGACTACCGAAAGTGCTCGGATACGAGCCCTGCCGTGTTCTTCGGGCTCGGCCGACAATTTGCAGCTGAGGCCCGCGCTCTGCTCTACGCAAGAATGGCAAATGCGACAGCCTTGCTGGATCGTCTTCTTGAACGGGAGATCGACCGGAACGAGAGGGAATCGGCCACCGGCACCAACGCCGCCGCCGACGGCTACAGCCTCTATTTCGTGATCATTCTCGGAGCGGTTCTGGTTGTAACTCTGGTCGGTGTGCTCGCCGGGCTCTCGATGCTCGGCTACGTTTCGGCCTGAGTTGCTTTGACTGTTGAAGCCGGTGCTCTCGGTACAGGCGATCCCTCCACGCTTCGCCCTTCTTTCCCTTCGCGGTCGCGCCACGCGTTGTCCGGACCCGTCCGCCTACGCCCGTTGGGCTCCGGCGCGACAGCCTTCGCTCGTTTCGCTTGTCGGCTGTGGCACCGGCTCGCCGAGCCGAAGCTCGCGAAGCGAGCGAAGGCTGGTGGGCCCGGCAGGACTCGAACCTGCAACCAGACCGTTATGAGCGGCCGGCTCTAACCATTGAGCTACAGGCCCCGCCGCGCGGGAGGCCGCAGGGTGGGAGCGGCCGGCGTCGGTGCGCGGTTCGTTTACAGGGACGGGGAGAGGGGTGCAATGGCGGCGGTGACGGCGCTGCATACGCTTCGGCCGCACCGTGTGAATTCCAGATAACCGAAATTCGGGATGCTGCCTGTATACGCCTGTTTTGCCCGACGGTGCAACAGGCGGCGGGTCCCGGGGCGGGTTCCCCGGGGGCGCCTTTGGGTCAGCCGCAACCCCTTGGAATTCCACGCGGCTTTACTTTGCATGGGGTTGTTTTTGCGATTGCCGTTCGGACGCGCGGGCCGGCGGGGTCGCCGGCGCCGCCGCGAGGCTGCCGCTAGTCCACCGAGACGCCGGCGAACTCCACCACCTTGCGCCACTTCTCGGTCTCGTCGGCCACCAGCTTGCCGAACTCGGCCGGGGTCATCGGCTTGGGGATGCCGCCGGTCTCGGCGAGGCGGGCGACCAGCTTGGGGTCCTTCAGCGCCTCATTGACGGCCTTGTTCAGCGTCTCGACCACCTCGGGCGGCGTGCCCTTCGGCGCCGAGATGCCGTAGAAGCCGACCGATTCGAAGCCCGGCACGGTCTCGGCGATGGCGGGCACGTCGGGCACGCCCGGCCAGCGCTTCGGCGAGGTGACGCCGAGCGCGCGGACATTGCCGCCCTTCACCTGCTCCAGCGCGGAGGGCAGGTTGTCGAAGATCAGCTGCACCTTGTTGGAGATGATGTCGGGGAAGGCGATCGCCGAGCCCCGATAGGGCACGTGCACCATGTCGCATTTGGTCATCGCCTTGAACAGCTCGGCCGACATGTGCACCGAGGTGCCGTTGCCGGACGAGGCGAAGGAGATCTTGCCCGGGTTGGCCTTGCAATAGTCGATGAACTCCGGGACCGTCTTGGCCGGCACCGCGTTGGAGACCACCAGCATGTTGGTGAGCTGCATGATGCTGGCGACCGGCACGGTGTCGCGCAGGAAGTCGTAAGGCAGCTTCTTGTAGAGCGAGGTCGAGATCGCGTTGTTGGGCGCGACGAACAGCAGCGTGTAGCCGTCGGGCGGCGAGGCGATCGCGGCGGCCGCGGCGATGTTGCCGCCGGAACCGGCCTTGTTCTCGACGATGAATTGCTGCCCGAAATGATCCGACAGCCATTGCGCCATGATCCGCGCCACGATGTCGACCGGGCCGCCGGCGGCAAAGCCGATCAGCCAGCGCACCGGGCGGTCGGGATAACCCGCGGAGGCGGGCGCCGATGCCGCAAGTACACCCGCAAGGGCCGCGAGCCCCACAACGAATTGACGCAAGCCGCGCAACATGATGCCTCCCTCTGTCTTATTGTCTTGTGCGTCCATGCTTTCACAAAAACCGGCCGCTGCCTACATCGCCGCAAGTCGATGTTGACGTGGGGCCGCCAGGGAGGACCATGCGAGTCCCGATTGCCCATCTCATCCCCGTCCTGGCCGCGCTGCTCGCCGGTTCCGCGACGGCCCAGACCGGAGACACAGCCATTCCGACCGCGCCCCCGACGACGATCAGCCTCGGCACCGCGACGCCCGGCGGCGGCTTCCCGCTCTACGGCAACGCCTTCGCCGCGGTGATGAACGCGGCCGATCCGATGCTCGCGATCGTCCCGCGCAACACCAAGGGCAGCAACGAGAACATCCCGCTGCTGGAGCAGGGCGAGCTCGATCTCGCGCTGGTCGCGGGCGAGCCGGCCTATGAAGCCTTCGCCGGCATCGGCCGGGCGAAGGTTGCGCTGAAGATCCTCACCGCGATCTATTCCAATCCCGGCCTGTTCGTGGTGCGCGCCGACAGTCCCTACCGCACCATCCGCGATCTCGTCGGCCAGCCGGTCGCGTTCGGCGCCAAGGGCTCCGGCCTGCCGATCCTGTCGCGCTATGTGCTCGACGGCCTCGGCCTGAAGCAGGACGAGGATTTCAAGTCGGTCTATCTCGACCGCGCCGGCGACGGCCCCGCGATGGTCGCGGACGGCCGCGTCGCCGCGCTGTGGGGCGCCGGCATCGGCTGGCCCGGCTTCAACGCCGTGGCGTCGAGCCCGTCAGGCGCGCGCTTCATCGCGCCGGATGCCGAGGAGATCGCGAACATCCGCGCCAGGCACGCCTTCCTGAAACCGATGACCGTGCCGGCCGGCGCCTATCCCGGCCAGGCCGCGCCGATCGCCTCGCTCGGCTCGTGGAGCTTCGTGCTGACGCGCGCGGATCTGCCCGACGACGTCGCCTATCGCCTGGCGAAGACGCTGCACGGCGCCGCGCCGGAGTTCTGCCGGCAGCTCCCCCAGGCCTGCGAGACGACGGCGGCGAACACCGTCGCCGCCGCGCCGAAGCCGGAACTGATCCATCCGGGCGTGATGCGCTATTTCCGCGAGATCGGGGTGGTGAAGTAGATTGCAGAAAAACAAGCAGCCGTCATGGCCGGGCTTGACCCGGCCATCCACGTGCATCGGCAGGTGAGGAAGACGTGGATGCCCGGGTCAAGCCCGGGCATGACGACGTTGATGGAGCTTGCCCCGATCCTACTTCTTCACCAGCGGACACGCCGGGTCGGGCGGGCCGAACGCCTTGTCGCCGGAGATCGTGGTGAGGATCTTGTAATAGTCCCACGGATATTTGCTCTCCTCCGGCGTCTTGACCTGCACCAGCCAGAGGTCGTGCACCATCAGATTGTCCTCGCGGAGCTTGCCGTTGCGGGCGAAGAAATCCTCGATCGGCTTCTCGCGCATCCTGGCGGCGACCTTCAGCGGATCGTCGGTGCCGGTCTCCTTGATGGCGTTGAGATAGTGCATCACGGACGAATAGACGCCGGCCTGCCACATCGACGGCATCTTGTTCATCTTGGCGAAATAGCGCTTCGACCATTCCCGCGTCTTGTCGTCCATGTCCCAGTAGAACGAGGTCGTCAGCAACAGCCCCTGCGCGGCCTGCAGGCCGAGGCCGTGGATGTCGGTGATCAGCGCCAGCAGCGCCGCCATCTGCTGGCCGCCCTTGAACACGCCGAACTCCGCGCCGGTCTTGATCTCGTTCATGTTGTTGGGCGGGCCCGCCGCGATGCCGATGATCTTGGCCTTGGAGGCCTGCGCCTGCAGCACGAAGGAGGACAGGTCGGGCGTCGCCAGCGGCGGCCGCACCGAGCCCAGCACCTTGCCGCCATTGGCGGTGATGACGGTGGAGGCGTCGCGCTCCAGCGAATGGCCGAAGGCGTAGTCGTCGGTGATGAAGAACCAGCTGTCGCCGCCGCGCTTGACGACCGCGTCCGCCGTGCCGACCGCGAGCGCGCGGGTGTCGAACACCCACTGGATCGCGTAGGGCGAACAGAACTTGCCGTGGAAGTCGGCGGTGCCGGTCGAGTGGGTGATGAACAGCCGCTTCTTCTCGTTGGCCATGTTCTGCACCGCCAGCCCGACCGCGGAGACCGGCACGTCGACGATCAGATCGACCTGTTCGACGTCGTACCAGCGCCGCGCGATGGCCGCGCCGATGTCGGCCTTGAGCTGGTGGTCGCCGATCACGATGCTGATCGGCTTGCCGAGCACGGTGCCGCCGAAATCGTCGATCGCCATCTGCGCCGCGGTGACCGAGCCCTGGCCGGTCGGCGCCGAGGCCGGGCCGTTCATGTCGGTGAGCACGCCGATCTTGACGACATCGTCCGACACCTGCGCCATCGCGGCGCCCGGCATCAGGGCGGCAGCCATGGCGGCAGCCATCGGCAGTCCAAATTTTCTTGGATTCACGTCTGTCCTCCCTCGTCCGGCGCGTTGGCCGTTGTGTCCGTCCGGGTATGCCCGGCTGGATTTGGTTTCTTTTGCAACTATTCGGGGGCAGGCGTCAATGTCAGGCCGCGAAGCGGATCTGTCCGGCGGGCGAGGGATCGTAGCCGGTCAGCTCCTCCGCCCGCTGGCGCAGTCGCCGTTCGCTGAGGAACCGGATCAGGGCCTGCATCGGCGGGCGGAAATAGCTGCGTTGCCGCATCGCAAGGTCGAAATTCTCCCAGACCAGCGGCACGAATTCCAGACCGGCCGAGCGAGCTGCCGCGCGCGTGGCGATGCCGCAATCTGCATGGCCCTTGCGGACCAGTTCGGCGAGGTCGGGCCCGGTCAGCGCCGGCGTCTCCACCCGTCTGAGATCGCCGAGCGAGGCGCCGGCACGCTTGAGCAGCACGTCGAGCAGCATCTGCGCTCCGGTGCCCTGCTGGCGCATCGCCATCCGGACGCCGAGCGCGAGCACATCGGGGATGCCGCGCAGGTGCTTCGGATTGCCGGGCGGCAGCACGAGGCCCTGCTCCCGGCGCGCAAAGCCGACCAGCACCACGTCGTGCAAACCGGGCGCGTCGCGCAGCGCCTTCACGCTGGCATCGGATGAGGGCGTGCCGTCGGCATCGAGGCTGTGAAAGTGAACAGCGGCCGCCATCACCTCGTCACGCTGCAATCTCTCCAGCCCGCGTGCGCTGCCTTCGCCCATCGATCCGAGGCTGGAGCCGGATTCGCGCAGGCTCCAGTCCAGCAGTTCGTCCTGGCTGCCCCCCACCACCGGCGGCGGTTCCGCCGCGAGCATGCCGGCGGGGCGCGCCAGCCCCGACAGCACCCAGAGGTCAAGCTCATGACGGGGAAACAGCCATTTTCCAGTGACCTTGGTGCAGGGGATCGCACCGGTGGTGACGAGTTCATACAGCTTGCGTTCGCCGAGCCGGAGATAGTCGGCGGCTTCACTTGTCGTCAGGAATTCCATCCTGCATTCCTATGCAAATTCTTGCTTCTTTTTGACGTTCGACGCAGGTTGGAATTCTGCAGGTCAGAGTCAGTTGCGATCGGAACCATGCCCGATCATTTCGACGTTTTGCAACACATCAGCTCTGACGATTTGTTGCTCGCGGCCGTCGCCATGCGGGGCGGGCGACACGCGAAATTGCCTAGATTTCCCGGGGATCGCGCGCGCTGGCTCTTCTGATCCGCGTCGCGTCAGGTCTTGGCGCGGGAAGTGTTCGCTCTCCTCGCCGAGGCGGTCGATCCCCTGCCGGTTGCCAAAGCCGGTGATGCATGGTCCATCATGCCGCATGACCCAGCGTCTGCCGCCATCGCTGACTCCGCTCGACACCGCGCTTGCCGCCTGGCTGCGCGGCGTGGGTCCGGTCGTGCCGTCGGATCTGCCGCTCGCCGACGCAGCCGGATGCATCGCGGCGGACGCGCCGCCTGTGCCGGCCTATCCGGCGCGCGACGTCGCGTCCGTGGACGGCTGGGCGTTCCGCGCCAATGATCTGGTCGGCGCATCCGCCTATTCGCCGCTGTCGTTGAGCGCGGGTCCTGTCTGGGTCGAGGCCGGGGAGCCCCTGCCGGAGGGATGCGATTGTGTCCTCGATGCCGATACGGTCGACGTCTCGACGCCGCTCGCGCAGGTGCTGGCGGAAGGTGTGCCGGGGCAGGGCGTCAGGCGCGCGTCCAGCGATATCGATGGGAAGGCGCCCATCATCGTGCCGGGACGCCGCATCGATCCCGCCGCGCTCCTGCTCGCGCGCCTCTCGCGTCTTGAATCGCTGAGCGTGCGGCGGCCGCGGCTGCGCATCGTCGATCTGCCGGGCGCGGAGGCAACGGCGCAATTGATCGCCGACATCGCGTGCGCGGAGGGGCTGCACGTGACGGTGCAGCCAGCCGCCGGGCGTGATCAGGCCGCGATCGCAGCTGCGCTCGACGCGTCCGCTTGCGACCTTCTGCTGACGATCGGCGGCAGCGGCGTCGGTCAAACCGATGCCGCCGTCACGGCGCTGGCCCGATGCGGTGCCGTCATCGCCCATGGCCTTGCGCTCCAGCCGGGACGCACCGCCGCGCTCGGACGGCTCGGCGCGGTTCCCGCCGCGGTGCTGCCGGGCTCGCCCGATCATGCGCTCGCAGCCTGGCTTGTGCTGGTGTCCCCGCTCGTCGAGCGCCTGACGGCACGGCAGCCGCGCCGGCAGATGTCCTTGCCGCTGGCGCGGAAAATCGCGTCGCAGGTGGGCATCGCCGAGCTCGCCCTGCTGGTGCAGGACGGACCCGCCTGGATGCCGCTGGCGACCGGCGAATGGCCGCTCCATGCGGTCATGCGGGCCGATGCGTGGCTGATCATTCCGGCCAGCCAGGAGGGCTTCGCGGCGGGCACGCCGGTCGATGCCTCTCTGATGCGCGAGTGACGAGTCTTCCATGACGACATCCTCACAATTGCCGGACCGCAGCGCGCTGGAGCAGGATCAGTTCCTGACCATCCTGTCGCGCGAGGAGGCGCTCGCCCGGTTCGAGGCCGCGCTGTTTCCGCGCGCGCTTGCCAGTGAAACGCGCAAGCTCGCCGATGCGCTCGGTGCGGCGCTCGCCGACGACGTCACGGCGCCGATCGACGTGCCCCCGTTCGACCGGTCCAACGTCGATGGCTTCGCGGTGCGCTCGGCCGATTTGGCTGCCGCGAGCGAGGGCGCGCCGGTTCGCCTGGCCCTGAACGGCGAGACCATCCATTGCGGTGTTGCGCCGGCCTTGCATGTCGCGGCGGGCACCGCAACGGCGATCGCGACCGGCGGTCCCCTGCCGCGCGGCGCCGATGCCGTCGTCATGGTGGAGCACACCCAGCCGGCTGGCCTTGATGCGATCGAGATCCGCCGCGCCGCCTCTCCCGGCCAGTTCGTGTCCTATGCCGGCTCGGACATCGCCCGCGGCGAGGCGCTGCTGCGCGCCGGCACGCTGATTGGCTCGCGCGAGATCGGCATGCTTGCGGCCTGCGGCATCGACGACCTGCGCATTGTTCGCAAGCCGCGCGTCGCCGTGATCTCCACCGGCGATGAACTGGTGCAGCCGGGCCAGCCGCTGCGACCGGCTGCGATCTACGACACCAACGGCGCCATCGTCGCGGCTGCGATCGACGAGAATGGCGGCGAGTCTGTTTTCCTCGGCGCCATTCCCGACGACGAGGCCAGGCTCGAAGCGGCGATGCGCAATGCGCTGACTGAAGCCGACATGCTGGTGCTGTCCGGGGGAACCTCGAAGGGCGCCGGCGACCTGTCCCATCGCATCATCGGTCGCCTCGGCATGCCCGGCATCATCGCACATGGCGTTGCGCTCAAGCCCGGCAAGCCGCTGTGCCTTGCGGTCTGCGACGGCAAGCCGGTGGTGATCCTGCCGGGCTTTCCGACCTCGGCCATGTTCACCTTCCACGACATGATCGTGCCGGTGCTGCGCCGGATGGCCGGATTGCCGCCGCGCTCCGACGCGCGGGTCCATGCGACCGTGCCGGTGCGGATAGCGTCCGAACTCGGCCGCACCGAATTCGTCATGGTCTCGCTGGTCGGGGGCAGCAATGGGCTGATCGCCTATCCCTCCGGCAAGGGGTCGGGTGCGATCACCTCCTTCGCACAGGCCGACGGCTTCCTGCGCATCGATGCGCTGGCCGACCAGATGCCGGCCGGCACGGAAGCCGAGGTGACCCTGTTCACGCCGCATTTGCGGGTGCCCGATCTCGTCATCGTGGGCAGCCATTGCACCGGCCTCGATCTCGTCACTGGACGGCTCGCCCATGCGGGCCTCACCGTGCGCTCGATCGCGGTCGGCAGTCTCGGCGGCCTCGCGGCCGCCAAGCGCGGCGAATGCGATCTGGCGCCGATCCATCTGTTCGACGACAAAAGCGAGACCTACAACACGCCGTTTCTCGCGGACGGGCTCGAACTGGTGGCGGGCTGGCGTCGGATGCAGGGCATCGTCTTTCGCAAGGGCGACGCACGCTTCGAAGGGCGCGAGGCGAAACAGGCCGTTGCAGCCGCGCTCGCCGATCCCGCCTGCATCATGGTCAACCGCAACCAGGGCGCCGGCACCCGCATTCTGATCGACCGCCTGCTCGGTGGCGCGCGGCCGGATGGCTATTGGAACCAGCCCCGCTCGCACAACGCCGTGGCTGCTGCCGTCGCTCAGCACCGCGCCGACTGGGGCATGACGATTGCGCCGGTCGCGCATGCGGCTGGTCTCGGCTTCATTCCGCTGGCGGAAGAGCATTACGACTTTGCGCTGGTCACGGCGCGCAGGCAGCGCCCGGCCGTGCAGGCCTTTCTCGACGCGCTCGGCTCGGCCGAGGTGCGCACGGCACTCGAGAAAGCCGGCTTTCGCCCCGCCTAGTCTGAAGCTGCCCGTCGCGCCTCGGCCTCCGCGAGCGCGCGCTGCGCTGCCGGAGAGAGCGGCCTTGGATCCGGCGGGACCTCGACGAGCCTGTCGCTGCCTGTGATGAGGCGCGCGGCGTGCTGGAGGCGGTCAATCGTGACGAAAACCTCCAGCACGGCGTACAATGCGCGAAAGATGACGGTCAGTATACTGGCAAGGAAATCGCTCATGCCTGAAGACCTTTCGGGTGCAACCCTATGGTCGCCCGGCGTAGCCCCACGGTTCACCATGGCCTTTGTCAGCCTGTAGCCGCGTCCATTGCGGCAAACCACTCGGCTTCGCGGATTCCTCGATGTCGGATGGGGTCGACGGCTCAAAAGAAGGTCATGAACCTCGCGGGGCTCCGCTGCAACCAACGCAGATGAGCGTAGCCATGACAGCATCTATCACGCCAAAATTCCGCACGATCGCCGTCGGCGTCGCGATCGTCGGCACGCTGTTCTGGGTCTATACTTTCTACGCGATTGCCAATGTCCCGCCGGGCGACGGCAGTGGTTTTCAGTGGCTCGCGGTGTTCCCGCTCGGCGTGATCTACGCCATTTTTTTCTTGCCGGTCTGGCTGCTGGTCGCGACCAACAGGTTGCCGCGACTGAGTATCTTCCTCGGCCTCTGCGGCCTGACTGCCTTCGCCATCGTCTGGATACAGCTGCTCGGTGAGTTTCCGAAATCGTAGACCGCTAGAGCGTTGCGTCCAGCGCCGCCAGGCGCTCGGCTTCTGCGATGTCTTCCACCGTATTGGCATTGAAGAACGGATCGAGCGGCGCGATCGGCCAACTCACCGTTGCCAGCGGATAGCGCGCGGTCCAGCGGTCGATCTTGCGAATGTCCTCCACCACCAGCGCCTGGCGCAGCGCGTCGCGCAGGGACACCGGCCACAGGCCGATCACCGGATGCGACTGGCCGGCGGAAGCCGCGACCGCCAGTTGGGCATGCTCGCGATCCCGCGCCTCGTGCAGACGCGCGACGAGATCGCGGGGCAGGAATGGGCAATCGCCGGCGGCGCTGAGCACCCATTCGATCTCCGGCCGGTTCGCCGCGGTCCAGTCGAGCGCGGCGAGGATACCGGCGAGCGGGCCGGGAAAGCCGGGGACGTCGTCGGCGACGACCTCGAGGCCGAACGCAGCGAACCGGGCGGGATCGCCATTCGCGTTGAGGATCAGCCCGCTGCATTGCGGCGACAGGCGCGCGATCACGCGCTCCAGGATGGTGCGGCCGCCGATCGTGCGCATCGGCTTGTCGCCGCCGCCCATGCGTCGCGCCAGGCCGCCGGCGAGCAGCACGCCTTGCGTTGTCGGGAAACTAGTCGTCACCACCTTCGCCCTTGCGCTTGTGCTTCGCTGACTCGTCCTCGACGTAAGCGAGGTTCTGGTCGTAGACGATGCGTTCCTCGCCCGCGAGTGCGATGAAGCGTTTTCCGCGCGCGCGTCCCACCAGCGTCAGACCCACCTGCCTTGCGAGATCGACGCCCCAGGCGGTGAAGCCGGAGCGCGACACCAGGATCGGAATGCCCATCCGCACCGTCTTGATCACCATTTCCGAGGTCAGGCGTCCCGTGGTGTAGAGGATCTTGTCCGAGGCGTCGACGCCGTGGCGGTACATCCAGCCGGCGATCTTGTCGACGGCATTGTGACGGCCGACATCCTCGGTATAGCAAAGCGGCGTGCCCTCCCTGCACAGCACGCAGCCATGGATGGCACCTGCTTCGAGATAGAGCGAGGGCATGGTGTTGATGGTCTGCGTCATCTGGTAGAGCCAGGAGGTTCGCAATTCCGCCCTCGGCAGCGCGACGCTTTCCACCGCTTCCAGGAGGTCGCCGAAGGCGGTGCCTTGCGCGCAGCCGGAGGTCTGGGTGCGTTTCTTCAGCTTGGCCTCGAAATTGGTGTGGTGCTCGGTGCGCACCACGACGACCTGGAGGTCGTCGTCATATTCCACCTCGGTGACGACGTCGCTGAACTTGAGCATGTTCTGGTTGAGAAGATAGCCCAGGGCCAGATATTCCGGATAGTCGCCAATCGTCATCATCGTGACGATCTCCTGCGCGTTCAGATAGAGCGTGAGCGGGCGCTCCATCGGCACCTTGATCTCGACCTTCGCGCCGGTCTGGTCGATTCCGGTCACGCTCTGCGTCAGGCGCGGATCGGCGATGTCGGGGACGATCAGGGGGGCCGGGGATTTCTCGATCTTCATCATGGCCAAGAGGTTAGCATGACATTCGGGTCAAGCCGATATAAGCATGGCCAGGCGAGGGCAGAAATGCCTCCGGCCTTCATTGCGAGCGGAGCGAAGCAATCCAGGAATATATCGGCGGTGGCAGTCTGGATTGCTTCGCTCCGCTTGCAATGACGGGGTTAGGCCGGAGGTTCCATCGACCGGTGAGGCGTTGGCGGAGATTCGATTGGGCATGAAAGTCATCGGCCTTGCAGGCTGGAGTGGTGCGGGCAAGACCACGCTATTGACCCGGCTGATCCCGCATTTCAGGGCGCAGGGCCTGCGCGTCTCCGTCATCAAGCATGCGCATCACCAGTTCGACGTCGATGTGCCTGGCAAGGATTCCTGGCGGCACCGCGAGGCGGGCGCGGCCGAGGTGCTGGTGTCCTCGGCGAACCGCTGGGCCCTGATGCATGAGTTGCGCGGCGAAGAGGAGCCTCGACTGCCGGAACTGTTGAGCAAGCTGTCGGCGGTCGATCTCGTCGTGGTCGAGGGCTTCAAGCGCGAGCCGCACCGGAAGATCGAGGTGCATCGCGCCGCCAATGCCAAGCCGCTGCTGTTCCCGGACGATCCCGGCATCGTTGGAATCGCCGCTGATGGTCCTGTTGAAACCCGGCTGCCGCGCGTCCATCTCGATGATATCGAGGCTGCCGCGGCCTTGCTGCTGGATGCGGCGATGCCGGCCGACGAGGCGGCGGCAAGAAGCGCAGCGATGCGCTGATACGAGGCACCATGGCGCAACTGTCCGACGATTGCTTTGCCTTTGGCGGACCGATGATGTCGGTCGACGACGCCGTCGCTCTGATCGCGACGCGGGTCAGGGCAATCACTGATCAGCAGACCGTGGCGCTCGGCGAGGCCGATGGGCGCGTGCTCGCGCGCGACATCGCCGCGCCCTTGCCGCTGCCGCCCTTCACCAATTCCGCGGTCGACGGCTACGCCGTGGGCAATGCGGACCTGCCGCAGGCCGGGGAGCGCGCGTTGCCGCTCGACGGCCGGATCCAGGCCGGCGGCCTCGCGCAGGCGCCGATCAGGCCGGGCCACACCGCGCGCATCTTCACCGGCGCGCCGATGCCGGCGGGGGCCGAAACCGTGTTCATGCAGGAGGATGTGCGGATCGAAACCGATGGCCGCATCGTGCTGCCGCCAGGATTGAAGCCGGGTGCCAATGTGCGCCCCGCCGGCGAGGACATCCCCGCAGGCCATGTCGCGCTGCGTGGCGGGCAAAGGCTGCGGCCGCAGCACGTCGCGCTTGCCGCCGCCTTCGGCCTGACCAGCCTCGATGTGGTCAGGCGCATTCGCGTCGCGGTGTTCTCCACCGGCGACGAACTGGCCTCGCCAGGCGAGGAGCGAGCGGCCTCGCAGCTGTTCGATTCCAATCGCTTCATGCTGATGGCGATGCTGCGCCGGCTCGGCTGCGAGGTCTCGGACCTCGGCATCCTGCGCGACGAGCGGGCTTCGCTTGCGCGTGCATTGAAGCAGGTCGCAGGCGACCACGATCTCATCCTCACCACCGGCGGCGTTTCGACCGGCGAGGAAGATCACGTCAAGGCGGCCGTCGAGAGCGTCGGCTCGCTGGTGCTGTGGCGGATGGCGATCAAGCCGGGCCGGCCCGTGGCAATGGGAATCATCGCCGGCACGCCGCTGATCGGTCTGCCCGGCAATCCGGTCGCGAGTTTCGTGACGTTCGTCCACGTGGTGCGGCCGACGGTGCTGGCGCTCGCCGGCAGCCTGCCGGAGCCGCTGTTGCCGATCCCGCTGCGTGCGGCCTTCACCTACAGGAAGAAGGCCGGGCGGCGCGAATATGTCCGTGTCTCCTTGCGTCGCCGGGCGGACGGCGGCCTCGAGGCGGTGAAGTTTCCGCGCGAGGGCGCAGGCCTGTTGTCCTCGCTGGTCGAGACCGACGGCCTCGTCGAACTCGGCGAAGAGGTCAACCTCGTCGAACCCGGGCAAGCGGTCGGCTTCCTGTCCTATGCGGACCTGATCTGATCGCGCCCGCGTTGACGGCGTCGGTCGCGCCCGCCATGTTGCCGCCATGACCAGGACGATCCTCGATCTCACCGGGCTGAAGTGCCCTTTGCCGGCGCTGAAGACCCGCAAGGCGCTGAAGCCATTGCAGCCGGGCGATCAGCTCGAAGTCTGCTGCACCGATCCGCTGTCGGTGATCGACATTCCGAATCTGATTCGAGAAACCGGTGACAAGGTCGAGATCACGGAGCGTAACGAGACGCGTATCGTTTTTCTGATAGAGAAAGCGAATGGCGCGATTGGCGACGCCAATGGTGCGCCGCGATCCTGACCACGTTACCGCGCTCCACTCGACCTATTGTCTATCGACATCGTTGGCTGCTTCTGAGCAATTGACTTTCTTCGCGCGGGCGCGAAGGTTGCGCCTTGTCTGCGATACGCGGATCAACAGGCCATCCAGAAGCCTGCATGCCGTATCGGCATAGAGTCCCGCGCGAGGGGTTAACCTCTCGGGCACGCGTGACGATCCTGGCGCGTGTCGGGTGATTGTGCGGAGCAGCAGGGACAGCTGCCTGCACCGGAATGATTGAGGTACAGGATCGTAGCGGCAGGCCGTTCAGAAGGATGGCTGCAGGGGAGGACTCTATGACGACAATCGATGGCGCTGGGAGCATCACGGGCGCTGGCGCGGGAATTCTTGATCGCGAGCACACGGTCGCGAAGGCCGGCTTCAATCGCTGGCTGGTGCCGCCGGCGGCGCTCTGCATCCACCTCTGCATCGGCATGGCCTACGGCTTCTCGGTGTTCTGGCTGCCGCTGTCGCGCGCGATCGGCATCACCCAGAGCAAGGCCTGCGCGGACATCACGCTGGTCCAGGAACTGTTCACGACGACCTGCGACTGGAAGGTGGCCAGCCTCGGCTGGATGTATCAACTGTTTTTCGTGCTGCTCGGCTTCTCTGCTGCATTGTGGGGTGGTTGGCTCGAGCGCGCTGGCCCGCGCAAGGCGGGTTTTCTCGCTGCCTGCTGCTGGGGCGGCGGTCTCCTGATCGGAGCGTTCGGTGTCTATGTGCACCAGCTCTGGATCATGTGGCTCGGCTGCGGCGTGATCGGTGGCGTCGGCCTCGGCCTCGGCTACATCTCGCCCGTCTCCACGCTGGTGAAGTGGTTCCCCGATCGCCGCGGCATGGCAACCGGCATGGCCATCATGGGCTTCGGCGGCGGCGCCATGATCGGCGCGCCCTTCGCCAATCTCCTGATCAACTACTTCAAGACTCCGACCGATGTCGGTGTCTGGCAGACCTTCATCGTCATGGGCATCGTCTACTTCGTGTTCATGGTGATTGGCGCGTTTGCCTATCGGGTCACGCCCACGGGTTGGCAGCCTGAGGGCTGGACCCCACCTGTTCAGAAGAAGTCCATGATCTCCGAGCATCATGTGCATTTGAAAAATGCGCACAAGACGCCGCAGTTCTGGCTGATCTGGTGGGTCCTCTGTCTGAACGTCACAGCGGGCATCGGTGTCATCGGTATGGCCTCGCCGATGTTGCAAGAGATATTCGCGGGCAAGCTTATCGGTCTACCCGATCTCACCTTCAATCAGCTTTCGACGGAGCAAAAGACCGCTATCGCTGGTATCGCTGCGGGCTTCGCCGGCCTGCTGTCGCTGTTCAATATTGGCGGCCGCTTCTTCTGGGCCTCGCTGTCGGATCACATCGGCCGCAAGAGCACCTATTACACGTTCTTCCTGCTCGGCATCGTGCTCTACGCGCTGGCGCCGACTTTCGCGGCGATGGGCTCGAAGCTACTGTTCGTGCTCGGCTTCGGCATCATCCTGTCGATGTATGGCGGCGGTTTCGCGACGGTGCCGGCCTATCTCGCCGACATGTTCGGAACGCAGTTCGTCGGCGCCATCCACGGCCGGCTGCTGACGGCGTGGTCGGCAGCAGGATTGGTCGGCCCCCTCGTGGTGAACTACATCCGCGAGTTCCAACTCGCGGCCGGCGTTCCCCGCGACCAGCTCTACAACACGACGATGTACATCCTCTGCGCCATGCTCGTCGCCGGCCTGGTCTGCAACTATCTGATCAAGCCGGTCGACCCGAAGTGGAACATGAGCCCCCAGGAAGTCGCGCGTCTGCAGGCGGCGAGCGCCAAGAGCGAGGCGGCGATCCAACATGGCTCGTTCGGCATCGGCACCGGCGGCCTCGATGCGCGAGCGGCGCTGTTCTGGGCCTTCGTCGGGGTTCCCCTGGCCTGGGGCGTCTGGAAGACGCTGGAGAGCGCGGTCAAGATTTTCTGACCGCCATGCACGCGGCCGGGAGCGGATCGACCGTCGATCCGCTCCGGCCCTCGCCTGTTCGACCGATCACGAAATTTGGGGGATGACCATGTTGCGCACCAAGATCTGCCTCGCCGCCATGTTGCTGGCGGCGAGCGTCCACACCGCGTCGGCCCAGACCGCCACGGCGCCCGCGGCCGCAGCGACGACCGACGCCAAGCCGCCCGGCAAGATCAAGCTGACGATGCAGAAGCTGAAGGACATGAAGGCCAAATGGTCGGCCAACAAGCCGAAGCTGAAAGCCTGCCGCGCCGACGTCAAAGCCAAGGGCCTGACTGGCGACGACCGCTGGTTCTACATCGAAGATTGCATGGGCAAGAGTTGAGGGACGGGTTCCGCGTGAGGCGCGTCCTGGGAAGATGGCGGGGCGGCCGCCGTCTTCCCAAATGCTTCTGGAGTCGTTCTAGTTTTTCTTGCATCTGGCATGCCAGAGACTAGAGTTGGGCGCTGCGTGGTCCGATCCACGAGACGCCGCGTTGCAGTCACGGGTCACCGTTACCAGGCGGCGGATCGCCTTCTGTCTTCGGATCATCACGGCTTTGAGGAGAACGCGACGTTTCCATGAGCAGCAACGACGACGTTCACAAGGTCAGGGACTTCGAGCATCCGGGCGAAGGGCGGCGGCGCGCCAAGGCAACGCCCAAGGGACGCCAGGTCGATCCGACCGCCGCGCATGAGATCGAGCAATTGCTCGGCGACCGCCCGCGGCGGCGTGATCTCCTGATCGAATATCTGCACCTGATCCAGGACAGATATCACCAGATCTCGGCCGCGCATCTCGCCGCGCTCGCCGACGAAATGAAGCTCGCCTTCGCGGAGGTCTTCGAGACCGCGACCTTCTATGCGCATTTCGACGTGGTGAAGGAAGGCGAGGCGAACATTCCGCCGCTGACGATCTGCGTCTGCGATTCACTGACCTGCGCGATGATGGGCGCCGAGCAGCTCCTCGCCGACCTGCAGAGCCAGGCGGGTCCGGGCATTCGCGTGGTGCGCGCGCCTTGCGTCGGCCTGTGCGATGCGGCGCCGGTCGCCGAGGTCGGGCATCATTTCGTGCATGAGGCAACAGTCGATGAGGTGCTCGCGACCGCCGGGCGCGGCGACACGCATGCGCATATTCCGCCCTATGTCGACTACGATGCCTATCTGAAGGATGGCGGCTACAGGTTGCTCGGGCGCCTGCGCTCGGGCGAGATCAGCAAGGAAGACATTCTCAAGCCTCTCGAGAATTCCAGCCTCCGCGGTCTCGGCGGCGCGGGTTTCCCGACGGGGCGCAAATGGCGCGCGGTGCTCGGCGAGCCCGGTCCGCGGCTGATGGCGATCAACGGCGACGAGGGCGAGCCCGGTACGTTCAAGGACCGCCATTATCTCAACAGCGATCCGCATCGCTTCCTCGAAGGCACGCTGATCGGCGCGCATGTCGTGGAAGCGTCCGACGTCTACATCTACATTCGCGACGAATATCCGGCGGCGCGCGAGATCCTGGCGCGCGAGATCGCCAAGCTGCCCCCGGGCGGACCGACGCTGCACCTGCGCCGCGGCGCCGGCGCCTATATCTGCGGCGAGGAATCCTCGCTGCTCGAGAGCATCGAGGGCAAGCGCGGCCTGCCCCGGCACAAGCCGCCTTATCCGTTCCAGGTCGGGCTGTTCGGGCTGCCGACGCTCATCAACAACGTCGAGACCCTGTGGTGGGTGCGCGACATCGTCGAGAAGGGGCCGGACTGGTGGACCAGCCATGGCCGCCACGAGCGCCACGGCCTGCGCAGCTTCTCGGTCTCGGGACGCGTGAAGAACCCCGGCATGAAGCTCGCGCCCGCGGGCATCACCGTGCGCGAGCTGATCGACGAATATTGCGGCGGCATGGCCGACGGGCATCAGCTCTACGCGTATCTTCCGGGCGGCGCCTCGGGCGGCATCCTGCCGGCCTCGATGGACGATATCCCGCTCGATTTCGGCACGCTCGAGAAATACGGCTGCTTCATCGGCTCGGCCGCGGTCGTGATCCTCTCGCACAAGGACAGCGTGCGCGCGGCTGCCCTGAACCTGATGAAGTTCTTCGAGGACGAGAGCTGCGGCCAGTGCACGCCGTGCCGGGTGGGAACCCAGAAGGCTGCACTCCTGATGCAGCAGCCGGTCTGGAACCGCGCTTTGCTGGACGAATTGAGCCAGGCGATGCGCGACGCCTCAATCTGCGGCCTGGGACAGGCGGCCTCGAACCCGCTGTCCTCCGTGATCAAATATTTCCCTGACGAGTTCAAGGAAGCGGCCGAATGACGAAGATCATTTTCGAGCTCGATGGCAGGCAGGTCGAGGCCAGTCCCGGCGAGACCATCTGGCAGGTCGCCAAGCGCCAGGGCCGCGAGATCCCGCATCTGTGCTATTCGCCGGCCCCCGATTATCGGCCCGACGGCAATTGCCGCGCCTGCATGGTCGAGATCGAGGGCGAGCGCGTGCTGGCGGCGTCCTGCAAGCGCACGCCGTCGGTCGGCATGAAGGTGAAGACCGAGAGCGCCCGTGCCGTCTCCGCCCAGAAGATGGTGATGGAGCTCCTGGTCGCCGACCAGCCGGCGCGCGAGACGTCTCATGATCCGGACTCCAAATTCTGGCACTGGGCCGAGACCACCGGCGTCACCGAGAGTCGTTTCCCCGCCGCCGAGCGCTGGCAGACCGATGCGAGCCATCCGGCGATGCGCGTCAATCTCGACGCCTGCATCCAGTGCGGCCTGTGCGTGCGTGCCTGCCGCGAGGTCCAGGTCAACGACGTCATCGGCATGGCCTATCGCAATGCCGAGTCCAAGATCGTGTTCGACTTCGACGATCCCATGGGCGAGTCCACCTGCGTGGCCTGCGGCGAATGCGTGCAGGCCTGCCCGACCGGCGCCTTGATGCCGGCCGTGAAGCTCGACGACAAGCAGACACGCGTCACCTATGCCGACCGCAAGGTGGATTCGCTCTGCCCGTTCTGCGGCGTCGGCTGCCAGGTCACCTATGAGGTCAAGGACGAGAAGGTGATCTACGCGGAAGGCCGCGACGGCCCCGCCAACCACAACCGTCTCTGCGTCAAGGGCCGCTTCGGCTTCGACTACATCCACCATCCGCACCGCATCACCAGGCCGCTGGTGCGGCTGCCCAATGCGAAGAAGGACGCCAACGACCAGGTCGATCCCGCCAATCCCTTCACGCATTTCCGCGAAGCGTCGTGGGACGAAGCGCTCGACATCGCCGCGAAGGGGCTCGTCAGGATTCGCGACGAGCAGGGCGTCAAGGCGCTGGCCGGCTTCGGCTCGGCCAAGGGCTCGAACGAAGAGGCCTATCTGTTCCAGAAGCTGGTGCGCACCGGCTTCGGCTCCAACAATGTCGATCATTGCACCCGTCTGTGCCACGCCTCCTCGGTGGCGGCGCTGTTCGAGGGCCTGAGCTCGGGCGCGGTCTCGGCGCCGTTCGCCGCCGCCATGGATGCCGAGGTCATCATCGTGATCGGGGCCAACCCGACCGTGAACCATCCGGTCGCCGCGACCTTCATCAAGAATGCGGTGAAGCAGAACGGCGCCAAGCTGTTCGTGATGGATCCGCGCCGGCAGACGCTGTCGCGTCATGCGACGAAGCATCTGCAGTTCAAGCCCGGCTCCGACGTCGCGATGCTGAACGCGATGATCAACACGATCATCACCGAAGGCCTGACCGACGATCAGTACATCGCCGGCTACACCGAAGGCTTCGAGGACCTCAAGGAGAAGATCCAGGAATTCACGCCGGAGAAGATGGCGCCGATCTGCGGCATCCCGGCCGAGACGTTGCGAGAGGTCGCGCGCACCTATGCGCGGGCGAAATCCTCCATCATCTTTTGGGGCATGGGCATCAGCCAGCATGTCCACGGCACCGACAATGCGCGCTGTCTGATCGCGCTCGCCCTGATCACCGGCCAGGTCGGTCGTCCCGGCACCGGCCTGCATCCGCTGCGCGGCCAGAACAACGTGCAGGGCGCCTCCGATGCCGGCCTGATCCCGATGTTCCTGCCCGACTACCAGCCGGTCAGCCGCGACGATCTGCGCGGCAATTTCGAGAGACTGTGGCAGCAGGATCTCGATCCCGTGCGCGGCCTCACCGTCGTCGAGATCATGAACGCCATCCACGCCGGCGAGATCAAGGGCATGTATATCGAGGGTGAAAATCCCGCGATGTCCGATCCCGACCTGAACCATGCGCGTCAGGCGCTGGCGATGCTCGATCATCTCGTGGTGCAGGACCTGTTCGTCACCGAGACCGCATTCCACGCCGACGTCATCCTGCCGGCCTCGGCCTTCGCCGAGAAGGACGGCTCCTTCACCAACACCGACCGCCGCGTGCAGCTCGCCCGCCAGGTCGTGAAGCCGCCGGGCGATGCGCGCCAGGATCTCTGGATCATCCAGGAGATCGGCAAGCGCATGGGCCTGCCCTGGAACTATGCCGGCCCCGGCGACGTCTTCACCGAGATGGCGCAGCTGATGCCGTCGCTCAAGAACATCACCTGGGAGCGCCTGGTGCGCGAAGGCGCCGTCACCTATCCGGTCGATGCGCCGGACCAGCCCGGCAACGAGATCATCTTCACCACCGGCTTCCCGACCGCGAGCGGCCGCGGCAAGATCGTGCCGGCGCACGTCATCCCGCCGGACGAACTGCCGGACGCCGAATATCCGATGGTGCTCTCCACGGGGCGCGTGCTCGAACACTGGCACACCGGCTCGATGACCCGCCGCGCCCATGTGCTCGACCAGATCGAGCCCGAGGCGGTCGCCTTCATGTCGCCGAAGGACATGCGCAGGAAGAATCTCGCACCGGGTGATTTCATTCGCCTGGAGACCCGTCGCGGTGCCATCGAGGTCAAGGTCCGCTCGGACCGCGACGTGCCGGAGAACATGATCTTCATGCCGTTCTGCTACGCGGAAGCGGCAGCGAACCTGTTGACCAACCCGGCGCTCGATCCGTTCGGCAAGATCCCTGAGTTCAAGTTCTGCGCGGCACGCGCCGAACGCGCGGAGATGCGCGACGCGGCGGAGTAGGGGGAAGTCTCGTCGTCATCGCGGACGAGGCTTGGCACAAGCGGACGAGGCCTGGCACAAGACGCCGTCATTCCCCGCGAAGGCGGGGAATCCGGTACGCCGCGCCCCATCGATTCCATCGCTATTGTCTCGGTGTACTGGATCGCCCGGTCAAGCCGGGCGACGACGGTGAATGTCTGGTATCGTCTTGCCCGCAGTCCCTTCGCTCCTCGCAACACCGATGCTAAAGACCACCCATGTCCAAGGTCACCCCAGCCACCCGGGCGCTCACGGCCGCCGGTGTCGCCTTCACCGTTCACGCCTATGACTACGATCCCGATGCCGAGAGCATCGGGCTGCAGGCGGCCGCCGCGCTGGGCGAAGATCCCGCGCGCGTGCTGAAGACCTTGATGGCGCTGGTCGACGGCAAGCCGGTCTGCGTCGTGGTCCCCTCAGACCAGGAAGTCTCGATGAAGAAGCTCGCCGCGGCCGCGGGCGGCAAGTCGGCGCAGATGATGAAGCCGGCCGAGGCCGAACGCGTCACCGGCTTCAAGGTCGGCGGCATCAGCCCGTTCGGGCAGCGGAAACAGGTCTCCACCGTGCTCGAGCAGAGCGCGCTCGGCCATGACCTCGTCTATCTCAATGGCGGCCAGCGCGGTCTGCAGGTGCGGATGAAGCCGGGCGACGTGCGGGACGTCCTGAAGGCGGTCGTCGCGGACGTGCTGGCGTGACCACGTCGCTCAAGCAAGGCTGATCTACGGCGGGACCGCTGGCTGCCGGCCTCGCTGGCGGCTATTGATGCCCCTGCACGCAACGACGTGCGGGGAGGATGTCCACATGCCTGAAGCAATCGGGTTCATTGGTCTCGGCGTCATGGGCGAGCCCATCTGCCGGAATTTGTTGCGCAAGAGCGGACGCAAGGTGCTCGCATTCGATCTTGCCGCCGAGCCGCTGGCGCGGACCGTGGCCGATGGCGCGAGCGCCGCTGAATCAGTCGCCGACGTCGTCGGCGGCAGCGATGTCATCTTCCTGTGTCTGCCCAGCGCCAAACACGTGCTGTCCGTATTCGAGTCCGGCATTCTGCCGGCGGCCCGGCGCGGCCAGACGATCGTCGATCTCGGCACGTCCGAGGTGAGGATGACGCGCGAATTCGCCCGCCAGCTCGCCGACAAGGGCGCTGTGTGGATCGACGCGCCGATTGCCCGCACCCGTCAGGCTGCGCAGGATGGTACGCTCAGCGTGATGGTCGGCGCGACACCGGAGCAGTTTTCGCGTGTCGAGCCGCTGATCCGGCATTTCGCCACAGATGTCACGCTCTGCGGCGGCACCGGCGCCGGACAGATCACCAAGATCCTCAACAATATGGTGTTGTTCGAGACCGTGAACGCCCTGGCCGAGGCGGTCGCGGTCGCCAGGCGCAGCGGCGTCGAGCCGAAGCTGCTGCTGGAGACGTTGTCCAAAGGCTCGGCCGACAGCTTCGCACTGCGCAACCACGGCATGAAAGCCATCGTTCCGAACGAGTTTCCTCTGCGCGCCTTTTCGACCGAATACGCGATGAAGGATCTGTCCTATGCGCTCGAGCTGGGCAGGCAGACCGGTGTCAACATGCGCGGTGCGGCGTTGATCCGCGGGATATTCGAGGAGGCGATCGGAAAAGGCTTGGGCGATGCCTACTTCCCCGTCATCGCGAGGCTGCTCGATCCCGACCAGTAAACGGCGCTACTGCTTCTGCAACAGCTTCAGTCGGCAGCGCAGCGCCTCGCGGATGTGAGCGCGCGCGAGTTGTTCGGCCCTGTCGCCGTCGCGCGCGGCGATGGCGTCAATGATGGCCTGATGCTCGGCGTGACTTGTCGAGGGGCGGCCGGTCACCGTGAACGTCGTCGGGCCGAGCAGGGCGATCCAGTCCTGTAATTCGCGCGAGGCGTTGTCGAGATAGCGATTGCGCGCGGCACGGCAGACCGCTTCGTGGAAAGCGCGGTTGAGGCGCGCCATCTCCGCGGCGTCGGTTCCCTTGATCTCGACGGCGGTCTGCTCGAGATCGCGGAGCGCATCGATCTCCGTGCCTGACGCGTGCTCGGCGGCGAGCCGGGCGGCGGCGCCCTCCATGATCTCGCGCATGGCGTAGAGCTCGAGGACCTCGGAGATGTCGAGGCTGCGCACGATCAGCCCGCGGCCGGCGGCTGGCTTGACGAAGCCGCGCGCCGCGAGCCGGCCCAGTGCTTCCCGCACCGGGGTCCGGCTCACCTTCAGCCGCTGCGCCACTTCCTCCTCGCGCAGGCGGTCGCCGGCACGGTAACTGCCGGCCTGCAGCGCCTCGCAGAGCGAGCGGAACACCGCTTCGCCGAGCGCCAGCCCGCCGCCGCGCGCGATCGATCCGCCTGGCTTCGCTGGGCGTCTGGCCATGTCCCTCGTTCCCGCAAGGCGCATCCTGCCCATGCAGGGATGCCGCTTGCATCGCTTATGTATATCTTTGTATACAAAGGTGTGCAATGACGACGGTGGCGAAGGATGGCCGCCGAAGACTGGAATCTATCGAACTTCGTTGCAGCGGACGAGGGCATGAGCAGCAAATACGACGTGCTGGTGATCGGCGGCGGCAACGCCGCCCTGTGCGCGGCCATCAGCGCCCGGCGCGGCGGTGCCTCGGTTCTCGTGCTCGAGGGCGCGCCGAAATTCTATCGCGGCGGCAACACCCGCCACACCCGCAACATGCGCTGCGCCCACGATGCCGCAACGGAGATCCTGACCGGCCCCTATACCGAGGAGGAATTCTGGGAGGATCTGTTGCGCGTCACCGGCGGGCAGACCGACGAGGTGCTCGCACGCCACATGATCCGGGAGTCCAAGGACATCCTGAACTGGATCGTGGAGCAGGGGGTGCGCTGGCAACCCTCGCTCGGCGGCACGCTGAGCCTCGGCCGTACCAATTCCTTCTTCCTGGGCGGCGGGCGGGCGATGCTGAATGCGCTCTATCTCACCGCGGAGCGGCTCGGCGTCGACATCGCCTACGACGCCGAGGTGGTCGATCTCGTGATCGAGGACGGCATGTTCCTCGCCGCACGCCTGAAGCGGCCGGTGAACGGAGAGACCGAGATCCGCGCCGGCGCGCTGGTTGCCGCCGCCGGCGGCTTCGAGGCCAATATCGAATGGCTGAAGCAATATTGGGGCGAGGCCGCCGACAACTTCCTGATCCGCGGCACGCCCTACAATCGCGGCTCGATCCTCAAGATGCTGCTCGACAAGGGCGTGCAGCAGGTCGGCGACCCCACCCAGTGCCATGCGGTGGCGATCGACGCCCGCGCGCCGAAGTTCGACGGCGGCATCATCACGCGCCATGACTCCGTCGTGTTCGGCATCGTCGTCAACAAGCATGCGCAGCGCTTCTATGACGAGGGCGAGGACATCTGGCCGAAGCGTTACGCGATCTGGGGCCGGCTGGTCGCGGCGCAGCCCGACCAGATCTCCTACATCATCTTCGACGCCTCCGTCGTCACCAGCTTCATGCCGACACTGTTTCCACCGATCGCCGGACAGACCGTGGCCGAGCTGGCCGGCAAGCTCGAACTCGATCCTGGCGCGCTGGAAAAGACCGTGACCGAATTCAACGCTGCGGTGCAGCCCGGCACGTTCGACCATACCATTCTGGACGATTGCCGCACGGAAGGCATCACGCCCGCGAAGACGCATTGGGCGCGGCGGATCGAGGCGCCGCCTTATCTCGCCTATCCGGTGAGGCCTGGCATCACCTTCACCTATCTCGGCACCCGCGTGAACACGGACGCGCGGATGCTGATGGCCGACGGCAGGCCGTCCGCCAACATGTTCGCGGCGGGCGAGATCATGGCGGGCAACGTGCTCGGCAAGGGATACGCCGCCGGCATGGGCATGACCATCGGCAGCGTGTTCGGACGCATCGCCGGACGAGAAGCCGCGCGTCACGCGAAGAACTAGAAAGAAGACAAGACACAGGGAACGCCATGCATCGCACCGTCATCGCCTCACTCACAGCATTGCTGGTCGCCGGCCCAGTCACGGCCGCCGAGCCGATCGCGCTGCGCGACATGGGGTCGTTCCATGTCGGTGGGCGCCTGGTCGAAATCTCCGGCAAGCCGGTGAAGGAGGTCACGTTCTCCCCCGGCGGCGTGCCGGCCAAGGTCGATCCCAACGGCACCTATCAGGTCGAGCAGATGTACGTGCAGTATTTCCTGCCGGCGAACGAAAAGGGCGCCTATCCGTTGCTGCTCTGGCACGGCGGCGGACTGACCGGCGTCACCTACGAGACCACCCCGGACGGCCGCGAAGGCTGGCTGAACTATTTCCTGCGCAAGGGCTGGGCGGTCTACAATTCCGACGCGGTGGAGCGCGGCCGCGCCGGCTGGGCGATGTATCCCGACATCTTCAAGGGCGAGCCGGTCTTCCTGACCACGTCCAATCCGTTCGACCGTTTCCGCATTGGGGATGGTCCAAACTCCTACGACCCCGATCCCGCCAAGCGGAAGGTGCTTCCCGGCAACCAGTTCCCCGTCGAAGGCTACGACAATTTCGTCAAGCAGAACGTGCCGCGCTGGACCACGACGGACGACGCCACCATCGCCGCCTACATTGCCGAGATCGACCGTGTCGGTCCCTCGGTGATCCTGTTCCACAGCCAGGCCGGCAGTTTCGGCTTCAAGGTCGCGCAGGCCCGGCCCGACAAGGTCAAGGCGCTGATCGCGATCGAGCCGGCGGGCGTCGGCGATATCGCCAAAGCGGATGTGCTGAAGACCATTCCGACCCTGATCGTCTATGGCGATTACATCGAGCAGGATTCGCGCTGGCCCAAGATCCGCGCCAACGGCATCGCCTTTGCGGATGCGATCAGGGCGGCCGGCGGCAGCGTCGATGTCGTCGACCTGCCCAAGGCCGGCATCAAGGGTAATTCGCATCTCGTGATGATGGACAAGAACAACCTCGAGGTCGCCGCGCTGATCCAGAAATGGCTCGAGGGGAAAGGCCTGACGAAGTAACGCCATGCACGGAACAAAAATCCTCGACGAGGCCGACCGTCTGATGACGGTCTGCAATTCCTGCCGCTACTGCGAGGGCCTGTGCGCGGTCTTCCCGGCGATGGAGATGCGCCGCGCCTTCTCCGACGGCGATCTCAACTATCTCGCCAATCTCTGCCATGCCTGCGGGGCCTGCTACGTCGATTGCCAGTTCTCGCCGCCGCACGAGTTCAACGTCAACGTCCCCAGGACGCTCGCGGTGGCGCGGGCCGAATCCTATGCGGCCTATGCCTGGCCGCGGGCGCTGTCCGGCGCCTTCGCGCGCAATGGACTCGTCATCTCCGTCGTCGCCGCGCTCAGCATGGCCGCCTTCATCCTCGGCTTCGTCGCGCTGAACGACCGCGGCGTGCTGTTCGGCGTCCAGACCGGGCCGGGCGCCTTCTACCGGCTGATGCCGCACAACGCGATGGCGGCCCTGTTCGGCGCCGCGTTCCTCTATGCGATCCTGGCGCTGGCGATGGGCGTGCGCGCATTCTGGCGCGACATCAGCCCGCCGATCGCTGGCCGCGCCGAGGCCGGCTCGATTGTCCAGGCGATCCGCGATGCCGGCGAACTGCGCTACCTCCATGGCGGCGGCGTCGGCTGCTACAACGAGGACGACAAGCCGACCGACCGCCGCAAGAATTTCCATCATTTGACGTTCTACGGCTTCCTGTTGTGCTTCGCCGCGACGTCGGTCGCCACGCTCTATCATTATCTGCTGGCACGCGAGGCGCCGTATCCGTGGTGGGATTTGCCGGTGGTGCTCGGCACGCTCGGCGGCATCGGCCTCATCGTCGGGCCGGTCGGGCTGTTTCTCGCCAAGACGCAGCGCGATCCCGCGCTGCTTGATGAAGCGCGCTACGGCATGGATGTGGGCTTTATCGCCATGCTGTTCCTGACGGGTCTCAGCGGCATGGCCTTGCTCCTGCTGCGCGAGACCGCGGCAATGGGATTGCTGCTCGCCCTGCATCTCGGGGCGGTGTTCGCGCTGTTCATCACCATGCCCTACGGCAAGTTCGTGCATGGCATCTATCGCTTCGCGGCGCTGGTACGCTATGCGCAGGAGCGGCGCATGGAGGCATGACGATCAGCGTCGCTGAAAGCGCCCATCGCGCAGGAAGGCAATCGCCTGTTCGATCGCGATCGCATTGCGCGGAAGACCGGTGTGGGACGCGTTCACCACGATGTGGTCGGTCATGCCGCGCAGTATCGCGCTTTGCACCGACACCCGTCCGTCGTTCGGCCTTGGCAACACGAACAGTCCTGCGACGGGATCGATGAAGCGGTTTCCCGCGATCACCCCGACAGGATAATCCACCATCGGGAGCGCGTCCTGTCGCGCCGTCGTCAATTCAAGCCCGGCTGGTCCATAGACGGCGCGGTAGAGGCGAAATCTGCTGAGGATGTCGGCGACCTCGCTGCCGCCGTTCGGTGTGCCCAGCATGACGACGCGAGCAAGGCGAGCCGGGCGATATTTGGCGATATAGGCGCGCATCACCAGGCCGCCCATCGAGTAGGCAACGAAGTGCAGAGGCGTATCGCTGTCGGCAAACCCTCTGATGTCAGGGTGAATGTCATCCGCAAGCGCTGCGATCGGCTTGCTCCGGCTGGCATAGTCGATGTTGAGCGTCGCGAACCCATTCTCCTGGAACGCGCGTTCCATCTTTGCCAGCGAGGCGGACGTTCGCGCGATGCCATGGAGCAGAACCACTCCCGGGCACCGCGCGTTGTCCGGTCGGAGCGCCTCGCGCATCCGTCCTACGCCACCTCGCGTTCCGGAGCAGACGCTTGCTCGCGGGCCATCGACGTCGCGGTGACGTAGTCGGTCTTGCCGGTGCCAAGCAGCGGTACCTTGTCGACCACCAGGATCGCGGCGGGAACCATCAGTTCGGATGCGCCGATGGCCTTGGCCTGGACCTGCATCGCGCTGCGCTCGGCATTTTTTTCCGTGGTGAGCAAGACGATGCGTTCGCCCTTGCGCTGGTCGGGGATCGATACGGCGACCGATGCCGCCTGCGGCCACAATCCCGTCGCGATGGCTTCGACCGCCGACAGCGAGACCATCTCGCCGGCAATCTTGGCGAAGCGCTTGGCGCGACCCTTGATGGTGATGAAGCCGGCGGCGTCGATCGACACGATGTCGCCGGTGTCGTGCCAGCCCTCGGGAAGTGTTTCGAGCACGCCTGGATTGTCAGCGCGCAGGTAGCCCAGCATCACGTTCGGGCCGCGCACCGACAGGCGTCCGCCGTCAGCGATGCCGGGTACTGGATCGAGGCGGCTCTCCATCAGCGGCGACAGTCGACCGACGGAGCCGGGGCGATTGGCCATCGGCGTATTCATCGCCAGGACCGGCGCGGTCTCCGTGACGCCATAGCCCTCGAGGATCCGTATTCCGTAGCGCTCCATGAATACCTGCCGCGTGCGATCCTTCACGGCCTCTGCGCCGGCGATCACGAGGCGCAGGGTGCGGAAGTCGTAGGCGTGTGCCGAACGGGCATAGCCGGTCAGGAACGTGTCGGTGCCGAACAGGATGGTCGCGCCGGTCTGATAGATCAGTTCCGGCACGATGCGGTAGTGCAAAGGCGAGGGGTACATGTAGATCGGAATGCCGGCCAGCATCGGCATTATCATGCCGCCGGTGAGCCCGAAGGAGTGGAACACCGGCAGGACGTTGAACACCTTGTCGTCGGCATTGGCGTCGACCCGCGCCAGCGCTTGTGCCGCGTTGGCGAGAATGTTGCGGTGGGACAGCACCACGCCCTTGGGCGTGCCTTCCGAGCCCGAGGTGAAGAGCACCACGGCCGGGTCGTTGGCCTGGCGGGCGGCGCGGAGCTTGGTGCCGGCGAGCAGGCCCCGGACCTTGTCGGCGGGGCCGATGGCGGCACGGATGTCTTCGAGATACACCACGCGCGCCTCCGCGGCGATCGCGGCCATCAGCTTGTCCAGCTTGCCCTTCTCGATGAACGCCTTCGAGGTCAGTACGGTCTTGACCTCGGCCGCCTTCATGGCGGCGAGCACGTTGACCGGGCCGGCCGAGAAGTTGAGCATTGCCGGCACGCGGCCGATGTTCTGCAACGCCATGAAGACCACGGCGACGCCGGCCGAGTTCGGCAGCAGCACGCCGACATTTTCGCCGACCGCAGTGCCGGCCTCGAGCTTGCGGCTCAGGACCTGCGCGCCGAGGATCAGCTTGCGATAGGTCAGCTTGGTGCCGAGCGCATCCTCGATGATGACCTTCCCGGTATCGCGGTCGCGATAGGCATGCACGAGCGCCTCGAACAGCGAGTGATCGAGCATGGCGTTCTTGACCATCGCGTCGATCATGACGTCTTGAAGTGCGGCACCCGCTGCGTTGCGTCGCGCCTTTCCCTTCAGGGCGGCATCGACCGGGAGCTTGACCGGAGGCAAAATCGTCACCGTCACGCGCGGAAACCAGGAGCGCTTGATCTGGCTGCTGTTGAGATAGCTCAGATAGGATCGCTGCGCGCCCTCAATGCGAACCGGAACGACGACGGCGTCGGCCTTGTCCGCGATCATCGCGCTGCCGTCATAGACCTTCATGAGCGATCCCGACACGGTGATGCGCCCTTCGGGGAAGATCACCACGGGTTCGCCCGCAGCGACGAGCTTGATCAGGTCGCGCGCAGCCAGCGGTTTGCTGGGATCCATGGTGTAATGCTTGACCACGCGCAGGAACGGCTTGGCCCACCATGCCCTGGCGATGCCGGTATCGACGGCGAAGTTGGCATCGACGGGCAGGATCGCGTGCAGCAGCGGACCGTCGACGAGGCTGACATGGTTGGGAGCGATAACCATGCGGGTGCCCGGAGGGGGCAGGTTTTCAAGTCCACGCACCTCGGTGCAGAACAGGGCGCGAAACAGCAGCGCGCCGAAATCGCGCACGCCTTCCTTGCCCCATTTGGTGAGGACGAACCAGACTGCGCCGAAGCTGGCGAGACCCAGGCCCAGGAAAATCCAGCTGATGTGTAATCCGCCCGCCTGTAGCAGCGCGACGAAGAGCGAGCCCGCCACCATGAAGCCAGCCTGGAGCACATTGCCCGCCGCGATGATGCGCGCACGTTCGCCCGGCTTCGACCAGGCTTGGACCGCGGCAAAGGAAGGTACGACGAACAGGCCGCCGCCGAAGGCGAAGGCGGTGAAGTCGACCAGCATGCGCAGGCCGGTAAACGATGTCGCGAAATCCAGCGACGAGATGTTGTTGCCCTTGACCGCGGTCCCGATCGCCCAGGCGAGGTCGATGCCGGCCAGGCCCATCATGATCGCGCCGATCGGCACAAGCGCAAGGTTCGGACGGACATGGCTCAAGCTGGCTGCGAACAGCGATCCCATGGCAATGCCGATCGCGAAGATCGCAAGGCACAAGGTCACGACTCCTTCGCTACCGCCGACCATGTCCTTGACCAGCGCCGGCAGCAGCGACAGCACCACGGCCCCGACCAGCCAGAACCAGGAGACGATGACCGTTCCGTCCCACAGGCGGTGGTCCGCATGGAGGGTCTTCAGCAGATCCATCGTCGAGGTCCAGGGATTGACGTCGATCGACAGGTCGGGCGCCGAGGGAGTCGTTGCGGGGATGCGGGAGGCGAAAGTCCAGGACAGCAGTGAAAGTGCGACCACTGCGGAGGCCACCCACCCCATATGTGCTGAGCCGGCCACGAACTGGCCGCCTGCGACGGTGCCGAGCAGGATGGCCATGAACGTCGCTCCCTCCACCAGCGCATTGCCGGTGGCGAGTTCCCCGAGTTCGAGCTGGTCTGCCAGAAGGGCGTATTTCACCGGGCCGAACAGCGCGGCAATGATGCCGAAAAGGGCGAGAGCAGCGAACAGCAATGGCACGGAGTGCATCAGAAAGCCTGCGGCTGCAAATGCGGCCGCGAAGATCTCCGCGAATTTCAGACGCCGGGCCACGACCGACTTGACGTACTTGTCGGCGAGCTGGCCGCCGAGTCCCGAGAGGATGAAATAGGGGAAGATGAAGACCGCACCGGCCACGGTCACGAGCGCGTCGCCGTGCCCGGTTGCCGCACCGTAGAGCAACAGGATCACGAGCGCGTTCTTGAGAACGTTGTCGTTGAGCGCGGAGAAGAACTGCGCCCAGAATTGCGGCGCGAACCGTCGTGCCGACATCAAATCCCTGATCATAGGTACTCCTGCGTCTGAAAGGGCAGCCTGAGGTTGTTGTGCTGGTTCTGAAGGGTTGCGACCGGAAGGGTGCGGGAGGAACGATCTCCGGCTATCAGCCGCTTTCGATCCCTTTGCCTTTCGATCTTGTTGGTCTCGATGTGGTCCGGTTAGGTTCGCAACTTCCGGAAGGCGCGGTGTCCGGGGTTCAACAGATACGGCGAGGGTTCATAACGAAAAGCTGACCCGAGCGCCGTTGTCCGCGCTGCCGCTTGGCCCGGGTCTGGACATGGTGAGTCCTTTGTTGAGCAGGCCGCCGGCATTCAAGGTAGCCGCCCGCGGCAGCCTCAGGTCAGGTGAGACAGGTTGCGGAAGGGCGAGAAGCGGCCGAGCAGGCTGAAGCGAGGCCGCTGGCGATGGCCACGCGCGCGGCTCGATCTCCACAGCTCGAACGTTGCGCGGCGTTCGGCCAGGATGCCGGCGAAGTCGCAGGCATTGGCAATCCGGTCGACCGGTGCGGTCACGACCTGCCGCAACATGCGGCCAAGTCCGGTCACGAGAGCGACGGCGTCATCCACGAAAGTCGCGGCAATCGTCACGGCAAGGGTTTGCATTGTCAGGTCTCCAGGTTAAAGTGAACATTGTTCAATATGAGTAGCCCGAAAATGAACATTGTTCAAGATGAATCCGCGCGCGACCGAAAAAGAAGTCGGCGAAGGCTCCAGATCATCGAGATCGCCCGCGGCATCATCGCGGCTAAGGGGCTGAGATCATTGAAAGTTCGTGATGTCGCCGATGCCGCGGAATGCTCCGTCGGCAGCGTGTATAACGAGTTCGGCGATTTCGATGGGGTCATCCTGACGGTCAATCGGGCGACGGTTCAGGCCCTGACCGCGCGGCTTGCCGGGGTCCCGGCGGATGATCCGGTGCGTCAGCTCCACGGGCTTGCCGTGACCTATCTCGACTTCTTCGCCGAAAACCCCAATCTCCTGCGGTCCCTGTTCGAGCACCGGATGGAGAACGATCGTCCTTACCCCGACGACATTCTCGAGATGGTGATGGACGCGTTCTCGCTGATGCACCGACCGTTCGTCCGGTTGTTGCCAGAGGCCGGCGATGTCGAGGTCGCGCTGCTGTCCCGCACCCTGTTTTCAGCCGTGCATGGCATCATCTCGCTCGGTCTCGAAGAACGCATGGTGGCTGTCCCGCCGCAGCTGCTTCGTCAGCAGGTGCAGCAGTTCCTCAACGCCCATCTTGCCGGGCTTGGAATTCTGCCGGCGCAGTGACCTGGGTGTCGCGCAACTGGCCCGGTGTTGCCGCCTGCTCGGCGGCTGAACATCGCCTTCAAAGTCAGCGCGCCGAATGGTGCGCGGTCGCCAGCCGTCAGACCAGTACCGGCTTGCGCACCCGCCCGGCATCGCCGAACACGCGCAGATAGCGCTCGATCTCGGAGGGAATCCCGGTCGCCTTCTCCGGATTGTCGGACAGCTTGACCGCGGGATGTCCGTCGACCGACGACACCTTGCAGACCAGCGAGATCGGATCGAGGTTGAACGTGCCGTCCGGTGCGCAGCCGACGAAGTCGTTGGTGAGATTGGTACCCCAGCCGAACGACAGCCGCACGCGCCCCGCGAAGTGGTGATAGGTCTCCTCGATCGACCCGACATCCATCGCGTCCGAGAACACCAGCAGCTTGTCCCTGGGGTTGCGGCCCTTCTTCTCCCACCAGGCCATGATCTCCTCGCCGGCCTGGATCGGTGGCGCGCTGTCGGGGCGGAAGCCGGTCCAGTCGGCGACCCATTCCGGCGCATCGCGCAGGAAGGCCTTGGTGCCGAACGCGTCGGGCAGCGCGATCAGGAGGTTGCCGCCATAGGTCTGGCGCCACTGGTCGAGGATGCGATAGGGCGCCCAGCGCAATTCCTCGTCGTCGCGCGCCAGCGCGGCGGCCACCATCGGCAGTTCATGCGCGTTGGTGCCGATCGCCTCGAGATCGTTGTCCATCGCGAGCAGCACGTTCGAGGTGCCGATGAAGGACGACCCCAGCCCTTCCTTCACCGCCTCGACGCACCAGCGCTGCCACAGGAAACCGTGCCGGCGGCGGGTGCCGAAGTCCGAGAGGCGGAGATTGTCGAGCTTGCGCAGCCGCTCCACCTTGGTCCACAGCTTGGCCTTGGCGCGGGCATAGAGCACGTCGAGCTCGAAGCGGCCGCGGCCCTTCATGGCGGCGCGCGAGCGCAGCTCGTTCAGAATCGCGAGCGCCGGGATTTCCCACATCGTGGTATGCGACCAGGGCCCGTGGAAGTGCAGCTCGTACTGGCCCTCGACCTTGCGCAGCTCGTATTCGGGCAGGCGGAATTCGGCGAGCCAGCGGATGAAGTCCGCCGAGAACATGTGGGTCTTGCCGTAGAACGTGTTGCCGGCCAGCCAGATCAGTTCCTTCTTGGCGAAGCGGATGGTGCGGGCATGGTCGAGCTGGGCGCGCAGCTCATTCTCGTCGATGATTTCGGCGAGCCGCACATGGCGCGAGCGGTTGATGACCGAGAAGGTCACCTGCTGACTCGGGTAATTTTCCCGAATCATCTGCAACATCAATAGCTTGTAGAAGTCCGTATCCAGCAGGCTGCGGATGATCGGATCCAGCCGCCAGCTGTGATTGTAGGTCCGGCTCGCAATGTCGGTCACTGTCATGAAGCAAGTCTAGCGCGGTGACTGCGGCCCAACCAGTGGCTTTGGCGAAGGACAGGGGCACGCGCGATGCGCAGCGGGGGCCAAGCCTTCCGCGTCAGCCGCCCCTGAGCCGCTGCACGGCCCAGCGCAGCGGCGCGGTCACGCGCCAGGACGTGGAGCTGCGCAGCGCCGCAAGCTGGGCCCGGGCATCGTCGCGCTCGACCAGGAATTGCTGGCGCTCGGCGGCGACGGGCTGAAATCCGGCCAGCGCGGCGTTCCGCTCCGCCGTGATCCAGTCGCGCATGAAGGCGTCCTCGCGCCACAGGCTGAGCTGCCGCGCAAAAGCCTGGCGCACCTCGATCGGCGCCTGTGCCCGCGCGTCCGCGCTGGCGGCGTCCGTTTGCAGGATACGAAGGCGCGTTGCGGGATTTCCGATGCCCGCATAGTGATGAATGATCGGGTCCGGCGCCATGGCGAGGCCGGGAATCGAATTCCAGGCGGCGTCGAGCGGGGCGAGATGAACGCGGTCCGGCGCGTCGGGGCGGTTGGGGCCAAGGCCGAGGCATTCGTCATGGCCGAGCAGGTGGAGGATCGTCGCCTGGTCCGACCAATGGTGCGGCAGCTGGCCCTTGTCCCAGACGCGCCGGAAGAAATCCCGCGACCAGTCGTTGACCCTGACCAGCATGACGCCGCAGTTGAAGTGCGGAATGAAATCCGGTGCCAGGATTTCCACCGTATCCGGTCCGTGCCAGGCCATCTGAAGCGAGGCGCCCTCGACGAACGCCGTGCGGATGTCGATGTCGTGGCGCAGGACGATGGCGTCGACGTCCATCCACAGCACGACATCGAAGTCCTGCGCGAGGACGGTGCCGAGCGCTTCGACCTTTGGCCAGGCGCGGGGACGCGCCCACGTATCGGAAAGGATGAACCGGTGCTCGTATCCGTGCGTCCCTGCGTAAGCCTTCATGCGCGGAACGGTGATTTCGGCCAGCGGCAATTGAGCGGAATTGCACGCGGACAACAGGCACACACGGGATTTCAACAGATGGTCTCCGCACTTCTCGCGCCGGCTTTCGCGCGCCGGCGTTTCTATCCCAGTCCGTCCGGCACAACCAGTGGGCTTTGCCGCCGGAGTCCTCGCCTGGCCCGCTGCTCAGCGCGCCGCCATCGCGGCTACGGCCTCGAGCTGGGTCCGGATCCAGCGATGGGCGGGATCCTTCTGGTAGCGCTGGTGCCAGACCATGAACATCGGCAGTTCCGCGAGGGTGCGCGTGCGCGAGGCCAGCGGAATCCGCGTCTGCGCGAATCCCTGCATCACGCCGGGCCCGAGCAGGCTCGGCATGCTCGCCAGCATCCGCGAGCCGCGCAGGAAGGCGGGTACGCCGGAAAAGCTCGGCACCGAGATCGCGATGTCGCGATGATAGCCGTGCGCCGCCAGCCGCCGGTCGAAATCGAGCCGCTCATTGTCGGTGTAGACCACCGTGATGTGTCGGGCGGCGAGATAGTCGCCGCGGCCGGCCGGCGCGCTGCGCGTCTTCGGATCGAAGTAGCAGACATAGTGATCGCTGAGCAGGCGCTTCTGCACGATGTCGACGCCGGACGGCGGCAGCGGCGTGATCAGGAGGTCGCAGCGGTCTTCGCGCAGCATCGCGGGCGAGGGCGATTGCGAGGGGATCACGCGCAGATTGAGCTTCTTCACCTGCGCTGTGACATGCGTGACGAAGCGCGGCAGCAGCAGGTCGCGCTGGAAGTCGTTGGCGGCGATCGTCAGCGAGAGCTGCGCCTCTGCCGGCACGAAGCTGACACCGCCGGCGAAGCCGCGCATGTCGTCGATCAGCCCGCGCGCCTTCGCGGCCAGCGCCTGCGCATGCGCGGTGGCGACGATGCCGCGGCCGGACTTGGTGAACAGCGGATCGCCGGCGATCCGGCGCAGCTTGTTCAGCCCATGGGACACCGCCGATTGCGTCAGGCCGAGCCGCGTCGCGGCGGCGGTGACGGAGCCTTCCTCCAGCACAGCAAGGAACAGCGCCAGGGCGTGGCCATCGAGTGCCAAATGATCGATTTCCTTCATGCAATTGATTATAATCCATCCATTTATCTTGAGAATAGGCCGGCCCATGATCTCCGCCAAAGCTGCGCCCGGTCCGGGCGCCCCAGGGAGAGACAACGCCGATGAATGCCCAGGCGCCAGCCTTGCAGGATCCCCGCCTCAACCGTCCCGAACCGTTCACGCCGCCGCTGGGCGATGGCGGCTTCTTCCAGCGCGACCGCGCCATCCATCCGCCGGCGCATGCGCCCGGCTACAAATCCTCCGTGCTGCGCTCGCCGCGCCAGTCGCTGCTGTCGCTGGAGAACTCGGTGTCGGAAATCACCGGGCCGGTGTTCGGCCACAACGATCTCGGTCCGCTCGACAACGATCTGATCCGCAACTACGCCAAGGACGGCGATCCCGTCGGCGAGCGCATCATCGTCCATGGCCGCGTGCTCGACGAGACCGGCCGCGGCGTGCCGAACACGCTGGTCGAGTTCTGGCAGGCCAATGCCGGCGGCCGCTACCGGCACAAGAAGGACACTTATCTGGCGCCGATCGATCCGAACTTCGGCGGCTGCGGCCGTGCGCTGACCGACGACACCGGCTATTACTATTTCCGCACCGTGAAGCCGGGCCCCTATCCCTGGCGCAATTACGTCAACAGCTGGCGTCCCGCCCACATCCATTTCTCGGTGTTCGGCTCGGGCTTCGCGCAGCGGCTGATCACCCAGATGTATTTCGAGGGCGATCCCCTGATCCCGATCTGCCCGATCCTGACCACCATCCCGGACAAGGACGCGATCGACCGCCTGGTGGCGCCGCTCGATCTCAACGCCTCGGCGCCGTTCGACTCGCTCGCCTACCGCTTCGACATCGTGCTGCGCGGCCAGCGCTCGACCTATTTCGAAAATCGCACCGCGGGGAACTGACACCATGCCGCAGCCGCTCAACTATCTGAAGGAAACCGCCTCGCAGACCGCCGGTCCCTACGTCCATATCGGCCTGATCCCGGCGATGGCCGGCTTCGACATCTTCGAGAAGAACTTTTCCAACGTGCTGGTGAGCCCGGACACGAAGGGCGAGCGCATCACGCTGGAAGGCAGGGTGCTCGACGGCACCGGCACGCCGCTCCGCGACGTGCTGCTGGAGATCTGGCAGGCCAATGCGGCCGGCCGCTACAACCACCCGGCCGATCGTTCGGCCGGCGCGCTGGACGAGAGTTTTCGCGGCTGGGGACGGGCCGGCTCGGATTTCGAGAGCGGCCTCGTCACCTTCGATACCATCAAGCCCGGCGCCATCATCGACAAGGCAGGGCGCACATGCGCGCCCCACGTCAATCTCTGGATCGTCGCGCGCGGCATCAATATCGGCCTCAACACCCGTCTCTACTTCTCGGACGAGGAGGCCGCCAACGCCGCCGATCCCGTGCTGGGTCTGATCGAGCAGCCGTCGCGCCGTTCGACGCTGATCGCCACGCGCGGCGAGCGCGCCGGCAAGGTCGTGTATTCCTTCACGATCAATCTGCAGGGACCGAACGAGACGGTGTTCTTCGACGTCTGACCGATACAGAGGCAAACGAAAAACCAGCGGCCCCATCGACGATGGGGCCGCTGGCGTTTCGATCGTATCGCGGCGTCTGATCCGCGTCAGGCGGAATTGGCCAGGGGGGCGAGGAACATCGTCGAGGCCAAGAGCGTCCAGTCGTTGATGATGTGCGCGCCGGTGCTGACCCAGATGTTCTTGGACCAGATGTAGGCCCAGGTGAGGACCAGCCGTGCGCTGCCGATCACGACCAGGCATTGCATGACGTTCCAGTCGTAGGTGGGAAGATGGACCAGCCCGAATGCGACGGCCGATGCCAGCCAGGCGACCAGGACCGAGGCGTTGCGGCCGAGCCCGGCTTGGGCGTGACAGAGGGTCAGCACCGCGAGGAAGGGCAGAATCGTGATCAGCTCCTCCCCCAGTAATTGCAGTGCGACCTTGGCGAAGAAACCTGCAGCCTGCGGCCCGGCGAGCCGTGCCGCGTCCGTCAGGGCCGCGTTGGGTGCGACCGTTCCGTAGAGCTTGACGAGGCTCCCCACGGCGAGCGTGATGATGATGTTCAGGACGGCGAAGGCGACCATCAACTTCACCTCGCGCCAGCCGACCCGTGAGAAGATCGCCGTCCAGTCGCCCGGCGTCGCGATCCGCAGCCCGAGCAGCGGCAGGCCAACGAACAGGAGCGCGCGCAGCCAGCCGGTCAGGGCGTTGTCGGTCATCGGCAGGGGCATGACCAGAGCCGCAAAGCCGGCGGCCACGCTTGCGAGAACGATCAGCCAGCCGGTCGTCGAAACGCGACCTGGGCCACCGCGATAATAGGGAAAGTCCGGTCCCTGCGGCTCCAGCGGCAGTCGCACGTCAGCGATGGTTGCGGCGTGTGCCATGGCAGTCACCTCGTCGGAGCGGGGGCGGTCTGTGGTCTGCGATAGCAGCGCTCGCGACGATTTGCACGAGATCAGCGCAACACCATGAGGCCAAGCCGACGTGTGCCTTGGTCACCCGACGGTCGAAAGCGGGTCATATTCCGGCGCCGACAGGATGTCCTGCAACTGGCGCCGCCGTACGCCATTGTTGCCGCCGTCGAACAGCGGAAACGCCATCGCGTCCTGCAGCCATCCGGCCAGCGGCAATTCGTGATCGTAGGAATCGATGCCCACCACCCGCATCAGATCGACGATGACGCTCACCGCCGTCTCCGAGCAGAACACCTTGGAGTGCAAGGCGAGTTCGGCTGCGCCGGGCAGATTTGCGTCCGCCGCCCAGCAAGCCCGCCAACTCAGCGAGCGCGAGGCCTCCAGTTTCCCCTTGGCGTCGGCGAGCGCAAAGGCGACGGCCTGATGGCCTAGGATCGGGTGCCTGCCGCCGCGCGTCTCCTTCGCCGCGAAGTCATGCGCGAACTCGAACGCGGCGCGCATCACCGCCGTTGCGAACACGCCCACCAGCGCGGCCGTGGCGATGAAGCTTCCCGCGACCAATTCGCGTGCGCCACCGATCGCGCCGATGGTCGCGGATTCCGGAGCTTTCACATTCTCCAATCGGAAACGCGGCGTCAGATGCCCCTTGAGCCCCAGAGAATCGTGCGCCCGCTCCAGCACGATGCCGCTCGTCGGTCCCTCGACGCCGATCAGCGTCAGGCCTGCGCCGCCTTCCGGCGTCCGGGTGCGGGTGACGACCGTGAGGATGTCGGCCCCTTGGCCGTCCCATCCGGTTGCCGCGGAGACCCATTGCTTGCGACCGTTGATCGTCCATTGTCCGTCGGCGAGGTCCGCCGTCGTGCGCGTGCCCTCGGGCGCGTCGAAATTCGCGCTGCCGCCGGGTTCGCTGTTGCAAAGCGCGGCGAGCGGGGCTCCCTTCTGCGACGTGAATGGCGAAATCCAGCGCTTTTGCTGCTCGGGCGTGCCAGCCATGAAGATGGGAGTCAGTCCCAGAAGATTGGCGAGCATCGTCAGCGTCACATTGACGTCGACGGCGTGGAACTCCTCCGCGACCACCGCCATATCGACGACGCCTGTTCCGCCGCCGCCAAACGGCACCGGCACGAGCCGGGCGAGAAATCCCTCGCGGACGAGGTCTTCGTAGACGGGCCTGGTCGCCCTGAACCGCGTTTCGGGCGTCGATTCCTTTGCCAGCAGTGACGGAACCTGTGACAGCCGGGATTTTGCGAACGCGCGCGCCTTTGCGCGCAAATCGGCCTGGGCGGGCGAAAGCGAGAAGTCCATCGGCGCCTCCTTCAGCGGGGATGGCTCAAGCTAGCGCACCGGCGCGCCCCGGCTATGGCGTGGAGCGAACGGCGAGTGGCGGCAGACGAACCCGTGCGGCGCGGTAGGCCGCAGGCGTTTCGCCGAAGCGCGCCTTGAAGGCGCGATGGAATGTCGACAGATCGCTGAAGCCACAATCATAGGCGACTTGGCCCACCGGTCCGCCACCAGCCGCAAGCGCTTGCGCCGCCGCCTCCAGGCGCAGTCCAGCCAGCGTCTCGCTGAACGAGGCCCCGTCGCTCGCCAGCAGTTTTTGAATATGGCGCTCGGAAACCCCGAAGGCGCGTGCCGCTCGCGCGGCGCTCAGCATGGTATCGCGGAAGTTCTGGCCGATGTAGTCGCGGACGAGCGCTCCCGTCAGCCCGCGCACGGGCGTCTCCTCGAGTCTGCCGGTCGCTGAGGTCAGCAAATCCAGAAAACAACGCGCGGCAGCATCGGCGGCTGCGGGCGCGCTCGCTGGATTCAACGCCACGCAGGCACAACCCAGCAGGAGTTTGGCGATCTCGCGCGCCTCGGGCGTACGCGACAAGGCGGCCCCTCCGCGCACCATCAGTTCGGGCGGCGCCAGTGCGCGCGGCAGAGCGGCGCAGATCAATTCGAAGGGTTCGCGATGGGCGATTGCAAATGGTGCGAGCGTGTCGGCGACGGCCAGATCGAAGGGCGCAGTCCTGCGTTCTCGTCCCCCCTGGGAGGTCACTCCGATACCCGCCACCTGCAAATTGACGAAAATCAGATCGGCTCCGGCGCTGCGGGCATGCTCGGCGCGCCGCCGCACGCCATGTGCGCTCGCCCGAACGCGCGACAGCTTGAGATCGCCCAGATCCGCCTGATCGATGACACCCGCAAATGGCATCCCGCGCGGCGCGTCGAAATCGAGCCTCACGAAAGCATGGGCGAGCCCATCCGCCCAGGTGCCCGCCGGATCGACGTCGTGCGCGCCCGCGCGCCAACTCTGCCGCATGGCCATACAAACCTCCTCGGCCTCCCTCGGCTCTTGCCGTTCTGGGCCTCAGGCTAGTCCTCTCGTGACCTGTCCTGCAAGTTTCGTGCAGGACACCGCAACGGCTGCAATGTGCCGCGCTGTTCGGATGCGGCGATCGGCGCCTTCGACCGGTGCAAGGATGATCATGGACATCGCTGGTCTAATCCCTTTCCCCGCCATGAAGCCTCGCCCGAAACGCCCTCGGCGACAGGCCCGTCGCCGCTGCATAGATCCGGCTGAAATAGGCAGGGTCCTCGAAGCCGAGCGTGTAGGCGATCGTGGAGACCGGCAAATTGGTATAGACGAGGTTGCGCCGCGCCTCACGGATCAGGCGGTTGAGGATCAGATGCGAGGCGGTGTCGCCGGTCGCCGCGCGCGTCACCCGGTTGAGGTGCGTGGGCGTGATCGACAGCGCCCTGGCGTAATCGGCGACGCTCCAGCGCTGCAGATGGTGCTGCTCCAGCAAGGTTTCGAAACGGCGGAACAGTCCGGTCTGCGCCGTGCCGCTGCCGCGGCTCTCGCCTTGAAGCGCGCGGGCGACCAGCCCCATCATGGCCGATGACAGCGCGCGCAGCACATGGGCGCGGCCGAACTCGCGCGCGGCATGTTCGGCGAAGATCTGCTTCATCATCGCGCGGATCTGCGGCGTGCCGCGCACCACGGCCGATTGCGACAGGGCCCCGCGCAGGCCCTCGGCGGCGAGCAGCGCCTCGTCGAGGATTTCCGCGGCGATCGTCAGCACCCAGCCCTGCGTGTCCGGCTCGAAGCCGAAGCCGTGGACGTGACCGACCGGCACGTTGACGATCTGCCCCGGCTTCAGCGCCACCACGCGCCCGTCCAGCGTCGCCTCGCCGCCGCCGCGCTCGATCAGCAGCACCTGGTGCAATCGGGCATGGCGGTGCACGGCCAGCGTCCAGTCGTGCAGCACCGAGCGGGCCGCGATGGTCTCGCAATGCACGACGTCGGGCAGGTCGCCGGACTCGCCGAACAGATTGTAGACCCGGATCGCCGGGGCGGGGGAGGGGGCCATTTTCATGTTCGAATTGTACAAGACATTGGCAAAAGCCTCCATCGGTTTGCGGCGTAATTTCTGCAAATAACCTCGCGACGGGAGGACGTAAAAATGAAGGTTCAGGTCTGCATCATCGGCGGTGGTCCTTCGGGATTGCTGTTGTCCCAGCTGCTGCACCTCAAGGGCATCGACACCCTCGTGCTGGAGAAGTACAGCCGCGAGCACGTGCTGGCCCGAATCCGGGCCGGCGTGATCGAGCACGGGATGGCCAAGCTGATGCGCGAGGCGCAGTGCGGCGAACGCATGGACCGTGACGGCGAGATCCACAACGGTTTCCACATCGCCCATGACGGCGTGCTCTCCCATATCGATCTCAACAAATATTCCGGCGGCAACTCCGTCGTGGTCTACGGCCAGACCGAGTTGACCCGCGACCTCTACGAGGCGCGCGATCGCGCCGGCGGCAAGGTCGTGCACGAGGCCGCGGACGTGACGCCGCACGATCTGACGTCGGACCGGCCCTACGTCACCTATCGCGTCCACGGCGATCTCGTCCGCGTCGATTGCGACTATGTCGTCGGTGCCGACGGCTTCCACGGCGTCAGCCGCAAGTCGATCCCGAAGGACGTGCTGCGCGAATACGAGAAGGTCTATCCGTTCGGCTGGCTCGGCGTGCTTTCGCGCACGAAACCCGTCTCGCCCGAACTGATCTATGCGAAGCACGAGCGCGGCTTCGCGCTGTGCTCGCTGCGCTCGCAGGTGCTGAGCCGCTACTACATCCAGGTCCCGCTGACCGACAAGGTCGAGGACTGGTCCGACGATGCGTTCTGGGCCGAACTGAAGCGGCGCCTGCCGGCCGAGGTTGCGGGACGCCTGGTCACGGGTCCGTCGATCGAGAAGAGCATCGCGCCGCTGCGCAGCTTCGTCGCAGAGCCGATGAGCTACGGCCGGCTTTTCCTCGCAGGCGATGCTGCCCATATCGTGCCGCCGACCGGCGCGCGCGGATTGAACAGCGCTGCTTCCGACATCTATTATCTCTACCACGCCATGGTCGCGCATTATCAGCGCGGCGATGATTCCGGCCTTGCCGGGTATTCGGCCAAGGCGCTGGCGCGGGTCTGGAAGGCGCAGCGTTTTTCCTGGTGGCTGACGATGCTGCTGCATCGCTTTCCCGACCGGCTCGATTACGAGGACCGGTTGCAGCAGATCGAGCTCGACTATCTGTTCTCCTCCGAAACCGCCCAGCGCCTGCTCGCGGAGAATTATGTGGGGCTGCCGTTCTGACGCCGGCCGGCTCGCCCCCAGGTTGCCTATCGGATTTCGGCAGCTTCATGCGTTATCCGGCGTAGGCGACGGACGAAATCGTCCGGCCGGTCCACACGAACCGTTAAGCGTGGCACGGGTTTCGTGCCCGATCCGGCGCGCCGGCCTGGCCGGAGCCCGGAAGTTTACGGTTCGGTTGCAACTTTTTCCTAACACAATGGGATTGGTCTCACAGTGTGAGGAGCTGCAGACGTGCGGCACCGCCGGTCCATTCGGGGCATTGGACGTTCACGACATGCCGGCGTCGCGCTGATCTGCGTGCTTGCGCTCCTCTGCCTGGGGGGCAAGGTTCGCGCGGAAAGCGGCTACCCCGCCAAGATCATCACCCTGATCGTGCCTTTCGCGGCCGGCGGTCCGACCGATGTGGTCGCGCGGATCGTTGCCGAATCGATGTCGACGACGCTCGGACAGCCGATCATCATCGAGAATGTGGTCGGCTCTGGCGGGACCACCGCCGTGATCAGGGCCAAGCGGTCCTCGGCCGACGGCTACACCATCGTCATGGGCCATATGGGAACGCACGGCGCCGCGGTCGCGCTCTACCCGCATCTGGCTTACGATCCGATCCACGATTTCGTGCCGGTCGGGATGGTCGCCGGCATGCCCGTCCTGATCCTGGCGCGCCGGGATCTGCGGGCCGTGACGCTCCAGGATTTCGTTCAGCTCGCGCGGACAGACGGATCCAGCCTCACCATGGCGCATGCAGGTGTCGGATCCGTCTCCCACGCGACCTGCCTCATGCTCAACGCGATTGCCGGATCGCATCCACGGATGAAGGCGTTCCAGGGCACGGGTCCCGCGATGAACGCGCTCGTCGACGGCCGGGTGGACTACATGTGCGATCAGGTCGTCAGTGCCGTACCGCAGCTCGCGGCCGGCGCCATCAAGGCCTATGCCGTCGGCACCGAAAGCCGCAGCGCGGTCCTGCCGGACATCCCGACCTCACGCGAGGCCGGTGTTCCCACATTCCGCGCCTCGGCCTGGAATGCGCTCTTTGCGCCGAAGGGCACGCCGAAATCCATCGTCGAGCGCCTGAACGCGGCGCTGGGCAAGGCGCTGGACGACGAGACGGTCCGCCGCCGGTTGCAGCAGCTCGGCGGCGAGATTCCCGATGCGAACGCGCGGACGCCCGCCGCTCTGGAAAGACTGGTCGAGACCGAGGTCGCCAAATGGACGGCGGCCGTCGGGCCCTCGGACCCGGATCATTAGGCGAGGCCGGGCAGAACCATGATGCAACGCTACCAGCGCTCCCTGCCGACGATCGTCGGTGCCAGCCTCGCCCTGATCGTCACGATCGTCGGCGGCAATCTGCTGTTCCTCAGCCATTCCAGGGAGAGCGCGCTGGCGGCTGCGGAGTCCGATCTCGCCCGCTACAGCCTGACGCTGGCGGAGAACTCCGACCGGTCGTTCAAGTCGCTCGATCTCGTGCTGTCGAGCGTGGGCGACTATCTCGGCCGCAAGGGCGTGACCGATGCCGACTCCTACCGCCGTCTGATGGCCGACCATGAAACGCATCTGTTCCTGCACGAGAAGATCGCCGGCCTGCCCCAGGTCGACGCCCTGACCATGATCGATGCGCAGGGCAAGCTGATCAACTTCTCCCGCTATTGGCCGATCCCCGAGGTCAACGTCTCCGATCGCGACTACTTCAAGGCGCTGAGCGCGGACGAGACGCTTGAGACCTTCATCAGTGCGCCGGTCAAGAATCGCGGCAGCGGCACCTGGAATCTCTACATCGCGCGGCGCGTGAACGATCCGAATGGCAAGTTCATGGGCCTCTTGCTTGGCGCGATGTCGCTGCAGTACATCGAGAACTTCTTCGGCTCGACCTCGCCGGGGGCGTCCACCACCATTGCGCTGATGCGCGAAGACGGCGTCATGCTTGCGCACTTCCCGCACACCGAAAGCATTGCCCAGGCGTCGCCGGCTGGACCGATGCGCGCGCTGAAGGCCGGCGGTTTGCTGCGCGAATTCAGGGCGAGCGATCAACAGCAGGTGTTGCGTTCGGCGCGCATGTTGTCGAACTATCCGGTGTTCGTGTCCGTCAACCAGACCGAGGACAGTGCGCTCAGCGGATGGCGTGACCTTGCCGCGCTGCTCGTCGTCATGTCCCTGGTGAGCGCGCTTGTCGTCCTGGCCGCTGCAATCGCGATCGGCCGCTGGTGGAAGAAGCAGGAACAGCTGACGAAGGCCGCCGAGGCGGCAAACGCCTCGAAATCGACCTTCCTGGCCATGATGAGCCACGAGATCCGCACGCCCATGAACGCCGTTCTGGGCCTCGCCGCAACGCTGCTCGACACACCCATGACGCCGGAGCAGCGCGGCTTCGTGAAATCCATCCACGATGCCGGCGACAATCTGCTGGAGATTCTGAACGACATCCTCGATTTCTCGAAGCTCGAATCCGGCCAGTTGTCGCTCGAGAGCACGACGTTCTCGCCCAAGGTCGTCGTGGACAACGTGCTCGGCATCATGGGGCCGCGGGCCACCGCCAAGAATCTTCGCATCGGCAGTGTGGTGGAGGCCGGCGTGCCTCCGTCGCTGCTGGGCGACGCGGGCCGCATCCGCCAGGTCCTGATGAATCTGGTCTCGAATGCAGTGAAGTTCACCGCCGAGGGCGAGATCGTGATCTCAACCCGCTGCATCGCGCGCTCCGGATCCGACGCCACGATCAAATGGGAGGTGAGCGATACCGGCATCGGGATCGCGCCGGACAAGGTGGGGACGCTGTTTTCGAACTTCGTCCAGGCGGACAGCTCGATCAATCGACGCTTCGGCGGATCGGGCCTCGGCCTCGCCATATGCAAGCGCCTGATCGAGCAGATGGGCGGCAGCATCGACCTGACATCGACGCCCGGCCGCGGATCGACCTTCAGCGTGATCCTGACGCTTCCGGTCGCCGAACACGCGCCGCAGGCCGATGCCGGTGAGCAGGACGGCGATGCGCAGCTTCAGGCCCTGATCGGCGGCCTTGGACGGCCGCTGCGTGTTCTGATCGTCGACGACAATGCGACGAACCGCGTCGTGGCGGCCAAGATGCTCAAGGAGTTCGAGGTCCAGATCCAGACCGCCGGAGACGGCGTCGAGGCAATCACCGCGGCGCGACAGTTCGGCTTCGACGTGATCCTGATGGACGTCCGGATGCCGGAGATGGATGGGCTCGAGGCCACGCGGGAATTACGCACGCGCGGCGACAGGCCGCTCCAGACGCCCATCATCGCGTTCACCGCCAACGCCTTCGCCGACGACATTGCCGCCTGCCGGGAGGCGGGCATGAACGATTTCGTGGTCAAGCCGGCGCGGAAGAAGGCCGTGGTGGAGGCGATCCTGCGCGTGCTGTCGGCGCCGGCAGGGCGGCAGCAGGCACCTGCCTGGGTGGCTGCGCCGCCGCTGTCGCCGGAGGTTGATGCAGACCCGGCGAAGTCGGACGCGGACTTGGCCGGGACGAGGCCTGTGTCCTAGTCGGGCAAGGCGGCAAGGCTGCTGTTTTGCCCGACGTGTCAAGTTTTCATGCCGCGCCGCGCGATCGAAATTCCTACTTTGCATGGGGTTGTTTTCGGCGTTCGTTCCGTGAGCGGCCGTTCGGCCTCATTTGCCCTCCAGCACGCGGACCGGCGTCCATCCATCCGGCGGCGGGCTGGCGGCGAGATCACGAGCGCGCGCGGCGAACAGGGACGAGGCCGGATCGATCTCCGCCGCACGGGCGAAAGCCTCGGCTGCCCTGGCGAAGTCCCGCGCCCGCCAGCTTGCGAGGCCTTCGGCATAGTCCGCGGCGACCTTCGCCTGCGCCGCGCTTTCGCTGCCCTTGGCGGCCAGCGGTTCGAAAACCCTGATCGGCTCGCCCCGTCCCATCACCCTGATGGCGTCGAGCTCGCGCCAGGCAAAGGCCTCGCCGGTCTGCATGAAGGTGGCCTCGGAGGCCATGATCGCGGTGCCGTAATATTTGTTGGCGCCCTCGAGCCGCGAGGCGACGTTCACGGTGTCGCTCATCACGGTGTAGTTGAAGCGGCGGCGCGAGCCGATATTGCCGACCACGGCTTCGCCGCTGTTCAGTCCGATCCGTTGCGACAGGCCGTGGCCGGCGAAGGCGGGATTGCTGGCGTTGAGCTCGGCGAGCCTTTGCTGGCATGTCAGCGCGGCGCTGACGGCGTTGCGCGCATGGGCGGGATCGTCGGCCGGGGCGCCGAACATCGCGACGATGGAATCGCCGATATATTTGTCGACATAGCCGCCATGGCCTTCGATGATGTCGGTCATGGCCGAGAGATATTCGTTCATCAAGGTCACGAGTTCGCCAGGCGTCATGGTCTCTGCGATCGAGGAGAAGCCGCTGAGGTCGGAGAAGAACATCGTGACGTTGCGCATCTCGCCGCCGAGCGCCGGCATCTTGCCGGAGGCGACCATGGTGTCGATCACTTCAGGCGCGAGGTAGAATGCAAAGCTCCGGCGCAGGAAGCGTTCGTCCCGGTCCGCCAGCACGAAGCGGTAACCGACGGTCATGGCCAGTGCCGCAAGGCCGGCCAGAGCGGGCTCGGTCAACGGCAGGGCGAGGCCACGGGCGAAGGCGCCGACGGCTACGGCCGTACAGAGCAGGGTGAGGGCGAGCCACGTGGCAAGTGCGAGCCCCGGCGCCAGCACGCACGCCGCGACGGCGACGATTGCGGCAAACGCGATGGTGAGCAGAGCCCGCTGGGGAGAGCCCAGCTCGGTCACGGCATCGCGCTCCATCAGATTGCGGACCGCGGTGGCGTGGACGAGGACGCCGGCGACGTCGCTGCGGGCCTTGCGGGCGCCCTGGGCCGGAGCAGGCTGGACGCAGCGTGCCGCCGGCGTTCCGTCCTGGGCGCCCGACAGGCGCATCGAGGTCAGCTTGCGGTCCTCGAAGCCCAGCACCGTGCCGAGCAGCACGACCTTGCCGTCGAAGGCGCGGCGGAAATAGTCGCGATCGCCCTTCTCGAGGCAGGCGCGCAGATCCGCGAACGAGTAGGTCGGGATGTCGCGGCCGAGGCCGCGGAAATTGAGCGTCAGGGTGTTGGCCACCGCGCCCCGCGACGGCATGTCGGGCCTCGCATCGCTCGCCCGCGCGGCCAGCTCGGCCGCCATCGCGGGCACCGGCTGGCCGTCGATCGAGAAGCTCAGCGGCATCCGCCGGATCACGTCGTCGCGGTCGGTATGGACGTTGAGCGCGCGGATGTTGTTGCGCACCGCCAGCTGCTGCGCGCGATAGGGCCTGTCGGGATGGTCGTTGCTGAGGATCTCGCCGAGCACCAGCTTGCCACCGTCGGAGAGCTGCCTGAGCGCGATGAGATAGTCGCGGTCGAAACCCTTCAGCCGCGCTCCGAGCGGGCCGTCGCCGAACGGGATTTCCGATTGCTCGATCGAGCTCGGGAAGATCACGTCGAAGCCGATCACCTTCGCGCCGCCGTCGGCGATGCCGCCGAGCACGCGACCGATCTCGCGCGTCCAGGTCGGGGTCGGCGATCCCTTGAACGGTGGAGTGTCGTAGGTCTCGCCGTCGATGGCCACGACGACGACCGGCGACGTCGCGGGATCGCGGCTGTCCCCGATGAGGCGTCCACGCAGCGCGGTGAGGATGTCGAGCGAGAGGCCTTGCAGGATGTCGAGCGGCCGGGAGGTGAAGACGGCGCCCACGACGAGCGCAATCAGCATCGTCGCAATGAGATCCCGCCTGCCGATCCGCCTCATCACGCCGCTGCTGGGCCGGCTATTCCAGCCGGAGCAGGCGGCCGATGATCGGCGTCGTCGACGTCGTGGCGCTGGCGTCGACCTGGAAGGCGTATCGCTTGGCGCCCAGCGTGGCGAGGTAGCTGCCGCCCGGCGTCAGCGTCTTGCCGGCCTTGGCGAAATCGTAGAACTTGCCGCCGACCATGACGTCGTTCTTCAGCGGCACGCTGATCGTCGGCTCCTTGCCATCGGTCCGTTCGATCACCAGCGTGCTGCCGCTCTTGGCCTGCACCAGCGGCGCGACGCCGTAGAGCGTCGGCAGCCTGGACGGCGCGGCCTTCCCGTCCGATCGCATGGTGCGGAAGGTGGTCGCGGCGCTCTGGTTGGCCTCGCGTTCGGAGAGCTGCGCCGCCTTGGCATCGCACGGCACCTTGACGCGCTGGACCTCGCCGAGCTGGACGGTGCTCTGTTCGGCGCCGACCAGGACGACACCCTCGCTGATCGTCTCGCGCAGGCAGGATTTCAGATAGCTGAGGGTAATGGTCGCCTTCGGGCCGAGCTTGATGATCTTGCCGGGTGCCACGTAGTCCATGAAGGCGATGCCGTCGACCTTGCCCTGCACGTCCTCCACGATCGCGGCGGGCGTTTCCGCCAAGGCGGGGGCAGTGATGCAGAGGGCGCCGACGAGGACGCCGAGCAGGCTTTTCATGGGGATACTCATTCAGTTCGACCGATGCTCCACCGGTCCCCGTCCTGGTCCGGTGCTTAGCAGCGTGGCGGCCAGGCAAATGTGACCAGAATCACTCTCTGTTGTTGGTGTACTTTAGCAGCAACAGGTTCAAACCGGCGACCGGTGATCGCCGGGCTGTCGGAGCAGCCAACCTCAGACCGCCGGTGCCTTCATGGGCCGGCGGACCTGACCGGAAGCGGTTGCTCGGCTTGCGCCATGTCCGGCGCCAGCGGGGCCTCGGCCTTGCGGAACGGGATCACCCGAGGCCCTGCGGCGATCGCCACCACCTCGTCCCAGCGGGACAGGAAGGCCGCGACACAGGCCGGGTCGAACTGCTTGCCCTGGTTCTCGGCCAGATAGGTGCGTGCGCCCTCGAGCGGCATCGGCTCCTTGTAGGGCCTGCGGGTGGTGAGGGCGTCGAACACGTCCGCGACTGCCACGACGCGGGCGGCGATTGGAATTGCGTCGGCCTTGAGACCATGCGGATAGCCGCCGCCGTCCCAGCGCTCGTGATGCCCGGCGGCGATCTGTGCGCCGAGCTGGATCAGCTCGCAGCTCGAACCGGCCAGGATCCGTTCGCCGATCTTCGCATGGGTCCGGATCACCGCCATTTCCTCGTCGGTCAGCCGGCCCGGCTTGAGCAGGATGTTGTCGGGAATCGCCACCTTGCCGACATCGTGCAGCGGCGCTGCGAGATAGATGTCCCGGCAGAGCCTTGGCGGCAGGCCGAGCTGCTCGGCGATGATCCGGCTGTAGCGGGCGACCCGCAGGGTGTGCTCGCCGGTGTCGTTGTCGCGATACTCGACCGCCAGCGCCAGCCGCAGGATGATCTCCTCCTCGCGTTCGCCGAGCTTCTGCGTGGCGGCCGCCACGGCGCTCGCCAGATCGGCCGCGCGGTCGTTCTGCTTGCGTACGGCTGCACCGAGCCGCACCAGGTTCCGAAGCCGGACGGCCATTTCAAGGCTCTGAGGCTGCTTGGGCAGAAAATCGGTTGCGCCGGCCTGCAGCGCTTCCATCTTCACGTCGTCGGTCTGGCGCGATGTGATCATCGCGATCGGGATGTCGCCGCAGCCTGGCAGGGCCCGAAAGGCGCGGATGAAGCTGATGCCGTCCATATGCGGCATCTCGTAGTCGACCAGCACGAGGTCGAACACGCGCTCCCGCGCGCAGGCCAGCGCCTCGACGGGGTCGAGGAATGCAGTCGCTTCGACGAGGCCATCGGCTTCGATATGCCGCTGCAGGTATTTGAGGACAGAGCGGCTGTCATCAACCAGAAGTGCTTGGGTCAGCATCGGCCGGACTCATCAAGGAAGGCGAGCATGGCCTTGACGAATAGCCTGTCCGATTTAACGGCATGCAAACATGAGCCCGACACCTCCTGCCTGCGGAATGCGCAGCGTCCGGTGGGGCGGGACGGGATGCGAATCCCTGCATGAATACGCGAACTGCCCCGTGATGTGACCCGTAGTTGTACGGACCGTTTCATTAGGATTTTGAACACTCCCCACCAAGATAGTCGACGCGCGGGGTTCAGGTCGTTCGTGCATCGAATCCCTGGGAAATTTGGGGGACGAATGTCGTCTGATCTGACCGAACCGAAATGGTCCCTGCGGTTGCCTGCGGACTGCAGCGTCGCGGCGATCCGCAGCGTCTATGACCTGATTCGCGAAGCCTTTGGTCGCCAGGACCGGCTCGAGATCGACTGCTCCAGCGTCGACAAGGCCGACGTGACCTCGATCCAGCTGCTGCTGTCGACGGCCAGGACGGGCGAGGCCCAGGGCCGGCCCGTCGTCCTCACGTCCTTCTCCCAATCCCTGCGCAATACCCTTCGCCGCGCCGGCTTTGCCAGCGAGGCGATGATCGACCAGCACTTCCCGCAAAAGAAAGATGGCGTCTAATGGCCACGATCCTGACCGTCGACGATTCCCCCAGCATCCGGCAGATGATCAAGGTCGTGCTCGAGCCGGCCGGTCACAACGTGATCGAGGCCGGTGACGGCGCGCAAGGGCTCGCCAAGGCGCAGGCCGGCAAGCTCGATCTCGTCATCACCGATCTCAACATGCCCGTCATGAACGGGCTGGAGCTGATCCGCGCGCTGCGCAAGCTGCCGAGCGCGGTCGGCATGCCGATCGTCTTCCTGACCACCGAATCCAACGAAACCGTCAAGCAGGAAGCCAAGAGCGCCGGCGCCACCGGCTGGATCACCAAGCCCTTCAAGCCCGAGCAATTGCTCGCGGTCGTCGCCAAGCTGGTGCGTGCATGAGTACGATGGATCCGACCGAGGTCTTCCGCCAGGAAGCCAGCGAACTGTTCGAGGTCCTGGAAGGGGCCTTGCTCGATCTCGGCCTCCGCCCGGACGACCGTGAACTGGTCGATTCCGCCTTCCGCGCCCTGCACACGATCAAGGGATCGGGCGCGATGTTCGGCTTCGACAAGGTCGCCTCCTTCACCCACGAATTCGAGACCGCCTTCGACCGCGTGCGCAAGGGCGAGATCAAGCCGACGCAGGACCTGATCTCGGTCGCGCTCGCCGCCAAGGACTATATCCGCGCCCTGATCGAGGATCCCCAATCGACCGACGACGTCATCGGCGAGGCCATCCTCGACGATCTCAAGCGCATCGTGTTTCCGGACCAGGCCCATGCGCCCGTCGCGGAGATCAAGGATGCGCCGCCGCTGGCTCCTGCCGAAAGCAAGCAGGCCGGCTGGCATCTGTATCTCGAGTTCGAATCGCAGATCCTGCGCAACGGCTCGAACCCGCTCGACCTGCTGGACGACCTCTGCAAGCTCGGGCCCTGCTTCGTCGTGCCGATCACCGACGGCGTGCCGTTCCTCGACGAGCTGGAGCCGGACGACTGCTATCTGAAGTGGGACGTCAAGCTGCACGCGGCCTGTGGCAAGGATGCCATCGACGACGTCTTCATGTTCGTCCAGGACGAGATGAAGCTGACGCTCTCGCCGCTGGAGCATGTCGAGGCGCCCGCGCCGCAGGCGCCGTTCCAGCTGCTCGACGACGAGCCGGCTGCCGCCGACATTCCCGCACCGCAGGCCGCCGCCGTGCCGCCTGCTGCAGCGCCCGGCCCGTCCCCCCAATCCACGCCCGACATCAAGCCTGACGCCAAGCGCGAGGCGCCCGCGGCGCGCCGCGAGGATGCCAAGCAGGAGCGCGGCATCGCCACCGTCCGCGTGCAGGCCGAGCGCCTCGACGAACTGATGGACCGCGTCGGCGAACTCGTCATCGCCCAGGCGCGGCTGACCCAGCTTGCCGCCTCCGGATCCGATCTCTCGATCAAGGTCATCGCCGAGGAAATCGAGCGGCTGGCCTCGTCGCTGCGCGATACCACGATGGGCGCCCGCATGGTGCCGATCGGTTCGCTGTTCGGTCGCTTCCGTCGCCTGGTCCACGACCTCTCGCGCGACCTGTCCAAGCCGGTCGACTTCGTCACCACGGGCGAGGATACCGAGCTCGACAAGACCATGATCGAGTGCCTCGCCGATCCGCTGGTGCATCTGATCCGCAACGCCATCGACCACGGCATCGAGGATACCGCGACGCGGGCCGCCAACGGCAAGACCGAGCAGGGCCGCATCGAGCTCGCCGCCGTCCATTCGGGCGCCCAGGTCCTCGTCACCGTCAAGGACAATGGCGGTGGTCTCAATACCGCGCGCATTCGTGCAAAGGCCGAAGAGCAGGGGCTGATCGCCGCCGGTGCGGTTCTCTCCGATCACGAGATCCACCAGTTCCTGTTCCATCCGGGCTTCTCGACGGCGCAGACCATCTCGGCCCTGTCGGGACGCGGCGTCGGCATGGATGTGGTCAAGCGCACCATCGAGAACATGCGCGGCTCGATCGACCTCTCGACTCGGCCTGGCCAGGGCACCACGGTGACGCTGCGCCTGCCGCTCACGCTCGCCATCATCGAAGGTCTGCTGATCCGGGTCGGCGAAGGCCGCTACATCATTCCGCTGTCGGCGGTGGAGGAATGCGTCGAGCTGACCGCCGAGGAGGAGCGCTCGCGCAGCCGCAACTTCCTCAACATGCGCGGCAATCTCGTGCCGTTCCTGCGCCTGCGGGACATTCTCCTGGTGGAGGGTTCGCCCGATCAGCACCAGAAGACCATCATCATCTCGACCGGCGAGACCCAGGTCGGCCTCGTGGCGGATGCGATCATCGGCAACCACCAGACGGTGATCAAGTCGCTGTCGAAGCTGCATTCGGACGTGACCATCTTCTCCGGTGCGACGATCCTCGGCGACGGCACGGCCGCGCTGATCCTGGACGTCGCCCAGCTCGTCGCGCTGGCGCAGTCGAAGGTCGAGAAGCACATCAGCGAGGCAGCGTGATGAACGAGCATCAGGCAGACGCAATGCAGGTCGTCATGATCGGCCTCGGCGACGAGAAATTCGCGCTCGACGCCGGTCTCGTGCGCGAGATCATCGATCCGGTGCCGGTCACGAAGGTCGCCGGTGCGCGCGCCTTCGTTCCCAGCGTGATCAACGTTCGCGGCAACGTCATTCCGCTTGCCGACCTGCGCATCCGCTTCGGCATGCCGCAGACCGACAATTCCGCCGATTCACGCATCGTCGTGATCGAGATCGAGATCGACAACGAGCCCGTCCTGGTCGGCGTCACCGCCGACAAGGTCTACGAGGTCACCGAGATTTCCCAGGCCGACGTCCAGCAGACGCCGCGCGTGGGGATGCATTGGAAGCCGGAATACATCCGCTTCATCACCAAGTGGCGTGAAGAGTTCGTCATCGTTCCAAACATGGAACGCATTCTGAATTGAGCCGACCTGCGGGGCGGGTCGTGACTAATAGGGGCAAGAATATGCGGTTTACGGTCAAGGCAAAGCTGGCGAGCGCGTTCGGCCTGATCATCATTCTCTCGATGATCGCGGGCGGCGTCGCCTATCTCAAGCTCACCGACATGATCGTCGGATCCGAGGCCCTCATCTCGCGTGCAAACCGCATGCAGATGGGCGCGCAGATCGAGATCAATCTTCTGTTGCAGGTGCGCGCCGAAAAGAACGCGATCATCGCACCCGAAAACGAGACCGACATGTTCCTCGCCGATATCCCCAAATTCCGGGCGATGAACAACAAGCTGAAGGAAGAGGTCTACGCGCTCGCAAGCGAAGGCGGCAAGCGGCTGCTCGAGAAGTTCCAGGTCGCCTACGACAAGATGAACAACGAGCAGGACCAGACGATCAAGTTCATCAAGACGGATCGCCCGAAGGCCGCAGATCGCACCGTCCATGAGGGCCGGAAGGCGATTTCCGAGGCTATCGACGCCATCGATGCCTACGTCGTATTCACGAAGAAGGCCATGGCCGAAGAGGCCGAGAACACCAGGGCCGAGGCCGCCAAGGGCCAGATGATCGTCATCGCGCTCGTGGTCGCATCGCTCGTGATTGCCGTCCTCGCGGCGCTTTGGATCGCCATCAGCATCAGCCGCTCGCTCAGCCGTGCCGTCGGCCTCGCGGGAGCCGTCGCCAACGGTGATCTCACCCAGACGATCCCCTCGGCCAGCAACGACGAGATCGGCGATCTGATCCGTTCGCTGAACGGCATGGTGGAGAAGCTCCGTCAGGTGGTGTCCGAGGCTCTCACCGCCGCGCAGAACGTGTCTGCCGGCAGCCAGGAACTGTCATCCAGCGCCGAGCAGCTCTCGCAGGGCGCCACCGAACAGGCCTCCTCCGCGGAAGAAGCCTCCTCCTCGATGGAGGAGATGGCCTCCAACGTGAAGCAGAACGCCGACAACGCCAATCAGACCGAGAAGATCGCCGCCCAGTCGGCCCAGGATGCGGAAGCCTCCGGCGCCGCCGTCGGCCGCGCCGTGGATGCGATGCAGACCATCGCCGAGAAGATCACCATTGTGCAGGAGATCGCCCGCCAGACCGACCTGCTCGCGCTGAACGCGGCCGTGGAAGCCGCCCGCGCCGGCGAGCACGGCAGGGGCTTCGCCGTGGTCGCCTCCGAAGTGCGCAAGCTCGCCGAGCGCAGCCAGGCTGCCGCAGCCGAAATCGGCACGCTCTCGACCGAGACGGTCAAGGTCGCGCAGGAAGCCGGCGAAATGCTCGGCAAGCTCGTGCCTGACATCAAGAAGACGGCCGAACTCGTCCAGGAAATCACCGCCGCCTGCCGTGAACAGGACGTCGGCTCCTCCCAGATCAACCAGGCGATCCAGCAGCTCGACAAGGTTGGCCAGCAGAATGCCAGCGCCTCCGAGCAGGTTTCGTCGACCTCGGAAGAACTCGCCTCCCAGGCCGAACAGTTGCAGTCGACCATCTCCTTCTTCCGCATCGACGACGCCGGCCGCAAGCCAAAGGCCGCGCCGCAGGAGATTGATCGCGCCGTCGGCCAGCTCCGCGCCAAGGCCGCGAAGATGGCGGCCGTCGATCGCGGCGGTAAGGCGCCAGCGGCGAAGCCGGTGCGCGCCAAGAAGGTCGCGGGCGGCGGCGGTTTCGCGTTCGACATGGATGACGGCGGCGATGACCGCGACGCCGAGTTCCAGCGCTAGATAGAAGCAAGAGGAGCGCAACAGCGCTCCTCTTGAACACCAAACCGGGCTGAACCCGAGGGATCCGAACATGAGATTCACCGTCAAGGCTAAACTGGCGTGCGCGTTCGGAGTTGTTCTCCTGCTGTCCATGCTTGCCGGTGGCATCGCGTCCTGGAAGCTGAGCAATATGGCATCCACGACCGAGGTCCTGCTCGGGGCTGCCGGTCGCTCGAGCAAGGCCGCCGAACTGGAGCGGGGACTCCTGCTTCAGATCCGGGCCGAGAAGAACGCGTTGCTGGCCCAGTCCGATGCCGATCTCGAGCGATACAGTGCCGAAGTCCGCAAGGTTCGCGAGGACATGGCGAAGATTCGGGACGAGATCTATGCCGTGGCGTCCGAGAACGGGCGGAAGATGCTCGACCGCTTCTCGGCCGTTCACGCCATCATGAACACCGCCGAGGATGAAACCCTCAGGCTGGCGCGCACCGATCGTGCCAAGGCAACGGAACATTCGGTCACCGAGGTCCGTCGTCATCTCCTGGACGCCACCCACGTCCTCGACGAATATCTCGCCTATCTCAAGAAGACGATGGCCGACCGCTCGGAGGAGTCTCGGCTCGAGAGCAGCCACGCCCAGATTCTCCTGATGAGCATTGTCGGCGTCTCGCTGCTGTTCGGCGCCGGCGCGGCGATCTTCATCGCACTGAGCATCAGCCGCTCGCTGATGCGCGCCGTGGGCCTTGCCAACGCCGTGGCGATCGGGGACCTCAGCCAGACGGTCGAGGCCAAGACCAATGACGAGGTCGGCGATCTCCTGAAATCGCTCAATACGATGACGGCAAACCTCAATGCGACGGCGGCGGTCGCCAACGAGGTTGCGCAGGGAAATCTGTCGGTCGAGGCGAGGCGCCTCTCGGACAAGGATACCCTGGGCATCGCGCTGGAGCGCATGATCGCGGCCCTCAACGTCAGCGCCGACGTCGCCAACGAGATCGCCCGCGGCAATCTCACGGTCGAGGCCAAGCGTGTTTCCGACAAGGACAAGCTCGGCATCGCGTTCGAAACCATGGTCGCAAGGCTGCGGCAGATCGTGTCGGAAGCGCTCACGGCGGCACAGAACGTCTCGGCCGGCAGCCAGGAGCTTTCGGCAAGCGCCGAGCAGCTCTCGCAGGGCGCCACCGAGCAGGCCTCGTCCGCCGAGGAGGCATCCTCGTCGATGGAACAAATGGCTTCCAACGTGAAGCAGAACGCCGACAACGCCAACCAGACCGAAAAGATCGCCGCGCAATCGGCCAGGGATGCCGAGGCCAGCGGCGCTGCCGTCGGTCGGGCGGTCGAGGCGATGCAGACCATCGCCGAGAAGATCACGATCGTGCAGGAGATCGCACGGCAGACCGATCTGCTGGCGCTCAATGCCGCGGTGGAAGCCGCCCGCGCCGGCGAGCACGGCAAGGGCTTCGCCGTCGTCGCATCCGAGGTGCGCAAGCTGGCCGAGCGCAGCCAGGCGGCAGCCGCCGAGATCGGCACCCTGTCCGCCGACACCGTCAAGGTCGCGCAGGAGGCCGGTGGGATGCTGTCCCGGCTCGTGCCCGATATCAAGAAGACCGCCGAACTGGTTCAGGAGATCACCGCCGCCTGCCGGGAGCAGGACGTCGGTGCCGCCCAGATCAACCAGGCGATTCAACAGCTCGACAAGGTCGGACAGCAGAATGCCAGCGCCTCCGAACAGGTCTCCTCGACCTCCGAGGAACTGGCTTCGCAGGCCGAACAGCTGCAGTCCACGATCTCGTTCTTCCGGATCGAGGATGCTGTGGATCAGCCGAAACAGGCACCGCACCACATCGACCGATCGGTCGGACATCTGCGCGCGAAGGCCGCGAAGATGTCCGAGTTCGACCGGCGAGGCAAAGCCCCGGCCGTTCGGCAGGTGCGTGGCTCCAAGGTGGCGAGTGGCGGAGGCGGCTTTGCCTTCGACCTTGCCGATGGCGACGACGATCGAGACGCAGACTTCCAGCGCTAACCGGCGGGTCCGGCGTCGTGCCGGACCTGTCATTTTGAGTCTTTTTATCGGGTGAACTGCACATGGCCGCGACCTCGCAATATCTGACGCTCGGGCTTGCCGGCGAGACATTCGGCATCAGCATCCGCAATGTCCGCGAAATCCTCGACATGCGGCCGATCTCCCGGCTGCCGCACGCACCGGACTTCCTGCTCGGCATGATCGACGTGCGCGGCAGCGGTTATCCGATCGTCGACCTCAGGACCAAGCTCGGCCTGCCAGCCGTCGCGGCCACGGAAGCAACCCGCATCATCATCCTCGACGTGCCGATGAAGGATCGCCTGGTCGGCGTCGGCTTCGTCGCCGACTGCGTGTTCGAGGTCACCGACATCGACGACCAGTCGCTCGAGCCGATCCCCGAAGTCGGAGGGCGATGGCAGTCCGACTACGCCGCCGGCATTGGCCGCAAGGGCGAGAAGTTCGTCGTGATCTTCGATCTCGCCAAGCTGATGGCACATGACGAGATTCCCGGCGGCACCGACGCGGAGACCCCGCGCGCCGCCTGAGTTCGAATGGGACGCGTAGTTGTTCGTGCACCGACAAAGAATGAGACCAAACATGAGATTCTCCGTCAAAGCCAAGCTTGCCAGCGCCTTCGGCGTTGTCATTCTCCTTTTCATCGTCGCGGGTGCCGTCAGCTATCTGAAGCTGTCCGAGATGGTATCGACGGCAGAACAGCTCGTCGCCCGGGCTGGCCGGATGGAAAAGGCATCCGAGCTGCGTGAGGGCGTCCTCGAGCAGGCACAGGCCGAGAAGAGCGCGCTGCTGGCATCGGAGGCCGGCTTCGATCATCACGTCGCTGATATCGCGAAAACCCGCGAGCATTCCTTCAAGATGAAGGACGAAATCTATGCTGCGGCTTCGGAGGCCGGACGAAAGCATCTCGATGCGTTCGGGGCCGCCTACACAAAGCTGAATGCCTTCCAGGACGAAACCTTGAAGATTGCCAGGACCGACAAGGCAAAGGCGACCGAGCGCTCGATGACCGAGGGCCGGAAGGTGACGATCGACGCTGTCGATGCGGCCAACGCTTACATCGGCTTCGTGAAAAAGGCGATGTCCGACAGCGCAATCCAGGCCAAGGAGGACGGATCGCGCGCCGAGTTGCTCGTGATCTCGCTGGTGATCGTGTCGCTGCTGGTTGCAGCTGGTGGCGCGATCTGGATCGCGATCAACATCAGCCGCTCGCTGGCAAAGGCCGTCGGTCTTGCCGATGCCGTGGCCATGGGAGATCTCAGCCAGAAGATCGAGAAGTTCAGCAACGATGAGATCGGGGATCTGATCAAGTCGCTAAACACCATGACGAACAATCTGAACGCGACGGCCGAGGTTGCAAATGAGATCGCCCACGGCAATCTGACGGTCGAAGCAAAGCCGCTGTCGGACAAGGATACGCTGGGTCTTGCGCTGGAGCGGATGGTCGAGAAGCTTCGCCAGATCGTCTCCGAAGCCCTGACCGCAGCCCAGAACGTCTCGGCCGGCAGTCAGCAATTGTCGGCGAGCGCCGAGCAGCTCTCGCAGGGCGCCACCGAGCAGGCCTCGTCCGCGGAGGAAGCCTCGTCCTCGATGGAGGAGATGGCTTCCAACGTGAAGCAGAACGCCGACAACGCCAGCCAGACCGAGAAGATCGCGGCCCAGTCGGCCAAGGACGCCGAAGCCAGCGGCGCGGCCGTGGGCCGTGCCGTCGACGCCATGCAGACCATCGCCGAGAAGATCACGATCGTCCAGGAGATCGCACGCCAGACCGACCTCTTGGCGCTCAACGCGGCGGTCGAGGCCGCGCGAGCCGGCGAGCACGGCAAGGGCTTCGCCGTCGTCGCCTCCGAAGTGCGCAAGCTCGCCGAACGCAGCCAGGCCGCTGCTGCCGAGATCGGGACCTTGTCCGGCGAGACCGTGAAGGTCGCGCAGGAAGCGGGCGCCATGCTGGCCAAGCTGGTCCCCGACATCAAGAAGACCGCCGAACTGGTCGAGGAGATCACCGCCGCGTGCCGCGAGCAGGATGTCGGCTCCGCCCAGATCAACCAGGCGATCCAGCAGCTCGACAAGGTCGGCCAGCAGAACGCCAGCGCCTCCGAGCAGGTCTCGTCCACGTCGGAAGAACTCGCATCGCAGGCCGAGCAGCTGCAGTCGACGATCGCCTATTTCAAGATCGATCATGACGCCAAGAAGCCGGCAGCTGCGCCGGTCGAGAAGGCCGTCCATCAATTGCGCGCCAAGGCTGCAGCCATGGCGGCGGTCGACCGGACCGCGAGGAAGCCGCAAGCCAAGCCTGCGCGCGTCCTCAAGGCGGCCGGCGCCGGCGGCTTTGCTTTCGACCTCAATGACGGCGGCGACGACCGGGACGCCGATTTCCAGCGCTGAAGCTGTGTGCCGGGCCGATCGTGGCCCGGCCATCGCGTAACAGGACAGGATCCAAGATGGCCCGTATGGCCCAAAATTCGATGCAGGCGGCCATCCCGGCGCAGGACTGGTCTGCCGGGCTTCCGGCCGACCAGGACACGGGCGTGCATCTGTCGGACCGGCATTTTCGTACCATCGCCGAACTGATCGAAAGCCAGGTCGGCATCAGGCTGCCGCCGGGCAAGCGACTGATGCTGGAAGGGCGGCTGCACAAGCGGGTGCGCGCGCTCGACTTTGCCGACCTCAACGACTACGTCGATCATCTGTTCGAGGCCGATCTGTTCGAGAACGAACTCACGCACCTCATCGACGTGGTCACGACCAACAAGACCGACTTCTTCCGCGAGCCGGCGCACTTCACGTTCATGCGTGAAATTGCCATTCCTGCGCTGCTCAAGGTGCACGGTCGGCGCAACGCGAATCTGAAAGTCTGGAGTTCGGCGAGCTCGACCGGCATGGAGGCCTATACGGCCGCCATGGTCATGGACGACATGACGCGGACGGGATCAGCGTTTCAATACCGCATCCTCGGTACCGACATCTCGACCGCCGTGCTGCGCCTAGCCCAGACGGCGATCTATACCCGCGACGTGCTCGCACCGGTGCCGGAGCCGTTCCTGAAGCGCTACTTCCTGACCTCGCGGGACAAATCCCGCGGCGAGGTTCGCATCGTGCCGGAACTGCGGCGTGTCACGCATTTCATGCGGATGAACCTGATGGACGCGGCGTATCCGGTCGATCGCGACGTCGACATCATCTTCTGCCGGAACGTGCTGATCTACTTCGACAAGCCGACACAGAGGAAGGTCGTTGAACGGCTCTGCAGCCATCTGCGGCCGGGAGGATATCTTCTGGTCGGGCACTCCGAATCGATGGTTCACAGCACCGTTCCGGGTCTGAAGCAGGTTCAGCCAACCATTTTCCAGGTTTGACAGGGGAGGCATGGGGATGCCGAGGGAGAAAGTTCGCGTTCTGATCGTGGACGATTCGGCGTCAGTGCGCCAAATCCTGCAGACGATCCTGAACGAAGATCCCGACATCGAGGTCATGGGCACGGCGGCCGATCCGTTCGTGGCGGCAAAACGCCTCCAGGAAGAGATTCCTGACGTCATCATCCTGGACCTGGAAATGCCGCGCATGGACGGCATGACCTTCCTGCGCAAGATCATGGCGCAGCGGCCGATCCCGGTGATCATCTGCTCCTCGCTGACCGTGGAGGGATCGAACCTGATGTTCGAGGCCTTCGAGGCCGGGGCCGTAGACATCGTGCCGAAGCCGAAGATCGACACCCGGCAGGCGCTGCTCGAATGCTCCACGCGGCTGCGCGACGCCGTCAAGTCGGCGGCGCGCGCGCGTGTTCGTCCTCGCGCGGCGCGCCGCGAAGTCGAGAAGAAGCTCACCGCGGACGCCATCATCCCGCCCCCGGTGCAGGGCAAGGTGCGGCCGACCACCGAGCGGATCGTCTGCATCGGCGCATCGACGGGCGGTACAGAAGCGCTCAACGACGTGCTGGAGATGCTGCCGCCGCATTGTCCGCCGATCGTGATCGTGCAGCACATGCCGGCCGGCTTCACCGCCGCCTTCGCCAAGCGTCTCGACGGCATCTGCCCGATCCGGGTCAAGGAGGCCGAGGATGGCGAGCCGGTGTTGCCCGGCTGGGCCTATATCGCCCCTGGCGCCCGCCACATGCTGCTGCAGCGGATCGGTCTGCGCTATCAGATCGTGATCAAGGACGGTCCTCCCGTGTCGCGGCACCGTCCCTCCGTCGACGTGCTGTTCCGCTCGGCGGCTCAGCATGCCGGCGCCAACGCGCTCGGTGTCATCATGACGGGCATGGGCGACGACGGCGCGCGCGGAATGCTGGAGATGCGCAAGCTCGGCGCCGCGACGCGGGCGCAGGATGAAGACAGCTGCGTGGTGTTCGGCATGCCCAAGGAAGCCATCGCTCATGGCGGTGTCGAGAAGGTGGTCTCGCTGCAGCAGATCCCCCGCGAGATCATGCACTGGTATCAGGCCGGTCAGCCCGCCGTCGTGGGTTGACCGCCATGTCCGTGATTCCGGCCAGCCTGCTGACCGAGGCGATCGCCCCGGTCGAGAATCTCTCGTCGCGGATCGAGGCCGTGTTCGCACGCGTCGGTCACGAACTCGGCCGCGGCCACATCATCTTCAAGGACCTGAACCGGGGTCTCGCCGCGCTGTCCGGAGAACTCTCCGGAACCGAAATCGAGGGCGCGGCCACCGCCCTGCAGGAGATTTCCGCTCGGCTGGGCGAACTGGCGGAGTCCCTGCCGGCCGAAAGCGCGCTGCTTGCGACGATCGGCACCGATACCGCCGAAGCCTCGTCGCTGATCAAGCCGTTGTTCAAGCATATCCAGATGATCACCATCATCGCACGCAGCGCCCGGATCGAGGCCGCGTCCCTTGATGGCGATCGCGAGGGGTTCCTCGCTTTCACGCAGGAGGCTTACGATCTCGGCAAGGCCGTGCAGGGCTCGATCGAGGGCTGCGCGCGGGATCAGCAACGGCTCGCGGAGGCCGTTTCAACGGCGTCCGGCCGTCAGAAGGATTTTGAGAGCCGCTATCGCGGGCGCCTGGTCGCCGAGAGCGCCGAACTGGGATCGGCCTACGCCGGATTGCGCGACCAGCGTGGCAACTCGAGCCAGCTTGCCGACCTCGCCGGTGCGAGCACCCTCAAGATCGCCGAGGCGGTCGGTAGTGCGATCATTTCACTGCAGGCTGGCGACAGCACGCGTCAGCGTCTCGAACATGTGTGCCATGGTCTCGCGCTTGCCCGAGGCGCCGAGCCCAGCCTCGCTCCACAGGACGTCGCCAGCGACGACGGCGCCCGGGCGATCAGCCAGCTGCAGGCGGCTCAGCTCAGGGACGCCCAGCGCGAATTCGGTGGCGACATCGGCCAGATCGTTCACGCGCTGTCCGCGATCCTGCATGACGCGAGTGGTGTCGTCGGCCATGGCCGAACACTGGCTGGCGGCAAGGACGGCGGCTTCCTGACACGGATCAATCAGACGCTGGCACAGGCTTCTTCGCTGATCACCACCTGCGAGAGCGCCGGTCGATCAGTCGATGAGGCGCTCGGAATCGTCGAGGAGACGCTGGCGAAGTTCCGCGAGGCGATCGCCGGGCTTGCCGAGGCGACCGTCGACATCACGCTGATCGGCATGAATGCCGGCCTCAAGGCGAGCCATCTCGGCAGCCGTGGCGCGGCCTTCGTCGTGATCGCCAATGAGCTGAAGGCGACGGCCGATCAGGTGTCTGCCGGCGCGGGGCGGTTGCGGCCGGTGCTGGACAAGATCGAGCGATCGGCAGGTGCGTTGAAGGAGCTGCGCGCGAAGGGCGATTCCACGCAGCTCGCAAGGCTCGAGCCGCAGATCCTGACGGCGCTGCGCGAGGTCGAGGCCGGCAACCAGCGGCTCGGCAAGCTGATGAGCCGCCTCGTGGATGAAGGCGCGGAGTTCGAGCGTCTCCTGAACTCGGCGCAAGGTCTCATGACGACGCTTCATGAAAGCTCCGCGACGCTGCCGGCGATCGCCGCGCGGATCGAGCAGGCTGCCGGTATCGATGAGCAGCGACCGCAGCTCACCGTGCAGGACAATGCGCTGCTGGACGGCCTGTTTGCGCGCTACACGATGGAGCGCGAGCGCGACGTCCACAGGGAGGTCCTGCAGAAGCTGGGGGTTGCCTCGACGGCCGCCGCTCGGCGTGTCGAGCCGGTGCAGGCCGTGGACGACGGCATCGAATTGTTCTGAGGCGCCCGCCGCCGCCCGATGCGTCGTCCGCAATTTGACGGATCGGGCTCTCACTTCATTAACCGCAATCGAAGGGCCTGCAGCCCGGTCATTGTCGCGCCCCAGAGTGGGCCGCACATACCAGCCAATCTTGAAATCGAGGCATGTCCCATGCTCAGAGACGGCAGATATGCAGCCTGGTTCAGAACCCCGCGCGGGCAGGGCACCGGCATGGTGAACCTGACCAAGGGCAGCATCTTCGGACGCGACGGCTTCTTCACCTACAGCGGTTCCTATCAAATCGAGGGAGAGCGCTTCTCGGCCGTTCTGAGCGTGGAACGGCACGCCGAGGGTGCGCCCGGTCTGTTCGGGCCTGACAAGGTCGAGATCAGCCTTGCGGGCGCCTGCAATGGCTCGGTCGCCACCTGCTCGGGAGCAGCCCGTGAAGTCCCCGACGTGGCTTTCGAGGCGACGCTGATCTACAGCCAGGAAGAGCCATCATCGCCCGGCAACAGGCATTCTGCGCCGCGGTTCAATAGCGGCGATTCGTTGACGGAAGACGGATGGCCGGTTGCAAGCGCATCTCCTGCGCGCCTCAAGGCGTCGTCGTCATGAGGCGCCGGAGGTTAGGTTTGCTTTGACACTGTCGGTACAAAAACATCGTCGATCGAAGACCGGTAACGGCGCTTTCAAGGCTCGGTCCTAGGTTCGGATCATAACAAATCATGGACAGGACATGCCTCAGATCTGGATGACCTATCAGGAGCTCGCGATGCTGTGCGGCTATCCCGCTGAAGAAGCGAGGTCGCATGCGGAGCAATTGTTGCTCGATCGACGACGGAGCCGGGATGGTCACACCCGCGTCAAATTGAATGCCGAGCTGATGGCCCGTTTCCTGGAAGCAATCCGCGAATCTGACGCCGAGCTCGACGCCGCGATCGCGGCGCTGCGCGATACCCACCGGCGAATGTCCGGTGTGTTCAGCGCACGAAGGTTGGACGACGAGCGCGGAGCGGCCTAGCCTGCGGCGTCGCCCATTCCCGCTATTGACTGAGTGCTTCGGCCGCAATCGCGTTCTTGACGGCGGCGTTCTTGGCGCCGCGGCAGCCTAGTTTGGCGGCCTCGGCAAGAACGTCAGGATCGTTTGCGCCAGCAGGACGCCGAAGATGCCACCCGCCGCCTTCGGCAGGACGTCCAGGAATGCCGGATGTTGAACCGAGATCAACTCCTGGGCGAGCTCGAGGCCGATCGCGACGGTGACAACGAGACTGCATGCGGCGAAGATGCGCCCGGGGAGCAGGAAAGACAGAAGAAAGCCGAGCAGGCCGTAGACGCTGAAGCGCTCGATCACGATAAGCCAATAGGCTTCAGCGTGGCCCGCGAACACCGATCTTCCCGCGAGTCGCGCAAGCGCGGCGTAGGCGATGATTGCAAAGGAGAAGGCCGTGGCCGTGATGAGATGTTTGCGGCGCATTTCGGTAGTATAATCTGCCGTGTTGGTGTCGGTTGTGAAACGCGCCAACATCGTTAAGGGAACGTGACCACCCCGCGTCATGGGCCGGAACTTTCGCCAGGAGCTCGAGGTCTCGGCGCGGAAGCGCCCATCTGGCCGACCTCGCGATATTTCCCCGCTAGCTCTTCTTGACTGCCTTGGACTTCAGGGAGAGACCGAGCCGCAACGCCATCCGTCTGATTGCATCCGGCGATCTGCCGAGTCTCTTTGCAGCCTCCTCGACGGTGGTGGACGACTTGGCCAGTTCCATGAGCCGGCGGTCTTCCTTGAATGACCAGGGCCTGCGCGCCATATCCGAAAAATTCCTCTGCGTGACACAACGACAAAGCCGCCAAGCGGACCCATGTTCGCTCGACGGCTTTGCTTGGGTGGGGCCGGGACTTTGGGGGAGACCCGGTATGGGTAGGGATAGGCAAATGTTGGGATCGTGCAACGATAACCGCCGATTAAGATAACTCTTCAACCTTACCGGCGTTGGCCCCTAGAGTGGGTCAGGCCGCTCGCCTGCGATCGGCCCGGATTCAGGACTTGTTAACCAAAGCCTTCCAGTATGGGGTTCCTCTGCCGGAAAGAATTTGATCATGTTCCAGCTTTTCTTGAGAGCGCGGACACACAAGCTGCTGAACGGCAGACCCAAGGTCGTTCCATTCAAGGTACGATCGGCGGAGCGCGACAACGAGACCGACAGGGCGAGAATTGGCGCCATTCTTTCCTCGATCGAGGACGCGCTGGCGGCCGCGGAACGAGAGCAGGCCGGTCTGAGCGGTCGAGTAGATGAAGCCCTCGCCAGGGCTGCGGTCACGATCGGCAACGGAACCGATGAATATCTCGTTCGTGACGCTGTGGATGACGAGCATCAGAGTCTGCTGGCATCTTACATGGTGAGCGGGCAGCGCAGGCTTGAAAGCCTGGCGAAGACGATTGCCCATCTTCGGTTTCTCAAAGCTGCATTGGTCACGAGATTCCCGGACGTCGTCCGCGAAGCTGAAAAGACCAGTCTGTCCTAGCAGCCAGCCCGCTGTTTCAAGACGGGGCACGCCCACACGCAAGATATTTGCGGTGGCCCATTTCTTCATGCGCGCGACGTCCCCTCAGGAACGGTTGTGTCCGTTGCGAATTGCCAGACAGGACACCGGGCTTAACCATTCGTTGTCCATACCGAGGCGAACCACCGGCGGACACACCAAACAAGGGCAGTCGTTAAAACTCTAGTATTCGGTTTGAACTCACCGAAACTGGCAAGAGTTGAGATGTCCCCATTGGAGCCCGCGAGAGGCTCTTGACGGGGGCTCTAATGCGCGCGAACGGATGGAACTATTCGAGCGACTTTGCCGAAGATCCGAGCCGGGATTCGATCGACGGTCTTTCGACCATCGCATTGGCGCTGGATGACGGGCTTGGATCGAGCGAGCGCAGCGGCGGCTCCATGTTGCTCGACGGCATCGCAATCCTGCTTGGTTGGGCCGTGCTGATTGCCGTCATCCTCTATCCTGCGCTGCAGCTCGCTGCGATCGGAGCATGTGCGACGTTCATGCTCGGACGGGCCTTGCTGTTCCCGCGTCCGCCACGGCCGATCCGTCGTGCTTCCCTGACCGCATGAACTCCACTTGGCTCGGCGGCCGTTCGTCGAGCCCGGATCGCGAACGCGATCCGCACCTCTCCTTGAGGGCCATTCGTCAATCCTTCGACGAGATCGCCTCCGGAGGCCTCTGCAGAGGCAGCGAGAGCTCGCCCATGTGCACGGGATAGGAGTGGGAGGTCTTGTCCCACTTCAGTGGTGTGCCCGAAATGCTGTGGCCGAGATAGATGCGAACCGCTCGCCATGTCGCGAAGAAGTTGACGAAATTCCCGACGACGAGACGCGGCGCCGACATCAGGGCGTGGCGGAGATTGTAGATCATTCCGGTGAAAATCATCCGACTGATCAGTCGCCATATGAGGAAGCAGAAAGTCACGAGGAACAGGATTCTCGCCCACTCCGTCGACAGGAGCGTGTAGGTGAATTGACGCTCGGGATCGAAGTAGCCCCGATAGAGTTCGAAGATGACCAGGTTGGCCATGGCGAAATAAGCGAGCATGACGGCCGGGCTGGTGACAACGCCCTTCCGGTCGCGCGCCAGGAAATATTTCGTGCCGAGCGATCCCTTCCAGCCGTGCTCTCTCAGTCCCTGGAATACGATGCCCAGCAACCAGCGCGCACGCTGCCGATAGGCCGCCTGGAGTCCCGAGGGGAAGAACTCCCGGGTCGCGATCGGAAGCGAGCGTCTCACGATGCTGGGGTTGTTGGTGTCAATGTTGATGTCGATCGCGTAGTCGATCGGCGATGAAATGAAGGCCGACTTGAAGCCGAGCTCCGATACGCGGAAGGCGATGTCGTAGTCTTCGGTGAAGGACGAGGTCCGAAACGCTTCGCCTTGATTGTGATCGATCAGGTGTTGAAGAGCCTCACGACCGAAACAGGCCGAAACGCCCGCGCAGGGAATGACGCCGCTGATCCGCTGCCGGACGTCCAGATCCTTCGTATGCATCTCCGCGAATTCGTCCATGTACAGGCCGGCGACCACCGACAGGATCGGGCGCGAGAACGAATAGACGGGAAGCTGGACGAAGTCGTAATGCTCCGCCAGAAAGTTGAACAGCTTCAACTCGTGGGGATGGATGAGGTCCTCCGAGTCGTGCAGGACCACCGCGGCGAAGTGCAGATTGTGCTCCGCCTCGTACATGAAGATGTCGGAAATGATCTGGTTGAGGCAGTCTGCCTTGCTGGTGGGGCCATCGCGCGGCACGAGAACCATCCGAATCCGCGGATACAGCTGTTGTGCCTTGCGGACCTCGTCCTGGGTGAGTGTATCGTTCAGATACACGCCGACGAAGTAATACGCCTTCTCGTAGCGAACCAGCCGTGAATTCGACGACAGCATCGAGAAGATGACATCGTGCTCCTTCCAGCACGGGATCATGATTGCGATGGGCTTTTCGGGAAGCTGATCGAGCGTCTCGACATCCGGGACGATGGAGGCGCGTTCATTGGCACGTCCCGACAGGCGGCTGAGCCAATAGAGCACGTCGACGAACAGATCATCCAGGCTCGATAGCGCGATGATGATCCCCGCGACGAGCATCATGACTTCGATCACGTAGAGATAGGATGCGAGATATGTCATTTCACTGCTGAATTTTGATTTGCAGGCTAGCCGGGCTGCAGATCGAACTGAAGGTTGACGTCGACGTCGCCGCCTTGATGGGCGAAATCGAAATGCCGCCTCAGTGCGTCGACGATGCGCATGCTCGCATGGCCGTCGCCGTAAGGGAACACGGAGCGCGCCATGCGGGCATATTTTTGCGGCGAATTGTTCAAGTCGTAGAGTGCCCGAAAGACCCGGCTCTTGGCGGTGCCAACCAGTTCGACGACGCCGGAAGCCACGGCCTCGGGCCGCTCGGTCACGTCTCTCAGCACCAGAACCGGTTTGGCCAGGGCGGGTGCCTCCTCCTGAAGGCCTCCGCTGTCGGTGACGACGCACCAGGCGTTCTGAATGGCTGCAACCATGTCGCGATAGCCGAGCGGATCGACCAGCTTGATCCGCTGATGATCCGACAGGATATCCCGAGCCGCCTCGCGGGCGTTGGGGTTGGGATGGACGGGAAAATACACGGAGACATCGGGGGTGACGTCCACGAAGGCGCGAATGGCGGTGAATGCCTCCCGAAGCGGAGCGCCGAAGTTCTCGCGCCGATGAGCGGTGAGGAGAATGGTCCGGCCGGCCGGATAATCGGGAGGCCGCGCCGGCCTCGCCGCCGCCGTTTCGAGCAGCGCATCGATGACGGTGTTGCCAGACACGATGATGCGCTCGCGACCGACGTTCTCCTTGAGCAGGTTCCTGGCGGCCGCGGATGTCGGAGCACAATGAAGGGACGCCGAAACGGCGATGGCCCGCCGGTGAAACTCTTCCGGAAAAGGCGCCGACATGTCGTCGGTGCGAAGGCCGGATTCGATGTGGACGAAGGGAATCTGGCGATAGAAGGCCGCCACCGACGCCGCATAGGCCGTGGTGGTGTCGCCTTGCGCGATCACGCAGTCCGGCCGGTCCTGTTCGAGAAGCTGGTCGAGCCGCTGGATGAGATGGCTGGCGAGATGGGCCGGTGTGTGGCGGGATTTGTCGTGGGCGATCGTGTGATCCGAGGTCAGCCCGAACTCTGCGAGAGTTGACGTCAGCAGATCACTTTGCTGGCCGCTCGTGATGATCCGCGACACGGCCCACGAGGCCGGCAGCCGCTTGATGATCGGCGCGACCTTGATGACCTCGGGACGCGTCCCGATGACGAAGGCAAATGATCGAACGGGATTCGACGAGGAAAACTGCTGGCTGGTCGGCTGGTGCATGACGGCCCCTGTCTGCGCGGCCGCCGCTCACCGACGTTTCGCGCGGAGATCGGCAAGACGTTCGGTGCCAGTCTCCAGGTTGGTATTCTATCGTCAGGCGGACATCCGCACAATTGTCGGAGGGTTCTTTTTCGCAAGGAGAATCAGGTAATTGGAGCCTTTCGCGCGCTAGGGTGAATCGATCTCCCGCGCAAGCCCGTCGGTTTTCCTGCTCCTGCTCCTGCTCCTGCTCTAGCTTCGGGGGCGGGCGTTCTCCGTCCCCGACGCGCTAGCCGATTGTCTCGCTGTCGCGCCATACGCTGGCTTCGTAACCATCGATGACTTGTGTCGTGTGCGCGAATTCCTCGAGCTGCCGGAGCGGCTCGATGATCTTCCGGGCAACGAGAACCGTGTTCGGCTCGGCATGCTTCTGCATGTGTCCGGCGACATCGATGACGCGGTCCGAGATCGTCTCGAGCGGGGTCGAGTCGTCAAAGTAAACGAGCCCGGCGTTGACGCCGCATCTGACCGCGAAGTCCGCCTTGGAGATCTTGACCTCGCGGTTGAATACCTTGAGGCTCTTGATGACATCCTTGCCGGCCTGGCAGGCATCCTCGACATGAGCAAAGCAGGACATCACGCCGTCTGGCGTCCACGCCGTCTTGAGAACACCCCGGGCCCGGAAGATGCGCTCGACGAGCTTTCGATATTCCTCGAAATCATACTGAACCGAAGCCGGGTCCTCGCCTGCCTTCATCTGAGCGGACCCAACGACGTCGATCGCGAGGAACGCGACCTCTCGCCCAAAGGAATCCAGCTTCTTCTTCGTTTCCGCGAACAGCCGAAGCAGGTCCTGACGGTTGACGGTGTTGCTGCTTTCTGCAGCCTTCAGCGTGGTTTCCAGCTGCCGGTCGAGGGTCGAGCCCGGCTTGATGCCTTCTTTCCTCCGCCAGGCCTGCGCGGATTTGCGCAACAATCTGCGATTGGCGGCCTGTTGGCTGCGATTGGCCAGCGACCCGACGAAGAAGGTCAGAACCACCGCGAGGGCGATCAGAATCCAGTCGGAGCGGTCGGCCCCCGCGACGTTGGTCGGCACGTAACGGTGCAGCACGGGCACTGAATGCTTGAGCACCACGTCCCGGGCGTCGAACAGAACGGCCGAAAATGAAGCGCTCCTGGGATTGTCGAAGAGCACCAATAATTTCGGAGCCACCAGCACCACGATCAGTGCGAATGTTGCGATCCCCAGAATTCTGCGGAGTGTAAACAGGATGCCGACCAGGAGCGACGTCGGAGCTTCGCGATTGACCACAGAGATGCCTCCAAAACGGCTCTGGTTAACCAAAAATCGAAAGGAAAATCCAGAAGTTCCGGTTTGCCGGCCGGATCGGCTCGCAACAATTTGCGATTGAGCGGCTGCTCATCGCGCAAGCCACTGGCCGGAAGCGCCTGAACAGACCGGATGAGGGGGGCTAGATTCGCTTCGACTGCCGAATTTTCATGCGAGACATGAATTGGGCGACCGGTTCGCGGGCCGTCAGTCCCAGCATGTAGCCGGCCTGGCAGACAAAGATGTTCAGGATTGCCCAGGTTGCGCCATCGAAAAGGCCCGCCCCCGATGAATAAGCCACCAGCCCGAGCAAGATCGTGCAGGCCAGAGACGCGGCTGCCAGGACGACGACGTTGAAGTTCATCCCGAGGTAGATGCCGAATGCGCACGCAGCAAGAGGCAGCATTCCGGCACACTCCATACGCAACAAATCGGCGCGCCATAATCATGTTGCGCCGCACACAGAATAAGCGTAGCTTTAATTCGATTAACGAAGAGTTACATTGCCGTTTGTCAGGCGCTCCTTTTTGTGGTTGCTCGGCGAGGGTTAATCAATAGTTAGCGACTGGTGACGTGTCATGTCGATCGGGACCGATATTGGCGAGGAGGCACGTCAGGTCGATCAATCAAGCGGCCAGGGACGGCTGCTGTTGTCGTCGGACGTAATTCCGTACGTCTTGTCGACGTCCGACGCCTTGATGATCATGCTGGCCAGCGTCGTGGGCGGAATCGCGTACCACATCGCAACGAACAGTCCCATTCCGAACCTGCTGCCCTATTGCGCCGTGGGTCTCATGGCGAGCTTCATCCACATTCTGCGCATGAGCGGCTCGGGATATTACGATCTCGCGGATGCCGCCAAGCCGCGGGTCGAAATCACGGCTATTCTGGTTTGCTGGTTTACCACGGGCATCCTGCTGGCCTTCTTTGCATTTCTGCTCAAGATCGGTGGACGCTACTCCCGCGGTGCATTCTTTGTCTTCTACATGATCGCGCCAATAGGTCTGCTGGCGGCCCGGAAGATCACGAAGTCTGCGCTCGCCTCGGCTGTTGCCAAGCGCGGGATCGCCCGGCGTGATGCCGTTCTGGTGGGCGTCCAGGAGGAGTTGAGCGCCTTGAGTTCCCGGGATCGGCTCGCCCTCGTCGGCGCGACGGACCTGCAGGAGTTCAAGCTCAGCGAAGTTCACGACCGCAGCGAACGTGCAGCCGCGGACAAGGGAGTTTTCGACGCCGTCGGGGCCTATGTCAGGCGCAACAACTGCCGCGAAGTTCTCTTCGTTCTGCCCTGGCACGACAGCGACCGGATCGAGTTCGCGCGAGACAATGTCAAGAACCTCCCGGTCATGGCGCGACTGCTGCCCGATACGCATGTCCGGTCGCTTTCCAATTTCGTTTCGTCCGCGCGTGAGCGGGTCCTTGCGATCGAAATCCAGCGTGCGCCCCTGAGCGCCGCCGAGCGCTTGGTGAAACGAGCGATGGACATCCTGGTCGCGTTGGTCGCGCTGGCGGTGCTGTTTCCCGTCTTCGTGTTTACGGCCATCGCCATCAAGCTCGACAGCGATGGCCCGATCATTTTCCGGCAGCGCCGAAAGGGTTTCAACGGCAAAGAGTTCGTGATGCTGAAGTTCCGCACCATGAAGGTGCTGGAAGATGGCCCGGTCGTCGTTCAGGCGACGCGGCAAGACCCGCGGGTCACGCCGATCGGTCGCTTGCTGCGTGCAGCCAGCATCGACGAGTTGCCTCAGCTCATTAACGTCCTCAAGGGTGAGATGTCGCTGATCGGGCCGCGTCCGCATGCGCTGGCCCATGATAGCCACTTCGAAAAGATCCTCGAGGATTATGCCTTCCGGAACCATGTCAAGCCGGGCCTGACAGGGTGGGCGCAGTGCAATGGGTCGCGCGGGGCGACGCCTACGGTGGAAGATATCGCCGAGCGGGTGAAGCTGGACCTTTGGTACGTCAACAACTGGAGCCTGTGGCTCGACGTCCAGATCCTGATCAAGACGGTGTTCGAGGTCGCCCGCAAGCGCAACGCGTATTAATTAGGCAGTTGGCGCGATTTTGAAATTCTAGCTTATATTCAATGGCTTGGCCATTTATCGCGCTGCGAGCGCCGGCGCTGTGTCATTAATTATCGGTTGGAAAAATTCAAAAAGCTGCAACACTGTTCCCGAATCGGTCGAATCAAAGTTCGTAGATTGTTCGACTCCCTCGGACGCAGTGATGAAAAAGATCAATCTGGACAATCTCTCCATAGATGAGCTTTGGCAGCTTCACGAAGAACTGAACCAATTGCTCTCTGTGCGGTTGAGTGCCGAGAAGCGTGCGCTTGAGAAGCGATTGGCGCAGCTTCGGCGCGAGAATGAAGCCACCCTGATCACCACTCCTGAAGCATCGAAACAACGGCGGGCCTATCCGCGGGTGTTTCCGAAGTACCGCAATCCCAACGTTCCGAACGAGACGTGGTCCGGACGGGGAAAGCAGCCGCGGTGGCTGACGGCAGCGCTCAAGACTGGCCGTTCCCTGGATGATTTCCTGATCACGAACGGTTAGGGCGCAATTCGGCTTTTGACGGGTGGATGACATGAGACGCCTTGCAGTTCTGACCGTTTGCCTCCTGTTCACCCAGGCTGCGTGGGCAACCGAGACCATCAGGCCGTTCAAGTTCCGCGTGGCCGATGCGGCGACCGATGCCTGCATGGCCAGCTGCGACAATCAGAACGCCGCTTGCCGGCGGGTCTGCCCGACGACCCTTGCCACCCCCTGCTACATGTCGTGTGACAGCCAGGCGCAGACCTGCCGTCTGGGCTGCCGAAGCAAGTAGCCGGGGCGCCGGCCAGTCTTCTCTCCAAATCTCTTGTGACCGGAACAACATCGGGGCCCTGGGCCCCGATGTTTTACGTTGGGTTAACCATGATGATTTACCCATTCTTTACGCTCAATCGCCGAGCGCGCGTTTCCGTCTCCGGAGTCTTCCTTGTTGGACTATCGCAGTTTTGCGACGGCTTTTACCGTCTGCGCTCTGGCAAGCGCCGTGTCCGGCTGCGGTGCTCCCGGCCTGTCCGGACCAGCGCTGATGAGCCAGGCGCAGCCGCGGCTTTCGGGGCAGCCGGTTTCGCTTGAGGCAAATGCCTACGAGGCGATGCCCACAGGGGCCATTCCTCTGCCCGGCCCCTCCTCCAAAGCCGTGGCGGCCTACGAGGGCGGCGATGGTCGCATGATCGGTGGATCGACGGGCAAGGGAAATGCGACGTCGGCGGGCGGCAATGTGGTTCTCAATCTCGCCAACGTCCCCCTGCAGCAGGCTGCGAAGACCGTTCTGGGCGATCTCGTGGGCGTCAATTACGTCGTCGATCCCCGCGTCGATGGCGTGGTGTCTGTGCAGACGACCCGCCCGGTCCCCAAATCGGAAGCTCTGGAATTGTTTCAGACGGCGCTAGCTCCGATCGGCGCGGTTCTCGTTGAAAATCGCGGCATCTACCGCATCGCGCCGGCGGACCAATCCGCTACCGGCGCGGTGACGACGGTCCGCGATGCCGCCACTCAGGGGATCACGGGCACGGGTGTGCGGATCGTTCAGCTCAAATACGTGTCCGCCTCCGAGGTGGCCCGCGTTCTCGAGCCGATGGTTCCAAAGGGCGCAATCGTGCAGGCGGACGACGCGAGAAACATCATCGCACTGAAGGGGTCTCCCGCCGAAATCGACAACATGCTCGACTCCGTATCGATTTTCGACGTCGATGTCATGAAGGGCATGTCGTTCGCAGTCGTTCCGGTCAAGGCGGCGCAGCCCGAGAAGATGGTCGACGAGTTGAAGGCGGTCTTTGCCTCCGACAAAGAGGGCCCCTTGAAGGGGCGGGTTCGGTTCATCGCCAATACGAGGTTGGGGGCGATCCTCGTCGTGACGTCCAACCCGAGCTACCTGCCTCGCGCGCAATCCTGGATCCGCCGGCTCGATGCGCGCGCCAGCGGATCGGATCCGCAGCTTCACGTCTACCAGGTCCAGAACCGCCCGGCAGCCGAACTTGCCGGCATCCTGCAGTCCATGTTCGCGCAGGAAATGAAAGTCGTGGTGCGCTCGTCCGGCAAGAACGTCGCTCCCCGCTCCAAGCAGACGTCCTTTGGCAGCGATGCCGGCAAGACGTCGGGCAATGGCGTTGGCATGACGGATGCAAACTCCCAGACGGGGTTTGGCAGGTCGGGTGACCCGTCCCTGTCGCGCACGTCGGCGAGCGACCCCGATCTCCAGGCGATCGATGCGCCGGACACCAACTCCAGCTCGGGACCAAATGCCGAGCCGCTTATGAAGATCGTCGCTGACGACACCAAGAACTCGCTGCTGATCATGGCCAACGACCGCGACTACCAGCGCGTCCTGCGTGTCATTCAGGGGCTCGACGTCGTGGCCAGCCAGGTGCTGATCGAGGCGGTGATTGCCGAAGTGGCCCTCACGGACGATCTGCAGTTCGGCCTGCAATGGCAATTCGCCAAGAATGGCACGCCGACCGCCACCTTCTCCAACGCGTTGACGGGCGGCGTTGCGGCGACATTCCCCGGCTTCAACTATGCCGTCAACACGGCGAACATCGCCGCCACGCTCAGCGCACTGAATGCCCTGACGCATGTGAACGTGATCTCGACGCCGTCATTGATGGTTCTGGACAACAAGACCGCGCGCCTGCAGATCGGCGACCAGGTGCCGATCACGACCCAGACCGCGACGAGCACCGTGACGGCGAATACGGCGATCGTGAACTCGATCACGATGCAGGATACCGGCGTCATCCTTTCGGTGACACCGCGGATCAACGAGAGCGGCCGCGTCCAGCTCGACATCGAGCAGGAGGTCAGCAGCGTTACGAAGACGACGTCCTCCAACATCGATTCTCCGACCATTCAGCAGCGCCGCGTCAAGACGACGGTCGTGGTCAGCGATGGCGAGGTCCTCACCCTCGGCGGCATGATCCAGGACAACGTCAACAAGACCAGCAATCAGCTCCCGATCCTGGGCGACATTCCTGGTCTCGGCGCGGCATTCTCGAACCGCAAGGACACGACGAAGAAGACGGAGTTGATCATCCTGATCACGCCGAAGGTCGTTCGCGACGGAACGGAAAGCCGCCTGATCACCGAAGAGTACCGGCGGAAGATGAATGTCTACATGCCGCACGCCACCACCCGAATCCGCACGCCGGTGACGACCGCCCAACGCATGCTGGGGCAGTGATGAGGGCGGCCAGCACGACGCGGATCATCTGTGTGGGCGCGGTCCTTGCGCTCACGGGGTGCGTAACGCAACCCGTCTATGTCGTTGGTCCGGCGCCGCCATACAGTCTGCTGCCGGTCGACGAATCCATGTCCTGCAGCGCCATCGCCGGCTCGTTCCGTTTTGCGGTCCGAAGGGCGGCACGCCTCGAATACTGGTTGGCGGCTGGTCCGCTGGCAGGTTATGACTCAGATCGCTTTCCGCTCGATGCGCCCAAGCAGCTGGAGGACGAGCGCCGCAGGCTGGATGCCCTGACCGATCTGCAGCGAACCAAGGGCTGCACCGTGATGGAGCCGGGACCCGCGGTCGTGGAGGAGCGCGAACGGCTCGAAGAGTCGGCCCGCAATTCGCGGCCGCAGCCGATCCTGAACTCGAAGGGCTGAAGTTCAGCTTGCGGTCCGGTCGGTCGGCCTGACGCTGAAGCAGTCCTGAAGCTGTCCGCTCGGACCCCGCGCGCTTGGGTCCACGTCTCCCCGGCGCCACTCGCGAATGGCATAGGGTTGACCGCTGCCCGCGCCCAGTGTGACCAGGACTTCGCGGACATAGCGCGATCCGTGGCTTTCGCTGACATCGGCGCGGAGCGTGAAGCTCCCGTTCGAGACCGGCGGCCTCGTCTCGCTCGTGCCGGGCTTCATGCCCATGAGGGCGCGCAGAGCCGGCGTGGCCGCATCGGCCAGGGGTTCGGGGCGGCCTGAGGACACGGTCGTATGACGTGTGGCTGCCCGGAACAGCGTGGGCGACAGTCCGTCGATCTGGTCGAGCTGCATGATCGTCGTGAAACCGGGCGACTTTGCCGGAGCCGATCCATTGGACCCGGTGGAGGCATTGGTCGTCGGCAGTGACGGTCCGGACTTTCGGAAACGCTCGACATTGGCTGCGAGCTGGCTGCCGAGAGGTTTGCTGCGCGTGAGGGCGACGAAGAAGGTCTCGAGCACTTGCGGTGTCGCTGTGTTGAGGTCGATCTTGCCGGTCTCGTCCTCGGTCGCGATCGCTACGGAACTGCCATCGGGCATGCGGCATCGCGCGGGAACGGGCTGGCCGGCCAGCAGTGACGAGATCGCAAGATTGACCGCGCTTTCCGCGATCGCGGCGGCTGCCACGACGGTGCCTCCGGCGGCCGCCGTCCGCGCACGGTAGCGCGCGCCCACAATCAGCGTCATCGCAAGGAGGGTGACGAGGCCGAGGCCCCAGATTACCGAGACCAGAGCAAAACCACGGGAGGTTCTGTGCTGCGCGTCCGGGCAGCGGGACCGCCTCAGGCGGCTCCGCCGGTCAAATGATGGCGATCTCCCTTTCGTCCGCACGTCCCGGCCTTTCGCAGTCCCTATCAGAACGTAAACGAAATTGGCAAACAAACCGTCAAAAGCCTTCGTTAACAAAATGCATCTAGGCTGATCACTCTGCGATGCGCGCCAGGACTCCGATTGACCATGCCAGCCGATGCACAGGCGCTGAGCCGTCTGGTCCAACCAGCCGAGACATCGGAGCCGCGACTCGCGCCGACTGACGAGGGATTTGCCGACGCATTTGCCTCGCTTCTCGTGCGCGAGGGGCTGGTCGAGACCAGTGCCATCGCGCGAGCGCGGCGCGCCGCGGATGCTGCCGCAGAGCGGCTCGACAGTGTGCTGGTCAAGCTGGGCCTGGTCTCGGAAACGGACATGTGCAGCGCCTACGCGGCGTATTGCGGCCTGCCCGTCGTGCAGGCGGCAGACATTCCGCTCCAGCCGGTGCTGTCGGAGCGTCTGAAACTACCGTTTCTCAAGGCGAGCCGAACGCTGCCGATCGTCCGGAGGGATACCTCCATCCTGCTGGCCGCGGTCGATCCCTTCGACGAAGAGACGCAGCGGGCGATCGGCTATCTCCTGGGCCTGAAGGTCGACCTCGCCGTCATCGCTCCGGCCGATATCGAAAAGGCCTTCCGGAAGCTGTATCGCGACGAATCGTCCGACGCTCAGCCCGAGGAGCAGGGAGGGCTTGCGAAGACCTTCGCTGACGGCAACGAGATCGATGTCGAGCGGCTTCGCGATATCGCCAACGAGGCGCCGATCATCAGGCTGGTCAACCAGATCATTGCCGGAGCGGTCGAACGCGGGGCTTCGGACATCCACATCGAGCCAGGCCGCGATGCGGTCGCGGTTCGCTTCCGGCTCGACGGCTTCCTTCAGCAGGAACGGCTCGTCACCTCGACGTTGAGAGCGGCACTGACGACGCGCATCAAGATCATGGCCAAGCTCGATATCGCGGAGCGGCGGCTTCCCCAGGACGGTCGCCTCAAGACGGCTGTCCGCGGCACCGAGATCGATGTTCGCGTGGCCACCCTGCCGACCGCCTTCGGCGAAAGCGTGGTGATGCGAATTCTCGATCGTTCCCGGGTCGAGCTGGATTTTGCCAAGCTCGGCTTGAATGGCCGCCTGCAGGACGATCTGCGCCGCCTGATGTCGTTGCCGAACGGAATCGTTCTTGTCACCGGCCCGACCGGCAGCGGCAAGACAACCACGCTGTATACGGCGCTGAGTGAACTCAATCGTCCTGAACTGAAGTTGTTCTCGGTCGAGGATCCGATCGAATATCAGCTCAACGGAATCAGCCAGATCCAGATCCAGCCACAGATCGGGCTCGACTTCCCCTCCGCGCTACGGTCGATCCTCCGCCAGGATCCGGACATCATCATGATCGGCGAAATCCGCGATCTCGAGACGGCGAGGATTGCCGTCCAGGCCTCGCTGACCGGCCATCTGGTCTTCTCCACGCTGCATACCAACAGCGCCATCGCCGCCGTGACCCGTCTGATCGATATTGGCATCGAGCGCTATTTGCTTGCGTCCACCCTTGCGGGTGTCATGGCCCAGCGTCTCGTTCGCAAGCTGTGCCCGCATTGCGCCAGGCCGGCCGTACGCCACGGAAGACGGATCGGCGCCTGGGCCATACCCGACGGCGTCGAGATCGATTTTTCGGGCGCGCGCGAAGCCGTTGGCTGCGAGGCATGTCACGGCACGGGTTATCTGGGCCGCACGGGCATCGCCGAATTGCTGGTGATTGATGACGACATGCGCGAGGCTATCGGCCGGCGAGATGAAGATCAAAAGGCATTGATGTCGCTCGCCCGGCGGGCGGGCTTCCAGCCCCTCTACGAGAATGGACTGCTCAGGGTCGCTCAGGGGCAGACGACGATCGAAGAAGTGTTGCGGGTCTCTCGGGCGACCTAGGAGAGCGTGACATGGCGACATTCCAGTATCGTGCCTATACCAGCCAGGGCGCAGTTACGTCGGGACAGATCGTCGCCGACGAGCTCGCCGGCGCGATCGATGCGCTGTATGGCTCTGGCCTGACTCCGCTTGAGACCACATTGCTGGCGGGTGATGCGCCCTCGCTTGCGCGCGGGGCGGCAGCGGGGAGGTCGCCCGCGCGCGGAGCGCGGATCGGCCTCAAGGAACTCGCCGCGTTTACGGCAGAACTCGCCTCGCTGGTCAGTTCGGGAGTTCCCCTCGATGCGTCGTTTCGGGTGCTCGGAGGACCAGGCGCATCGGCCAGGCGCGTTGCCCTCGCCAACGATCTGCTCAAGGACGTGCTGGGCGGCCTGCAGCTTTCTGAATCCATGGCCCGCCGGGCCGACGTGTTTCCTCCCGACTATCTGGCCATTCTCGCCGGAGGTGAAGCCGGAGGACAGACCGCGCAGGCTTTGCTCCGCATCAGCGACATGCTCGCGCGCCGGCTCGAGATCCGGAACAAGATCAGGGCCGCGCTGGTCTATCCCGCGATCCTTCTGCTGATGTCGCTGGTGTCGATCGCGGTGATCGGTCTCGTGCTGATCCCGAACCTTGCGCCGATCTTCGCCGACGCGGGCCTGCCGCTGCCCGGTGTCCTCGGGATGCTGGCGGATCTGGGCGAGACCTGGCCGACCATCGCGCTCTGGAGTGCGCTTGGCGCCGCCGCTTTGGCACTGATCTATCGCAAGTTCGCCAGGGACGAGGCCGCAAGGCGGGTGATCGACCGGTTGAAATGCCGTCTGCCTCTGCTTGGGGCAATCCTGAAGCGGCGCGAGGCCGCCCAGTTCGCCCGTTCGGCTGGAAGCCTCATCGAGGCTCGCGTGCCGCTGATGACGGCACTGCAGACCGCATGTTCGCTGATTGGAAATAGCCATCTGCGAGGCTGCTATCGTTCAGCAATCGGTCGTGTCCCTGAAGGCATCGCCCTCAACCAGGTCCTCGGGGGACAGGATCTCCTTCCGCCCGCATCGCTTCGTCTTCTCGCGGTCGGCGAGGAAACGGGACAATTGGCAAAGATGCTGCTGCGGATTGCCGGCAATCTCGAGGTCGAGCTTCAGGCCAAGATCGAGCAACTGGTCGGGTTGCTGACCCCGCTGCTCACGGTCGGCATCGGCGGATTGGTCGGCGGGTTGATCCTGCAGGTCATGAGTGCCGTTCTGTCCATCAACAATCTGGCCTTCCAATGACCCACCGTGCTGCCGTCAGCGGGTTTACCCTGATCGAGACTCTGGTGGTCCTGGCCATCCTTGCCGGCGTGACCGCCACTGTCACGCTTGCCAGGCCGAGGCCGGCAGCGGCGCGGGTCAATGCCGAAGCACGCATGGTCGCCTCGACCCTGCAATTGGCGCGCAGCCGGGCCATGGCGAGCAATACCGAAACGGTCGTCGCAGTCGATACGGAGGGACGGCGGATCGGCCTTGGGCGTACCATTCGCCAATTGCCCGATGGAATGAGCATCCTGCTCACGGTGGCCGCGACCGAGCGGCGCAATCAGGTCGGCGGCCTGCGATTTTATCCTGACGGTCGATCGAGCGGCGGCGAGATCCTCCTGGCCTATCACGGACGACGCGAGCGTATCGTCGTCAACTGGTTCACCGGCGAGCCGCGGATCGAGTGAGACAGATGCGTCGAGCATTCCGTAGGCCTGTCCGAAGCCGGACAAAAGACGAGGGCGGATTTGTCCTGATCGAGGCCATCATTGCTTTTGCGGTCTTGGCCATCGGGCTTGGCGTACTCGTCAGCGGCGTCATGGTCGCGCGCCGATCGGATGCGAAGATCCATGCCAGGCAATTGCTCGAACGGGTCGCGCAATCCCGTCTCGATGCGGCGGGCCGGACGAGCGAGTTGAAGATCGGGCGCCGCGACGGCCGTTCAGGTCCGTATGAATGGACCGAGACCGTGACGCGTGTGGAGCTCGGCCGCCGTCAGCAGCCCGTGACGCCGCCGACCGGCCGCTCCGTTCGGCCGATGTGGGTCGAGATCGTCGTGCGGGGGGAGGGGGGGCTCGAAGCCCGACTGGCCGCACTCAAGCTTGCGTCGGGTGTCGTGCAGTGAGCCGCAGTCATGGACATCGCGCGCGCCGTGTTTCGCCGCGCCGCCGGCGCGAACAGGGCTTCACCCTGGTCGAACTGCTGGTCTCCCTGGCGCTCGTGGTGGTTCTGAGCGGCTTCATCGTCGGTGGATTGTGGACATCCACACGCGCCTTCGAGGCGGATCGCAACAGCGGTCTGGATGTGGAAGCCAATTCCGCCATCGAGAGCTTGCGCGACTTCATCGGATCGGCCCTTCCCACGGCATCGCCCCGGGGAGCGGGAATCGCTTTCGAGGGCCGCCAGGAGGGCCTGCGGTTCGTCGCCCTGAGCGAGGGGCGAACCCTGCAGGGCGGCCCGCAGGAGGCCAGGATCAGACGGATCGGAAGTGATCTGGTGATCGAGATCCTCGGCCCGCCGCAGTCCGGTCAGGATCGCAAGGCCCCCGTCACGAGCGTCATCGCCCTTCGTGGCGTGAGCGAGCTGAAGTTCGGCTATTTTGGTGATGCGGGCGGCAAGGGCGAGTTTGCCTGGCGTAACGAATGGGCCGGGGCCGGATCGCTGCCATCGATGGTCTCCATCGGCATCGCGTTCACCGACCCACGACGCAATGGTCCGGTCGTGATGGTGGCCCTTCGTCATCAGGGGCCGGCCGAGATCCCGGCGGCGTTACTTCCCGTAAAGAATTAGTAAATAGAATCCGAATCGATCCGAACCGAGCGGGATAGACAAGGCCGATGACGGATGTCGCGGTAACACGGCCAAACGGCATCAGCAGGCTCACCGCGGCGTGGGAACAGGTCTCGCGCTGGTGGCTGCGCGAGCTGCGCGAATGCATTCCGTCCGCATGGCAACAGGTGCTGACGGCGGGATCCCGGAGCCGCCTGTATATCTGGTCGGCCGACGACCACATCCTCTGCCGACTGGTCGACCGGTCGAAAGTGCGCGACGGGCGGTTCGATGCCGTCGGCTTCAATCGCGCAGCGCTGGGCGATTGGCTCGCCGGCAGCGGAGTTCGGCGGGACACGACGGAAATCGGCGTCGCCATCGATGCAAGCGCGTACTTCCAGCGATCGATCAAGCTTCCGGCGTCGGAAACCGACGCCCTCGAGCGCATCCTGACGCAGGAAATCGTGCACCGGACGCCTTTCCAGCTCGATCAGATCTGGCAAGGCGCCACGGCGGCGGAGCAGCGCCCGGGAGGCGGGGTGCTGACGTTCCGGCACTGGATCCTTCCGCGAGAGCGGCTGGACGCCGCGATTGCGCGACTGAACCTGGCAGTTGACGACCTCGATTTCATTGCCGCGCTCAACGAGGACGGCACGGCCTTGCGTGTCGCAAGCCTGAAGCCTGACGCGCGTTGTGATCCGCCCTGGGTCGCGCGAACCACCCGAACCCTTGCCGCCGGCATGCTGGGCGCGACAATTCTCGGCTTGATTGCTTTTGACTATTGGTCGTCCAGCAAGGCAGCAGCGCTCGACGAGGCGGTTTCGGAGGCGAAGCAGGCCGTCCAGGAGGGGCAACAGGGACAAGGGCCGGCCCTGAAGCTGCTTGCGCTCAAGGCGGATCCGGGCGTCCTTGCGGTCTGGGATGAGCTCTCGCGCATCATTCCCGACACCACCTTCCTGACGGAGGTGCGAATGGCCGAAGGGACGCTGACACTCTCCGGTCTCTCTTCGGATGCCGCGCGCCTGGTCCGTATTCTCGATGGGTCCCGTCTTTTCGCGGGAGCGGCGCTGGCCGGTCCGATCACGCCCGACGCGACGGAGAAGAGAGACCGCTTTCGCTTGACGCTGAGGCTCCGCAGGATCGGCGTGCCTCGTGCCGCCGAACTGCGCCAGAGGTTACGCTCGTGAGCGGCGAAAAGGAGCTCCTGCAGCGGCGAATTGTCTTTGTCGGCGCCAATGTCTGCGCCGCCCTGGCCGTGTGCATGCTCGTCGTCCTGCCTCTCGCCACGTATTTTGGCGAGAGAAAGGACGAGATCCTGGAGACTGCCGCCCAGCTGGCCGACGTCCGGGCCGTGACGGAAAGGGCCTCGCGTCTGGCGAAGGCCGGCCGTTCGGGACCTGACCCCTATCTCCCGGCCGCGGAGGAGCGCGTTGCCAGCGCCGACCTTCAAGCCAGCCTGCAGGCCCTGGCAAACGGGAAGGGGCTTCAGATCCAGGCGGTGCGGGGATTGCCCGCCCGCCAGAAGGGGCGATGGCGCGCGATTCCCGTCGGTCTCGATGTCGAGGGCCCGGTCGAGGCATTGCGGGACCTGGTCGCCGCCATCGAGCAGCAGACCCCCTTTCTCTTCATCACCGACATCTCGCTGCGTCCGTTGTCCGACGGAGACGACAGCCGCATGCGGGCGAGCATGGCGGTGGAGGGGATTTTGCGGGGGCCGGCAGGTCCGGCACCCGGGCCCTTGCTCAGCGATGGCCGATCGGGCGGCGTGCTGGCGGCGACGGAGCGCTAGGGCATGTCTGGCCTCGCAAAACTCTCGCCTGGTCCGTTGCAGCGGTCGGCGCTGCAATGGTTGTTTCTGCGGCCGGACCTGCCCACGAAGGAGGAGGTCTCGGCATTGCCGCCGCTGAGGCGCGCCGTTCTTTCCGGGCTCCTTCTCCTGACTGGCGCGGCTCTCGCGCTGCCCCTTGTGGCGATCATCGCGCTGGAGATCTCTGTCGCCGCGCACAGCATGCTGGGGTCCGGTGGCGCCGTCGACAGCCAGGCCGCGAACGGAGCGCCATTCGGGCAATTCGACAACATCATGCGGCGGCCGCTCTTCTCGCGCTCGCGGCAGGCCATCGAGATGGCGGCCCCTGCGGTCCAGGTCGAAACCCCTGCGCCTGCCGCCGCGACCTTCGATCTGAACCTCGTCCTGCGGGGCGTGTTCATGGACGGCATCCAGACCAAGGCGTTCCTGACCACGCCGGACAATCCCGTCGGAACCTGGGTTGCGGTCAACGACGACATCGCCGGCTGGCGGCTTGCCGAGGTCCGGCCGAACGAAGTCGTCGTCGAGGCGCGCGGCGAACGGCAGACGCTGCAGCTCAGTATCCTGGCGAAATGATCCAGCGGTTGCGCAAGACAGCCGTACGGACCCTTCGCTTCCTGGCGCAGGCCCTGGCGTGGCGCGAACCCTATCTCGATCAAGCCCTCGTCGCCTGGATGCTCCTGGCCGGATTGGTCTGGGTCGCGATCGGAGGATCGTCCGGCGATCATTGGGTCCTGACCGCAATCCTCGGGGTCTATCTGGTCTCGGTCCTTGCCGCGGTGTGCGCGATCGATGCGCGCTTCGGCATCATTCCCGATGCGCTCGTGATCGCCCTTGCGGCCGGCGGCCTCGCGGCTGTCCTGATCCAGCAGCCGGCGCATGTGGTCGAAAGGATCCTGGAGGCGGCCGTGGCGGGAGCGGGGCTGGCCGTGTTTCGCTTCTGCTATCGCAAGCTGCGCGGATATGACGGGCTGGGATTTGGCGACGTCAAGTTCCTGGCGGCCGGAACATTGTGGGTCGGCCTGGCGGCGGTGCCCCTGGTCGTGCTGATCGCGGTCGCATCTGCGCTCGCAGCCGTTGTCCTTCTCAAGCTCCAACGCCACGAGATCAGCGGTCAGTCCGCCATCGCTTTCGGGCCGCATCTGGCGGTGGGCGTGTGGTTGACCTGGGCGTTCGCATTGCCCGCGCTGTTGCAGGGCTGACAGGCTGCGACAATCTCTGATCTAGCTGCGTGGGAAATATCTCGAACGGGCAAGCCGCAGCAAACTGGTCACCCCGACGCCAAGGCAGCCCGCCACGATCTTCTCCGTTGCGTCGATCAGGGTCCCGTGGCGGTCGGGCGTGAAGGTCTGCAGATATTCGAAGGCCACGGCTCCTCCCGCGACGATCGCGCAGGCGAGCCATGGCCGGCGTGGGTAGGCGAGCGCAAACAGGATCCCGGCCGTCGCATAGGCGGTGACATGCTCGACATGGGCCCAGGTCTGCGGGCCCGCCCCGAACAGAAATGGCTTCACCCTGCCGTAGATCGCATAGACGAACTGGGCGCGCGTCAGCGTGCCATATGCGATCAGCCCGAATGCAGCCCAGGCAAGGATGAGAAGGAATCTCGTGACGAGCGAGGTTTTCATGGAATCCATCGGGATGATCTTCAGCACAAGTCTAGCCGGGTCGGTCCGAGGTTTCACGCAATGAGATCCGTTTCATCCGATCATTCTTAACCTTGTCGGCGAATCTCCACTTAACCACGCTCATCGGACGCGCTTCGTCCCGCATCTTCCGTGTTCTAGACAGCCATGGGCTCTGGCACAGGAGGCGCAGATGAGACCTTCCAACTCGACCTTCGTCGTGGGTGTCTTGCTGACCGCGCTGCTGACATCGTCGAGTGAAGCCGGTGAGGCCGGTCGTGTCTACGCGAGCCCCGGCTGGAGGTCGTCGTCCGCGGCCAAGTATCGCGCGCATGCGCGGTGGGCTCCGCCGATCGTTACGATCGTCACTCCCGACCTCGGTCCCCCGATCGCGCCCTATACGTACAACCGCCTGGACGACGGCTACACCTATCCGATCGGCTACGGCGAGTATGCCCTTTATGGCCGATGGGCATTCTATCCCGACGGCCGTCCCGTGGTGGCGCGCTGTCGCCTGGTTTGGCTTGATGGTCCGAGGCCGCGTAGCCTGAACCGCTGCGAGTGATGAACTCGGGTTGGATTTGGTCGCAACCTGTCTGCGGAGCGCGCGCTCGGCGGGTTGGATACGCCTTCGTTCAGCGCGCGATCTCGAGGCGACGCCGGCTCTTCTTCTGAGTCTCCTTGCGAATGGCTTCGCGAAGGGCGAGGATCTCGATGTAGCGCGTCCCCAAGGGCTTGTTCTCGGCGTTCGCCGTTTGCGCGGTCCGCTTCTTCACTACGCGACGCAAGATCGCCTCCCACATCAGCTTTAACGAATGGTTCTTATTCGGTTGCCGGCACCCTAGGAGTGAGCAAGTCCGCCCGCAAATGCTGTTGCGGATTAAGCTTGACGCTTGAGCCTGGTGCTTGCGCCCGCCCGCCTCCGTTCATGATTAACGAGAGGCTGAGATCGCGGTCAGGAGTTTTGCGAATTCACTCGGTCTTCATTGAGTCTGTCCGAAGGCGGGAAGAAACGATTAACGCCTCGCACATGCGCGCCGTGGAGGATGTCGAAAAGCCAGAGAGACTCTTGGGGGCATCATGTCGGTAAGCTCAAAGACCTCGCATCGTCAGCGCGTCCGCGCGCGGCTGCACGCACGCCGATCCCGTCGCGCTCAGGCGGGCTACACGCTGCTCGAACTTCTCGTGGTCATGGGAATCCTGGCCACGCTGACGGCGATGGCGACCCCGCAGGTGATGGGCTATTTCGGCAAAGCCAAGACGCAATCCGTCCAGCTCCAGATCGAAAACATCGGCACCGCGCTCGAGATGTACTATGTCGAGAACGGCGCCTACCCCAGCCCGAGCGCCGGGCTCAAGGCGCTGGTCGAGCCGACGCCGGAAGCTCCGCGTTGGAACGGGCCCTACATGAAGAACGCCAAGAATCTGCTCGATCCGTGGGGCCGTCCCTATCAATACTCCGTCACGGAGCAGGGGGAGTACAACGTCTATTCGCTCGGTCCGAACGGGAAGGGCAGTGCAAAGGCCAGCTCGTCGGCGTCGCGCTCGAACCGGTCATGGGCTGACAAGAGCTGACCGCACCAGATGGAGCCGTCGTCCTCCTATTCCGCCTGACCCAAAGGCACGCGAGCTTCACGGAGCTGGAAGCGGCTCCGGAGCCGGTCGATCAGCAGATAGATCACCGGCGTCGTGTACAGCGTGAGGATCTGCGAGACGACCAGCCCGCCGATGATGGTGATGCCGAGCGGCCGGCGCAGTTCGGTTCCAGGGCCGGTTGCGAGCACCAGCGGAAGGCCGGCAAACAAGGCCGCTATCGTGGTCATCAGGATCGGACGAAAGCGCGCGCGGCAGGCTTCGAAGATCGCCTCGCCCGAAGACATGCCGCGCTGGCGCTGGGCATCGAGTGCGAAATCGACCATCATGATGCCGTTCTTCTTCACGATGCCGATCAGCAGGATGATCCCGACGAAGGCGATCACGGTCAGCGGCGTGTTGGTGATCTGAAGGGCCAGCAATGCACCGAGGCCGGCCGATGGCAGGGTCGAAAGGATCGTCAGCGGATGGGCAAGGCTCTCGTAGAGGACGCCCAGAACGATATACATGGCGACCAGTGCGCCCAGGATCAGAAGCGGCTGGCGGCCGCTGGTTCTTGCGAAATCGCCCGCATTGCCATCGAAGCTGCCGCGGATGCCTTCCGGCATGTGCAGTTCGTCCACGGCACGCTGGATGTTTGCAGTTGCGATCTCGAGCGGGACGTCCGGCAGCAGATTGAAGGAAACCGTGGTCGAGGGCATCGATTGCGAATGATAGACGGCCAGGGGAGCGAGACTGCGCTGTTGCCTCACCACCGCCGAGAGGGGCACCTGCACGTTGTTGGCCCCGGCGACATAAATGCGGTCGAGATTGTTTGGATCGACCTGAAACTTGGGATCGATCTCCAGCACGATCATGTATTGGTTGCGCTGGGTATAGATCATTGAGATCTGCCGCTGGGAAAAGGCATTGTTGAGCGCGTTGTCGATATCCTGCACCCGCACGCCGAGGCGCGAGGCCGCCTGGCGGTCGATGGTCAGGCTGAGCTGGAGCCCGTTGGGATCCCGATCGCTGGAGATGTCGGTGATGCCCTCCACTGTCTCCATGCGCTTTGAGACGACAGGCGCCCATTTTTGCAGCAATGCGAGATCGGTGCTCGACAGGGTGTATTGGTAGCTGGAGTCGCTCTGCCGTCCGCCGGCGCGGATGTCCTGCGCCGCAAACATGAACAGGCGGATGCCGGCCACCCGAGACAAGGCCCGCCGGAGCCGGTCGATCACCGCCTCGGTCGTGACGTGGCCACGTTCCTCCGGCGGCTTGAGATTGATGTACATGACACCGCGGTTGGCGCCCTGGCCCCCGGGCCCGCCGCCGGCGCCGATGACCGACCCCAGACCCGCCACGGCTGGATCTGCCAACACGATCTCCGCCAGCTGCTGCTGCAGGCCGAGCATCGACTGGAACGACGTATCCGGTGAGGCTCGGCTCGCCCCAATCACGAACCCGGAATCGTCGGCTGGAAAGTACCCCTTTGGTGTCTTGACGTAGAGGACCACCGTCAGCGCGATCGTGGCAAAGAACACCAGCAGCGTGAGGAACGGAAATGCGAGGCCGACGCGAAGCGTGCGCAGGTAGGCATTGACCAGTGTTGTCAACGATCGCTCGACGACGCGGTCGTACAGCGTCGCCGTGCCCGATGTCGCCTCACGGATATAGTGGGCGCAGATCATGGGTGTGACCGTCAGCGAGACCAGCGTCGAGACCAGGATCGCGAAGGTCAGCGTCAGGGAGAACTCGCGCAGCAGACGTCCGACGATCCCGTCCATGAAGATCAGCGGGATGAAGGCTGCGACCAGCGACAGCGAGATTGAAACGACGGTGAAGCCGATCTGCCTCGCGCCATCGAGCGCGGCCTGCATGGGCCGCATGCCCTGCTCGAGGTTGCGGTACATGTTCTCGATCATGACGATGGCGTCGTCGACCACGAACCCGACCGAGATCGCCAGCGCCATCAGGGACAGATTGTCGATCGAGAACCCGGCCAGCCACATCCCGGCGCAGGTGCCGGCGAGCGCAAGCGGCACCGAGATTCCGGCCGCGACCGTCGGCGTCAGCCGGCGCAGGAAGATGAAGACGACCAGCATCACCAGCACGGCGGTTGCCAGCAGTGTCCACTGCATGTCGACGACGCTGGCGCGAATCGTGACGGTGCGATCGACCAGCGTGGCAATTTCGACGCCGGCCGGGATCCACTGTTTCAGTTCGGGGATCAGCGCCTTGACGCGGTCGACGGTCTCGATGACGTTGGCATCGCCCTGCTTCCTGATCTCGATCAGGACGGCAGGCTGCCTGTTGTACCACGCAACGGACCTCACGTTCTTGACGGAATCCTCGATGTTGGCGACGTCGGACAGGCGCACGAAATTGCCCTTGTAGCTCTTGATGATGACGTCCCGAAATTCCTGCGCGGAACGCATCTGCCGGTTGAGCCCGAGCGTTTCGCTCTGGCGCTCGCCATTGAAGAGGCCGACGGGGCCGAGCGGGTTGGCGCCGATGATGGCTGTCCGGACATCGTCACTGGAAATACCCGCGTTCGCGAGTGCGACCGGATTGAGCTGGATGCGGACCGCGGGCTGGTCCGCACCGGAGACCGTCACGTTGCCGACGCCGGGGACCTGGGCGATCCGTTGCAGCAGGACGGTATCCGCCGCGTCATAAAGTGCCGATGTGGACAGGGTCCGCGAGGTCAGCGCAAGGACATAGACGGGAGCACCCGAGGTATTGGCCTTGCCGAAGCGCGGCAGTGAGGGGAGGTCGCTCGGCAGGTCCGGAAGGGAGGCGTTGATCGCGGCCTGCACGTCCCGGGCTGCGCGATCAAGGCTTCGGTTGATGTCGAATTGCAGCAGCACGCTGCTCAGCCCGAGGGTGCTGGTCGAGGTGATCTGGTTGACGCCCGCGATCTCGCCGAGCCGTCGTTCGAGCGGAGCCGCCACGGTCGCGGCCATCACCGATGGATCCGCGCCGGGCCGGAACGCGTAGACGAAGATGGTTGGGAAATCCACGTTCGGCACGGACGCCACGGGCAGAAAGCGGTAGGCCACCAGGCCCAGCAGGAACAGGCCGATGGAAAGGAGCGTGGTGGCGACGGGGCGGCGGATGAACGGCTCTGAAATGGAGAACATCAGGCGTCCTGCCGGCTCCGCCACAATTGGGTGCGATGCAATGTCTTGCATCGCAGCGGATCGATCAAGCGCGATTGTGGATGGCAGATGGATTTAATCGGTGCCAACCATGTATCGGGCCTGTCGGATGCCGCCTGAAATCATTGAATGACGAGGCCGCTGCCGCCGATGCATCGCGACCAGCTCTGGCGTGTTTCGGCCTGGCGGCCATCACGCGACGCTGCGGCATTTTCGGCGTCCCGGATGCCACTCGTTCCGGCTGGCCCTATGTTCGAGCCGCCTCACACCAGGCGAGCGCGGCGGAATGCGCGGCCGACCAACGTGTCTCTGATGGACGTCTCGACCGATTGAAGTCGAGCGCGAGCGTGTTGATCGCTTTCACCGCGGCGGCACGGCGCGAATGCCCGATCGCCAAACCAGAACTGAGGTTCAGATCGCGCGCGAGCCCGAGGATCATGTCGCAGGCAGCTTCGGCGCCGCAGAGTTCTGCTTGGCGAAGCACGATGACTGCGTATCTCGCCTCCACAAAATCGCTCATCGAGCACCACAAGACAAATGAACATGCAGTATCGGTGTCGTCCTAAGCAGATCTAATCGACATCTGTGACCAATGGTTCCAATGACGCTGATCTCGGGGAAGAAGGACGTTGATCCGAATCGTCAGGAGGGGGCGAACGAGAGAGACCGTCCTGAGTGTCGCAGAACGGAGTTCCGACGGCATCGCGTCGGGCGGGCCGTCCCAGTTCATTGTCGTCGCGCGAGCGCTGCGGAACAGTAGCGTCGACGGCGCGCCAGGCGAGATGAACCGCATGGAAGTGACCGCCCTGTCAGCGCGCTGCCATGGGATTGTTCCCTTCGCCAACAGCGGCGAGCTGTCAGTGATTCAGGTCGCCCCATCACCGATCCAAGGCCCTCGATCATCGTCTGGCGTTGGCTGGAGATCAGAAGCGATGTGCTGGCGGAGGATTTCGCACTGCCGCAATCATCTCGGGTGACTTCGGCACCGGGAAAATAGATGCAATGCTAGGTTGACGGTGAAGAATTAATGATCTGAGATGGCCGTTAAAGAACACGAAGTTCACAGGGGAGGGCTACAGGATGCTTCGGCTGTTTGGCAGGGCTCTGCCTGTTTTGGCGGTCATCTCGCTATCCTTCGTCAATGTGCCGGCTTCGGCGAGCCCGTTCACATCGATGGTGGTCTTTGGCGATAGCTTGTCCGACAGCGGCAACAACGCGATCGCAATCGGTACGGCCCCGGGGCAGGTTGTCAGCGGCAATTTGTACGTCCCGAGCTATCCTTATGCGAGCGGGGTCTACAGCAATGGTCCTGTGTGGGCGTCCGACGCCGCGGCAGCGCTGAACGTGCCGCTGTTGCCGTCGTTGGGTGGCGGTACCAATTTCGCCTTCGGAGGTGCGACGACGGGTACGCCCGGCGGTGGACCTGGCGGCTTTCCCTACAGCCTGGTGCAGCAGGCTGGACAATATCTGGCAGCGGTCAATCATCATGCATCGCCAACGGCGCTCTATGTCGTCGAGGGGGGCGGCAACAATGCGCGCGCGACCCTGGCCGCGATCGCGGCGCTTCCGCCAGGCTCTGACCCGACGCAGACGATCGTGTCGGCGGCCCAGGCCTATGCAAACGACATCAAGTCCATCGTCGATGGTCTCAACGCTGCGGGTGCAAAGCATATCATCGTCTGGAATACACCGAATATCGGCGTCGCGCCGGCAGTTCAATCGGCAGGCCTCCAGGCCGCGGGTCTTGGTGCATTGCTGGCGTCAACAATGAACCAGGCACTGGCGTTTGAACTCAAGTCCGTGTCGGACGTCACGATGTTCGACATCTTCGGACTCGGAACGGCGATTGCGGCCAGCCCCGCGGCCTACGGGTTTACTGATGCTTCGAATGCCTGCGGCGCTGCTCCGTCCGGCACGGATTGCAACAATTATGTCTATTGGGATGGAATTCACCCGACTGCTGCCGGGCATCGCGTCATCGCCGAAGCGTTCGTCGCGTCGGCCGTGCCGGAGCCGTCGACCTGGGCGCTGGCGCTGATCGGATTTGGATTGATCGGTGTTGTGGCTTATCGACGGCGGACGCCCCGTCCAGCGGAGGCCTGACAATCATCCCTCTGCCAAAATCCACGCGTTACGCGACGCTCTCGGGGGACAAGGATCGACCTGCACAGGTCAGTGCGCCAACCGCTGCGAGCTTGAGCGCCAGGTGATGCCCACTTGCGAGGTCGGAGTTCAAACGGGAGAGTGAACGATCGCTCGCCGCCCGAAGAGTGGCAACGAGTGAACCTGACGATCAGCTACGGCGGGGAGCATCTCGTCAATTTCGCAATCGAGATCCGCGATCACGTCCTCGATC